>JAEZLZ010000123.1 GCA_023415055.1 Bacillota bacterium | reverse complement strand
GCACAACAGCAAATATTATGCTTGCGAACAATATCTGTGATTTAGAGAAGGATATTATAGTGAAACGACATACCCTGCCATATTATATCGGGAAAAATGCATTGTATCTGTTTGCAGGACTCTATTATCTTACTTATCTTGCAACGGTTGTGATGGTAGTCACAGGATTATTGTCGCCGGTTTGCCTGCTGTCCTTAGTGACAATCATACCAGTGCAGAAGAACATCAATACGTTCTTTCGAAAGCAGGAGAAGGCAACGACCTTCCTCATGGCAATTAAGAATTATATTATTATTATGGGAGTAAATTCCCTTTTGATTTTTGCCAGTGCCTTTGTGGCATACTAACCTGGCTTGCCTGCTCTTTGCGTTAGTTGGTGCCGAGGATGACGAAGGCACAAACTTGGAAGTGTGAAAATTGTTTTGCTTTCACACTAATACCTAGCGGTATATTTATTCCGTCAATGACGGAATTAATATAAATGATACTATATTTTAAATTATATGGAGGAAATCACTATGAAGAAGATTTTAGCGATGTTACTTAGCTTAGTAATGGTAATGTCACTGTTAGTTGGATGTGGCAAGACAACTAAGACAGAAGAGACAACAGAGCCCACAGCAGCACCTGTAGCAACCGAAGCACCTGCAGCAACAGAGGCACCTGCAGCAACCGAAGCACCTGTAGTAGCAACAGCTGCTAAGACAGGTCTTGCAGTTAATACTTCCCTTGCAAAGTCTACCGATGCAGGCGAGGCAGATGGCTTAGCACAGGTTGACTCCATCATCGTTGCAGTATTAGTTGGCGCTGATGGCAAGATTTTAGATTGCAAACTTGATGCAGCACAGACAAAGGTTAACTTCTCTAAAGAAGGCAAGCTTGTTACTGATGTAGCTACAGCATTTAAGTCTAAGCAGGAACTTGGAACCGAATACGGTATGGCTAAGGCTTCCGGTATCGGCAAAGAGTGGAATGAGCAGGCAGATGCATTCGCTGCATACGTTGTTGGTAAAACAGTAGATGAAGTTAAGGGTATCGCTGTAAATGAAGAAGGCGTTCCTACTGATGCTGATTTAGCAGCTTCCGTAACCGTACATATTGGAGATTTCGTAGCTACTCTTGAGAAGGCAGTTGCAAATGCTCAGGAATTAGGCGCTGTAGAAGGCGATCAAATCGGTCTTGGTGTATCTACCGATATCGCTAAGTCTACTGATGCAAGTGCAGAAGGCGACGGCTTAGCACAGGCATATTCTTACTACATCGCATCTACTTTCGGTGCTGATGGCAAGATCACAAGCTGTGTAATCGATGCTTCCCAGGGTAATGTTAACTTCTCAACAGAAGGTAAGATTACTACAGACTTAACCGTTGCTCCTCAGACCAAGCAGGAATTAAAGGAAGCTTATGGTATGAAGAAGGCTTCTGCAATCGGTAAAGAGTGGTATGAGCAGGCTAACGCATTTGCTACTTATGTTGTTGGCAAGACTGTAGATGAAGTTAAGGGTATCGCTTTAACAGAAGGCAAGCCTGCAGATGCTGATTTAGCAGCTTCCGTAACAGTACATGTTAATGCATTCATCGCTGATATCGAGAAGGCTTCCTTAAGCGCAGCTAAATAAGCTCAGGTATTACATAGGAATTCAGATCAGTGTCGGTAGGAAAGATTAACACCTTCCAGCGTACATTGACTTACTGAAGGAACCAGTTAATAATTAAGGCTGTTGTTGAACAGTAATGTTTCACAACAGCCTTTTTATGTAATAGTTGTTCTAAATTAAATAATAAACTTGCACGAATCGGGACATCAAAGTAAAATAGTATTGAATTTTGAAGCATAAGTCCATAATGAATTATAACTAGAGAAAATAATGAGTACCATAGATATAACAAGCAGATAGATATGAGGTGACGTCTTGAAACGCAAAATTACAGTATTTATGTTAATTACAGTATTGATTTTTAATTTGTCAGCCTGCAGTAATGAACCGAAGGAAACCAGATATCAGGCACAATTTTTGGAACTTTTTGATACGGTAACCACCATTGTTGGTTTCGCTGAGAATAAGGAAACCTTTTCTGAATTTGCACAAACTGTTTATGATGACCTGAAGGTCTATCACGAACTTTATGATAAATATCACGATTATGATGGCATAAATAATATTAAAACCATCAATGCTAATGCAGGTATTGCACCGGTTAAGGTGGATCAGAAGATTATCGACCTGCTTTTATTCTCCAGGGAAGCATATGATTTGTCAGATGGCATGGTAAATGTAGCTTTTGGTGCGGTGTTGGAGGTATGGCATGACTACCGTGAAGAAGGTACCGATGATCCTGAAAAGGCGAAAGTACCTCCGATGGAGTTGCTGAAAGAAAAAGCCAAGCACACCGACCTAAGTAAGATGATAATTGACGAAGCTGCCTCTACTGTATATTTGGAGGATCCGGAGATGAGCCTGGACGTCGGTGCGATTGCAAAGGGTTATGCGACGGAACAGGTGACTCAGCTGGTAATTAAACAAGGCTATACCAACGGACTCTTAAGCGTCGGAGGTAACGTCCGTGCGATTGGCAGTAAGGGCTACAGTGTTACAGCAGAGCAGATGGACAAAGATAATATCGGAGCCGAAGATGCCTGGAATGTCGGAATTCAGAATCCGGATAAGGATAGCGAAGAACAGTATCTATACATCCTGAATCTTGAAAATCTATCTCTGGTCTCCAGCGGTGATTATGAGAGATATTATACGGTGAAGGGGGTCAGATATCATCACATCATAGATCCTAATACATTGATGCCTGCTAGATATTTTAGAGCAGTATCGATTGTTACAGAGAATTCCGGCCTCGCAGATGCACTATCCACAGCGATCTTCAATATGCCATATGAAAAAGGACTTCAATTAATTGAAGACCTGGAAGGTACGGAAGCTTTGTGGGTAATGCAGGATGGAACTATGAAGTTCAGCAGTGGTTTTGAAGAACTCATTAATACAGAAGCAAAATAAGCTCATCCTCTGAGAAGGAAATCTTTTCTTGCATTTCATAGAATGAAGGGTTAGAATTAGGTGTTATTATACATTCTGAAGATGGTGGTGTAGCACATTGGATCATATAGACAAGCAATTATTAATCATGTTACAGGAGAATGCCAGAGTGCCGCTAAAGCAGCTGGCAGAAAAGGTGTATTTGTCATCTCCCGCGGTTGCAGCAAGAATTGCACGATTGGAAAAGCAGGGGATTATTAAAGGATATCATACAGATATTGACTGGCTGAAGCTGGGGCATCATATCACGGCTTTCATTAATCTTGAAGTCGCTCCCAGTCAGAAACCGGAATTTTATCCGTTTATCAAGGCTTGCCCCAATGTAATGGAATGTAATTGTGTCACCGGAAACTTTTCAATGCTGATTAAAGTATGCTTCAAGAGTACAATGGATCTCGATGCTTTTATTGGAGAGGTACAAAAGTTTGGAAAGACAAGTACACAGATCGTATTTTCCACCGCTGTGGAGCATCGCGGTATCCAGATATTATCCAATCCGGATAGCGACGTTGCAGAGACATAAATAAGGAAAGTAACCGGGAGGGTTATTCTTTCTTTCGATTCACGGTCCCGATGCCGGCACTCACGAGAAGTAGCGCAAGAAGATTATTCATGTTAAACAAGGCTTCACCCAGAAACAATGCGGATAGTAAGGCTCCGAAGACCGGCGTCAGAAAGTTATAGATAGCGATCTTACTCATCTTATTATATTTTCCAAGAGCGGTCCAGATAGAGAAAGCCAAGGCTGACAAAAGCGCCATATAACTAAGAAGTAATATTCCGGCCGGAGTAACTTGGGTTAGGCGTCCTCCGGTAACCAAACCGATGATAATTAATAGAAGACCACCGAAACCTAATTGATATCCTGTTACAATCATAGTGTCTGCCGTCTGGCAGACCTTTTTACTTATTAAGGAACCGACAGCAAAGGCAAGGCTTGCGAGCAGCATCATCCCGTCTCCCATAAAGTTAAAATGCAGCTCGGAAGAGGACAGACCGACCTGATTAATCATAATAATTCCGAGAAAGCCCAGGATGCAGCCGATCAGCTTGTTTGAATTTATTTTATCATTCTTGTAGAAGAAATGTGCTAGTATTACAACGAAGAAGGAGCTGGAAGAATTTAATATAGAGCCCTTAACTCCTGTGGTATTGGACATACTGATATAGAAAAAAATATACTCTAGCACGGTCTGAGACAGACTGACTAAGAGAATTCCTTTGAAATCCGAGGTCTTTGGGACCACCAGACGATGGTTTGAGATAGAGCTCAGAAGAATGGTGATGATACCGGCAGCGAGGAAACGAATGCCGGCAAAAAGAAGCTTACCTGGGATATCTCCGGCTGGCAGTGCAAAGAGAATATAACCGGTTTTGATGCAGGGGTATGCACTGCCCCATAATAAGGTACAAAGTACGGATAAGAGCAGAACATTGACAGGCTTGGTAAATATGTTTTTTATGGATGGCTTTTTCATAATAATTGGTCCTTCTTTGTATGATATGTCATTATAGCACAAAAATTGTCGCAGATAAACCATAGTTTTATGCTTGAACAATTTGCAAAAGACTGCTATGATATAATAAATATTGATTATCTGTTATATTGCAGAAAAGATGTTTTAAAATATCAGAACACGAGGATAATGATATGATTCAGACGATTAAACTAAATTTGGATGATGTTGAGCATCTGGCTACGATATCCAAAGCCTTGTCCTCGGAGACCAGAGTCGAGATTCTAAGGCTTCTTCGGCATAAGGATTTGAATGTGAATGAGATAGCAGAGCTGCTCGACATTCCTGCCTCTTCCTCAGCAGCGCATGTGAAGGTACTGGAGGAAGCCGGTATCATTAAGACTACTCTACAACCCGGAATTCGAGGCTCGATGAAGCTGTGCCATATTGTTCTGGACCACGTTTATATGGAGATGAATACAACGAAGAACCTGGAGCAGGATGAAGAAATAATCAAGATGCCGATCGGGAACTTTGTTGATTATAATATCAGCCCGACCTGCGGAATGGCCAGCATGAAAGGACCGATCGGTAACGAGGATGATCCACGCTGCTTCTATCTTCCGGAGAGGATCGAAGCTCAGATAATCTGGTTGGGCAGGGGTTATATTGAGTATCGCTTTCCTACCAATTCCCTGTCCGAGAAGAAGGTTCAAAGCCTCTCAGTCTCGATGGAGCTCTGCTCCGAGGATCATGAATATAATATGGATTATCCCTCTGACATCACCTTATGGATCAACGGTATGGAGGTAGGGACTTGGAGTTGCCAGAGTGACTACGGCGGAAGACGGGGACGACTTAATCCGGACTGGTGGCCGGATAAAAATACACAGTATGGAATACTGAAGACCTGGAGAGTCACCGAACAGGGAAGCTTTCTGGATGATGAGAGGGTAGAGACCACAGGACTGGCGCATCTAAACTTGTCCAAAGGGGATTATATCTCGGTACGTATAGGAATCAAGGAGGATGCAGCGCACCAGGGAGGATTGAATCTGTTTGGAGAAGGCTTTGGTGATTATTCACAGAATATAATAATGAAGATCATTTTTAGATAGGGCAGGAATATACGTTCCTCTTTACAAACCATGTGAAGAGGAGTATTATATAATCTAACAAACAAAAATAATGCAATAAAACAGAAAAAGTAAAATAAATGAGATGAAGGAAAGAGTTACACACTATAGTAAACAATATTGATAAGGAGAATGGAATATGAAGAAGGAACTGTTGCAAAAATTCGAAGAAATATTCGGTGCAGACGGGGAGTACCAGGTATACTTTGCGCCAGGAAGAGTAAATCTGATCGGCGAGCATACGGATTATAACGGAGGGCATGTATTTCCCTGCGCTTTGACAATCGGAACCTATGCAGTAGCCAGAAAGAGAACTGATGATAAACTGCGTTTCTATTCTATGAATTTTGAAGATCTCGGAGTGATCGAATCATCCATACGGAATCTGGAATATAAGGTGGAGGATAATTGGACCAATTATCCCAAGGGTGTCATCTGGGCGTTGCAGAAAAAAGGGTATCTGATCACCCGTGGTATGGATGTATTAGTCTTTGGCAATATTCCGAATGCTTCGGGATTGTCCTCATCCGCATCCCTGGAGGTATTAACCGGTTTTATACAAAAGAACGTCTTCGGACTTGAGATTAGTAATACGGAGCTGGCATTGATTGGTCAGTTTGCAGAGAATCAATTTGTCGGTGTGAACTGCGGTATCATGGATCAATTTGCGGTTGCAATGGGGAGGAAGAACAATGCCATTTTCTTAGATACAGCAGACTTGTCCTTCGAATATGCACCCCTTGATCTTAATGATGCCAAGATCGTTATTATGAATACCAATAAAAAGCGAGGACTGGGAGATTCCAAGTATAACGAAAGAAGAAGCGAATGCGAGTCGGCTCTCAGTGATCTAAAGAAGGTAATTGCTATTAATGCACTGGGTGAGTTGACAGAAGAGCAATTTGAACAGCACCAGACTGCGATCCAGGATCCGGTTCAAAGAAGGCGTGCAAAGCATGCGGTTTATGAAAACCAGAGAACCATCAAAGCGGTTGAAGCATTAAAGAAGAATGATTTGTCACTCTTCGGAAAGCTAATGACTGCATCCCATGAATCTCTGCAGTATGACTATGAAGTTACAGGAATTGAACTGGATACGATTGTGGCGTCCGCTTTAGAGCAGAAGGGGGTCATCGGAGCAAGAATGACCGGAGCCGGTTTCGGAGGCTGTGCAGTGAGTATTGTGAAACAGGACTGCATTGAGGAATTTATTAAGAATGTAGGTAAGGATTATAACGAGAAAATAGGTTATCCGGCAGACTTCTACGTAGTCGAAGTTGGTGACGGACCGGCAATATTATAAGGAGGATTTGCAATGGCGATATTAGTACTCGGCGGAGCCGGTTATATCGGTTCTCATACGGTTTATGAATTGATTGAGCGTGGTGAGGATGTTGTTATCGTTGATAATCTGGAGACAGGTTATAAAGAAGCAGTTCATCCAAAGGCAAGGTTTTATCAGGGAGATATCCGCAATCGTGCTTTTATGGATCATGTATTTGAGCAGGAGAAGATTGATGCGGTGATTCATTTTGCTGCGAACTCGCTGGTGGGCGAAAGCATGGTTAATCCATTGAAATATTATGATAATAACCTTTGTGGTACCAAGGTTTTACTTGAATCGATGGTCGCCCATAAGATAGATAAGATTGTTTTCTCATCCACTGCGGCAACCTATGGTGAGCCGGAGCGAGTTCCGATCCTGGAGACGGATCGTACGATGCCCACCAATACCTATGGTGAGACAAAGCTGTCCATGGAGAAGATGTTTTACTGGACCGGCTTGGCACATGGTCTTCGATTTGTATCACTTCGTTACTTTAACGCTTGCGGAGCTCATAAGAGCGGAGCGATCGGCGAGGCACACAATCCGGAATCACATCTAATTCCACTCATTCTACAGGTGCCGAACGGACAGAGAGAAGCCATCAGTATCTTCGGTGACGATTATGATACTAAGGATGGAACCTGCGTGCGAGACTATATTCATGTAACAGATCTTGCGCAGGCTCATATTCTTGCAGTTGAGTATCTGATGAAGGGAAATGAGAGCAACATCTTTAATCTCGGCAACGGCATTGGATTTACGGTACTTGAGGTAATCGAAGCGGCAAGAAAGGTTACCGGCGATCCGATCAAGACACAGATCGTCCCCAGACGTGCCGGAGATCCGGCGAAGCTGATCGCCTCCAGTGAAAAGGCGAAGACAGTACTGGGCTGGAAGCCGGAGCACGCAGATCTGGAAGAAATCATAGCGTCAGCCTGGAATTGGCATAAGGAGCATCCGAGAGGCTATGCAGAGTAATACTATGCTTCATAGGAACTGTGCTACGAATAAGAAGGAAGGCTGACGAGAAAACATGATTTATCAACGAATTACGGAACTGGTTGCTTATGCTGAGAGAACCGGATTAATCGAAAAAGAAGACAGAACCTTTGCTATTAATCGACTCCTGGAGCTTTTTGAACTGGAGGACTATGAAGAACCGCAGGAATGGTCTAAAACCATTGACCTGGAGGAGGTACTCGGTTCAATGTTAAATTATGCATTCGAGCAGGGAATTCTGAAAGAGAACGGAATTGTATACCGCGATTTATTTGACACGAAGATCATGGGAGCATTGACTCCTGCACCCAGTGTAGTAGCAAGACGTTTTTGGGAATATTATCATCAGTCCCCAAAGTCTGCGACCGAGTATTATTATAATTTTAGTCAGGATACTGACTATATCCGCAGATACCGTATCGTCAAGGATATCAAATGGGTTACGCCCACTCCGTACGGCGACATCGATATCACAATCAATCTCTCTAAACCGGAGAAGGATCCAAAGGCAATCGCTGCTGCAAAATTTGCAAAGCAAAGCGGTTATCCGAAATGTCTGCTTTGTGCAGAGAATGTCGGCTATGCCGGTAGAATCAATCATCCGGCCAGACAGAATCACAGGGTCATTCCAATCACCATCAATCAACAGGCATGGGGCTTTCAGTACTCACCCTATGTATATTATAATGAGCACTGCATCGTCTTTAACATGGAACACACTCCGATGCAGATTGATAAAGCCGCCTTTCGCAAGCTTTTGGATTTTGTGAAGCAGTTTCCGCATTATTTTGTCGGATCGAATGCAGACCTGCCGATCGTAGGGGGCTCGATCCTTAGCCATGACCATTTTCAAGGTGGTAATTATGAGTTTGCCATGGCGAAAGCGAAGATAGAGCGAAGCTTTACGGTAAATGATTATGAGGATGTGGAGGCCGGAGTTGTAGCATGGCCAATGTCGGTACTGCGTCTGCAGGCAAAAGACGAGAACCGTCTGATTGAGCTGGCGGATCATATTCTGAAAAAATGGCGGGGTTATACCGACGAAGAAGCCTGCGTCTATGCCTATACAGAGAATGAACCGCATAATACGATCACACCAATCGCGCGCAGACGAGAGGAATACTATGAGTTGGATCTGGTGCTTCGTAATAATCTGACTACAGAAGAACATCCGCTTGGTTTGTATCATCCGCATTCCGAACTACATCATATCAAGAAGGAGAATATCGGACTGATCGAGGTGATGGGTCTGGCGGTTCTTCCGGCAAGGCTGAAGGAAGAGATGGAACTACTCAGAGAGTATCTTCTTGCAGGGAAAGATATCAGAACCCACGAGCTTCTTAACAAGCATGCGGATTGGGTGGAGGAATTCCTTCCGAACTATTCTGAAGTGAATCGAGAGAACATTGATGATATTCTAAGAGCAGAGATCGGAAAGGTGTTCTGTCAGGTATTGGAGCATGCGGGAGTCTATAAGAGAACGATAGCCGGGCAGGCAGCCTTTGACCGCTTTATTCGGTCTCTATCCGAGACAGAATAGTAACGGCAGGTAGGTATCAGGAATACATAACAGAAATACATAAGAGAAATACATAAGAGAAATACATAACGGAACTATATAACAGAAACAGGGATGTGTATCCATCATCTTATGTTCTTCCTTCCACAGAAGGAAACGGATGATGCTGCAACATCCCTGTAATTTATTCGTGACGATAGAAAGTACGCGAAGCGTGCTTTCTATCGTTTGTGCGATTCTTCTTGTATTGTACTCTGTTTAGTGACTTGGTATAGGAAGAAGGTGTGAAGTATTTCACTATTTTCTTGTAATAGCGACTCTCCATACCTCGGGACCTTCCTCGAGATATTCCCATTCAAAGGTATCCGGCCGTTCCATAATAAATTGATAATGAAGCGGTCTGGGATCATGGTCATTAATCAACTCCATGCACTCTCCTGATTTTAGTGCTTCAAAGGTATTAAAAATTGTGACATGCTTATTCTTGGGTTCGTATAAACGTGCATCCACCTGTGCTGCAAAATCCTTCATTTGCGTATGCTCCTCTCTGTTTTTCATGCCTCCGAGCGTTCTGGAAACATTGTACAGATAGTATGATATAGGAGAATTCATCCGGTGGATATGATTTGAATCACATCTATGTAACGGAGCTAAAGTAGGCTCTGGTTCAGCTCCCTTGCTTTATCCAACTTACGATTACGAAGATACAGACAAAGGTCGATGAATACCATCACGAAATTAATAATATAGAATACTACCACATAGGTTAGGTTACCGCTGATGAATTTGGAGGTGATACCAAACAGATACCCGACCAATATGAAACATAGAAAGATGATGCTTTTGCCTTTGGCGGTACGGGAAGTATAGGATTTCAGGATGGATGTCGGCCAGGAGAGACCAAAGCTGATCACCATTGCAGCCTCTAATAATTGAGCCATTTTTCATGACCTCGCTTAGATTATTTTGAATTATTCTAGCATAAATTAACACGGAAGTAAAACGGTAATAATCCTGAGGAATAGAAATCTAATACCTGGAAATGATGATTTATTTAAGACTGGATAAATTCGTTCCTGTGTATTATACTTTTAGGATAAGAAACGATCGGTAGGCGCAGAAGCCACCAGTGTTCAAATGACTAAGCAAAGGAATGATAAGAATGAACAATATTGTATTAATCGGAATGCCGGGTGCCGGCAAAAGTACGGTAGGCGTGATCTTAGCTAAGGTAATGGGCTATCATTTTATTGATTCGGATCTTCTGATTCAGGAACAGGAGAACTGTCTGCTGAAGGATATCATTGAGCGTGACGGATTGGAAGGACTGATCGCCATGGAAGAGCAGGTAAACAGCAGCATTATGACAGAGCATTCAGTCATTGCCACGGGCGGAAGTGTGATCTATGGAGCGAAGGCAATGGAACATCTTCGCAGCCTCGGTACCGTTGTCTATATCAAATTAAGCTATCGGACCATCAGTAAAAGGCTTGGTAATATAAAACAGCGGGGAGTTGTCTTTCGTGAAGGACAGACACTACAGTCCCTATATGAAGAGCGCTGTCCACTCTATGAACAATATGCCCATGTAACCATAGATGCGGAAGAGCTTGATATGGAAGAGCTTATGGCAAAGATTAAGGATACGGTTGAGGCTATGAAAGGATAGACGGCGCACATGTTGGCGCAAACAAGAAGGCTGTAACTTACCAGTTACAGCCTTCTTGCAATATTCTTGCAAATTCCTCAAGTCCTTTTTTGTCTTCCTCGTCAAAACGTTCGGGAACAGGACTATCAATATCCAATACACCGGTTATCCTTTCTCCGCATCGGAGGGGTATTACAATTTCGGAACGGGAAGCACTGTCACAAGCGATGTGACCCGGAAATGCGTGCACATCCGGTACAAGCTGGGTCATATTCTTCGCTACGGCGCTACCGCACACGCCTCTGCCGATAGGAATGTGAATACAGGCTGTTTTCCCCTGGAAAGGTCCGAGGAGCAGCTCATTTTCATGGATCAAGTAAAAACCAACCCAGTTGATATCCTTCAGAGCTCCGTTTAAGAGAGCGGAAGCGTTACTCAGATTCGGTATCACATAAGGCTCGTCCTCTAAAAGGGCCTTTAACTGCTCATTAAGAAGCTTATATAACTCAGTCTTATTCTCGGGGTACATGGAATTTATTTCTTGCATTGTTTTACTCCTTATTACGTATTATTTAAAAGCCGGCTCATACGTTCGCGGATCTTCCGTGTTTTTGCTGTCTCGGCTTCGGTATCCTTCTGATACATACCGTGCCCATCCTGAACAATGCAGTCACCTTCTTTGCAGTCTGATGGAAGCTTGTACTTCGGTATAAGTGCAATGGAGCTATCTTCTGACTCACAGACAGCATAGGTACCCTCAAATCGGTCGATAATGAATGTTTTCATTCGCAAACCTCCTATCCTTTATTTGGTTAAATCCTGTTCTGTGATTACATAATCCTGTGTATTTACCGAGATGGTATGTCCGTTCGTAGTAAATATGACAGAGCCTTGCTCATCGGTTCGGTACAATTTTATCCTTTGCTTTTGCATGGCTTGCAGGGTCTCGGAATGAGGATGCCCATAATCATTGTCCTTACCCACACTTATTACCGCATAGGAAGGCGACACAGCCTGAATAAATTCTTCGCAGCTGCTGTAGGAAGAACCATGATGACTCAGTTTAAGTACGTCTGAGCTAAGATCCAGTCCGGATTGCAGCATCTCTTTTTCTGACAGCTGTTCTGCATCACCAGCTAAGATAAAAGAGTTATCACCATAGGTAAGCTTCATGGAGATACTGTAATTATTTAATTCATCGTAGGAAGAGGAATTCGGTGCCAGAATGGTAAAAACTGCAGCTCCGAGATAATACCGGTCTCCCACCTTAGGGACAGTAATCGTGAGCTTGCGTCGCTCTACCGCGTCAAGCACTTCCTCGAAGGTCTTGGTGGTGTGTGTCACATCCGGTAACAGGATTTTATTTACCTCAAAGGAGTTCAGAATGGTGTCCAGACCACCAATATGATCACTATGAGGATGAGTACCGATTACATAGTCAAGCTTCGTAACTTGCTGCTCTTCAAGATATTTCTTGACGATATTGCCCTTTGAATTTTCTCCTGCATCGATCAGCATCGCTGCGCTTCCGGCTTCCACCAAAATGGCATCTCCCTGTCCTACATCGATAAAGTGAACCTCCATGATATCAGTAGGTTTTACAGTATTCAGAGAGGCTTCCCTTTCCGATTCTGTTATGTATTGATTAATTAATATTGAGAGTACGGCCAGAAGCATAATACCGCCGATACGGCTCAAAACTTGCTTCGTTTTTTTTCTCATTTCGTTAATCTCCTTACTAATATTATAGCGGGATGAGAGATAGATTACAAGGTATTATATTACTATAGACCTGCGAAAAGTACCTTAATATCCTTTTAAACCCTGCTACGATGGGATATAATGACTTTATTATGGTATGAATGGAAAGCTGTTAATGAGAATGGAAGATGAGGCGATTTAAGATGAGATTATTTACCGCGATTTTATTTGATGAGAACATGAAATCAGAAATATTTGATATCGAGATGAGATTAAAAGAGCGATCCATGGGAGGAACCTTTACGGAAAAGGAGAATCTGCATCTTACCGTAAATTTCATCGGAGAGACAAAACGCTTGGCTGAAGTAAAGGATGCGATGAACCGAGCGGTGATGAAGGCAAAAGCAGAGAGTTTTCCCTTACTCGTCCAAGGCTTCGGGCGTTTTAAACGTGAAGAGGGGAACATCTACTGGATCGGCATCCGCCGCCAAGAGATGCTGTGGTGTCTTCAGAAGGAGTTGGTCAGGGAACTGAAGGAGGCTGGCTTCTTTGATATTGATGACAGGGAGTACAAACCGCATCTTACCCTGGGACGGCGTGTCCGGATGAGGAAGGATTTTGATGCAGGAGAGTTTGAAGCAGGTATCGTACCGATGGAGACCGAGGTGAATCGACTCAGCCTTATGAAATCGGAACGTATCGAAGGCAAGCTGACTTATACGGAAGTTTTTCATATTACATTATAATTAAAAGGAGATCGGTATTATGAAGATATTGGTGGATGCGGATGCGTGCCCGGTTAAGGATATCATAGAGCGAATTGCAGCCGGCTATAAGCTCGCGGTTGTGATGCTTATTGATACAAGTCATGAGCTTACATCGGATTACAGTGAAATAGTAACGGTAAGTAAGGCACCGGATGCGGTTGATTTTGCTCTAATCAACCGGACGGAAAAGGGAGATATTGTGGTTACACAGGACTATGGGGTAGCAGCTATGGCGCTCGGAAAAGGAGCCTGTGCCATCCATCCGGGAGGCAGGATCTATACGGACCATAATATCGATGTACTGCTCATGGAACGGGATATTGCCAAAAAATGCAGAAGGGCCGGTGAACGGGTCCACGGTCATGCGAAAAAACGTACAAATGCGGATAATGAACGGTTCGCAGACACCTTTACTATGCTCTGTGAGAAAGCCGTAAAATAGAACAAACATTCGAAAACATATTGATTTTGTATGACTGCTATGATATAATTACATGCGTTACAGTAGGTATGTGATTGCTTTTTATTCATGACAATAGAAAGTTCGCGAAGCGTGCTTTCTATCGTTGGAAATGGCAACACTGAGAAGACGTAAATGGCATCCATGGAGGTATACAAAGGTATGGAATTTAAACTATCATCCGAATATGCACCGACTGGTGACCAGCCGGAGGCGATCAGAGCTCTTGTCGAAGGCTTTCGAAGCGGGAATCAGTGTCAGACGCTTCTGGGTGTAACAGGCTCAGGTAAGACATTTACCATGGCAAACGTAATTCAGCAGATTCAGAAGCCCACCCTAGTCATTGCCCATAATAAGACTCTGGCGGCACAGTTGTACGGAGAATTCAAGGAATTCTTTCCGGAGAATGCAGTAGAATACTTTGTCAGTTACTACGATTATTATCAACCGGAGGCATATGTTCCCTCCACGGATACTTATATAGAGAAAGATTCTTCAATCAATGAGGAGATAGATAAGCTGCGGCACTCAGCAACAGCGTCCTTGACGGAGCGTAAGGACGTTATCATCATCGCCAGTGTTTCCTGTATCTACGGATTGGGAAGCCCGATCGATTATCAGAATATGGTTCTCTCCTTACGTCCGGGCATGATGAAGGACAGGGATGAGGTCCTTAAGAAATTAATCGAGATTCAATATGACCGCAACGATATGGATTTTAAACGAGGGACCTTCCGTGTACGCGGCGATGTGGTTGAGATATTCCCCGCCTCCTCGGCAGAGATTGCTATCCGGGTAGAATTCTTTGGTGATGAGGTTGAGAGAATCTTGGAGATTGATACATTAACCGGGGAGATCAAAGGCAGCCTGGAACATACCGTAATATTTCCTGCATCCCATTATGTTGTGGCAAAGGACAAGCTGGAGAAAGCAATTTGTAATATTGAGGAGGAGCTGGAGGACCGAATCAGGTATTTCAAGAGCGAGGATAAGCTTCTGGAAGCACAGAGAATCTCTGAGCGAACGAACTTTGATGTAGAGATGATGCGAGAGACCGGATTTTGTTCCGGTATCGAGAATTATTCCAGACATCTGACCGGTTTGGAGCCGGGATGCCCGCCACATACACTGATGGACTATTTTCCTGAGGACTTTTTGATTATCGTCGATGAATCTCATATCACACTTCCCCAGATCAGAGGAATGTATGCGGGAGACCGATCCAGAAAGACTACTCTGGTAGATTTCGGATTCCGCCTTCCCTCCGCACTCGATAACCGGCCGCTTAACTTTGAAGAATTTGAGAGTAAGATCAGCCAGATCATGTTTGTGTCGGCGACTCCTTCCGTTTATGAAGCGGAGCATGAGCTCCTTCGTACGGAGCAGGTAATTCGACCCACCGGATTATTGGACCCGGAAGTGTCGATCCGTCCGGTCACCGGTCAGATTGATGATCTGCTGGGTGAGATTAAGAAAGAGATAGCGAAAAAAAGTAAGGTACTTGTCACTACGCTGACAAAACGTATGGCGGAGGATCTTACCACCTATCTTCGGGAAGTAGGGATCCGGGTAAAATATCTTCATTCAGATATCGATACCCTGGAACGATCGGAGATTATCCGGGATATGCGAATGGATGTCTTTGATGTTCTGGTAGGTATTAACCTCCTGCGAGAAGGACTTGATATTCCGGAGGTTGGCTTGGTGGCGATTCTGGATGCGGATAAGGAGGGCTTCCTTCGTTCGGAGACTTCGTTGATTCAGACTATCGGCAGGGCTGCCCGTAATGCGGAAGGACATGTTATCATGTATGCGGATCGTGAGACGGATTCAATGAAGAAGGCGATCTCGGAGACAAACCGCCGAAGAAAGATTCAACAGGCATATAATGAAGAACACGGTATTACACCGACGACGATCGTGAAGAAGGTCCGTGACCTGATCAGTATCTCTAAGAAAGCAGAGAAGAACATCAAGGATATGGAGAAGGATCTGGAATCCATGTCACGTCAGGAACTGGAGGAGTTGGTGAAGACAGTAACCAGACAGATGCATACTGCGGCAGCAGAGCTGAATTTCGAAGAGGCAGCTAAGCTAAGGGATAAGATGGTGGAATTGAAGAAGCAGCTGTTGGAGCTTTCGTAGGATGGTAATGCATAGAAGACGGATTATAAATTTATTAGAAAGAGATATAAATCAGGTGATGCTATGTCAGATAAAAAGAAATATATAAAAATCAGAGGTGCTAGAGAGAATAATTTAAAAGGAATAGATGTGGATATTCCCAGAGATCAGTTCGTTGTATTGACCGGCTTAAGTGGTTCCGGTAAATCCTCACTGGCCTTTGATACAATTTATGCTGAGGGACAGAGAAGGTACATGGAATCCCTGTCTTCCTATGCCAGACAATTTCTTGGTCAAATGGAAAAACCGAATGTGGAAAGCATAGAAGGTCTTCCACCGGCGATATCCATTGATCAGAAATCAACGAATCGCAATCCCAGATCTACGGTTGGAACCGTGACGGAGATCTATGATTATTTTCGTCTGCTTTATGCCAGAATCGGTATTCCTCACTGCCCCCAATGTGGTAAGGAGATCCGTAAGCAGAGTGTGGATCAGATGGTGGATGAGATTATGAGTCTGCCTCAGGGGACCAAGATCCAGCTGCTTGCTCCGGTTGTTCGCGGACGCAAGGGAGAGCATGTAAAATTGTTCGAGCAGGCAAAACGCAGCGGCTACGTAAGAGTCCGAGTGGATGGTAACTTATATGAGCTGACCGAAGAGATTAAGCTGGAAAAGAATAATAAGCATAATATAGAAATTATTGTTGACCGTTTAGTAGTGAAAGAAGGAATTGAGAAGAGATTAACCGATTCCATCGAGAATGTACTTAAGTTGGCAGAAGGTCTCTTGTATGTAGACGTGATTGACAAGGAGCAAATTACCTTCAGTCAGAATTTTGCGTGTCCGGATTGTGGTATCAGTATTGATGAGATTGAACCCAGAAATTTCTCTTTTAATAATCCTTTTGGTGCTTGCCCTGAGTGCCATGGTATCGGGGTTAAGATGGAGTTCTCGGAAGAGCTTCTGATCACTGACCCGACGAAGAGTATCATCGATGGGGCGATTGCAGCACCCGGCTGGCAATCCGTTGTGGATAAAGGGAGCTATACCAGATGTATCATGGAAGCACTGGCGAAGGAGTATCAATTTGATTTGGATACACCCTATGAGAAGTTGTCCGATGAGGTTCGCCATATGTTTATCTATGGTACGGAGGGCAAATCCGTGAAGGTCCATTATCGGGGACAGCGTGGAGTAGGTGTTTATGATGTCGCATTTGAAGGTCTGATTCGAAATGTGGAGCGTCGTTATCGTGAGACCGGATCCGAGTCAGCCAAACAGGAATATGAGAGTTTTATGCTCACTACTCCCTGTAATGTCTGCAATGGTAAACGTTTGAAGAAGGAATCACTGGCAGTCACAGTAGGAGATAAGAACATTGCCGAGGTTACCGAGTACGCGATTCATAAGTTGGCAGACTTCATGCAGAATTTACAGCTGACACCGATGCAAGAGAAGATTGGTGAACTGATTCTGAAAGAGATTCGTTCGCGCCTCAGCTTCATGATTAATGTCGGTCTTGACTATCTCACCTTGGCTAGAGCAACCGGATCTTTATCCGGTGGTGAAGCACAGAGAATTCGTCTGGCTACACAGATCGGCTCAGGACTCGTAGGTGTTGCTTATATTCTGGATGAACCCAGTATCGGATTGCATCAAAGAGATAATGATAAGCTGCTGAAGGCGTTGAAGGATCTAATGGAGCTGGGAAATACCTTGATTGTCGTAGAACATGATGAGGATACTATGTTTGCTGCAGATTATATCGTTGACATCGGCCCCGGTGCCGGAGAGCATGGCGGTGAGGTGGTGGCAGTAGGTAAAGCCGAGGATATCATGAATTCGGAGAAATCAATTACCGGTGCATATTTAAGTGGTCGTCTGCAGATACCGGTACCGAAGGAGAGGAGAAAACCAACCGGTTATCTTACGATCAAAGGTGCTTCAGAGAATAATCTTAAGAACATCACCGTAGATATTCCCTTAGGAATCATGACCTGTGTTACCGGTGTATCCGGTTCCGGCAAAAGTTCTTTGGTAACAGAGATTCTCTATAAGAGATTGGCAAGAGACTTGAACCGTGCCCGGTGTATTCCGGGTAAGCATGAGAGTATGATCGGAATCGAGCAGTTGGATAAGGTAATTGATATAGATCAGTCACCGATTGGACGTACACCAAGATCGAACCCGGCTACTTATACCGGCGTATTCGATCAGATTCGAGATCTGTTTGCCTCTACCCAGGATGCGAAGATGAGAGGCTATTCAAAGGGACGCTTCAGCTTCAACGTGAAAGGCGGACGATGCGAGGCCTGCAGCGGCGATGGTATCTTAAAGATAGAGATGAACTTCCTGCCCGATATCTATGTTCCTTGTGAGGTGTGCGGCGGCAAAAGGTATAATAGAGAGACCCTGGAGGTTAAGTATAAAGGTAAAAGCATCTATGATGTTTTAAATATGACAGTGGATGAGGCAGTGCATTTCTTTGAGAATGTTCCGTCAATCCGAAGAAAGATAGAGACCCTCAATGATGTTGGCTTATCCTATCTCAGACTGGGTCATCCCTCTACCTCCTTATCCGGTGGTGAAGCCCAAAGAATAAAGCTTGCCACTGAGTTAAGTAAGCGAAGTACGGGAAAGACCATCTATATTCTGGACGAGCCTACAACCGGCTTGCATTTTGCAGATGTCCATAAGCTGATCGATATCCTGAAGCGCTTCTCGGATTCAGGTAATACAGTAGTAGTAATCGAGCATAATCTCGATGTGATCAAGACTTCGGATTATATCATTGATATCGGACCGGAAGGTGGAGACAAAGGCGGTACTGTGATCGCAAAGGGTACACCGGAGGAGATAGCTAAGAATAAGAAGTCCTATACCGGTGCTTATGTTAAAAAATATCTTAATATGAAGTAAATATTCCTGAAAACCTGCCCTTTGGTTTTGATGGAAGGAAAAAGGTATGGTGAATAAGATGGAGAATAGCTTTTTTGCGATGATGTCCAGAATGAAATATATTGAACGATGGGCATTAATGCGCAATTCAATCACAGAAAATATCAGTGAGCATTCGCTTGATGTGAGTATTCTGGCTCATGCCCTGGCGATTATCGGAAATGTGCGCCTGGGGAAGGATCTGAATGCAGAGAAGGCTGCTCTGATCGGCATCTATCATGATGCCACAGAGATTATCACCGGGGACATGCCGACGCCGATTAAATATTTCAATGAAAGTATTCAGGGCGCTTTCAAAGCTGTGGAGCAGGTTGCTGCACAACGACTTCTTCATATGCTGCCGGAGGAT
Source organism: Bacillota bacterium (assembly GCA_023415055.1). GTDB lineage: Bacteria > Bacillota > Clostridia > Lachnospirales > Lachnospiraceae > Mobilitalea. Next base: position 21,185 of record JAEZLZ010000123.1, on the reverse strand, counting down.
ATTCAAAGTAGCTATGAGGAAATTTTCTTTCCACAGGAGCAGAACGATTATCTGTGGAAGTTAGTTAAGGCGGCGGATAAGCTTTCCGCCCTGATTAAATGTATCGAAGAACGAAAGGCTGGTAATAGTGAGTTCCTAAGTGCAGAAAAGTCACTTCGGGAGATACTTGGCGAGATGAACATGGAAGAAATTACCATATTCATGAAAGAGTTTCTACCAGCGTATGATAAAACCTTGGACGAACTCAATTAGCAACCAATGGTTGCCAAAATGTCATTCGTATAAGAACTCCATTTTCACGGTGGTTTGAATGGATAGCAGCCCTGTGCCTGGAGTGAGATCAGAAAGAATCGAGCGGAGAGAGATCAGGATGGGGGAGTGCAGAAATGGTTGAGATTGACGGAAAATGGATTATGGAAGGACTAACTCTAGAGGATGATAGCAGAATAAAGACAAGTAAGGAGCTTACCGACTTCATTAATGAGCTTGGGTTTCTGCCACTCTTTAAGAATAGTGTGAAAGGATTTTCGGTAGAAGAGATAACTGCGGCGCAGGGGTGGTTTGGGGATGACCCCAGCATAGATCCCTGGTCCTGGAGAGAAGTGATCGCTTCCGAGCAGGAACTGGCTTACGGTAAGCTCTTTGCGAATAAAGCAGGTTTTATCTCCCGTGAATGGTACCCAATTTTTGCCGCTTATCGAAGAAATGGTTACGATTTTGATAGCCGCTATGAGGATGGCCTTGCAAGCTATCGTTCAAAGAAGATAATGGAAATCCTTACGAAGAGCGAGCGGTTGCTTTCGAATGAGTTAAAGACAGCAGCAGGCTTCGGAAAAGAAGGAGAAAAGGGCTTTGAAGGCACCATGACCACTCTTCAGATGCAGACCTACATCACAGTCTGCGGTTTTCGCCGCAGAAGGAATAAAAAGAATGAGGAATATGGATGGTCTGTTGCAGAAATTACGCGTAGTGAACTTCTTTTTGGGGAGGATTATGTACGTTCTGCCTATCATCTATCTCAGGATGCAGCCAAGCAATTAATTATTGAGCGGGTAAGAGCCAGATTTCCGGAGGCTGATCCATCCGACATTGAGCGAGTAATACGATAAATTTGAATGAGAATGAGAATATATGATTCGTAAAACAGTCATCCGTAGATTTAATAAGTAAACGGATGACTGTTTTTATGTAGTGTGTCCAGCAAAGAGGGACCAGATTTGCGGTATGCGACAAATAATTCTGAAATTTATCTTAAGTTTATGGTAAGTTATCCTAATGGGTTGCGTAAAAAAAGGTAAAAAGGTATAATTAAGGTAAGGATACAGGAAATTTGATTTCCGGAATTGTAACAATAGTATTAAGCAATATGCGATAATCCTCCGATATAATTGTTATAAGAGGATAAGTGATTCACAGAAGGGAGTTACCTATGGAGAAAACAATAAAAAATGAGGAATTCGAGAGGTTCAAGAGAGTTCTCAGATATACCTTGTCACTGGTAGTATTCGCAGCACTGCTTTTGGTATGGGATAAGTCAAATACTGCATTAGCATCTGCTGTCGCTGGTTCAACAGTGGCTTATGATTTGAATTATCAAAATGAAACACTGGTGGTTAAACCCGGTGCAGGTGGCAGTACCAGATTTTATATCAGTCTTGACAAGCAAAAATCCTGGGAGAACCTGGATCCTTCCGGCGAGGTTGATTTATCGATGATCCTCTCCTCTAAAGAGGTCAGTGTCTTTATTAAAGGTAATAAAGATACAAATCCTCTGGAAGTGAAATTGATGGCAGAACCGAATACGATAAAAGCTGTCTACTCCATTATCAATGGTGTCGGTCAGGTGACCTGCACGACTACCGGATCAGCAGTCGAATACCGGAAAGGTAATTATGGTATTTGGAAATCAGCACCTGCTATATTATATACTTACCCCTATGAAGTAAAGGGTGCGACGCTATATTTCCGGTCAGTTGCATTACCCGGTTTGCGTGCCGGCAAAATCATTACAGTTAAGATCCCGAAGCGCCCGTCCCAGCCTTCTGTAAAGCTGGATGGCAATAAGCTTGTGATTACTGGTATTAAGGCGAATGATACACAGTACTTTAATCCCTCCACAGGGCTTTGGGAGTATGTTACGACCAATACAAAGATAAAGACAGTTAGTTTATATACCTTAGCAAAATTGAGCGCTACCGCTAATGTTCCCCTTCCTGCCATGTCATTGGAATTCCGCAGCTATGTTCCAAATAAGAAGGCGATTTCCGGCGTTAAGCTGATTGATGTTCCGGTTCAGCCGACCTGTCCCGATGGTATTAGGCTCGAAGGCTCTACATTAACGATTACTGATACTGCCAAGAGAGCGTATGAGTATTTCAAGGTTCAGAATGGTGTCGCATTTGACATTACCACAGTAAAGTGGACTACGATTCAGCCGAATAAGGCGGTTATTATACCGAAAGCAAGAGTTAACGATCGTATCTATGTAAGATTGAAGAGCTCGGTGGATAAGGTTACTAAGGTTGTAACCCCGGCTTCAACTTATCGTAATGAGTTTGTTGTTACTTCTATAACGGTAAAATAAAGAATATAGATCAAGTATTATATAACTAAAAACACTGTATTATCAAAACTCTCTTTGTAGATGTTGGTTTATCAACTGTCATCTATAAAGGGAGTTTTTTATAAGGATGATTAAAATCCATTTCCTCCTTGCAAAATTTCAGGTAAACTTAATTGCCAACCACTGCGTAGTTGTCAGCATCCGTTGGAAGTAAGTTATTAATATAACTAGTCATAGCTGCCAACTAATGCATAGTTGGCAGCACACGGTTTGGCGCTTACTCAACATAAAGAACACTTCTTAGCTTTTACAAACCCGCAGCTTGCCGTTTCGCCATTCTTCTCCAGTTGATAAATCCATAAATATCATTAACAAGAAAAGCCAGAAAACAAACAGCAACAGATAAATATGTAATATCTTCGAAAGTTGCTAAAATCCATAAAACAATCAGCACGATATCATTGGCTGAATATCCAATGGCGTAATAAGGGCTTCTTCGAAATGTAAGATAAACAGCAATAAAGCTTGTTGTTACAGATATAGTACTTGGTATAATATTCGCTGTATGAAAATACTCCAAAATGTAATAAAATAAAAAGGTAACAAGTATCGCTGATATCCACATAAAAATCCATTCGGCACTTGAAAGATAATTAATCTTCACCTCTGCCTTATTTCCTTTGTATGGATTTTTCATCCAGGAAATCAGAGCGAATAGCGCCATTGGCATAGTCATACAAAGATAGGTAATCATTTCTCCATAATAGGAAAAAGTAAGTGAAATGATTCCATAAATGATGCTGAAAATAATCATAAGAAACTGGCCAATGGGATTCCCTTTTGCATTAAAAATCAATGAGGTAACACCGACTAGCGATGCAAAAAGAGTCATATAACTACTTCTGTCAAAAAGCCAAAAGGATATCACAATAGCAAGAACGGAACTGACCCATAGGATAAGCTCTTCCTTCGAGAAATAGTAAAACAGTGTCCTTAGTTTATTCATATAACCTCCAAAAAAAAGCATTCGCATACACATCTTCAAAGACCTAATGATGTGTAAACGAATGCTTTTTGCATTCCTACCCGGTGGCAGATTTATTGTTTAATTTATTATTCCCACTCAATCGTTGCCGGCGGCTTACCGGTGATGTCGTAGCAGATACGATTGACGTGTTTTACTTCATTTACTATTCTGTTTGAAATCTTTCCAAGTAATTCCCAAGGAAGCTCAGCGAATTCTGCTGTCATGAAATCGGTTGTTGTAACTGCTCTTAAAGCCACAGTATAGTCATAGGTTCTTTCATCACCCATAACACCAACACTACGAAGATTGGTTAATACTGCAAAGTACTGACCGATACTTCTGTCTAAACCTGCTTTTGCGATTTCCTCACGGTAGATATAATCGGCGTCTTGAAGGATTGCGATCTTCTCAGGTGTTATATCACCGATGATACGGATGGCAAGACCTGGGCCGGGGAAGGGCTGGCGATAAACGAGCTTCTCCGGGATACCTAATTCAAGTCCTGCTTTTCTTACCTCATCCTTGAAGAGATTACGAAGCGGCTCGATGATTTCCTTGAAATCCACATAATCCGGAAGACCGCCTACGTTATGATGGCTCTTAATCACTGCGGATTTACCGAGACCACTTTCAATCACGTCAGGATAGATCGTTCCCTGTACAAGATAGTCGACCGTTCCGATTTTCTTGGCTTCTTCTTCAAAGACGCGGATGAATTCCTCACCGATGATCTTTCTCTTTTCCTCCGGCTCGGAGACACCGGCAAGCTTATCATAGAAGCGTTGCTGTGCATTGACACGAATGAAGTTAACATCAAATTGAGTTGTGAAGATCTGTTCCACTTCGTCACCTTCATATTTACGAAGGAGGCCGTGATCCACGAAAATGCAGGTCAGCTGCTTTCCAACTGCTTTACTGATCATAACAGCTGCTACAGAGGAGTCAACACCGCCGGAGAGAGCACATAGCACCTTCTTGTCGCCAATCTTTTCTCTAAGACTCTTCACCATCTCTTCTGCAAAGGAGGACATGACCCAATCTCCGGAGCAGTGACATACATTATATAAGAAGTTATGGAGCATATTGGTACCTTCGGGAGTGTGTACAACCTCAGGATGGAACTGGACGCCATAGAGATCTCTTTCGGTATCCTCGATTGCTGCAATCGGGCAGGAATCAGAATAAGCGATTACGTCAAAGCCTGCGGCCGGCTTCTCAATATAGTCTGTGTGGCTCATCCAGCAGATGGTATTAGCGGATACATTCTGAAATAATTTTGAGGTTATGGTAACATTGATCTCAGTCTTTCCATATTCACGAACCGGAGCCTTCGATACCTTGCCACCAAGAAGATAGGTCATTAATTGGCAGCCATAGCAGATACCAAGTACCGGGATACCTAAAGAAAAGATGCCCTGGTCGCAGGAAGGAGCATCGGGCTCATAAACACTTGCCGGTCCACCGGTAAAGATGATACCCTTGGGAGCAATTTCTTTGATGCGTTCCAGGCTGGTTGTATAAGGAAGAACCTCGCAATATACATTACATTCTCTGACTCTCCGGGCGATTAACTGGTTATATTGACCTCCGAAATCAAGTACAATCACTATTTCTTTTTCCACTGATTTACCTCCTATAGATCCATTACTATCCATGTGTATCGTTATTTATTAAAAATGTAGATTCATAATACAACATTTTTTATAAATATGCTAGCCCAAATAAATTTTTTATCAGTTCGTAGGTCGCTTAAGAAAGAATTAAGGAAAAATTAGGAATAATAGACTATGAAATAAATCAATTGGGTATTTACAATTATACAACATAATGGTATTATTTATCTTAAGTTACAATATATGGTATTTTAATACAAAATATATCAGGAGGGGGGAGAGTATATGAGAGGAAGTGTGACGAAAGAACTGTTCGATTGTGTTCCTGAAATTGATTATAGTTCCGGATATCGTTATTTTCTTGGCAATCTACAGAATTATTCCCAAGCTCTCCTAAATATCCTCAAAAGTATTAAATCAAAGCTACCTATTATGAATATGATGCTTCAGTCAGGGGAGTACGAAGGACTTCGCTCTATTACCCAGACACTCCAGAAGATGTTTGTCAATATCGGTGCATATGGATTGGCGGAAGTATCGTATCAATTGGAGAGATCAGTACTGAATGATGAACTGGCTGCAAAACCGGAATTATTCACTGAATACGTGAATAGTTTGATTGTATTCACAGAGCATCTGGAAGAATTATTTCAGAATTTGGATCTTAAGAATATCTGTAATTTAGCCGTGGAAAATTCCTCGTACTTTAATTATGACTTTACAAAAACCAAGGATAGCATTAAGCGTTCCTGTGACCTGCTTGAACGTAAGATATTATAGAAGAAATAGTACACAATATAGATCTTAATGAATGAATTATTTTTATTTCCTAACGCGATATATGTAAATTAGGTATAATCTGTAATTATTGGATATATTAATTTACATTGCCCCTACAAGACCCTGTCTTAGCTGACAAAGACAGGGTCATTTTGTGCCTATGAACTCTATTGATTACCAAGAAAAGTACTCATGATTACCTGAAAATCCTGTTCTGCTGTATCCCCAATGCACTCAATGATGATCTCATCACCGCATTTGATACTTGCATTCATAAGATTAAGTATACTTTTTGGATTGATTCGTTGATTATCCTTGATTATCGTAATATTTGATTTGCAATTAACGGCGATTTTGGACAATTCACTAGCCGGCCGAAGATGCAGTCCGGATTTATTTGTTACGGTTATCTTCTGACTTACCATATGTATCTCTCCTATCATGACAATAATATGTTTTGGGTAGCATTACCAGAAAGCATTGACACTGTATCAATAAATATCATTCTTAGAGACGATATGAACACGTACCCCCTTCTCCCGCAAGGCATTTACAACCAAGGGGTTCGCCATCTCGTCGGTAATGATATTTTGCATGTGGCTGACGGAACAGCTGACAAAACTGCTATTTCTTCCCAACTTTGTGTGATCTGCCAAAATATAGGTAGGGCCGCTGACGCGCCTCAGCATAAGTTGATTGAGATTTACTTCATTTAGCAGCTCGGTGGTCATTCCGGACTCGACGGATACACCGGAACAACCCAGAAAGCTTTTCTTAGCAGATACTCGTTCCAGATTGTTTGCTGCAAACTCTCCAACCATGGCCTCCTTCACCTCTCGGATTTCTCCTCCGGTAAGAATAATGGATACCTTGGGCGAATGCTCGGTATAGATGGCTTTCCCGTTATTCGTGATCACCGTGATACGCTTGTCCTTGATGTATTGAATCATTTGCAGGGCCGTTGAACTGGTATTGATAAAGATGGAATCACCATCGTCAACTAAAGTAGCTGCATACATTGCGATCAATCTGCGGTAATAAGTTACTTCATCTTCTTGGTGTGGATTATTATCACTTCGGATTGCTGCACCGCCATAGAAGCGCTCCAGCTTCTTATTGTCTTCCAGATACTGCAGATCTCTCCTAATTGTCAAAGGTGATACGTTAAATTCATCCGCAAGATCACTAACCTTGATATGTCCGTTGCTCTTAAGTGATTCTAAAACCTTCATTCTTCGATTGTCAACCAACGCTCGTTCCCTTTTCATATCACTGCCTTACCTTTCTTATCATTCTTCATGGGCCATGGCATAACTAAGTCACAATCTGCAAAATATTTCCTGCTATCTTTATTATATGAACCAATGAACAAATAGTCAAATACTTATATTACTTTCACGTAAGGAAAAAAGTATAAAATAATAATAAAAATGATTATTTGTAGCGATATTATCAATAAATATATAATAAATTTCATAAACCACCATTTGATTGAATTTATATCTAGAAATAATCATAAAACAATCTTGCCATGATCTAAAATACAATTAAAAATTCGTAATATAGCAAATAAATGATAAATGAGTTGGAAAATCAGTGATTATATGTGCTTTTTGTTCTGATATCTGTCTCGGAAAGATCAAACAGCTTACAACAAAGGAGGACTCTGGTAAAATTGACTGTTGCATACATGAAGTATTTCGATTATATTGTTAGTAAACAATCTTTGGATGGAGGCGCTTTCATGCTGGAAGAGTTAAAAAAAGAAGTGTACGAGGCAAATATGGATTTGCAGAAAAAGGGCATGGTTATCTACACCTGGGGTAATGTCAGCGGAATTGACAGGGAGAAGCAGTTGGTAGTGATTAAGCCCAGCGGTGTAGATTATGATGCTATGAAGCCGGACGATATGGTAGTGGTTGATCTGGAAGGGAATATTGTGGAGGGAGCCTATAAGCCTTCCTCAGATACAGCAACCCATCTTATATTGTATAAGACTTATCCGGTAATCGGCGGGGTAGTTCATACACATTCTACCTGGGCTGTTACCTTTGCTCAGGCGGGTCTGGCAATCCCGGCTTTCGGAACGACTCATGCTGATTATTTTTATGGTGATATTCCCTGTACCCGCGAGCTCACCAAACAGGAGATAGAGGAAGCCTATGAGTTGAATACAGGTAAGGTTATCGTAGAGACCATCGGAGCTTCCGATCCGATGGCGGTTCCGGGTATCCTGGTGAAAAATCATGGACCCTTCGCCTGGGGGAAGACTCCGGCAGGCTCTGTATATAATACGGTTGTCATGGATAAAGTAGCCGAGATGGCATATAAGACGATGACACTGAATCCGGAGGCTCCCAGAGTATCTCAGTATCTGCTGGACAAGCATTATTATCGAAAACACGGAGCGAATGCTTATTACGGTCAGGGTTCGCAGGACCATTAAAACAATAGAGAACGATCTGTGAAAACTTTCTATTAGCAAAAATATAAGATGCTGTAGAGCATAGTTCCTGTTTGGGAGCAGATATCACTATTTGGATATCAATTTCCCAATATAGGAGAAGTTATGCTCTGCAGCATCTTTTTATCGTTCATGACAATAGAAAGTTCACGAAGCGTGCTTGCTATTGTTTTATCGATTTAGTTCAAGGAAATATTAATCTCAATTCAATGTGGCCTTTTGCCCTTTATCACCGCGTTTTCTCATACGGACCTTCTTGGCATTGAAGACCTTATCATTAAACTGGAAAGTCTCCTCGTTCTGATTCAATGCAATTGCATAGCACACGGTATCATTCTTCTCGAGAGAGATGGCTTTTACTCCGCGGCTGGTCTTCTTCAATTCACTTACCTCTGAGAGTAGAAAGGCTAAGGATAAGCCTTTGTCAGTAAGGAGGATAACCTTCAGGTTGCCGGCAAGGACCTCATGGCCGGACAAAAGATTCACGGCGATGATCTCATCCTTGTCTTCCAGTTTTGTGGAGGCGATTTGTGAACGGTTCGTCTCAAATTCGACACCGGATACCTGCTTGATAAATCCGTATTTTGTGGTGAAGAGAAGCTGGGATTCAAAAAGCTGTTCAAAGGAGGTATAGAGAATCGGATTCTCCTTATCTAATTTACATAAGGTATGAATTAAGGAGCCCTTGTCCTTCATCTTACATCTGGGAATCGCGTCTGCCTTTACCTGAAACATACTGCCTTCTGCGGTAAATACACAGAGCCTGTCGGTGTTTTTCATCATGATGATATGAGTGAATTCCTTCAGATTATCCTCAGAGGCTCTGGTATAGCTGGTGGCGTCGATCGACTTGGTATAGCCGAAGCGGTCAATTAATACATAGATATCTTCAATCTTAAGCTCCTCGACATAGTCCGCCGTGGAAGCATTCATAAGCATTGTCTTTCTCTGTTTATGGAAGAGCTTCTTATACTCTCTTAAACGACCCTTGATCACCTTATATAATTCCTTGGTATCACCCAGGATCTTTCGGTATTCTTCGATGGAGGCAATCAGTGAATCGTTCTCCTCGTGCAGCTTGAGAATCTCCAATCCGATTAATTTACTTAATTGCATTGCCAGAATCGCATCTGCCTGACGTTCGGTAAAGTTAAGCTTTGCTGCATCCTTCTCGGATTTGGCTGATTTGAACTTGATACCCTCCGTAGTACCCTCGATGAGACAGGTTTTGGCTTGCTTTATGGAAGAGCTTCCACGTAAAATCTCAATGATCAGGTCAATCACGTCAGTAGCTTTTATTAAACCCCCGACAATCTCGAGACGCTTTAGCGCCTTATCCAAAAGAAAATCATATTCCTTGGTATACAGCTCCACCTGAAAATTCACAAATTCTGCAAGAATCTGCTTCAGGTTAAAGGTGATGGGCTGCTGCTCCTTTACAGCCAGAAGATTCGCAGAATAGGTATCCTCCATCACGGTTTTCTTATATAAGCCGTTGAGCAGGTTGTTGAGATCCCGGTCCTTCTTGACTTCAATTACGATGCGGATTCCTTCCTTGGAGGATTCATCCCTCACATCATAGATTTCATCAAAGACCTTGTCCTTGATTAAATTGGCAAGGCTCTCCACGAGCTTCGTCTTATTACCGGTTACGGTATAGGGAATCTCGGTAATGACCAGATTTTTACGACCGGCGTCACCGTTCTCGATCTCTACCTTGGAGCGGATGCGGATTCTGCCTTCTCCGGTCTCATAGAGGGAGAGAAGATCGTCCTGATTAATGATGATGCCTCCTGTCGGAAAATCCGGAGCAGGAATATAATCCATGAGCTTCTTCACGGTGATATTCGGATTATCCATATAAGCGATCACGCCGTCAATCACTTCATCCGGATTATGCGGAGGAATATTAGTAGCCATACCGACAGCGATACCGGTGGTACCGTTAATCAACAGATTTGGTATCATCGCCGGCAATACAGTCGGCTCCTTCTCGCTGTCATCGAAGTTCGGAACGAATTCAATCAGTCCCTTCTCCAGATGATCAAGCAGAGCCATGGAGCTGGGCGATAATCTTGCCTCGGTATAACGCATTGCTGCAGCACTATCGCCATCGATGGAGCCGAAGTTACCGTGACCATCGACGAGCGGAAGCATCATCGAGAAATCTTCCGACATATGAACCAGGGCATCATAGATGGAGGAATCTCCATGTGGATGATATTTACCCATAGTATCACCGACGATACGGGCACTCTTTCTGTGTGGCTTTGCGGGATCGAGTCCAAGCTCTATCATAGAATAGAGAATTCTTCTCTGCACCGGTTTTAAGCCGTCACGGATATCCGGCAATGCACGGGCTATAATAACACTCATGGCATAATCCCGAAAGCTTGTCTTCATCTCCTCGGAAAAATCCATTTGTATGATTTGATCTATATTTTTCTTTATCACAGCTTGCTCCTCCTTATATGTCTACCTTTGCATTTTTTGCTTCTTCCATAATAAAGGTACGTCTGGGAGGAACATTACTGCTCATCAGCAACGTTGTGACCTCGTCAGCCTCCACGGTATCGCTGATGGTAATCTGTGCCAAAATACGAGTCTCAGGATCCAAGGTGGTCTCCCATAGCTGATGGGCATCCATCTCACCTAAACCTTTATATCTCTGAAGGCTGAGAATCTTATTCCCTTCAATTTTACGGAACTTCTCAAGCTCAAAATCGTTGAATAAGTACTCGGATTGTTTTGACTTCCTGCTCTTTGCTGTGGTTTCATAATCCACCTTATAAAGCGGCGGCAGACCACGGTACACCTTACCCTCCAGGATCAGCTCCGGCATGAAGCGATAGAAGAAAGTGAGGAGCAGCGTGCTGATATGTGCACCGTCGACATCGGCATCGGTTAAGATGATGATTTTGTCGTAACGAAGCTTGGAAAGATCAAATTCATCTCCGATACCGCAGCCAAAGCAGGCAATCATGGATTTGATCTCATTATTAACCAGTATTTTCTCCAGGGTGGCTTTCTCCACATTTAGGATCTTTCCGCGCAGTGGCAGTACAGCCTGGGTTCTTCTGTTTCTGGCGGTCTTTACGGTACCACCCGCGGAATCACCCTCGACGATGTAGAGCTCACATTCCTCCGGCTTTTTGGAAGAGCAGGAAGCAAGCTTGCTTCTGGTATCAACATCACTCAGCTGCTTCATAACAGCCACTCTGGCCTTATCGCTGGCACGTCTTGCATTGAAGGATTTCAGTGAGTTATCAAGAATTGCTTTCAGTACCTCAACATTCTTATCAAACCAACGCTGTGACTCGGAGGAGAAGACATCATCTACCGCTCCCTTTGCATCGGTATTGCCTAACTTTGTCTTTGTCTGGCCCTCGAACTGGGGATCGGGGTGCTTGATGGAGATGATAGCGACCAGGCCGTTACGGATATCCTTGCCGTCAAAATTCTCGTCCTTTTCCTTAAGGTAATTCAGCTCTCTGGCATATTGATTCATAACACGGGTCAGACCGGTCTTAAATCCGGTTACCAGGGTACCGCCGTCCACCACGTTGATACGGTTACAATAGGCATTGATCTGCTCGGTATAGCTGTCGGTGTATTGCAGGGCGACTTCTACCTCAATCTCGCCGCTCTTGCCTTCGATGTAGACAGGTTCACTGTGCAGTGTTGTCATCTCTCTGGTCAGATAGGATACGAAGCTCTTTATTCCGAACTCCTCCTGATACGTCTTGGTGACACCGGTTAGCTGGTCCGTAAAATTAATGATTAGATTCTTATTTAAGAAAGCGATCTCCTTCAGCTTCTTCAAGATGACGTCCGACTTGAACTCTACCGTCTCAAAAATAGTATCATCCGGGTAGAAAGTTACCTTGGTACCGGTATCGGACTTGTTGCATTTGCCGACTACTGGAAGAAGTCCATCCACCAGCTGTGTGACGGGGTGACCGCCATTACTATATTCGTCCCGGAAGATCTTACCGTCACGCCTGACCTCGATGATCATCCTTTTGGAGAGAGCATTAACTACAGAGGCTCCGACACCGTGGAGACCTCCGGATACCTTGTAGACTGAATTGCCGAATTTTCCGCCGGCATGAAGAATGGTATATACGACGCGTACCGTCGGTATCTTCTTGGTAGGATGAATATCTACCGGTATACCGCGCCCATTGTCGCAGATCTCAATACCGCCATCCTTTCGTAGTGTAACATCTATCTTGGTACAGTAACCTGCCAAATGTTCATCGATCCCGTTGTCGATGATCTCCCAAATCAAATGATGCAGACCTCTCGGTCCGGTGCTGCCGATGTACATACCGGGTCGTTTTCTGACGGCCTCCAGACCTTCTAAAACAACAATTTGACTTCCGCTATATTGTTCCATGGTGAAATACCCCTTTAAGTTAAATTTGATCTTACGCGTATTTGCCGATATTATATCATAATTTTATAAACATTGCCAGAAATATTGCAATCATATGTTCGTGTCGATCCTCTTCGAAATAAGACATCCACATGAGGTTGGTCTGCAACATCCGGTTACACATGCACAATATTTACGATTGTACTTTATTGAAGACTTATGATATCGAAATATAATAAAATTAATTATGATTAAAAAAATAAAAAAGTGATTGAAAAAAACGTAGAATGATGTATAATAGGAACAATTATTATAAATAAAAAATTACCCCCTCGAAGCTAAGCTCTAGGGGGAATTTTAACGGTACACGAGAGAAGCGCGTTTTTTGTAAAATTATGTAGTATTAATGAAAAGGTATATTTATGCATCGAAAGCATGGTTTTATACCAAGGGATGAAAGGCAAGGGATATTATGGGCCTGTTTTTATTTGAGACACATCTTCACACAAGGCAAGCAAGCGCCTGCGGAATATACAGCGGGAAGGAGCATGTCAGGTTTTATAAGAAGATAGGATACAGCGGCATCGTTGTCACAGATCATTTTTTCAATGGTAACAGCTGTATACCCCGTGACCTTCCCTGGGAGGAACGGATCGATCTTTTTTGCAAAGGCTATGAAGAGGCGAAGGAAGAGGGCGATAAGCTGGGCTTATCCGTATTCTTCGGCTGGGAAGCCAACTTTCAAGCAACAGAGTTTCTAATCTATGGTCTTGATAAAATATGGCTGAAGGAGCATCCCGAGATCATGAGCTGGTCAGTAGAGGAGCAATATGAACAGATCCATAAGGCCGGTGGTTACGTGGTTCATGCTCATCCCTTTCGACAGAGAGCTTATATTGAAGAGATACGGCTGTTTCCTGCAGCGGTGGATGCGGTAGAGGGTATTAATGTCGGTAACCGCAATGATGATTTTGACCGGCAGGCAATCGCATATGCAAAAAAGAATAAACTTCCTTATATTGCCGGAAGTGATGCTCACGGAATTGAGAATTACCGAAGTGGGATAGCTTTCAAGCGACAACCCGAGGACAGCAAGGATTTTATTGAATTGATTAAGACCGGCAAATATGAAATAGTGAAACCCACATTGATGATGAAATAGAATAAAGGTAGGAGGTTCCCGATGAAAAAACCATTTGTTACATTAGAACAGCTTCAGGAAATAACAAAAACATACCCGACCCCCTTTCATATTTATGACGAAAAAGGAATTCGTGAGAATGCCAGAAAGCTCAATCAGGCGTTTGCTTGGAACAAAGGCTTTAAAGAGTATTTTGCGGTAAAAGCGACACCAAACCCTTATATCATCAATATATTAAAAGAAGAAGGCTGCGGAGTAGACTGTTCCTCCATGACGGAGCTCATGATGGCTGAGGCACTGGGGTGTAAGGGAGAGGATATTATGTTCTCCTCCAATGCGACTCCGGAGGAAGAGTTCGTAAAAGCTGCCGAACTAAATGCGATCATCAATTTAGATGATTATACCCATATTGATTTTCTGGAAAAGACCGTAGGCATTCCGGAGACCATCTGCTGTCGTTATAATCCTGGCGGAGTATTTAAGACGGCAAACGGAATTATGGATAATCCGGGGGATGCAAAATACGGCTTCACCAAGGAGCAGCTGTTCGATGGCTTTGTAAGGCTTCAGGAAAAAGGCGCAAAGCAGTTTGGTATTCATTCCTTTCTTGCCAGCAATACTGCCTCCAATGAATATTATCCTACTCTTGCAGGCATTCTATTTGAACTGGCAGTAGAGCTTCGTGACAAGACCGGTGCAAAGATTAAGTTCATCAATCTGTCCGGCGGTGTTGGAATTCCATATAAACCGCATTCGAAGGCAAATGACATCATGGAAATCGGTGAAGGCGTTCGTAAAGCCTTCGAGGAAATCCTGGTTCCGGCAGGAATGGGAGATATCGAAATTTATACCGAGCTTGGCCGTTTCATGCTGGCACCCTACGGACACCTGGTAGCGAAAGCACTTCATGAGAAGCATATCTATAAGGAATACATCGGATTGGATGCCTGTGCGGTGAATCTGATGAGACCTGCGATGTATGGGGCATACCATCATATCACGGTCATGGGCAAGGAGAATGAACCCTGTGATCACAAATATGATATAACCGGTTCTCTATGTGAGAATAATGATAAATTTGCAATTGACCGTATGCTTCCAAAGATTGATATCGGTGATTTTCTTGTAATTCATGACACCGGCGCACACGGATTTGCTATGGGCTATAACTACAACGGCAAGCTGAAATCAGCGGAGCTTCTGTTGAAGGAGGATCAATCCGTAGAATTGATTCGTCGTGCCGAGACTCCGAAGGATTATTTTGCAACCTTTGATTTTACGGATCTGTTCAAGGATATTGAATAAGAATAAAATGTCCGATATAACAATATAGTTGCATATATGGTACTCATTCACAAAATGCATTGTCAAATTGAAGATTTTTAGCGATTGCATCTGCTTATTATTCATAAAACAATAGAATAATTTAGTTGTATTGAAGATAAGATATAATGTAACTTTCAAGAAGGAATTTACTCAAAATACGGTATGCTGAATAAGGTTGACAATGTACTACTGATACGATATAATACTTTGAATGTATTGTATGTTGTATAAAAAGCAATATGGAGGAAGGGTGTTTTATGGTAGAAAAAAAGAACATATTGACTTATGAGGGATTACGACAGCTGGAAGAAGAGCTTCATGATCTGAAAGTGAACCAAAGAAGACTTGTTGCCCAAAAGATAAAGGAAGCAAGAGAGCAGGGGGATCTTTCCGAGAACGCAGAGTATGATGCTGCAAAGGACGAGCAGAGAGATATAGAGGCAAGAATTGAAGAAATCGATAAGATTTTGAAAAATGCTGAAGTAGTCGTAGAAGATGAAGTTGATGTTAATGTAATTAATATAGGCTGCAAAGTTAAAATCTTAGATATGGAATACGATGAGGAGCTGGAATATAAGCTCGTAGGATCAACTGAGGCTAACAGCTTAAGAGGTAAGATTTCCAATGAGTCCCCCTTAGGAAGAGCATTAATCGGTGCAAAGGTTGGCGATGTCGTTAGTGTAGATGCTCATGCAGGTACCATGCAATATAAGATATTGAAGATTGATAAATCAAATTAATTAGATGAAGTAAGCACTCACATTGGGCAGCTTCTCTGCCTGAGATAAGATAAACAGAGTACGTTTACTTTGATAAGAGGTGAAATTCATGGCTGAGGAAAGAATTCAAGCAGAGCAGGATATTAATGAATTATTAAAGGTAAAGAGAGCAAAGTTAGCAGAGCTTCAGGAAAACGGGAAGGACCCCTTCCAGATTATGAAGTTTGAGGTAACCAACCACTCCGGCGATATCATTAATAATTTTGAGAATTTTGAAGGAAAAACCGTATCCATCGCTGGACGTATGATGTCAAAGCGTATCATGGGCAAGGCTTCCTTCTGCAATATCAGAGATATTCAGGGTGATATTCAGGCCTATGTCAAAAGAGATGAGATCGGTGAAGAACCGTATGCTGAATTTAAGAAATATGACATCGGTGATATTGTAGGTATCGAAGGTGAAGTATTTAAGACACATTCCGGAGAAGTATCGGTTAAGGTAAAGTCAATTGTTCTCTTGACTAAGAGTCTTCAGATTCTGCCGGAGAAGTTCCATGGCTTGAAGGATACGGACACCAGATATAGACAAAGATATGTGGATCTAATTGTGAATCCTGAGGTTCGTGATACATTTATTAAGCGTTCCAATATTATCAGAGAGATCCGTAATTACTTAGATGGAAAAGAATTTATTGAGGTGGAGACACCTGTTTTAGTTCCTAACGCAGGCGGTGCTGCTGCTAAACCATTTAATACGCACCATAATGCACTGGATGAGGATCTTCACTTAAGAATTTCCTTGGAATTGTATCTAAAACGTCTGATTGTCGGTGGCTTAGAGAGAGTATATGAGATTGGCAGGGTATTCCGCAATGAAGGCTTATCCGTAAGACATAATCCGGAGTTTACATTGCTCGAGCTGTATCAGGCATATACTGATTATTATGGAATGATGGATCTGGTGGAAGAACTGTTCCGTACGGTAGCCACTAAGGTTCTTGGTACTACAACCATCACTTATGATGGTATAGAGATAGATTTAGCAAAGCCCTTTGAACGACTTACGATGGTCGAGGCAATCAAGAAATATGCTGATGTTGATTTTAGCCAGATTCCGGATGAGGCAGCTGCCAAGGCTCTTGCAAAAGAGCGTCATGTGGAATTCGAGGATCGTCATAAGAGAGGCGATATCATCAATCTTTTCTTTGAAGAGTTTGTTGAGGAGCATCTCGTACAGCCTACCTTCATCATGGACCACCCGGTGGAGATCTCTCCACTTGCCAGCAGAAAGCCCAGCGATCCGGATTATACCGAGCGTTTTGAGCTGTTTATCACGAGACGTGAGATGGCAAATGCTTTCTCAGAGCTGAATGATCCGTTAGATCAGAGAGGCCGTTTTGAAGCTCAGGAAGCACTGAGAGCAGCCGGTGATGAGGAAGCAAATCAGTTAGATGAGGACTTCTTGACCGCACTGGAATACGGTATGCCTCCGACAGGCGGTATCGGTATCGGAATTGACCGTCTGGTTATGCTGTTGACGGATTCCTATTCGATCAGGGATGTATTGTTGTTCCCGACGATGAAGAGTATTAATTAGTGTATGGACTTAGGGAGAGTTATGGAAATCCATAACGATCCAAATTAGTCCAATGAAGACATAACATTACAACGATCCTATTGGACAATATAGGATGTCAATGAGTTTGTATGGATTCAAATTAGTAAATCAGTTGGCCTCTATGGCCTGTGTCAGACAAGGGGCAGCCGGTTCAATAAAGACCCTTAAGGCACTTACGTTTAGTTGAAAAACTAGATGTAGGTGCTTTTTTTGCGTGTTCTACAAGCGATGCACAGACGGGACGGAAGCTGACAGGTGAGAGCTTCCTCACAACCGGTCAGATTACGAACCGGTTGTATAGCGCGACTGCGCGACATGAGCAAGACACTCAAGTGTCTGCGAATGGCAGAGCTCGCAATTTGAAATATATCTCGTAAAATCAAGGAGGTTTGTATGAAAGAAAAGCAGGAAAGGGCTCCGGATTTAGACAGATATCTGGAAGGAAAAAAGCACAGGTACGTTACTTATGAGGACGGAGCAAGAATGTATGGTCTACCGTATTGGACCTTTGTAAATCTGGCTAAGGATGCAAAAGCAACTTGGCCTCTGCGGAAAACAGCAATGGTAGATATTGATTTGCTCGACCAGTACATAGATGAGCACTGTGTTGAGAAACCAGAAAGAGAGGAAGAGAGTATGCCAAAAATACGTAAGGTAGTAGAAAATCTTGAGGAATTAGTAAAGGATAAAAAGAAGAAATATGTCAGATATGCCGAGGGTGCAGAGCTTTATTCCATGGGACTGCACACCTACCAAAAACTTGCTAAGGATGCTGGTGCAATCAGAAGAGTAAAAGGAATCGTACTTGTAAATACCGAGAAGATTGATGCATTTATCGAGTCATTTGAAGAGGAGGATTATTAATCATGTGTACAACAAACAAGGTTTGTCGGATGATTTCAGTCTCAAATCAGAAGGGTGGAGTTGGTAAGACGGTCACTTGTGTAAACTTAGGAATAGGCCTGGCACGAGAAGGGAAAAAAGTTTTATTGATTGATGCGGACCCTCAAGGTTCCTTGACGATTAGTCTTGGTTTCCAAGAACCTGACAAGTTGGAGTATTCGCTTGCAACTGTCATGATGAAGATTATCAATGACGAACCCTTAAATGTGCAGGACGGCATTATCCATCACGAAGAGGGAGTTGATATCCTTCCTGGCAATATTGAATTGTCTGGACTTGAGGTATCGCTAATCGGTGTAATCAGCAGGGAGACAATCCTTAGAGAATATGTAGAACAGGTAATGAAAGAGTATGACTATATTATTATTGATTGTATGCCTTCACTTGGAATGCTGACCATTAATGCATTATCCTGTGCGGATTCTGTATTGATTCCGGTACAGGCAGCTTATCTGCCGGTAAAGGGACTCCAACAGCTAATCAAAACCATCGGAAGAGTAAAGCGCCAGCTGAATCCAAAGCTTCAGATCGAAGGAATTCTGCTTACTATGGTAGATAATAGAACAAATTACGCGAAGGATATCTCTATGCAGGTTTATGAGGCTTATTCACCTAGTGTAAATGTATTTGAAGTGGAAATTCCAATGTCAGTTAGAGCTGCGGAAATCAGCGCAGAGGGAAGCAGCATTTATGTTTATGATCCTAAAGGAAAAGCTACAATTGCCTACTACTCATTGATTAAGGAGGTGATCGACCATGAGTGTTAAGAGGCCGGGTCAGAAAATCACTATGACTAGTATAGACGAGCTTTTATGTGTGCCAGAGACTGAGGGCGCGATAGATATTGATGTAAATGCGATTTATCCTTTTGAAAATCATCCTTTCAAGGTTGTAGATGACGAGAAGATGGATGAATTGGTGGAAAGTATTAAGACAAGTGGTGTGCTTACACCCGTTCTTGTAAGACCGGATGATGAAGGCACCTATGAAATGATTTCTGGTCATAGGAGATTAAAAGCAGCTAAGAAAGCTGGGCTTCGTAAAATTCCGGCTATTATCAAAGAAATGACCGATGATGAAGCGACCATAGCGATGGTCGATGCGAATGTTCAGAGGGAAGAAGTGCTTCCAAGTGAAAAGGCCTATGCGTTCAAAATGAAAATGGATGCAATAAAACGTCAGGGTTCTAGGTCTGATTTAACTTCATCTCGTAATGGGGCGAAGATAAAAGACAATGTGGATTCAACTTCCGCCCAAAATGGGCGGAGGTTGGAAGCAGCTGACTTAATTGGTCAAGAATCTGGAACAAGTAGAATGCAAGTGCGTAGATATATACGACTTACCGAGCTGCTTCCTAAACTTTTGGATATGGTTGATAATAAGCGTCTCGCTTTATCCGTTGGCGTAGAGCTGTCTTATCTTAATAAAAATATGCAACAATGGATTTACGAATACATCCACGATAGTGGCATGATCAAACAGGAACAGTTGATGGATCTTCGCCAGTACCGGGATGATACCAATATGACATATGAGCAGCTGATTGATATTCTTGATAAAGGAAAGGCGACTGTTTCTCCACATAAGAAAATTACAATCACTGAGAGAAAATTGAATAAGTATTTCCCGGCCTATTATTCTCAGACAGAAATTGAGAGTGTAATTTTTGGGTTTTTGGAGCAATGGAAGAAGGATCAGAAAGGTTAGGAAGGTTTATGGATATGACTTAGTTTAATAAATTACAAGTAATAGTTCAAACTTGAACATTTTGAAGAATTATTAAAAATATGTAAGAAGGGAAAAACAAAATGGAAGATATTCATGTAATAATTGAATTGGCAAAGGAATATATAAAGCACAATGATTGTAACAAAGAAGGTTGCAGAGAAGATTTGCCAAATTTCATAGAATTATGTATGAAATTAACAGTGCCCGGTTATGCAAAAGCTATTGTTGATGCTTATAATCAAGGCATACTAGATACCATTAAAAAAGATATTTAAACTAAATTGGCAGAGATAAATAACTTATCTCTGCTTTTTTATTAAATCACACAATAAATCAGAGTTAATAACACATGATAATAAACTTGATTATCTCACGGTAATGAATCCACCCTTGATATAGAAAATATGAAGGAAGAGGGAAAGAAGGGAAAGAAGATGTATATTGACATCTGAAGATTTGGCTCAAATCCGTTTTATGGGACACGTATTGCATTACAATTATTAAAGCATCAAATTAAAACATCAAATGGTATAACAAATAGTGCACACGACATAAACTTTTCGACAAGAGAGGGATGTATCTGTTTCGATGAAAAGTATGTAAATACTTTATGAGCTATTATTTATCTTTTGTTCATTGTGACAGGTACCCAAAGATGAGAGAAATTAATAATTTGCATTATTTCCAAATGTAACTTGTTATGCTGACGAAATATGGTAAAATATATCTGTCATAACTCTATAATATTTCACTACAGAATTAGTGTAATAAAGTTTTCAGGAATTCAATTCGAACCAGTTAGGAGCATTCCTGTAATTCAGAAATAACGCCAATTGAATAAAAAGAAACCTCGAAGTAAGATTAAGGTATCATCTTGGACGGATGAAAAATACCAAAATCAAACGGAGGTTTCACTATGAATTTA
>JAEZLZ010000113.1 GCA_023415055.1 Bacillota bacterium | reverse complement strand
GACATAAATAAACTCCTTTCACAGCGGATTGGGAACCCAACCTAATCGTAAAGGAGAAACGGAATTTATAAAAGAGTAAACTCCACATTTATTTTCTAAAACTGGAATTAAGTTTTTCATTCAACGTCGGAAATACCATTCAATGTCCAATGGATGATATTAAGAGAGTTTAGGTGTATAATAAGGTGTCATTTATTTTATAATTAGTACGGATCAGTATAAATTGGGAGGGTTGATTATGAAAAACGTAGTGATAACCGGTAGTACTCGAGGTATTGGGCTATCAATGGCTAAGGAGTTTCTGAAAGCGGGATGCAATGTCACAATATCTGGCAGGGGAGAAGCCTTAGCTCAGACAGTTCGGACGGAGCTGTCTTCTTTTGTGGGAAAATATACTTATATTCCCTGTAATGTTCAGGAAAAAGTGAGTCTGCAAAATCTATGGGATACATCAATAGACCAATGGGGTACAGTGGATGTATGGATCAATAATGCAGGGCAAAATGTTCCTCATAAATTCGTCTGGGAGACAGGAGATATTTATACGGAGAACGTGATAAATACGAATGTTCTCGGTATGATATATGGCTCTCAAATAGCAGCAACCGGAATGTTAAAGCAAGGATATGGCGCGATATACAGTATGGAGGGACTGGGCTCCAATGATATGATTCAAATCAAAACGATATTGTATGGCACCACCAAGCGCGCCTTAAGATACTTTATGAATGGACTGGCCAAGGAGCTGGAGGGCACAGGCGTAATAGCCTGCAGACTATCACCGGGTATGATGCTGACCGATTTCATTACAAAATCACCGGATGGAGATCAGTCGGATGTGATAACGGACGATAAGTTCAAAAAGCTATTCAATATATTGGCAGATAAGCCGGATACCGTGGCACAATTCTTTGTACCAAGAATACTCAAGAATACTAAAAATGACGCTCTGATCGCCTGGCTTACCAATCGTAAGGCAGTATGGCGCTTTATGACGGCAGGCTCGCGAAAAGGAAGATTGTTATAATCACCCCAAGACATTATAAAATAAAAAATGCACTCATTTTAGTTGAATGAGTGCATTTTGCTGTTATTAGAAACCCTCTTGCAGTTTTCATTTCCTAAATTCTTCCGGTTGATATGTTAGGCAGCTTTGCGAGAATAGATTCTCATAGCGAAGATATAGGCAATGATAAGAATACCGAGACACCATGCAAGTGCGATCCAGATATCGCTTCCAACCGGTTGCTGCATAAGAAGAGAACGTATCGCATCAACGATTGAGGTTACCGGTTGATTTTCTGCAAAAACACGAACTGGACCAGGCATAGTAGCAGTGGGTACAAATGCAGAGCTGATAAAAGGAAGAAAGATGAGCGGATAGGAGAAGGCACCAGCGCCATCCACTGAGTTTGCTGACAGACCTGCTATCACAGCAATCCAAGTCAATGCAAGTGTAAACAGTGCGAGTATACCGGCTACTGCAAGCCATGCGAGTATTCCTGCAGAGGAACGAAATCCCAGGAGGAGCGCCACCAAAATGATTACAACTACCGATAATGCATTAGATACCAACGAAGTCAGCACATGTCCCCATAACGCTGATGACCGCGCAATCGGCATGGAGTGGAAGCGTTCGAAGATACCCCTCTGCATATCCATAAACAAACGATAAGATGTATAGGCAATGCCGCTGGCAATCGCCATCAGCAGGATGCCGGGTAATAAGTAATTGACATAGTTACTTGTACCGGTTTGTATAGCACCGCCCAATACATAAACAAATAGAAGCATCATTGCGATGGGGGTGATGGTAACAGTAATAATGGTATCCATACTTCGGAATATATGGCGCATGGATCGTCCGAGCATAATGCTCATGTCGCTGAAATAGTGCTTTCTAATTCTTTCCATTTAATTCTCCTCCTTTTTACCGATAACTGCGAGGAAGATCTCCTCCAAAGTCAGTTGCTTTTCTACATATTCCACCTTTGCCGGAGGAAACATCTTTTTCAGCTGGTCAAGTGTACCGTTTGCAATAATTTTTCCTTCATGAAGAATAGCGATTCGATCAGCAAGCTGCTCCGCTTCATCCAGATACTGTGTAGTCAGAAAAACCGTTGTACCATGATCGGCAAGCTGCTTCACCGTCTTCCAGACCTCAATGCGGGCCTCCGGATCGAGCCCGGTGGTCGGTTCATCGAGAAAGATCAGCTGTGGTGATCCTACCAGACTCATAGCAATGTCAAGTCTTCGGCGCATACCTCCGGAATAAGTGGAAGTCCTTCGATCAGCTGCCTCGGTTAGACGAAATCGGTTCAATAGATCCTCTGCAGTACGGCGTGGATTAGCAAGGTGTCTCAGCTTAGCAATCAGGATGAGATTCTCCCGTCCGGTCAAGATCTCGTCCACAGCTGCGAATTGCCCGGTTAAGCTGATGGATTGTCTGACATGATCAGGCTTAGCCATGACATCATAACCATTGACCGTTGCAGTACCCTGATCCTGCTTGAGCAGTGTAGTAAGTATTCGGACGATTGTTGTCTTTCCCGCGCCGTTCGAGCCGAGCAGGGCAAATATACTGCCTTTTTCCACCTCGAAATCTACGCCCTTTAGAACCTGAAGTTGTTTGAAGGACTTTTGCAGCCCCTTTACTTGGATTGCATCATTTTTCATTTATTCATTCCCCTTTCAAATTTGTTCATCATGTCTTGATTTAATTTGTTTTAATAGTTATTGGTCCACTACCTTTTAAGTAACCTTGCTATTACGTAACACTGGTATGCAGTAACACCGACTACCGGTATATAGTAACACCGAATAGTAACTCTGTCAACAGATATTTAAAAAAGTAATTAACTATTGAATGGAATTGTTATTTCATAGAATATAAACAGTTGCAAGGCTAACTAATATAAATCATAATAAAAGTAACTCCAATGAATGTAAAAAATAACCCTGATATTGGAGTAATAGTAACACTTATTGTAGTCGGCGGTATTTATATGGGAAATTCCTTGAAAGGAGATGTTCTATGGAACAATATGCAAGGGAGGACATGGAGAAGGCGGGTAAATCAATCGCTTCTATGATCAGCAGATCAGAGAAAGTGCAGGTTAAGCTGAAGGAAGGCTCACCACAGGCTTCTCTTACAAGAAACCGTCTGAAGGCACTCCGAATCGCCTCTGATTTAGTTGCAAGAGAATTGTCAGGAGAAGCTTTAAAGGAAAATTTCAGTAGAGAGGAACTAGAAAAAGCAGTTGCACCCATCACATCAACCATTAAAAAATGTGAAAAGGTAATTGAAAATGTGAAGGAGGGATCTTCGCAGGAAACACTTACCAGGAATATGATAGAAGCACTATATCTGTCACTCGCATTTATAACGGAGGAGTTAAAGAAATAATTATTTAAATGGTACATTATTCTTAAAACTGGATTACTCAGCAGGAAACAGGGGATTTTATATAGATAATGAATTGTCTGTCTCCAAACAAAAAAGGTGGTTGCGTATCAGTCGCAAGCACCTTTTCTTCCCTCTTAATAGTATCATAACTTTCTATAGACAACAAGACTGTTTTTTGGAGGGTGGGTGTGCTAAAGTGATAAAACAAATAAGACGCATATCATCGAAGGAGGTACCGCTATGAGTTCCTATGTGATTGGTTTTCAGGATATTGATAAAACTAAGCTGCCCATGGTTGGTGGAAAAGGTGCAAACCTTGGGGAGTTGTCAAAGATGGATGGGATCCGGGTACCGGAGGGCTTTTGTGTCACTACGGAAGCATTTATGAGGACGATTGATGAGAATATGCAGCTCCGGGAATTACTGGAGCAGCTATCGTTGCTTTCGATTAACGACAGGACTGCAATCGCCGAGCTTGGTGCAAAGCTCCGAAGTACCATTGAGGAGGCTGCTATTCCACAAGAGATACAAGAGGAGATAATAAGACATCTGATACGATTTGGGGAATACAATGCTTATGCAATACGCTCCAGTGCAACTGCAGAGGATTTACCGACAGCATCCTTTGCAGGACAGCAAGATACGTATCTGAATATTATCGGAGTGAAGGAAATTCTGAAACATATCAGCAGGTGTTTTGCATCACTCTATACCGATCGGGCTATCATATACCGATTTCAAAACGGTTTTGACCATCGTAAAATATCTCAGGCTGTGATTGTGCAAAGAATGGTCTTTTCAAAATCATCGGGTTTGATGTTCACAGCCGATCCGGTTAGTGGGAACCGTAAGATGATAGTCATTGATGCAGGCTTCGGTCTGGGAGAAGCATTCGTCTCTGGACTAGTGAATGCGGATCATTATAAGGTTTGTAATGGTAAGATCATGGATCAGAAGATTTCCAAAAAAACAGCTGCAATCTATGCAGAGGAAGCAGGTGGTACGAAGCCTTACGAGCTTTCACTGTCGATGCAGAGGCAGCAAGTGCTCGAGGAAAAGCAGCTTTTGCTGCTTGAGCAGCTAGGCCGGAAAATAGAGGATCATTTCGGATGTCCCCAGGATATCGAATGGTGTTATGCAGAGGGTACAATGTATATTGTCCAGAGCCGTCCTATTACAACACTTTACCCCATCCCGGATACAGAGGATGGGGAACGCCATGTGTTTGTATCCGTGGGTCATCAGCAGATGATGACGGATCCTTTAAAACCGTTGGGACTATCTATATTTCGTCTTAACTCCTTCGGTCCGCGATATCAGGCGGGTGGTAGGCTATTTGTTGATGTGGAACCGATTCTTCGGACTGCAGTGGGTAGAGATAATCTGATGAATACTCTGGGTCAGTCAGAACCATTAATTAGGGATGCACTTATGACAGTAATCGACCGGGGAGATTATCATAAGCGATCATCAATCGATGAGGAAGAGCAAAAGTCTGTTGGAGGAAACAAAACGGTGTCTCTCTCTGGTCTTCGTACAAAGGTCGTAAATGATCCAGCGATCGTTCCTGGATTGATTCAAAGCAGCCAGAAATCAATGGAAGAGCTGAAACAAAAAATTAAAATGAAATTCGGAACTGAGTTGTTTGAGTTTATTCTGGAAGATATCCGTGAGCTTAAGAGCTTATTATCTGACCCGAAAAGCATGAATTTATATTTGGCAGCGATGGATGCCTCTGCCTGGATTAATGAAAAGATGAATCTATGGCTAGGTGAGAAGAATGCGGCAGATTCACTTTCACAATCAGTACCTTATAATATTACTTCACAGATGGGGTTGGAGCTGCTTGATGTCGAGGATGCGATTCGACCTTATCCAAAAATCGTTGAATATCTGCAGCAGGTGAAAGATGAAAATTTTCTAGCTGACCTCAAACTGTTTGACGGGGGACTGATCGTAAAGGAAGCAATCGAAGCGTTTCTTAATAAATACGGAATGCGGTGTGCCGGGGAGATCGACATTACAAAACCTCGCTGGAGTGAGAAACCAACGACATTGATTCCCCTACTCCTAAGTAATGTCAAAAACTTTGAACCGAGGGCTGCAGCACGGAAATTTGAAGAAGGACTGCTGGAAGCATCGGAAAAGGAAAAAGAGCTATTGGATAGACTGAAGCTGTTACCGGAGGGTAAACAAAAGTGTGAGGAAACAAAACGGATGATTGACCTTGTCCGCAACTACATCGGTTATCGGGAATATCCGAAGTATGTGATCGTAAATCGATATTATTTCTATAAGCAAGCCTTACTGAAAGAAGCCACACGACTTGTACGAGATGGGATCCTTCATCACAGTGAGGATATCTATTATCTTACCTTCGAGGAGCTGCACGAGTTGGTGCGCACCAAGATTGCGGACTACGAGATCATCAGCCGGCGTAAGGAAGAATTTGAGCAGTTTGTAAAGCTGACACCTCCCCGTGTGATTACCTCCGATGGTGAGATTATCACTGGCAGGTACAATCGTGATAAGCTCCCAGAAGGCTCTTTAGCAGGACTTGCGGTTTCTTCCGGAATAGTGGAGGGTCGGGCACGGGTGATTCGAACTATGGAGGAAGCAGATCTGGAAGCCGGAGATATCTTAATCACATCTTTTACGGATCCTAGCTGGACACCATTGTTTGTGTCCATCAAAGGCCTGGTGACCGAAGTCGGCGGGCTGATGACTCATGGTGCAGTAATCGCGAGGGAGTATGGGTTACCGGCAGTTGTCGGAATAGAAAATGCTACGAGGTTGATCAAAGACGGACAACGTATCCGGCTAAATGGAACCGATGGTTATGTCGAGCTTCTATTTTAAGTAATTGTCGGATCTCTTTCAAAAAAGATAATCATAATCAAAATTAATTAAGAATTTGATATGAATCAAAGATATTCTCCTTTTTATAAATTAAAATAAAGATGACAGATGAGTTGATAAACAAATAAACTAATTTTTTTCTTATAAAAGGAGGATATTCAAATGCAACAAATCTTAGAAATTAACAAGGAAACACACCTTGGAGAGCTTGTAACCTATTTTCCGGCAATTACAACAAGGCTGAATGAACTGCATATTGATTACTGCTGCCAGGGAGATCGAGCTCTTGAAGCGGTTATCACGGAAGCAGGACTTACAACAGACTTTGTTACTGAGTTGCAGAAGGCATATCATGATTATTTGGCTAGACCGGATAAGGAGATACCCGTTACGGAGCTATCGGATGAGCAGTTGATTGACTTGATTCTTGAGATCCATCATCAGCCGGAGCGGGCTCTGTGGAAGGAACTCGATCTTCTTGTGAATAAGATACTGCTCGTTCATTATGAGCATGGGAAGGATTTGCTGCTAAAAATACACAGAAGCTTCAGCGAGCTTAAGATGGAGTTGGAGGAGCATTTTGCTAAGGAGGAAAGAGAGCTCTTCCCGGTGATGCGTAAAACAGAGAAGACAGAAGAGGATAAAGCAGCAATTCAATCAATCATTCTTAAACTGGAGGGTGAGCACGAAGGTGCCGGTGTTATTATTAAGAGATTAATCCAAGAAAGTAATGATTTTATGCCTCCGGAGTATGCGTGTCCAACGATGAAAGCGGTATATCAGAAGCTGCATGAATTAGCAGATGATATATTCCTTCATATAGCTAAGGAAAACAGTGTTCTTTTTAAACGATATCTATAAATTCCGATTGTTGCAAAGGTTCTGCTTGAAACCTTCATTATTGCTGGAAACGGAACAGTCGAAGAAGATATAAATTATTTATGGCTCAATAATTATTTTGAAACGATGTGGGTATACTAATCAAAAAAATCAGGAGAATATGCGACATGAAAGAAAATGATATGTATACCCCACAGGAGATTCAGGGTCAGACACAGCCGACTCCGGGAAAGGAAAGCCGTATGGATCCGGAACCAATCTATGATAATCCGGACTATAAAGGTTCCAGTAGATTAATGGGTAAGACGGCAATCATAACCGGAGGAGATAGCGGAATCGGTAGAGCGATTGCAGTGGCTTATGCAAAGGAAGGCTGTAAGGTAGTGATCGTCTATAATACAGCAGATGATGACGCAAATATGACGAAGCAGGCGGTAGAAAGCTATCAAGGGAAAGCACTCTTAATTAAGGGGGATATCGGCGACAGTAATTTCTGCAACCAGGTCGTTAAAATGACGGTGCAGGAGTTTTCGACGCTTGATATACTCGTGAATAATGCTGCAGAACAGCATCCCCAGAAGAGGCTTGAGGATATCTCGGATGAACAGCTGCAAAGGACTTTTCAGACGAATATCTTCGGAATGTTTTATCTAACAAGAGCAGCACTTCCTCATCTGAAGGAAAACTGTGCGATCATTAACACCAGTTCCGTTACGGCTTTCAAAGGAAATGCCACTTTACTGGATTATTCTGCAACAAAGGGAGCGATTACCGCATTCACGAGATCCTTATCAACAAATCTGGCGGACCGCAAGATCCGAGTGAATCAGGTAGCCCCCGGACCGATTTGGACCCCATTGATTGTCTCAACATTAGATAAGAATACGGTAGGAACCTTCGGAAAGGATACACCGTTAAAACGAGCGGGTCAACCGGTAGAGGTTGCAGAAGCCTATGTATATCTGGCGTCGGATGCATCCACTTATATCACAGGACAGACCATTCATATCAATGGTGGAACGATTGTGAACGGATAACAGAGAAGGTCTTAGGAATAATAAATCGAAAAAATTATATCAGAGAGGCTGTTTCAAAAGGTACATGGTTATCAAGGGAAAGAGTGAATTACAGGGGGTCATTATCCTATCCTTTGGTTACTATATATTTTGAACAGTCTCTTTCTTTTCCTTTATTTTGCTTTCCATATTGAGGCTTTCCATCAAATATGTTATTGTAGCACTAAAAGGTCTCTATCAGTGTGGGATGATATAGTATTTATGGCATGAATATCAGCCACCGATATAAGGGGGATCGACTTTCATATAAGGAGTGTGAAGTAACATGTTGAAAGATAAAGTAGTTGTGATTACCGGCGGAGCAGGCAGGATCGGCAAGGTGACGGCAGAAGAATTTGAAAAGAACGGAGCTATCGTATGCATCATTGACAAGCAGCAAAATGATTATTTTACCGGTGACTTAGCACATGAGGAGATACTTCGGGCATTTGCTCAGAAAGTTATTAACGATTATGGTAAGGTGGATTATTTGATAAATAATGCACTACCGCTTATGAAGGGTATAGATCAATGCACCTATGAAGAATTTACTTATGCATTGCAGGTTGGTGTTACAGCACCGTTTTATATGACCAAGCTGTTTCTGCCTTACTTTACGCCCGGGGCTGCTGTTGTGAATATATCGTCCTCCAGAGACCGAATGAGTCAACCGAATACGGAAAGCTATACTGCGGCAAAAGGCGGAATCTCAGCCCTGACCCATGCCATGGCTGTTTCCTTGGCCGGAAGAGTTCGTGTCAATTCAATCTCTCCGGGATGGATCGATACGACTTCCACTGATTACTCCGGCCCAGATGCCCTGCAACATCCGGCCCATCGGGTTGGAACACCTATGGACATAGCGAATATGGTGCTTTTTCTGTGTTCTGATAAGTCAAGCTTCATTACCGGTGAGAATATCTGTATCGATGGCGGAATGACCAAGCAAATGGTTTATACCGGTGATTATGGATGGACATACCATCCAGCTTAAATAATTTACTGAGGAAATGAGGCTGCCGGATGATGAAAAAAGCCGAGTTATTATATTACACACTCAAAAACCAGTATTTACTTGAAAAAGCCTCTATGTCCGAGGTTGTTACAAATCTATGCGGTTTACAAGCTCAATTCGCGAACAATACCAAATATGCACTCCATAAATGGAGAAAGGATAATGAAACACTTTACATTACTCCCTTAACCAAACTCTCAAATCAACATCGTGATGGGATAATATCACGTGGCAAGAAGCTTTTCCGGGATGAAATAAAATGTATAACATTTGTGGAATGATACGAACTTTTATTATGAGCGCTCATAGTTAACGATTTAATCAGAGTCAGAGAGGGGAAGAGGAAATGGGGATTAATTTTAGGAACTATATGAATCAGGCCGGGATAACGGAGGATTATCGTAAGGTAAGAGATTTCTTCACTGAATTGGGATATGCGGAGTTTACTTATGCGAGATGGGACTGGATGACTACACACGGTTATCTTGATCGTTCCGGCATCAGTAGAATTGGTTTATGGGAAGATGAGAATAAACTTGTCGGGGTTGCTACTTATGATTGTCGTTTGGGAATTGCATTCTGTCTTACCTTACCCGATTTTACATTACTTAAGAAAGAAATGCTTCTATATTCCTCACGGATGCTTTCAAAGGATCATGAGTTTGGAATTGTCATAGCAGATTCGGATGTAGAATTTCAAGATATTGCTTCACAACTGGGCTATATAGCAACGCAGGAAAAGGAATGTGATGCGGTTTTTTACTATGATAGAACCTCAACAGAATATGAACTGCCGGAAGGATTTCACATTACCAGTATGAAGGATACCTTTGATTTATATCAATATTGCAGAGTATTGTGGAAGGGCTTTAATCATGAACTGAACGGGGAGGGAGAATTCTCTCGTGCTAAGATGAATCAGCAGGGTGCAAAGGATGAGATGCTTCGGGAGAATGTCGATCTCAATCTAAAGATTGCGGTAGTGGCTCCGGATGGGAATTTTGCAGCCTATTGCGGTATGTGGTATGATCCCAAAGCCGGCTATGCGGTGATAGAGCCGGTTGCCACAGATCCGGCTTATCGGAGAATGGGTTTAGGGAAAGCGGCCGTGTTAGAGGGGATAAAAAGGGCAGGCTTACTTGGCGCTAAGCAGGCATTTGTAGGCTCTTCTCAACAGTTCTATTATAGTATCGGGTTGCGTCCCTATTCGACTGCAACGGTCTGGGAAAAAAGGAAATATAATACGGAAGATAAGGAGCTGTAATCTTGAAAATTGACCGTCTTTATGGAATAACAATCTATCGTACCAAACGAGCATTTTTGGCTTGGTATGCTCTTATCTTTAGGTGACAGTGTAGAGATTCTGGAGCCGGAAGAGATACGCCTTCGGGTGCAAGAAGCAGCAAAAAATATCGTCGCATTATATGAGAAATGATGACATACTGTTGTCGTAGTACTATTTGCACATAGCGGTGGTAAAAATGGTTTATAGGTTCAAATGGATGCGATAGCATATCGGAAGTGATGAGCTGTCTATAAAATGGATTACAGATTCCCCAGTTTTAAGAAAATCAAGGGGAGAATGGGATCCATTCTTTTTGTTATGTCAATATATTGTAGGACCATGGATTGAGTTTACATGATATTGGTTGACTTGCTTTCGAAAACAATGATAGAATACCAATAATAGGTTGATTCTCTCAGATTTGCATCAAAATGCATAAAAGGTGGTGTACAAATGGAAAAATATATAGCTTTACTACGTGGGATAAATGTCGGCGGAAAAAATAAGATATCAATGCCTGAGCTGAAAGAACTGTTTGAGCAAAGAGGATTTTTAGAGGTTTCCACCTATATTAACAGCGGAAACATCATTTTCTCAAGTGAGGGTAAGGATGAACTCAGACTGAAGGAAGATTGTGAGACGATGATTATAGAACGGTTTCAATTAAATATTTCAGTAGGAGTGATACGGGCCGAAGATCTCGAAGCTGCTCTTAAGCATGCACCTTCCTGGTGGGGTGTAGACAAGAATTCTAAGCATAATGCAATCTTTGTGATACCACCTGCCACCGCAGAAGAAGTAATGCAAGCAGTGGGAGAGGCAAAGCCGGATTATGAGAAAGTTGATTCTTATGGCAGAGTGATCTTTTGGTCCGCACCGATGGATACTTTTTCAAGAACGCGATATTCCAAGATCGTAGGCTCAGCTGTTTATGACAGCATCACGATCAGAAATGCAAATACAACCATAAAGCTGTTACAGCTTGTAAAATAGGCCGTCAAAAGGAGGCAAGTATAATGTTATATGATTTATTGATATCAAGAAGAAGCATTCGAAAATATCAAAAGAAGGAAGTTGAAAAAGAAAAGGTCGATATCCTTCTGAAAAGTGCCTTGCTGGCTCCATCCTCGCGTTCCATCAGACCCTGGCAGTTTATTGCGGTAGATGATGCAGACTTGCTCTTGAAGCTTTCCTCATGCAGGGAGCCGGGACCCAAATATCTATCGGAGGCGCCGCTTGCTATCGTAGTACTTGCTGATCATAGTATGAGTGACGTATGGATCGAGGATGCTTCCATCGCTTCGGCTTTCATTCAACTGACAGCACAGGACCTGGGGCTTGGCTCCTGTTGGGTACAGGTAAGAGAACGAAATCATACGGAAGATGAAAGTGCAGAAGAATATATTCGAAATATTCTTGAGATTCCGGAACAATTCAGTGTGGAATGTATACTTGCAATTGGATATCCGGCGGAAGAGAAGAAGCCACAGGAAGAAGAGACACTGATGTATCAAAAGCTCCATTACAATAGGTTTTAGAGCTGCTGTGAAAGTATATTTGGATGCCTTATGTTTTCGCGGCTACAGTATCCATATCAGATATTTTGTGGAAATCTTATTATATTTAATATAGTGGAGGAACAGAAGCATTGAACAATCAGGAAACGGAGTTAAAAAAGGGTAATATGTCAGAGGTATCAAGGGCTGGCTCTAGCGTATACAGGGATTTAAAGCCACAGAGCAGAACGATACACAGATTATTGTTGCATCTGGAAAAGAAAGGGCTTACCTTCGTACCAAGATTTCTTGGCATGAAGGATGATCAAAAGGAAATGCTGTCATTTCTGGAAGGAGATACGATCGAAGACTATCCAGAGAAGAAGGATCTGCCTAACAGAATGGTTGTCGTTAAACAAGCGGCAAGAATGTTACGAGCGTATCATGATGCGACGATGGATTTTAAGTGTGAACCGGAGGATATCTGGTTTTTAAGCTATGAATCGGACCTGCAAAAAGATGTGATATGTCACAATGACTTCGCACCATACAATGTTACCTTTCAAGACGGTCTTCCAGTCGGTATCATTGATTTTGATACTGCATGTCCCGCACCGAGGATATGGGACGTAGCATATGCTGTCTATCGTTTCGTGCCTTTAAGCAGAGAAGTCTATGATCCGGATGCAGGAAGCTATCGAAATTATGACAGAACACAGGACTGTTCACAACGAAGGGAATTACTTGATGCCTTTCTTGCTGCATATGGTGCTTTTACTGCTTCGGAGGTTTTGGATAATGTCATCCTTCGACTGCAGGCTCTGGTAGCGCTTTTTGATGAAGAAAGCCAAAAAGGAAATCAAGTGTTTATTAAGATGAAGCAAGAAGGACATCAACAGTTTTATCAGGAAGAGATCAAGTTTATAAAAGAGAACAGGAAAGAATGGTGTTGAACTAAACTATAAAGTCAGGAAGTCAGGTATTGTTGTATGCTAGATAAAGATAAAATAGTAATCAGAAGACCCGTTTTGGAGGAATTGGAGCAGATATACGCTTTTTTTGAATTGGTTTTAAAGGATACATTTCAAGCAAATGGTTTAGCGGAAAGGAAGGAGCTTCTTACGGAGGAGATTCTGGATAAAAGAGGATGCATCCAACAGGATTTTGATACGAACGGAGAGGAACGATTCTTTCTGTTGGCACAGTATAATGATAAGATTATTGGGTCAATCGAATATGGCAAATCGAACGATTTACTGAATCATTGTACGAATTATGAAATGAAGGATTTACTTGAGATAGGTACTGTATTTGTTCACCCTCAATTTCAGAAGCAAGGAGTATCCGCTCTGTTGTATAGGTACCTACTTCGGGTATTAGTATCTAAGCGAATCGAAGAATTTACTTTTGACAGTGGCTACCAGATAGCACAGAAGATATGGTGTAAACGATTTGGTGATCCAAACTATTATCTCAAGGATTATTGGGGAGAAGGTTCACATCATATGATATGGCGTGTGAAGGTGAATGCTGCTATTGATTTATTTGCAGATGAAAGTTGAGATAGAGGGCGGGAATGAAGATGAAGATAGCAGTTCTAAGTGATATACATAGAAACTATCATGCTTTCAAGACTTGTTTAGACTACGCTTCCAAGGAGTAGATAGAACACTTTTTAATTCTTGGAGATTATGTGAGTGATTGTGCATTTCCGCAAAGGACATATAGCGATGCAAAAATGCGAGGAAAGAGAAGGGAAAGCGGCATGGTCGAACCTCTCAGAAGAATATTGGGAAGAAGCAGCAAAAGAGATGGGATATCTATCGTAGGAAAGGATGTGATATAAAATAACGACACCTGTTGTCAAACCGCCTTGTAACTATTAATCTGTGATACGAAAGTATACGCACAAATTAACAGGAAAGGAAGAAAACATTTGAGTGTATTATTTAGCAAGTTCAAAGAGGTATTATCTTCAGTACTGCCCATCACAATAATTGTGTTAATATTAAATATTACCTTAACACCATTAGAAGGATCAGTCATGTTTCGTTTTATTGTCGGCGTGATTTTTATCGTAATAGGATTAACGATATTTTTAGTTGGAGTAGATTTAGGAATTACTCCGATCGGTAATCATATGGGAGCAACGCTGGCGAAAACTAATAAATTATGGTTTATTGGTGTGGCAGGATTAATTCTCGGCTTTTTTGTATCGGTTGCAGAACCTGATCTTCATATTCTGGCCGGACAGGTCGACGCAGTAACATCAGGCATGATCTCGAAGGGAAGTATCGTTGTGGTGGTGTCAATCGGTATTGCGATCCTGCTTACGATCGGTCTTGGTAGAATTGTGTATAACTTCCCTCTATATCGAATGCTGACAATCA
Source organism: Bacillota bacterium (assembly GCA_023415055.1). Classification (GTDB taxonomy): domain Bacteria; phylum Bacillota; class Clostridia; order Lachnospirales; family Lachnospiraceae; genus Mobilitalea. The sequence continues at coordinate 109,346 of JAEZLZ010000113.1, read as the reverse complement.
TATATTGCATTATTTTTGCTCTGGCCTTAATGACCTCAAGGGAATTTCTTGCAATTTCCTTTGACGCCTCAGGAGCGACTACAGGAGCATTGACGGTGCCGTTTATCCTAGCCTTGGCTTTGGGTGTCTCAAAGCTGAAGAAGGATAGTAAAGCATCGGAAAAGGATAGTTTCGGGCTGGTAGCCATCGCATCCACCGGAGCGATCCTATCGGTTATGATTATGAGCATTCTATCAAAAACAGATAAGATCACAGGCAGTTTAGAGAAAGGCGAGTCATCGAATTCGATTATCACTCCATTTTTACATGAGTTTTTCAAGGTGGTGCCGGAGGTGGCAATCGCGCTGCTTCCTATTCTGATTATGTTTCTTATCGCACAACGTTTCTCCTTTCGGTTGTCTAGGAGAGAGGTCAACAGAATAGTGTTTGGTATTCTGCTTACCTTGATTGGCTTAGTATTGTTCTTAGTTGGTGTAAATGCGGGCTTTATGGAAGTGGGTAGCGCCATCGGGTATAGCATTGCATCTATAGATAATAATTTTTATGTCATATTGGTAGGCTTCGTACTAGGTGCTGTTACAATTCTGGCAGAGCCGGCCGTATATGTATTAACTTACCAGATTGAAGAGGTAACCAGTGGTTATGTTAAAAGAAGTGTGGTTATGTTTACACTTACGATTGGTGTCGGAATTGCTGTAGCACTATCGATTGTCCGAATTCTAATTCCCGAATTGCAGCTATGGCAATACCTTCTTCCGGGATATTTGATTGCCATCTCCCTAAGTTATATCGTTCCGAAATTGTTCGTGGGTATTGCTTTTGACTCCGGAGGGGTAGCATCCGGACCAATGACGGCTACCTTTATCTTAGCCTATACTCAGGGAGCAGCGGAAGCAGTAGAAGGAGCTAACGTATTGGTGGACGGTTTCGGAGTGATTGCAATGGTGGCAATGACTCCGTTGATTGCATTGCAGCTGTTAGGATTAATCTATAAACTGAAAGATAAGAGGGGAGGTCTTACGAATAATGGAGCCTAGAGAAGATAGAGTATACATTGAATTAGTATGTGTTATCGTTAATTTTGGTATGGGAAGTAAGGTGTTGAAAGCTGCGAAAACCAATGGGATACACGGAGGTACGATTACGCTCGCAAAGGGTACGGCGAATTATCGAATCTGGGATTACCTAGGTCTATCCGAGATAAGAAAAGAGATATTATATATGGTGGCAGATCGGGAGACAGCCTACAAGGCGCTTGATCAGTTGAATAGCGAATTCAAATTTGATAAACCAAATCATGGTATAGCATTTACAACTTCGGTATATGAGGCCATAGGAACCAGTGGATGCCAGTGTGAAAAGATAGCGAGTGAAAGAGGTGAACATATTACGATGTATCAGGTAATCACAGTCATTGTAGATAAAGGTAAGGCGGAGGATGTTGTGGCTTCTGCAAGTAGAGCGGGCTCCAAGGGCGGAACGATTATTAACGGAAGAGGTTCCGGAATCCATGAAACCAGCAGAGTATTTGCTATTGATATTGAACCGGAGAAAGAAATCGTGTTGATTCTTTCAGAAACAGATAGGACGGAAGCTATCGTACGCGCGATCAAGGAGGATATCGGTATCGATGCACCGGGAAAGGGTATCATATATATTCAGGATGTGAATAAGACTTATGGGGTCTATAAATAGCATTCATTTATCATCGCTTTCGTTATTTAGACGAAGGAAAAGAAATGCTGAAGGGATAATGGTATGAATAATAACGATATTTTAATACGATTAAGATACGCGCTGGATATTAAGGATATAGATATGATTGAGATCTTCAGACTCGGCGGAATAGCCGTGACAAGAGAAGAGTTACAAAGAATGCTGTTAAAGCCGAAGAATAACTGGAATCCTGATTCGGAAGCTGAGGAGTTTATTGTTGCTGATAATATGAAGCGCTGCAATAATTATATGCTGGAATCCTTTCTTAACGGTTTTATCACGTTCAAACGAGGCAAACAGGAGTCAAAACAGGGTGAGCCTGAAAAACAATTATATCAGATTAATGATAATTATGCAGTTAATAACGTTCTTCTAAAGAAATTAAAGATTGCCTTGTCACTTACCGGAGATGATATGTTAGATATCTTTAAAAGTGCCGGAGTAAATCTGTCAAACAGCGAATTGAGTGCAGTGCTGCGAAGAGAAGGGCAACGCAATTATAAGGAATGCAAAGATCGATACATTCGCAATTTCTTGAGGGGGCTGACCCTAAAATATAGATAGATGAAAAAATAAGAGTAGTATACCTCCGATTAGGTCAAGCAACTTTTTTGCTTACAGAACCTGTTAAGTTGGATTTATACTACTCTTTGAATTCGCGGCGATAGAAAGATCAAAAGCGTGCTTACTATTGCTGTATACTTGTGGAAAACATTCTTTTGCCAGATTGTTTATGCTTTAATAGCCCAGCGTAATTTAGCTGAGCGCGCGCGGCTGTTTGTATTACATTCTTCCGGTGACGGGCGTATCGCGTCGGGTGAGATATCCCGGTAGACTCCGTCACGATATAGTCTCTGAAAAGATTTTTTAACAAGACGATCTTCACCGGAATGAAACGAGAGGATCGCAACACGCCCTCCTTCGGCAAGGCAAGCTGGAATCTTTTCTAGAAATTCATATAATACTTCAAATTCATTATTTACATCAATTCTTAATGCTTGAAAGCTTCGCTGACAGGACTTTTTAATCTCATCATTTCGTTCCTTTTCTGGGATGAACTTCAACGCATCAGTAATGATTTGCCTTAATTGAGAGGTGGTTGCTATCTCTTTCCCCTTCTTTATGGTAGATGTGATCGCTCGTGCTATTTCAGCCGCATGAGGCTCGTCTGCATTTTCAAGTAACATTCCGTATAATTCATCTTGTGTAATGGTTTCTAAACGTTTGGCAGCCGAGATACCTTTACTTGGATTTAATCGCAAGTCAAGCGGGCCCTCTGTTTTATAAGAAAAGCCTCGATCCGGATTATCAATTTGCATCGATGAGACACCCAAATCTGCCAGTATGAAATTCAAAGGTCCTGATTCGGGAATGATTTGATCTATTTGCGAAAAGTTCATCAGTCGGATTGTTAAAATCTCAGGACCATATCCTAAGCCTGCCAGCCGTTCTCTTGTACGCGGTAATTCAATTGTATCAACATCGGTTGCATACAAATGACCTTGAGACTGCAGACACTTAAGCATCTCCAAGGTATGACCGCCATAACCTAAAGTTGCATCTAGCCCGGTTTGACCCGGCTTGATTTGTAAAAAATCTAAAATTTCTTGTACACATATAGAGCGATGCATACCAGCCGGAGTATTCCCCTTCTGTATAACCTTTGTAATTGTATCAGCATATTTTTCCGGCTGTAATTCTTTATATTTATCCTTAAATGCTTTTGGATGAGTACCTTGATAGCGAACGCGTCGCTGGTGTTTTTGCTCCTGATTATCCGTCATTCTTGCTTCCGCCTTTTATAAATAATTGGTTTTGTTACATAGCATATCATATCAAATACATGATATAAAAGCAATTTATAATAAGAAATGTTTAGTACTTGTTTCAAATATTTACTTATATCGACAAGTTTGCCATCTGTTTTTTTGTATATTATAAACTATGCTGGGTAAAATTATTTTATATTGCAATAGGTAAAAAGAGTAAGGCTATCTTAGGATGATTCTTTGCATGGTTATTGATCTGAGAACTTATTTTATCCGGAAAAAGAGTGTAAAAAAGAGTGTAAAAAACAGGGCTTTGTACAGTTTTAAGTAACAAAAACACTAAAAATATAATTCAGTAATAAAATAATTTCAATAAACCTATGGTATACGGGAACTTAAACGTTATCGGAAATCACAAAAAAATGAATTTTGATAATATTTTATTGTCAAAAATATTGCATTATTTATTTTGGAACATTTTTGCAATATATATATATTACACAAAAAAATAGGAAACAGAGCAATAATTTATAATAAGATAGCAACAAAAATGGTGCATGGATACGGAAAATTATATATAATTTTTATGTAAATGTTTATAATTTACAAAATTAGAGGAGGGATTTACATGAAACGTTTAATTGCTTTAATTCTTGCGTGCATGCTTGTTATGTCCTTAGTAACAGGTTGTGGCACCAAAAAAGAGGAAACACCTAGTAGTGACTCATCTTCAAACACAAACACAGTAACGGAAGCTCCTAAGGCTACCGAAGCTCCTGCAGCAGCAGAAGAAGTAACAAATGATCCTAATGTAAAAGTTATTAATCTTTGGTCCTTCACCGATGAAGTTCCTAAGATGGTTGAGAAGTACAAAGCTCTTCATCCTGAGTTTCCGTACGAAATCAAGACAACTATTATCGCTACCACAGACGGTGCTTATCAGCCCGCTCTTGACCAGGCTCTTGCTGGTGGCGGCGCAGAAGCTCCTGACATCTACTGTGCAGAGAACGCATTCGTCTTAAAGTATTCCCAGGGGGATGCTTATCAGTATGCAGCTCCTTATAAGGATCTTGGTATTGATGTTGATACTCTTACCAAAGAAGCTGATATCGCTCAGTACACAATCGATATCGGAACAAATCCTGATGGAAATCTTGTAGCACTTGGTTATCAGGCAACTGGCGGTGCTTTTATCTATCGCCGTTCTCTTGCTAAGGATACTTGGGGAACCGATGATCCGGCAACAATCAAAGATAAGATTGGTCCCGGATGGGATAAGTTCTTCGCGGCAGCAGCTGAGTTAAAAGCTAAGGGCTACGGAATCGTATCTGGCGATGGAGATATCTGGCATGCAGTTGAGAATAGCTCCGATCAGCCTTGGATCGTTGATGGCAAGCTTTACATCGATCCTAAGCGTGAAGCATTCTTAGACCTTTCCAAGAAATTGAAAGACAATGGTTATCACAATGATACTCAGGACTGGACGGATGCTTGGTATGCAGATATGAAGGATGCCGGCACTCAGAAGATCTTCGGTTTCTTCGGCCCTGCTTGGTTAATTAACTACGTTATGGCTGGTAATTCCGGCGGAACAAAAATCGGCGAAGGCACCTATGGTGATTGGGCTGTATGTGAGCCTCCGGTTGGTTTCTTCTGGGGTGGTTCTTATGTACTTGCTAACAAAGACAGCAAGGTTAAAGCTGCTGTTGGCGATATCATCGAGTGGATTACACTTGATAGCTCCGATACAGGTCTTCAGTACTTCTGGGCTAACGGTACTCTGAATGGTGAAGGCGGCACTAAGGATACAGTTGCTTCCGGTACAGTTATGAGCAAATCCAATGGTTCTATCGACTTCTTAGGTGGACAGAACATGTTCGATGTATTTGTTCCCGCAGGTAAGTTCGCTACTGGTAAGAACTTAACTCAGTATGATGAGACAATCAATAGTTACTGGCGTGGACAGGTACGTGAGTACACCGCTGGTAACAAGACTCGTGAGCAGGCTATTGCTGATTTCAAGCAGGATATTGCTGACAATCTTGATGTTATTGTAGAATAATTTAAACCTGATATTAGGGGCGGGAGGATATCTTTTCGACCGCCCCTTAAAACAATTTTACCGGAGGTGAACGCTTATGCGACGCAAGAGTGTTAACTACGCTAAATATGGGTATATCTTTTCCATACCTTTTGTGCTAGCGTTCCTTGTTTTCAATCTTTATCCAACATTATATACCGCAGTGATTGGTTTTACAGATATGAAAGGGTTGGGAAAAACAACTTTCAAATTCTTGGCGAACCCTTTTCAGAATTTCGAGACGATTCTCAAAAACCCTTCTTTTCAGGAATCATTAGGAAATACACTAGTTATTTGGATTATTAATTTCATTCCTCAGATTTTACTTGCACTTCTTCTCACGGCTTGGTTTACTAGCCCAAGACGTAAGATTAAGGGTCAGGGTGTGTTCAAGGTTCTTTTCTATATGCCTAATATTATTACGGCTGCTACAATTGCTATTTTGTTCAGTTCACTGTTTGGATACCCGATGAGTCCTGCCAATGATTTTTTTGTAACACTTGGATTATCCAAAGAGCCGATTAATTTTCTCCTAGATAAAATGACGGCTAGGGGAATTGTATCCTTTATCCAGTTCTGGATGTGGTATGGTAGTACTATGATTGTCTTGATATCAGGCGTTCTGGGTATTAATCCTGAGATTTTTGAGGCGGCTGACATTGATGGTGCTTCAGGTGCGCAGATATTCTTCTTTGTGACACTACCGAATGTGAGAACAATACTTCTATATACACTGATAACAAGCTTAATTGGTGGCTTGCAGATGTTCGATATACCGAGGATGTTCATAGCGAACGGAGGCCCGGATGGTGCAACTCTGACAACAAGTTTGTTTATCTATAATCAGGCATTTAGTGGAAGTTATCTATATAACCGCGCATCTGCTGCGAGTATGATAATGTTCGTCATTATCTGTGTTTTATCTGCGATTATATTCTATGTAATGCGTGATAAGGAAGCATCAAAGCTTTATAAGCTTAATAAAAAAATGGAAAAAGAATATAAGAGACAAGAAAAAGCAACAAGGAGGGCTGCATAATGAAGAAAAATCGCGCATCCCAGGTTGTTTTAAAGATTGTTAAGTACATTGTGTGTATTGCGCTGGCGGTATTAAGTATCCTGCCTTTCTGGATCATGATTATGAATGCAACTCGCAGTACTTTTGAAATACAACAGCATGCAATTTCATTATTACCTTCAAAATTTTTAGCGAGTAATTGGGCAGTATTAGAAGGTAAAACATTTGATCCAATCAAGGGATTTATAAACTCTGTAATTATATCTACCGGTTCAACAGCCTGTGCGGTATATTTCTCTTCCTTAACCGCATATGCATTGGTTGCTTATGACTGGAGATTACGTCAACCGTTCTTCACCTTTATTTTGGCGGTAATGATGATACCTGCACAGGTAACCAGTATTGGTTTTTATCAGTTTATTTATAAAATCCATATGACAAATAATTTTCTTCCTTTAATTTTGCCTTCAATAGCAGCACCAGCTATGGTATTCTTTATGAGGCAGTATCTTATTGCTTCCTTGTCGATTGATATTGTGAATTCAGGTCGTATCGACGGAGCGGGAGAATTTAATATTTTTAACCGGATTATTATTCCGATTATGAAACCGGCAATTGCAACCCAAGCGATTTTCGCCTTCGTTGGAAGCTGGAATAACCTGTTTATGCCTTTGATCTTACTTACAAATAATGATAAGTACACAATGCCTATCATGGTTAGTTTACTTCGTGGAGATATTTATAAGACGGAGTTCGGTTCTATCTATTTAGGACTAACGCTTACCGTATTACCTTTATTTATTGTATACTTCCTGTTATCAAAATACATTATTGCGGGCGTTGCCTTAGGTGGCGTGAAGGAATAATAGATTCATAGAATTTTTTGTGGAATATGGGGCTTTTGCAAGATGAATCATCATTGTCTAGCAAAAGCCCTTTTTATGTCTCAAATTTTCATAATTAATTTCAGTACATAATTTTACGACCACACGTCTTACGACCTCACGCCTCACGAAAATTAGCAATATTTTAATTTCATGCAGAAAAAGAGCCATTTCATGCATTGGACAGTTTTTTTCTTATTATTATTCTATAATAGGGATGTGTTCAAGGTTATATCAAATTGATGTTGGAGGATAAGTGTATGATGAAGAATTTTAGAATGAAATTAGTGGCTATTGCACTTTTAGTTGCGGTAGCAGTTGCAGCACCGGTAACAGTACCTTATGTAGTTAATGTAGCAGTAGCAGAAGCAGCTACAGTTAAGCTTAGCGATACGAAATTAAAAATGGAGATTTCTGCAACCACTACCCTGGAAGTGATAGGCACAAGAGGTAAGATAACCTGGAAAAGCAGTAATAAGAAAGTTGCAACGGTTACGAATAAAGGTTTTGTAACAGCTCAATCAGTAGGTACGGCTAAAATTACAGCTACCGTAAATAAAAAGAATTACACCTGTAACGTAACTGTTATTCCGGCTGCAAATCCTTATCAAATATCAGCTGATTACCAGGAAATACTTATGGCAGGCCTCAGCTTTGTCGCACCTGTTGCATATGAGGTATCAGGCGAGGAAAGAGAAGATGGCTCTCATGTAGCAACGTTAGCAGTTCCTGATTCAAAATCAGGTATCACAGTGATTGCCGAAAAAACAGGCAAAAAAGCTTCTTCCTATAAAGAAATTGCAGCGTCACTGAAAGACGTTAATCAAAAAATCTTACAAGAATCTATGGATGCAAGTTATGGTGCTGGTACGACAGAGGTATCCGATTTCAATACCTTTGCATATGAATCACAAAATGGTACGAAATCCTTTGCATATAGCTTTATCCTAACTACTGCAACAGCTTCATGCAGAATGATATCCTATCATGTTTCTATTGACGACTATTCGATTGAAATTATTACTACAGATATTGAGGGTTACAATATCTATGCAGATGCTGAATATTTGATTGACTCTTTGATGTATGTAGAGTAACCAATCATAATTAGTCTTAGAGGTGAAGATAGTCATCCAAACAGGTGGATCCAGTGTATGGCAGAATGATTTTGTAGACCCTAACCGTATAGAACGATATGTATATATGGGATAACAATATGACTTTTGAGGAGATTGAACTGGGAGATGGTGTTTTCATGCAGATGTTCGAGATGAGAGATATGCAAGGATATTCTGCTTATTCCGACGTTATCATGTTCGAGACGGTCGATGGCGTAATAACAACAACAGTAGGTTTCACAGAGTAAAACAGAATATATTTTAACCTCCTTATGAGGCATGTAGTGACCCCCCCTTGGTTGGATTATTAGCCCAACCAAGGGGGTTCTGCATACTTTATAAAAATGGGTGTAAAATTTATGATAGGAAAGACATTAATGCATTGTAAACCCCTTTCTTTTTGTGGATTCAAGCAATATATATATCATAATGTTAGAATAATTTATGATAAGATATAATTTATCATAATTTGTCATACAATAACAGATATTGATAGTTTTTAAATACTATCGTATAATATATAAATATTATGTCAGATAAGTAACTGTTTGGTAATCTCTTCAATTCGACCGGATTACATGAAGCTGACGAAATAATAGAGCTATAGGAGGTTGGCATTATGGTATATGCGTCGAAATTAATCATTGTATATGGTTTAGCCTTTTTCCTGTCTTTCTATGGGTTGCGTATCTTCAATCATTTTTCGGGAGTTCACAAGTATAATGATATGCTGTTTGGTGGATTGATTATAGGCCTCATACAATCCATTATGGTTATTCTATTGAAGCTGTCTGAACTGACTGGAATGCCGGATGCAAGATTTTTGATGATCGGCTTTATCACCTTTTTCTTAGGACCGGTAGCCGGTTTGACCGCAGGGGTAATATCATCCGTTTCTATTAGTATGGTGAACGGTACAATTATATGGAGTTTGCTTTTGGTACAGCTGCTTAATATACTCATTTATTGTATACCATACTTTTATTCCAAGCATAAAAAAAGAGAATCAAAGTGTTGGGAGATGGTTTTATTTGTAGTGATTTCCTCCTTTATTGTTATTCCTTCGGCATCATGGATTGCACCGGATAATCAGGCATATCTTGTATCACTACAGTATCATCCTTATTTGCTTGTATTTGCAAGTTTGCTAATGTGTGCTTTACTTAATGTCAGTTATCAGGAGAAGAATAGCAAGGAGTATATAAGTACTCTGAATGAGCATAGCGAGGAATTAGTAAAGAAGAACGAGGAAATTGAATGCTTATACAGACAAGCCTCGGTTCAACAGCAAGAGCTTCAGGATAACGTGAAGAAGTTAACGGATTATCAGGAGCGTATTGAATTTCTGGCCTATCATGATAGTCAGACCGGCTTTTATAATCGTGAGAAGCTTTTTGACCGTCTACGACATTCCAGGTCAGAACAGTTGGGACGTCTGGGGACTATGCTGCTGATCGGTGTCAAGGATTCTGACAAGATAGAAGTGTCCCTTGGGAATGTGTTAATCGAGACACTATATTATCTCATTGGTATTGATATCATGTCCTTCTTCGAGGAGATTTCCGGTGGTCAGATGTACAGTATCGGAAAAGGAAGATACATAATCTTAATTAATGAAGATTATAACAACGATGAAATTATTGAAGTTTACCAGGGGTTATTTGAGCGGTTTGTATCATCTATCAAAATCAATACCATAGAAATGAAGATCAATATTATCGCAGGTGCAATTAATTTTACGGAAGAGTTCCTAGAACCGGAACAATGGATGGAACGCTGCGAGTTTGCTATGTTTGACGCCGGCAGAGAGAAATGTAGGAACCTGATTACCTGGTTCGGGCCGGAGCTGCTTGAACGACATGACAGAGAATTACAGATTGAAAAGAGCCTATCCCATTCTATTGAAAACAATGAGCTGTATCTAATGTATCAGCCACAATACGACAATGACGAGAAGATATGCGGAGCGGAGGCATTGCTTCGTTGGAGACATTCTCAGATTGGGGAGATTCCTCCGGGAATCTTTATACCAATTGCGGAACGTAATGGTTTGATTGATGACATAGGAAAACTTGTAATTTCACAGGTCTGCCAATTTGTAAAGAAAAATCGTTTACTCTTTGAACATCCGCAGGTACATATTCCTATTGCGGTGAATGCATCTTTTCTGGAATTGATTAATCCAAACTTTACTGAGCGTTTTCTGGATGTCCTGGTACAGAATGAGGTTTCCGCTGATCAGATCAAAGTGGAGGTTACCGAGAGTGAGGTCTCACTGCATTACTCTGAATTGCTCCAGAATCTGAGACAATTGTTCAGCGCGGGAATCGGTGTAGAATTAGACGACTTCGGAACAGGATACTCTTCCTTGAATCATCTGGGTATTATGCCGGTACAGACGATTAAGATTGATAAGGCGTTTACTGATCGTATCCTAGAGGATGAGAAGATCGGCGATTTAGTCGAGATGATTATTGAATTTACTCACCGCTTTAAGATGAAGGTAGTTGCTGAGGGAGTAGAAACCAAAGAGCAGTTTTTATGGCTAAAGAAGAAAAATTGTGATGTTTATCAGGGGTATTTTTTCTCCCGGCCGATTAAGGAAGAACAGTTCCTTGCACTGGTAGAAGGCATATTACAATAAGAAACTAAAATAAGGCTGGGCGTATAGCCCAGCCTTTTACATTTACGCCGTGTGTCCAGCGAAGCTGGACCACGTTGAGCGCACGAATCACCTTAGTTCAGAGAAGCTACAATTGCATCAGCCAATTCATCTAAATCCTGTTCCTTTTCTTCTTTTATGGTTGAACGAACATCCATCGGAGTTCCGATAATCTCCATGTTATTCATGGCTTCTATATGAGTCGTCATGGTCTTCATCGCAGCGCTTGCCCAGGAATGATTACCTATAATGGATACCTTACGATCCTTCAAACCAAGTACGGAGATGTCCTTCAAAAGAGAATCCATAACAAAGTAAAGATGCATATTATAGGTGGGTGAGCCAAGTACCATATGGCTATACTTCCACAGATCGGAGATAATATAGGAAGGATGAGTCTTAGATACATCATACATCTTCATATCGCGGACACCGCGTAAAGCCAGTTTATTCGCCAGTGCATTCATTACATTTTCCGTGTTACCGTACATTGAAGCATAGACTAATACAACACCTTTTTTCTCCGGCTCATAACGGCTCCATTTATCATACTTATCCATAATAAATGGTATGTCCTGCTGGCGCCAGATCAATCCGTGAAGAGCACAGATCATATTAATCTCTAGTCCTACCAGTTTCTTAAATAAAGCCTGAACCTGTGAGCCGTAACGTCCGACAATGTTGGCATAATAACGTCTGGCTTCATCCACATCCTTTTCATCGATCTCATCAGCAAAAATATTGCCTGCATTTGCACCGAAGGAACCGAATGCGTCCGCGGAGAACAGGATACCATTCGTTAGCTCATAGGTAACCATAACCTCAGGCCAGTGAACCATCGGAGCGGTATAGAAGCGAAGAGTTGTGCTTCCGAGTGAAAGCTCCTCCCCTTCCTTAACTTCTTGATAATTTGCCTTTAAATCCATAGCATAGAATTGCTCAATGAACTGATAGGTCTTCTTGTTGCCGATGATCTTAACCTTCGGATAACGACGTGCAATCTCTTCGATGTTAGCACAATGGTCCGGTTCCATATGATTAATAACCAGATAATCAAGGGTACGTCCATTCAGGACATGCGTTACATTTTCAAGATATAAATCACTGATAGAACGGTCAACCGTGTCAATTAATGCAGTCTTATCGTCCGTAATCAGATACGAATTATATGCGACACCATTTGGAAGGGGGAACATATTTTCAAACAATGCTAATCGTCTGTCGCTGCCGCCTACCCAAAAAACCTTGGGTGCTATTTCCTGGACACAATACATAGTAAAACCTCCTGAGATGAATAATGATATATTTTATAATGCCAAAATAATGCAGTATATTACGCTTGGCATCTAAAAAACTACTTTATTGCTATTGTACTACATAAATATCCGTGAAAACAAGTATCAGAACGAATTATAGAAATAATTATTCATAATTGGAAGTTCCTACATATGATTGGACGAACGAAGCAAATCATAATAAGATGATTTCTGTTACACCCAAGGAGGAGTACTCTATTAGCGACAACTCATAAGCAGAAAGAATAGTCAATTAAGACCTATTTAAACTATCGTGTTGATTAATGTTATAAAATAGCTTAAAATAGGATTCAAAGTAATACGTTCGGGTTATATCCCGCATACTAGGATTCTCAGATACTAATAAATTATGTATAAAAAGGCTGCTGACAGCAGTATGAAGGTGATACAATGGCTGAAATCAATGGAATAACAAAGGTAGATAAAAAGAATATACAAAACACTGGTACAGTAAAGAAAAATTCGGATAGCTCATTTTTTTCTTCCTTCTTAGGAGAAACAAAATCCCTGGATGAGATATTTGATAAAGCGGCAAATGAATATAATGTACCGGTTGAACTTTTGAAAGCAATCGGTAAAGCAGAATCAGACTTCAATCCCAATGCAATATCCCGTTGCGGTGCTCAAGGCGTAATGCAACTTATGCCTGCAACCGCAAAGTCCTTAGGAGTAACTGATTCCTTTAATGCAGAGCAAAACATTATGGGTGGAGCAAAGTATATCGCTGGATTGCTAAAAAGGTATGAGGGTAACACTAAACTTGCGTTGGCTGCTTATAATGCCGGCAGCGGTAATGTCAAAAAATATGGTGGGATTCCTCCCTTTGAGGAGACACAGAATTATGTAAAGAAGGTAGTTAATTTTATGCAGCAAGGTGCGGATGCCAAGGGTGCGGTGGTAAGTACCGGAACGGTCACATCTAGTACCCAGCAAAGTAAACCAGCTATGGCTGCTTCTGCACCGGTACAGAACAATTATGCTTTTCTGATCGCGAGTAGTGTGGCTGGTTCGGATAATGAGCTTCAGAATCTTACCTCCCTATTCAGCTATGATGATTATCTGGAATTTCTTGAGTTACTTAAGGATGAGGAGGAGCAGAACGAAGAGGAGAAGTTTAATTATACTCCTAAAGACATTACCTATAATGTACCGGTCATGAATCTGCTTAAGGATCAAAATTATTTGTAATTAAATGTAACAAATATAAAGCCCAGTTGATTGGATCAAATACCAAATTCATGGGTTAGTTACAGAATGGAGTTCATGATGAAGCAGGAATTTGATGCAATAATTCATAAAGTGGATAGAGTGAATGGTGCATATATTTTCCGTATGCCTGGATGGGCGGCAACCTGGCAATCAAGAAGATGGTTAAAGTTTGCGCAAAAAAAGGAGCTGTGATAAAGGATACAGCCATCATAAACTGGAAGAATAAACACCGTGAGAAACTGATTCAAGAGCTGGTGTATAAGCTGGGAAGTAAATAATAGAAATTATCAGCCGGATGGGTACAGACATGTAACCATTCGGTTTTTTTATGCTTTATTCATTTTACAAAACCGATCAAGCATTGAAAAAAGGAATAAGAAAGACTACAATAGAAGAAAATGAAAGATAGGTTAATATTAACTATAATGAACTCAAAGTAACAGTAAATAGAGAGAATAGTGGAAGCATCAGAAATAATAGAAACAACAGAAATATGGAAGCATCAGAAGCAACAGAAGTAATAGAAGTAATAGTAATAACAGAAGAAACAGAAATAATTAGCTGCCAGGAGGTCGAGATAAAATGCAGGATATCGCAACTGTTTTAAAAGAACAAAGACAATATTACGATCGGGGAAATGCAAGGAATGTCCATCACCGGATAGAGTATCTGGGTAAACTGGAGCATGCAATTCGCAGTCATGAGAAGGATATACTAAAAGCTCTTCACGATGATTTAAACAAGGCTCCATTTGAGACATATGCAACGGAAATCGGTATGGTGTTGGAGGAAATCAGATACGCTCGTAAACACCTGCAGGAATGGACAAAGCCAAAACGGGTGATGACACCGATTACAAACTTCCCCTCCGTCAGCAAGATATACTCGGAACCTTTCGGTATCGTTCTGATTATGTCACCTTGGAACTATCCGTTTCAATTATCCATCTCACCCTTGGTGGGAGCCATTGCAGCCGGAAACTGTGCAGTTGTGAAACCTTCGAATTACTCACCCCATACCTCAGCAGTAATTGAGCTGATCCTTTCTGAAGTCTTTCCTATGGAGTATGTCACAGTGATCCAAGGGGGAAGAGAAGCAAACCAATCCCTTCTGGAGCAGAAGTTTGATTATATCTTTTTTACCGGCAGTGTATCCGTAGGTAAGACAGTCATGAGAGCTGCTTCACAGTATCTGACCCCGGTGACACTGGAGTTAGGAGGGAAGAGCCCTTGTATCGTAGATGAGACGGCCAATCTTGATCTGGCAGCAAGACGAATTGTTTGGGGCAAATTTCTGAATGCAGGTCAGACCTGTGTGGCTCCGGATTATCTTCTGGTTCATACCAAAGTAAAGGAAGCCTTGATTGTGAAGATGAAGAAATATATCCTTCGTTTCTATGGAGAGAATGCATGCCAAAATGATTGCTTTCCTAAGATTATCAATGAAAAACATTTTGACCGATTACTTGGACTCATCGAAGGTGAGAAGGTGATAATAGGAGGAACCTATTATAAAGAGGCGAACCGGATTAGTCCGACGATTCTGGATCATATCACCTGGAATAGCAAGGTGATGTCAGAGGAGATCTTTGGACCTGTTCTT
Source organism: Bacillota bacterium (assembly GCA_023415055.1). Classification (GTDB taxonomy): domain Bacteria; phylum Bacillota; class Clostridia; order Lachnospirales; family Lachnospiraceae; genus Mobilitalea. The sequence continues at coordinate 93,972 of JAEZLZ010000113.1, read as the reverse complement.
CCTGTTCTGGAATTTAATAAGCTTATCGATGTGATCACAATGATAAATGCACGTCCGAAGCCGCTGGCACTCTATTACTTTACGACAAATAAATCGTATGAGAAGAAGATCATCACAAGCATCGCTTATGGTGGTGGCTGTATCAATGATACGATTATGCATCTGGCTTCATCCCAGCTTCCCTTCGGAGGAGTTGGGGAAAGCGGAATGGGCAGATATCATGGTAAGGAGAGCTACCTGACCTTCACCCACAAAAAAAGTGTTCTAAAGAAAGCCAATTGGTTGGATGTGCCCCTGAGATATCCGCCTTACAAGGAGCATATTAGGCTTTTGAAGAGGCTGTTTTAGCCTCTTGTAATCTACTCTGTTTGAAAGCTAAGAGGATGAAAGAATGAAGAAAGAGAAATCGCATCCACAAAAAATAGCAATTCAGATGACACCCGGTGCAGTAATCACGGCGATGCTTGCAGCGGCTTTGTATGGGATCAGCTCACCGGTATCAAAGCTTCTGTTAATTGAACTGCAACCGGCCTTTCTTGCCGCACTCCTGTATCTGGGAGCAGGCTTCGGGATGTTATTCATTCAAATAATAAAGAAGATAGGAAAGAAGGAACTAAAAGAAGCAAAACTGACCAGAAAAGAGCTGCCCTATGTCATTGCCATGATCGTACTTGATATCGGTGCTCCTATCTTTCTTATGGTTGGTTTATCGCTGTCTGAGCCTGCGAGCGTATCTTTGTTGAACAATTTTGAAATCGTAGCAACCTCTTTCCTTGCTCTTCTGATATTCAAGGAAGCGATCGGTAAGAGAATGTGGCTTGCTATTGGACTGATCACGATCTCCAGTATTGTACTCTGCTTTGAGGGAAGGGAAAGTATTACCTTTACCCTTGGCTCAATATTTGTTCTGATTGCTTGCTGCTTTTGGGGGCTTGAGAATAATTGTACACGAATGTTATCGGTCAAGGACCCGCTTGAGATCGTCTTGATCAAGGGAATTGGATCCGGTTCAGGAGCAATGATGATTGCTCTGATCATGGGACAGTACAGTAAGAATATTCTATTAATCTTATGTGCCATGTTATTAGGCTTTGTGGCATATGGACTTAGCATCTACTGCTATATTAAGGCTCAGAGAGAGCTGGGAGCGGCGAGGACCAGTGCATATTACGCAACAGCTCCCTTTATCGGGGTATTTATCTCCTGGCTCATCTACCGGGAGGGAATTGCACTGCAGTTTCTGCTTGCGCTCATAATCATGCTGATCGGAAGCTTCTTGGCGGTTTCAGAGCTGCATCAGCATTCCCATCTTCATGAAGCAATCGCGCATGAGCATAAGCACAGACATGATGACGGACATCACACTCATATTCATAATCCTCCGTTTACCGGAGAGCACAGTCATCTTCATACCCATGAAGCGATACAGCATAATCATATTCATACACCGGATATACATCATATACATACACACCAATCACATAGCTAAAACAGATTTACTGTTTGTGCAGTATATTGTTCGGCTAGACGAAGGCACAGTTAATAAAGCTCGTAAATTCAATCTCATGTACCAAGTAATAAAAAACATAAAAAAAGTAAGGGGATACTAAAAAAATAAGGTAGGAGGAGAAGTACTATGAAATTTGATCCAAACAGCAGCTTTCTTTATGCTGTCGCAGTAATCGTAATACTTTTTGTATTGGCACAATCTTTTTTCTTCCTGATTCGCGCATATCGACATGCCAGGGTTCTCGGCATGGATATGGGACAGGTCAAAAAGACGATCCTTTCCACAGCAATCTTTACCATAGCTCCAGCAGTCTCAATCTTGCTGGGAGTAGTTACCCTGTCTAAATTCCTGGGGTTACCGCTTCCCTGGATCAGACTCAGTGTCATTGGAGCGATTACCTATGAGTTACCCGCAGCTACAACCACGGCGAATGCGCTTAAGGTATCCTTATCCGAGACCATTACGGATTCCAAGGTATATTCGGCGATAGCTTGGGTTATGACGCTTGGCATTATGCCCAGTATTATTCTAGTGCCTGTTCTGCTAAAAAGGATTCAAAAAGGGTTGCTATCCATTAAGACAAAGGATAACAAATGGGGTGACCTGTTTATTACAGCTATGTTTTTAGGAATGATATCAGCCTTCCTTGGGATGGTTTTTGCTGATATCAGGGGTGGTTTGGCAGGTTGGCTTCCTTTCTTTGTTCTTCTGTTTTCCGCAACTATAATGGTGGCTTGTGGTCTGCTCATTAAGAAACGGAAAATGACCTGGCTGCAAAACTATGCTCTGCCCATTAGTATGCTGGGAGCAATGGCATTTGCTGCTGTAATCACACCATTGATCGGATAAGGAGGAGAATCAAATGAAGCAAAAATCATACGAGGAAATGTCGCATATATACGGTAGAATATGGATCTGGACAGCGGTGATACTTCTACTGTGTGTTCCAATAGCCATATCCATCTACTATAATGCCTGGCCCGGATTGTCACCGGTATTCAAGGGTTTACTGGGGGTTGCTCCAATTTTTTGGACGGTTGGAACCATCGAAGTCATAACCTTTACTCCGATGCTAGGTACCGGAGGCTCTTATCTCGCTTTTGTGACAGGCAATCTTACGAATCTGAAGGTTCCAAGTGCACTCAGTGCTATGGAAAATGCGAAGGTGAAGTCAGGAACTGAGGAAGGAGAGGTAATATCTACGATTGCGGTTGCAACCTCCTCCATCGTTACTACAATCATCATCGCGATCGGAGTAATGCTGCTGGCCAGCTTAGCACCGATCATCAATTCACCGGTACTCAAACCTGCCTTTGAGAATATTCTCCCTTCCTTGTTTGGGGCTCTGGCTGTCGTTTATGTGAGTAAGAATTGGAAGATATCTCTTGCACCGATGTTCTTTATGATTCTTTTATTTATCCTTCTGCCGTCTCTTGCAGGTTCGGTAGGTATCCTGGTTCCGGTCGGTTCTCTGATCTCCATTGCAGCCGCCAGAATACTTTATAAGAAGAATAAATTATAGAACGGGGGGATTCGAATGCATCATATTATTGGCTTAATCATCTTGATCGTACTTGTAACAGCATTGCTGGTCATTCTGATCCGTGCCTTCTTATATCGGCCGATAGAGCAAGAGTATTCGCAGGTAGAGTCAGTGGACCTGGACAAAAAAAGAATCGTCAGGAATATGTCTGATATGATACGATGCCGTACCATATCAAACATCGAGGATAGCAAGGTAAATTGGGGGGAATTCGAACGGTTTCAGACGCTGCTGGAAGAGAGATATCCTTTGATACATAAAGCATGTTCCAGAGAATTTATCGGTAAGAGCGGTATACTTTATCACTTTAAAGGTAAGGCATCGGATCAGCCTTTAGTTCTGATGTCACATTACGATGTGGTTCTCGCAGATGAAAGTGGTTGGCGGATACCACCGTTTGACGGCAAAGTCGAAGAAGAAATACTATGGGGAAGAGGAACTCTCGATACGAAGAGTACTCTTTGCGGTATCCTGGAGGCTGCTGAATATCTGATCTCCAAAGGGTTCGTACCGCAGCAGGATATATATTTTTCCTTTTCCGGAGATGAAGAAATCTTTGGTGAGAGCTGTCCTGCAATCGTCAGAGAGTTAGAAAAGAGGGGCGTGAGGCCAGCTTTAGTATTAGATGAAGGCGGAGCAGTCGTTGACAAAGTGTTTCCGGGAGTTACAAAATCAGCAGCTCTAATCGGTATAGCGGAAAAAGGAATTACGAATATCTCACTTTCCAGTACCGGTACCGGTGGGCACGCTTCAACACCGCCGATTCATTCTATGCTTGGGAAGATGGCAAAGGCAATTCTCGCGATTGAGAAGTACCCGTTTCATTTTCAGCTGACCAAACCGGTAAGAGCGATGATGGATGTTCTTGGAAGGCATAGCAGCTTTGCGTACCGGATTCTATTTGCAAACCTATGGTGCTTTGCACCGGTTCTTAATCTGATTGGCAAGCTCTCCGGAGGTGAGTTGAATGCAATGATGAGAACCACTTGTGCGGTAACGATGGTAGAGGGCAGTGAGACGATCAACGTACTGCCTACCAAAGTTGAGGCAGGTGCAAATCTTAGGCTATTGGGAACAGATACCATGGATTATGCAAAGAACTATCTACAGAAGATAATAAAAAATGACAACATTAAGGTAGAAGTAGTGAATGGGGTAAACCCGTCACCCTGCTCCGATATGGACTCTAAAGAATATCAGAAGTTAATCAAAGCAGTCAAAGCAACCTGGCCGGAGGTTATAGTCGCACCTTATCTTATGATGGCCTGCAGCGATTCCAGACATTACTGCCGAATCACCGATCGGGTATATCGTTTCAGTGCGATGGAATTAAGTAAGGAAGAGAGAAGCTTGATTCACGGTAATAATGAACGTATTCCGGTATCGAAGCTTTGTAAGACAGTGGAGTTTTATATCACATTAATGAAAAACTGCTAGAAATTATATTAACCTGTTATTGTATGATGGACTCTCTCCATAACACAATAACAGGTTTTTTGATCTATTATTGCGAAGCAGGCATCGGAAGTAGCTGCAAGCGGATACTTTGTTGTAATACATAAAAAAAGAGCTGCACAGGAGCTCTTAGAATCAGAAAATATAATATTGACGATTATCAGAAAATAGAATATAATATCAGTTAGCTATATCATAAATTACATTAAATACATTATTCCATAATAATCATAGCACATTTATTCTGGAATGTCAACCCCTTTTTTTAAAAAGTAGAAAGGAATGTTTACTTATGGACAATCAATTTATGTTGCTACCAATGATCTTTCTCAAACAACAGTCAGCTGCAGTGATTCAACAATGTAATGATTTTACCTCACGTTATCAGTTGAGTCTTACAGACGAGGAGATACAACAATTGATCGAACATCGGAGGGAAGTCTTACAGCAGACAGGACGTGTGGAGTTCGGTGGGGGAGTCTTACAGAAAATCATCATGGAATTTGCTGATTCTGCTTATCTCTGTCAGCAAAATTATGCGGAATCACTGATGGAGCTTCAAGAATGCTTTTATTACTTTAAGAATGAAGCAATAGAGAACTTATCCGATGATGAATTGATACAGATTATGAAGAATTATTACGAGGAAGTATGCCAGGGCTCCATTGAGTTTCTTCAGAGTACTATGCTCGAGAATTATTGCAGAGATATACGTTATGGAACAAAGGATTATCGGGACTTGGACGGCTATGAAGATAATTATGTGGATTTTCTGGATTGGGATGAGAAGGAATATTAGTCAAGTTATATAAGAGGAGGAATAGGATGAATTCTCTGGAACATATTGGTGCAGCGATAAATGAATTAAAGCTTAATCAAGGGAACTATTTTCAGTCTCTCTTACAGGAAGCGATGGAGAAAGGAATTTTATCGGAGAGCAGGCTGGATGCAATACGTTACGAAATATTAGAGCTGGTAACAAAGGAGGTGGACCGATATAATAATGGAGAAAGCAGTTCCATACCGGTAGAGAAAGCGCAGGAGCTTCTGCAATCGATCTCTTATCTGATTGGAGCTTATTTAAAGACAGCCACAGACATGAATGAAAGATTGAAGCATCTGAACGGTGGAACAATGACCGTTCTGTTCTGGCGTGGTGTGGAGGTCATTGAACAGCTCAGAAAAGAAGCATATAACCTTTTAAAGCTACTGCAAGCGGAATATCGTAGTTACATGAGCATTGCTTATCACGACACCTTGTTTGTCGGGTTGGAAGAAGCCTTCCATGATTATAATACAGAGTTTGGAGCACATGAGGCGGGCGGAAGCATTGATTATCCGCTTATGATTGAGCTACAGGACTATTTGGGCATGGAGTATCTTTATCAGTATCTGAAACAAATAAGCATTGAGGATTCGATTTTACAGAAGTTTGCACTTGTAAGAATCAACCGAATTCTTCATTATTATAATCCGGAAGCCGAGCAGCTGCTGATTAATCTTTGTGAGCTTACAATAATCAATGCGCTGGGTTGTCTATTGCTTCACAAGGATTGCCGTGAGCTTTCGATATCTCGAACAGAGCTTGGTGAACTCAAATATATCCTAGGCGGAAAGAAAGAAGACGATATTGAGCAAATCCTAAGAGAGACAGTTGAAGCGTTGGGAGAAATGCTTATGTTTTCTAAGGAGGAGTTACATTATCTTATGAGGTCAGTACCGGAGCTGAAGGTCAGACTTTGTAATAATGTTAAGCTCGATGCTCTGGAACGTTTCTTTACTCTGACCGAAGGGGAGAGAAGAGAATCCGAAGAGATATTTGGAGGAATATCGATGGAGGATGAAGAACTGCGAGAATTAATACAGGTTATTGGTAGTTTAGTCACGGTGGAAGCAAAGGTTTCTCTGATCAAAGAGAAAGTCAGAAGCATCATTGATTTGACAGATCTTCTGGAGGAGTGCTTTTACCCGGAGGAATATCAAAAGGTCTATCAGCTTCTGGGGGAAGAAGAGCTTCTATTTCTTAAGAAGAGCATTCTACAGGAGGCGGGTAATATTGATATCATAGACTATGAACCGAATTGTGAGTGGCAAAAACAGCTTCTTCTTTATCTTGAACGGAAATAATGAGAGGCATTGTATAACAGGTGTGTATTATAGTAAAATAAGGTGATACCAATAATACGGAATTTCATGGCAATACTTAAATCAGAGAAGAATGATCTTTCGGTGGAGGTTTTATCATGGTAATGAAGATAGTGCTTTTTGCGATTATAAGCTACTGTTTCGGCTGTTTTAATACAGGCTACTATTATACACGCCTGTTTTATCAAAAAGATATCAGGGAGGTTGGGACGAGTGCTACGGGAGCAATGAATGTCAGTCGCCTTGCCGGAAAAAAGGGATTTATTCTGACCTTTCTCGGTGACGGTGCCAAAGGTGCTCTGGTTGTAATAATATCCCGTTCAATCTTGATGATTGAGTGGACGGTTCTTCTATGTATCTTCATGGTTTTGCTCGGCCACATCTTCCCCTTGCAGTTGCATTTTCGCGGTGGGAAAGGAATGTCTACAATATTTGGTGCGTTAATCGCTTACCAGCCGTTGTTTATACTATATTTATTTCTGACCTGTGTGGTTATCTATCCCTTTGTAAGAAAATACACCATCACAAGCCTTTATGCACTTCTAATCTTTCCGCTAATATTATTCTTTACTGATTATTCTACTGTTGTAGTGCTTTATACCTTAGCCTATTCCATACTGATCATATTTGCCTGTCGAAATAATGTTAAGGAGTATATCAATGAGAAGGCGTATCATAAATACAAACATAGGAGGTAATTATGGCAATTGGCTATGCATGCTTATTAGTGGGTGTTCCAGGGACCTCTGTTTCTGGCTGCACATTAAAAAATGCTTCGGAAAAAAATATCCGTAAGCTGATCAGTAAGAACCTAGAAGCGCTGGAAGAGATGATTGATTATAACAATAAGAATAGTATTAAGCTTTTTCGAATCAGCTCGGATCTAATTCCCTTCGGATCCCATCCGATTAATTCCGTGCACTGGTGGCAGGACTACCGTGAGCAGTTTGAGCTGCTTGGAACGAAGATTAAGAAAGCCGGAATACGAGTATCCATGCATCCGGGACAATATACCGTGTTGAATTCGAATAACCATGAGGTGGTGGAGAAAGCAGTTCAGGAGCTTATCTACCATGCCAGGTTTTTAGATGCACTTGGCGCAGATCAGACTAATAAGTTGATTCTCCACATTGGAGGGGTATATGGAAACAAGGCAGAGGCTGCTAATCGATTTCTCCATGAATACCGGCGTTTACCGGAAGAGATTCGTCGAAGACTCGTGATCGAAAATGATGAACGCTGCTTTACAATTCATGAGGTATTAAAGATATCAGAAGAATGCGGTGCACCCGTAGTCTTTGATAATCTTCACCATCAAATCAACCCGTCCCTAACGCAATGTACAGTTTATGATATCATTCTACTATGCAGAGCGACCTGGAGGAATGAGGATGGAAGACAGAAGATACATTATTCCCAACAGAAGGAGCAGGCTTTACCCGGCAGTCATTCAGATACCATCTTTTTTGAACCGTTTTTGGAGTATTATCAATTATTAAGGGAACTTGAGCCGGATATTATGCTTGAGGTAAAGGATAAGAATCTTTCTGCCATAAAATGCAATAATGTATTGCTAGCGAAAACCACAGCTAAAAGACTGGAGTCGGAATGGGCTAGATATAAGTATTATATCTTAAGTAAGGATGCAAGAGCTTATCAGGCAATCAGAGAGCTATTGAAGGACAAGAATGATTTCGTGGCCAGAGAATTCTATTCTATCGTGGAGAAGACTTCTCTGTTACCGGAGAATATCGGAGCGCAGGTGAATGCAGCGCAGCATATTTGGGGTTATTTTAAAAAAGATTCTTCTGTTTCACAGAAGAAACGATACGATAAACTGATGAATAGCTATATTAAGGGGGCTTCTACGATTCAGCCGCTCAAAAATTACTTACTGAAAGGCGCGAATGACCGAGAGCTTGACTACCTGATACAATCGCTCTATTTTTATCTGTAGCAGGCAGGAATACCTTGTGATATAGACATTGTCTGGCTGCCGGTAAGAGTTGGACAAATGGGTTGAATTATGAAAGATTATTTGTTAGTATGAAATAGATGCTTCTGGAAAATTCTGTGATGCAGGGAAACGATTGAATTAGAAGGAAAGGATAACAATATGAATACTTGTATATTTGACTTGGATGGAACTTTGCTTCCGATGCCTGATCAGGAGCTTTTCTTAGATACTTACTTTAAAGCGCTGGCAGAAAAGTTTGTGCCGCATGGCTTTGATCCAAAGAAATTGATTAATGCAGTATGGATTGGCACAAAGGCAATGATAGAAAATGATGGAACTATGACGAATGAACAACGCTTCTGGACCACGTTTTCCTCTCTTGTAGGAGAGAAAGCAAAGCAATTGGAACCGCTTTTTGAAGAGTTTTACACGAAGGAATTCCATCGGGCAAGAAGTGCTACTCAGACTCATCCTCATGCAAGCGAATGCATCAAGCTCTTAAAAAAGAAGGGCTATACGATAGCGCTGGCAACAAACCCCCTTTTTCCCAAAGTGGCAACCTACACCAGAATGAACTGGGCAGGACTTAGTCCGGAGGATTTTGATCTGATTACTACGTATGAGAACAGTTCCTATTGCAAGCCCAATCTGGATTATTATAAAGAAGTATTAAAAAATCTTGGAAAAGAGGCTGAGGATTGCATTATGATCGGCAATGACGTAAAAGAAGATATGTGTGCAGCAAGATTAGGTTTGGATACCTATCTATTAAAGGATTGTCTGATTTGCCCGGAGGAAGAGGATATTTCCGGTTACCGACAGGGAGATTTTGACGAGTTGCTTTCTTTCCTATCAGATCTGCCGGTTCCGGAATAAATTACAGCATTTATATATAACCAAGGATTAAGAAGGGCAGCATTGCTGACCAGACCAGATGGGACAGGTTAACAAATGCGTAGATTGATAAGGATATGTTGACAGCGATATTGGAGACCCTAAGCTGCTCCTCTTCTCCTGTTTTAGATAGTTGATATACATAGCGAAGCAGCAATGCGGGAAGGATCACCTTCAGAAGAATACAGATCAAGGGATGATCCACAGCTCGTACCATAAATAGATTTAGCTCTTCAAAATATCCTGTTTGAAGAAGAAGTAAAGTAAACAGAATGTCAATAAGATTCAGTGCATAAAGAAGAATATATTTCTTCTTTAGCATCAATAGGTCATAGCTTTTTAAAAATAACAGCATAAATACACCTCCTTGATTTCAGTATTACCAGATAAATGGTAATTAATCAGGGAGGTCTTTTTATTCACGACAATGAAGTTGGCGAATTGAGTACTGGCTTTATCCTTATAATACCAAACGAACTAAAACGGAAGCAATGGAAGAGCTTAAAAGAAATGCAGGAACTTAATTTGACGACGTTATCGTACATATATTTATTGAGAAGGTGCTTAATTCATAAAAGGATACAAAACCGTGTGGTGCATCATATAAAATTGCGTTCTGAAATGAGGTTTACAGATAGTCATATTCGGGTTACAATTAAAAGTAATAGAAAATCATGGAGGAGAGCTATGCTGGGTGAGAAAAGATTTGCTGTTTTAATCGATGCAGATAATGTATCTGCAAAATATATCAAATATATACTGGATGAAATCTCAAATTATGGAGTTGCCACTTATAAGAGAATCTACGGTGATTGGACGAAACCTAGTGCTGTATCATGGAAAGATGTGCTTCTGGAGAATTCCGTTACACCGGTACAGCAATATGGTTATACCGTCGGTAAGAATGCTACGGATTCAGCGATGATAATTGATGCTATGGATATCTTGTATTCCGGCAATGTAGAGGGTTTTTGCATCGTGTCCAGCGACAGTGATTTTACAAAGCTAGCATCAAGACTGAGAGAATCCGGTATGCTGGTTGTCGGTATGGGGGAGCGTAAAACGCCAAAGCCATTTATTGCTGCTTGTAATCAGTTTAAATATCTGGATGTACTGGCTGAGACAGAGAAGAAGAGTATGGAACTGGAAGAAAGCCATGTAAAATCCGAGCAACCCGGCGGGCAGGATAAGCTAAGTAAAGCAGAGAGCAGGAAGGAAAAAGAAGCTGAGCCGGAGAACGGTAAAGCAGGGAAGAATATTGCTGCGATTGAAGTCCTGGATGCCGGTAAGAACATGACGGATATCAGTGTCATTAAGGCAGCAATTGTAAAAATGATGAACGAGGTTGACGAAGATGGACAGAGAATGAATATGGGTGAACTAGGAAGTCGCCTGGTCAAGAGATACCCAGATTTTGACGTTCGTAATTACGGTGATACCAAGTTATCCAAGTTCCTTAAAAAATTTGACTTTCTTGATATCAATACGGATGGTAAAGGCGGAAGTTCAATGTGGGTAACCTTACGCAGCGACAAGGAGAAGAATATTACAGTCAAGGCACAGGAGGGGAAGAGCACTCCCACCCGTAGAAGACGCAGACGTAAGAAAAAGTAGGAGCCTGCATGAAAAATATCATAATTCATAATATACCCATTGAGTTTGAACGAAAAAGAATAAAGAATATGTATCTTCGGATCCTTCCACCGGATGGAAGGGTCCATATTTCTGCTCCTTTAAAAATGAGTGAGGAGGAGATCCAACGCTTCGTAGCCGCCAAAGCAGAATGGATTCGTATCCAACAGGAAAAAGTGGGATGCCGTAATATCCGAGAACCGCTTACTTACTCAGAAGGTGAGGAGATACTGATCTGGGGCTGCAGCTATCGTCTGACACTAAGGGAGACTACAGTGCACAGCAGAATCGAGGTAATCGGGGATGAAGTGATTCTATATACCAAATCGAACAGTAGCTTCAAGGACCGTGAAAAGGTCATGAATGAATGGTATAAGAAAGCACTGAAGACAGAGATACCATTTTTCCTAATAAGGTGGGAACAGAGAATCGGTGTTAAGTCAAACTCTTATACTATACGTAATATGAAGACCAGGTGGGGTACCTGCAATATAAGAACTAAGAATATATGTCTTAACCTGCAGCTTGCCAAAAAACAGCCAAAATGTTTGGAATATGTGGTCGTCCATGAGCTTGTTCATCTTTTGGAACAAAGTCATAATGCTGTTTTTAAAGGATATATGGACCATTTTTTGCCGGACTGGAGAAGAATCAAAAAAGTATTAAATGGTTCGCAGTAGAGACCGCCAAAATATTACTTATCGCTTTGCGGCACTTCCTCGCGTGCTTGTCTTTCTTGCTTTTTCTTAAGGCGTTTTGAGGGTGTAGTCTTTTTGGTAGAGGAGTCAGGAAGCACTGTCGATTTCTTCAGTGCTTCTTTTACCTTGTACATCATGTCATCTGCACGTTTAATGGTATCATGAATGGTACGGTCCTGTATCGAGTCATAGGTCGCATAGCCAATAGATAGACAGAATTTGTAAGGGATCGTATCATTTACCATGTCACACTCCCTGTTAAAAGCTTCCAGTAGATAATTGATCTCTGTCTGGGTTAAATTATATCCGATACAAACAAATTCATCTCCGCCGATCCGATAGACACTATGACCAAAGCTCTTTAAGAGACAGTGACTGCTTAGGATGACTACCTCATCGCCGATTTGATGACCGTAGGTATCATTGATCTCCTTCATATTATTCATATCAGCCATAAAAACAGTTACATTCTTACTGGTATCTATATCCTCGATGTCCTTCTCATAAGCGATTCTATTCCTACAATTAGTCAACGGATCACGATATGCCAGCTGGCGATAATGGGTAGCACGTTGACTAAGCTTTATATAGTCTACAATAGTCTTGATTCCATCCCAACCTAAAATGAAGAGAAATAGATATAAGCCGATTCTAAAAAACCCCCCGTTAGCTTTCTCGGATTGCATCTGATACATAAATAGCTCTATTACGCTAAAGGTAAAAAGCGTTGAAGCAGCTACCATAAATACTTTTACTTTCTTGTTTTTGAACATTATGAATTCCAACCATAGCGTAATCAATGCAACTCCCAGGATGATGAATAGTAATATCCGTAATTCGGGCAAGGTTTCGCAGAAATCTCTGATATTTAGGAACTGAAGAAGAAATATCAAAAAGTCAGTAAACAGCAAACTGTAAATCAATCGTGAATTCAGAAGCTTATAGTGATACCCTTCCAAATGTTTGACATAAAGTAAGATTGGAAGCGGAAATGTCATCAAAGAAAGATAACTGATTGTAGAAGTGATATAGGAATTTAATAAAAATAATTGAATTAGATTACTTTCCATTAACAACCAGATGCCTGATATTACAAAAAACAATCCCAGATAATACACTGATTTATCGACCTTCAGCAGCTTCTTAGTAATGTAGTAGAGAAAGATTAAAAAGGAACCCATGACAAAGATGAGCGCAGAAAGAAAAAATCCAAAAACAAAGGAGTCGATCGTATGAAGTAAGATGGATGCCTTTGTTCCTACATGTACTTCATTTACCCTTCCGGCATAATTAGGATATTTAGAAGAAAGAACGAGGGTAAGCGTTTTTCCATTGGAATCAGGCGCTAGGGGAATGATATCCCAGACTGAACCGGGGGGTATATTAAAAAAATGATACTGATCTATAGGTGCTATCCTGGAATAAATTGGTCTTCCATCAATATAAGCAGCTATATTTTGATGCGTTGTAAGGATTCCAACGCTGGTTATGTATTGAGAATTATCCGGAAGTATATGGGAGATAGTGATAGAATGATCCTTACCTGCGTCTAGGACAGCAGGTATAGTGAGGCTTTGAACATCACCGTTATCCATTTGTAAAGTCCAGTTATCATTCATACTATATAGAATTTCATGTTGAAAAGCACTATTAACATTCTTTTGAAGCACAATTAATAGTATGAAAATCGCCTCAAACACCATTAGGGCATAAAACATATATTGATAAATTGGGCCACGTGGCTTTTTCATGCGATAACCTCCTATCTTTATACATAGATTATAGCATAAGTGATGATTCTTTTCATCATATTATGTCGAATTTTATGCTATTTAATGAAATTAAAACCAGGCCTGCTTAAACAGCTTGCAGGAGGCGATGATATCTTCTTCACTGATTCTGGTATAACCAAGTAATAGGGTTGGCTGCTCGGGTAAGTCATTGGGATTGAAATAATAGGATGAATACTTATATACTTTTACACCTACGGACAAAGCAGAATGAACCAGCTGATTCTCACTCATCTTGTTGGGCACCTGAAGTAGAAGATTCAGTCCGGCATCTGCACCCAGTATTCGGATGTCGGGATTAAGTTTTTGAAGGGAGTCAACCAATAACTCTCCTTTTCTTTTATATATGGTACGCATTTTGTATAACAAATTATAATGATCCGATGGTATTAGCAGAGCTTTCCGAGGATCTTGGAGAAGCGATGGTTGGTATCAATGAACAGGAGATTGATCTACTCATGGCATAGCGGGGAATCTAGCATCAACTTGGAGGAAGAGAAAAATGAAGCATATTGGAATACTGGCGCTGCAGGGAGCGTTTGAGGAACACAGGGTGCACTTAGAGAAACTGGGGGCAGATTGTACCTTGCTAAGGCAAAGATCTGATCTCTTGCATAAGCCTATGGACGGACTCATCCTGCCTGGTGGAGAGAGTACAGTAATAGGTAAATTACTCAGGTAACTCGATATGTTCTACCAACTTAGAGACAGCATAAGAGAGGGATTGCCGGTGTTTGGAACTTGTGCCGGATTGATCCTTCTGGCAAGAGATATCGTAAATGACACAGCTTCCTATTTTGCGTTGATGGATATCAGTGTGAGGCGCAATGCTTACGGAAGACAATTAGGAAGCTTTCAAAGAACTGAGAACTTCGTTGGAGTGGGACCCTATCCTATGACCTTCATTCGAGCTCCCTATATAGAGGAGGCAAAGGAGGGAGTCGAGATTCTTTCTAAGGTTGAGGGGAAAATTGTTGCTGCTCGTCAAAAGAATATGTTTGTAACCGCTTTTCATCCGGAATTAACCGAAAATTCAAGTATTCATAAATATTTTCTGAATTCTGTGAATTAATTATACAGTAGAAACAATTGATACTAAATAGTCTCAAAATGCTTTTGAGGCTATTTTTTTGGTGCAAAAAATATGAAATTGATTGTCATAAACTGTAGAAATGTGGTAGAATTGTTTTGAGTATTGGATAAGAGACTTACGAAATTATTACTTCTTACTATAAAAAAACATCAGGTCGGGGGGATGCACAATGTGGATAAAGCGCTCTTTGCGTAATAAAATGATTATTGCTATTTTTATTGGATGCTTAATACCATATCTACTAGGTGGGCTATATCTGAATTCTTTTCTTAAGGATTGGCTCTACAATAACAGCATCAGCAATTCCCAGCAGATTCTTGGCCAGGTGGATGAACTCATAGATCGCTCCTTGGTCAGTAATATGGAGGAGGAGGTTACACAGCTGGCATCGCTTAATTATGTTACAAATGCAAAGAAGCAATTAACAAATTATGTCAATTATTCCGGGAATACGGATTACACCATAGAAAGCGATGTGCAGAAGGAATTGGATCGTTATTTTCGCACATTGAAGGAAAGCCATAAAACAACGAATTTTATTTTTTTAGGTACGGAAGATGGTGGTTATATGGAATATCCACAATTTAACCCCACGCAAAGCTATGATCCCAGGCAGAGACCCTGGTATCAGAATACGATACATCAGTCGGAAATTATTATGTCAGAACCTTATTTAACCGATGTTACAAAGGATATGGTAGTGAGCTTCACGAAGCCGGTTATTAAAGACGGACAAGCCATCGGTGTCGTAGGTATCTCCGTGAATCTGAATGAACTGACCGATTCTATAAGCCAGCTAAAGATCGGTAATTCAGGATATGTTCTATTACTGAGTCCGGAATATAAATTTATAGTAGCTCCGAATAACCTAGACTGGATTCTAAAGACTCCGAAAGAGCTGGGACTAAAGGACTTTGATCGGCTTTGCAAAGTTACCAATGATACCTTTGAGACTGAGGTAGACGGTAAGCTCTGTGTATTGAATACACTGACATCAGAAAGTCACGGATTACATGTGATCACCGTGATTAATAAGACAGAGATATTAAAGAATGCGGGAGTGATCACATCGATACTTTATTTAATTTATTTACTTACATTAGGAATTATTTTTATTGTTGTTTATCAGATATCAAAGTATATCACGAAACCAATTCTTGAGATATCCTCTGTAATCAGTCACATGACGGACTTTGATTTCAGTTTTGAAGAGAATACAAAGATAGATGTTTATGCAAAGTGGAGTGATGAGATCGGAAAAGTCTCTGCTGCTTTACTTGAGATGAATACTAATTATCGAGAGCTTATGACTCAGGTTAATTATATCGACAATGAGATCAATCAGATTGACATCGAGCAGAGGAGTCAGCTTCAGGTTGAGCTTTCCAATAAGAATCCTTTCCACAATGTCATCGGTTCGATGAATGCTCTAATGAGCCATATCTATCAATACGTTAAGGAGCTTCGGGATAAGAATGCAGAAATGCAAGTGAAAAATGAGCAGCTGACAGCCTCAGAGGAGGAATTGACTGCACAACTCGAAGAGATTGAGGCGCAGAAGGAATACATCAATTTCCTTGCTTATCATGATGCATTGACAGGCCTGCCGAATCGCAGAAGCTTTATTGAGCTTCTGAATGATAGGATTAATTCCGGATGCATGGGAGCTGTAATTTTACTTGATATTGATGACTTTAAAGGTATCAATGACACGAGAGGACATGCCTTCGGAGATCGGGTTCTGGAAAGTATCGCGGGTCGCCTTCAAACCATAGGAGGTTCAAAATTATTTGTATCACGTTTTGGGGGAGATGAATTTTTAGTACTGCTGGAATGTGATAGCAATCATGACGAACTGAAGCACTCTCTGGATGACATATGTCGCCAATTTGAGTCAAAATTTAAGATTGATGACCTAGATGTTGAGATTAGCTTTAGTATGGGTATTTCCCTGTTCCCGCATGATTCGAGCGATGTGAATAAACTGATAATGAAAGCTGATCTTGCGATGTATTCCGTAAAGGCTACAGGAAAGAACGGTTACAAACTGTTCGATAAGACGATGCTAGACTGGCAGATCAAGAAGACAAATATTGAGGCTATACTGAGGGAGGCTATTGATGCAGATGGATTCCTTGTAGTATATCAACCCCAGGTAGACGTCAAATCCGGAATAATTCGCGGCTATGAAGCTTTGTTGCGATTAAAGGAGCATAACATATCCCCGAATGTTTTTATTGATATCGCTGAAAAGAACGGTACTATCATAAAAATCGGAAGAATTGTGACCAAGAAAGTAATAGAACAGATTGCAGCTTGGCAAGAGATGGGACTGGAACCAAAACCGGTAGCAATCAACTTTTCGGCATTTCAGCTTCATGATAATGGTTATTTTGACTATATTAATTCGTTGCTTCGAGAATATAAGATTAATTCAAGCAGTATTGAGATTGAGATTACCGAGAATATCTTTATGGAGAATCAACAGATTACCATGGCCTTTTTAGCACAGCTTAAGAATCTTGGAATTCGAATTGCAATTGATGATTTTGGAACAGGTTACTCCTCCTTAAATTATCTCACTTTCTTACCGGTGGATATTATTAAGCTGGACCGTTCACTTAATATGAAGTTTTTAGAGATAAAAAATATCAAGGTAATGGATAGCCTGATTTCTCTTGTGCATAGTCTGGGACTTATAGTAGTGGCAGAGGGGATTGAAGAGCTGGAGCAGGTACAGAGATTAAGTAGTGCCGGTTGTGATTTTATCCAGGGATATTTCTTTAGTAAGCCGGTAGGAGCGGAGTGTATCCCCGAAATCCACGACATGGTCTACGATAATTATAAGATAGTGTAGAATGCCTCATCAGTAGAATATACGGAACAATATTAATAGTAAAAGAGCAATATTTGAGAGAGATATTCCTTACCGGATACGTCGTTGGCGTATCCGGAATTTTTTTGCCATTAGTAATATTGCATAAGTATGTTTCGCTTTTTGCGAAAAAAGATTGCCAAATTTGTTGTTATGTGCTAAAATACACCGTTGTAAATAGAAACTCAAAGATTGCTAATGACTTTTCCGATTTTGACTGAAGCTCGACCGGATAATTACCTGATTTTTTGACTGATTTGAAAGAAGGCGATGACAATAGAACATATTGCACTGAAACGCCGATTAGATTTGGCGTTAACATATTCCAATATAATATCGTTTGCAGCAGTATCCATATTTTTACCTTATATACTATCCGCAATTGTGCTGACCTTTTTGGCAACTTATATTATAATCAACAAATATACAAGACAATTAATATTCATCCATAAAGGCTCCAATCTATTGAAGGCATTCTTTGGCTACATACTCATTATTCCACTTCTTTATAAGAACTGGCTGGGGCTTATCGTAGGAATTGGTATGATTATGGCAATAATCTTTGGCTTATTTATGAGAAGCGTTATGACAAAAGAAATATATGAGAGAGTACTTCACTTGATTTGTGTCATGAGCTTGACGAGTGCCTGTTATGCAATCTTTGAGAAGCTGCTGAACCTGATTTTAGACAGCAGACATAATCACCGGATTGCCTCAGTATTTTCCCATCCGAATTATTTCGGAACCGTGGTTGGTACGGTAATTATAATTTGTGCATATAAAATTTTGACGAATCAGGGAAACCGATTATTCTATATCCTGGTTGGCCTTGTGAATACGGTAAGTATCTATCTTTGCAAAAGTATGTTTGTATGGGTAGAGGTTTTTGTCGGAGTAACCGTTCTACTGCTTATGCTAAAACACTACCGTCTGCTTATATTATGGCTATCTACAGCGGTACTTGGTGGTATCGGTATCTTCTTGCTTAAGCTGCCGATTATTCCGAGATTATCGGATATGAACGTAACCATCTCTCTGAGGGAACAGATTTGGGCACTTGCCATTAGACAGATAAAAGCCAATCCATTATTTGGTCATGGTTTTATGTCCTTTAGCTATATCTACGACAGCTCCTATAAAAACAATATGATTCCGCATGCACACAGCATCTATCTAGACATGCTTATGAACTTCGGTATCGTAGGTAGTGTTTTATTTTTATGGCTTATATGTAAATATTATCTTTTCTTAGTCTATACAAGAATCAAAGAGAAAAATACGATGATAACCTCACTGATCCTGGCGGTATCACTGGCTGCATTGATACATGGTGCAACGGATCTGACCTTATTATGGATTCAAACTTTCCCGCTATTTTTAATAATCATTAGTGGCCTTGGTGCTGATGAGAAAAACGGAAGATATCATATCAATACAGATTGGTTTTTTTAATTACTTAAATGAGCAATTGCAATGATGGTTCAAGCTCTGAACAGATTTTCATTGCAATTGCTTTTTTTAGGAAAAATTGAGAAAATATTAGTTATATGTTACAATATGCTTAATAAATTGATTGACATTCAATGAGTAATAGAAGAAATATAATTATAGTTGCTGAAGGAGAAAAAATATGAAATTTAGTAACGGCTGTTGGATGCAGAGAGAAGGAATAGAAATATTTTCTCCTGCTCAGGTATATAATTCAAAAAAGGAGGATACCAAACTTACAATTTGTGCGCCTACCCATAAGATAACACAGAGAGGAGATACCCTAGGCGGTCCAAATCTGACTCTTCGGATATCCGCACCTATGCCTGAAGTACTGCGTATCCGTTGCGACCATTATCTTGGCGTTAAGCGCAAATCACCTGAATTTGAACTTGAGTTCGAAGCGGACGGCTTTCTTCAAACTGAGGAAACAGATACTTCCATTATACTATCTAGCGGCAGCCTGCGTCTTGAGATCAGAAAGGAAAGCTGGAGTATGACCTATTATCGCGGCAGCGAGAAGATTACTTGCAGCGATTGGCGGGATCTGGCTTATATTAAGGCAGACTGGAGAGGTTTGGCATATGATGATGGAAAAGAGCAAAACACTTATATGCGAGAACGATTGTCGTTATCCGTGGGAGAACTGATCTATGGACTCGGAGAGCGGTTCACGCCTTTTGTAAAAAACGGTCAGAGCATCGATATCTGGAATGAGGATGGTGGTACCTCCACAGAACAATCCTATAAGAATATTCCTTTCTATCTATCCAATAAAGGTTATGGTGTATTCGTGAATCATCCGGAGCGAGTCTCCTTTGAGATCGGCTCGGAGATGGTGAAGAAAGTACAGTTTTCAGTTCCGGGGGAAAGCATCGATTATTTCATGATCAATGGCCCAACCATGAAGGAAGTACTGATGCGCTATACGGATCTTACCGGAAAACCTGCACTTCCTCCGGCCTGGACCTTCGGTCTATGGCTATCGACTTCCTTTACGACAAAGTACGAGGAAGAGACAGTGAACAGCTTTGTTGATGGCATGCTAAGCCGTGGGATTCCCCTGAAGGTATTTCATTTTGACTGTTTCTGGATGAAGGAGTTTCATTGGTGTGATTTTACCTGGGATTCCAGAGTATTCCCCGATCCTTCCGGAATGTTGAGACGATTGAAGGCAAAGGGTTTAAAAATATGTGTATGGATCAACAGCTATATCAGTCAGGAATCCGCTCTATTCAATGAGGGTGTAGAGGGTAGTTATTTCCTGAAGCGACCGAACGGTGATGTCTGGCAGTGGGATATGTGGCAGCCAGGGATGGCTATTGTAGACTTTACGAATAAAAAGGCCTGTGAATGGTTTGCTTCTAAGCTGGAAACACTCTTAGACATGGGGGTTGATTGCTTCAAAACTGACTTTGGTGAGAGAATACCGACGGATGTTGTCTATTATGACGGCTCCAATCCGATGAAAATGCATAACTATTACACTTACCTATATAATAAAACTGTTTTTGAACTGCTAGAGAGAAAGAGAGGCAGAAAGGAGGCAGTACTATTTGCCAGAAGTGCTACAGTCGGCGGACAAAAGTTCCCCGTGCACTGGGGCGGTGACTGCTGGTCCGATTATGAGTCCATGGCAGAAAGTCTTCGCGGTGGTCTATCCCTGACCATGTCAGGCTTTGGCTTTTGGAGCCACGACATCGGCGGCTTTGAGAGCACCTCTACTCCGGATGTGTATAAACGTTGGTGCGCGTTCGGATTATTATCCACACATTCCCGTCTGCATGGCAGCTCGTCTTATCGTGTTCCGTGGACTTATGATGAGGAAGCAGTTGATGTGGTTCGATTTTTTACACGATTGAAGGCATCCCTGATGCCTTATCTGTTCAGTAAAGCAGTTGAGACCTCTCAGCTTGGTATTCCCTCCATGCGCAGTATGGTGATGGAATTTACGCAGGATCCGACCTGCGCCTATCTCGATAAACAGTATATGCTTGGAGATAGGCTGATGGTGGCACCGATCTTTAATGAGGAGGGGATCGCATCGTACTACCTTCCGGAAGGATGTTGGACGAATTATTTCACCGGAGAGAGAAAGCAAGGTAATCGTTGGTATAAGGAGTATCATGGGTATCTGAGTGTTCCCCTCTTTGTAAGAGAAGGTAGTATTCTAGCGATCGGTGCGAATGATGGGGATGCAGAATACGATTACGGTGAGAATGTAACGCTGAAGATATTTGAACTAAAGGATCTATCTACAACAGTAGTTTATAATCAGACTGCGAAACAAGTTCTGGAAGCGAAGGCGACGAAGCAGGATGATACGATTACAATCGAGGTTGATACAGAAAAGCAATACCGGATCATTCTCGTTAACTGTACTTCTATTTTGTCAGTTACCAATGCTAGCCTTAGCTTGCTGGATAAGGATGCTATCCTGATCCCGGATGATCAGGGTACAATCATTGTGACATTATCCAATAACTAATATTTAATATGCAAATCAACGTAAGATATATATGTAATATAGTCACATACGTCCGGCTTCTGTTGTGCTATAACTAATTCATAAGTACAATATAGAAAGGTGCAGATGACTTATGTTTTCTTTATTCCAAAAAAATGATGCAAATTCAATCCATGTAACGGAGATTGACGATATTCTTCCTGAGATTAATTTAATTGATATACGGGAGCCTTATGAGTGTGCCCACGGCAGTATCAAAGGTGCAAAGAACATTCCGATGGGACAGTTGATGTCGAGCCCGGAGAAATATATGGATAAGAGCAAGAAATATTATATTATGTGCCAGTCCGGAGGAAGAAGCTCAGGGGCTGTATCCGCATTACTGCGCGCAGGCTATGATGTTGTGAATGTTAGAGGCGGTATGGGCAGTTATTCGGGCAAGAATCGTAAATAATAAAGAGCTAACATTGAAGAATAATTGAATAGTGCCTTATCGATGTTACCTGCTCTGACTGCAAGAATAATCATTCTGCAGAGCATGCGATTTCGATAAGGCACTTTTTATCATGTATCCTTGCTCTGTATTAATCTTTCATAGAATAAGGACAGAACCCAGGTCAAGATAGGACTATAGATTACTCCAACTATCAAGAAGCTAATAATCAGAAGCATCTCCAGCCGATATGTAAAGCTTTTGAGATTACTCAGTCCTACCTGTAAAAAGGGGAGAAATATTCCAAATAATAATACAGACCATACAAGCGGAGGAAAGGAGAGCAGTGCGATGGGATAATACGTAATCGCCGCTATGATACCGATACCCCCAAGTAGAATAGAGGCGCCCATATTGCAGCAAAGGAACTGGCCAGAGCAGTTTTACCGATCAGTCCGGATAATGCTGGAACAAAGTCGATGGGACAAATATGAACGGGAGCAAGGAGGCGTTTCTTCATAAATTATGATTAATATCTCATCGGGATTAAATCAATATAGTCCTGAAGAGGCGCATCTCTTAACAGGCATTCGATTATTTGTCTTCCCAGCGGATCAAGCTCCTCTGTGTTAAACTTAGCGGCTTCCTTCTTAAAGAAATCGGTGAGGATGGCTGCACCTGCATCATACCCTTCGGTACCAAGCTTGGATTGTCTCTCTGGCTGAAGGAAGGATCTACGGATATACTGACCATCCACCTTCAATGATTCAAGACCATAACCAAGGAGAGTACAACGTGCTTCCTTCAATTGATCCATCTTGAATTTTGCACTGCCGCGTCTGGCAATATATTCTCTCGCAACCCATTGAGGATTGAAGCTTACTTTATAAACACCGATGTGTTGATTCGGAATGAGTACATATCTGGTACTGGAGGATCGAACAATTTGATCCAGTAAAAGGTTAGCCTGTTTTACCATCTTTCCCGTAGCAAAGGGCCAGTAGGAGCCCACGCCTTCACTTACCATACCTGTACCGCCGATGATACTGGGATTATTATAGCCTCTGGGAGCAACCAGACGCCATAACCAGGCCAGAGCCGGTGGAAGGATATGAAGCAGGCCGATGATTCCATAAGAAGGATTTTCCTTTGTGCAGGGAGGAGTACGAACACCAAAGCTTCGAACATCAACATCAACCGGATCAGACACGATTCCCGGAACCAGATGTCTTGGCAGGATTGCTCTCGGATTCGGACAGGGTTTGCCATTGGAATCCAAGGTGTGTTCCCATACAAGGCAGGTAGCTTTCGGAACAGCCTGAATATTTAAGAAAAGCAATGGTTCCTTCGGCTGGGTGAATATCTTCTCATATTGCGGAGAGGTGCCGTATTCGGTTACATGATCAAGCCTTAAGAACCATCCATTCTCCGCATCCTGTACCACTAATTTTTTGCTGTCATTTTGCATCTTCGGATGGCAGAGAGCCATATCATCGGTAACCGGGCGAAGTTCGCAGGATTCGCTTAACTCCAGATAAAACATTTCACCAGTAACAATATTTTCTCCCAATACCAACCTACCGTCCGCTGCTCGGTGGGGAGGCTCGATCATTTCTGATTTACCGCCGCCGGAAGCACCCTCATGCATAATAACGATCTCATTATCGTAAGGGGTAATCACTTTAACTGTGGAGGCATGAGCAGTTAACCAGCCTTCCTGTTCTCCGATATTTAGTAGCACTCCATAGATACCTTTTTTCGCGCTGGGGCCAGGATACAGATTGTAGGAGAACACTTCGTGAACCTCCTCTAATCGATTGTGGACTACAATCTGTTTACCATCAAAATCAGTATGGCGAAATGGCGGTGCAAGATAAACGATAGCCTTCGGACAAAAACCTTCTCCAACCTCATCGATGCTTAAGAAACCCTGTAAATCTGCAAGTGCGCAAGCAAAGAAGGCAGCATTGGCAGGAGCAATCAGAATAGCATCATAACCGTATTCATAACCACCGGCTTTGAAGGGAAGTACGATGAGCTCCTGATGTTTAAGCCATTGTAAAGTTTGTGTACGGAGAGGCTCAAAATCTTTGTGGTACTCGTCATGATACCTGGGCTTATCGGTATCTAGTTTATCGCCGATGATTAGACTGTCAGGATCGCGGCGTCGCATATAATCCTCCACATAATTTACAGCCACACCATTTTTACAGCGGATTACATTGGCTTCCACTACCTTACCTTTCCCCGGAACATCATATACAACCTCAAAGCTGTCGACAGCTTCATTGCCAAAGGAGAGTTCGATCAGCTCGGCTCTGGATCCGGGAAATATTACTTTACTGCTTCCATTCAAGATGTCTCTTACTTCTTCCGTCAAACTTAATCTCTGCAAGTAGTCCTTCATACATTACTCCATTTCTATATTTACTCTATTCATTTTTTATTGCAATAGGCAGATAGAAGATACATCCGCCGTATTTCATTCTATCGATTTCCAGCCGAAAAATAGCATTTGCTTAACCGGAATGTTTTATAGGATACGCAGCTCATGAAGATGCATTACATTTTCCACCACATTTCAGTCTGAAGCTTTTCATCCTTAGCAACAACCTCATTCACCATATCAAGCTTCATTTTTTCTAGCTTAGCACCTAATTCTTCGTCACCGACTGCTAACATCTGAGCTGCAAGAATTCCGGCATTATCTGCACCATCGATCGCCACTGTGGCAACCGGAATACCTTTTGGCATCTGAACGGTAGAAAGCAAGGAATCAAGTCCGTCCATGGTGGAGGATTTAATCGGGATACCGATGACGGGAAGAGTAGTGTGGGCTGCTATAATACCGGCAAGATGAGCTGCTTTGCCTGCAGCACAGATGATTACACCAAAACCGTTTCTTTTTGCAGCACTTGCAAAATCACAAGCGATTCCCGGAGTGCGGTGTGCACTCATTACATGAACGGCAACTTCAATGCCGAAACCTCTTAAAGTATTTATGGCGCCTTTTACTACAGGTAAATCACTGTCGCTACCCATTAGAATTGCTACTTTTTTATTCATATTCTATTCTCCTTTTTATAATATAAAAAAACCGATATCTTAGAATCTACCCAAGATATCGGCTTACTTACAACTTAACAACAAAGAAAGCTACGCTACTTGGCATAACACTTTATAACCGTTAATTTGTGTCGTCTTCCGGATTTTATTTTGTTATTATATCCTCTATATTTTGATCAGTAGTTATCACAATAATCTTCTCACCGGTCTTTGTACTGATGTCGGAATGGGTGCTGACGATGGCTACATTGATTATATCAGTAATCAGTGTTTCCAGATATCCTCGCCCTCCTTCAAATAGGGTGGAACGAACTTTCTTGAATAACTCTACTCCCTGCGGATTGTCGGTTAGCTTCTGCTCGGAAGGGCTTAAAATGCCGGACAAACGAATGATAATCATATCATTGATTATGTAGGATCTGATTAACTTCGGTCCTCTTCCCATATATTCAAGCTCGAACTTGCTGACCGCTTCCGAAATCTTTGCCTCTAATTGACCCTTGGTCATAGATATCACCTCTAAGTGAATTAAATATACCGTATTTAGTAGTTGATGTCAATAATAAATCCCGTATAATTTATTGAAATGTAAATATATACATAATTGTGTATAATAACACCGCTGCAGTTTCCTCAATAATTTTTACTATATATGAAATTATAATTGAAAAAATGTCGAAAATAGTATAATAAAAAATATATAAATAGCTACTTATACCAATCATAAGCAATACCTACATCGGAGAAAATTTTTCATAGAATGAGATCGTACTTCTGCCAGGAAGACCGGAACAAGCCGGAGCTATAGCCTCCATATTCGACGGTGTCATCGTTGGCATTGCGATCGTGAATATCATAGCGGAGTATGGAGAGCATTGTGTTCCCTATGTCGAGGAGTATGTGCAAGCAATGAAACAGGCTTGTATTAAGTGAAATAACTAATAGAACTCTTTCCTGAAAAAATATAGAAAAAGAAAAAATATATATAAAAAAATATGTAAAAATAAATTTAGAAAAAAATCTTGAAAACCTATTGACTTTGCCGTTACGTCAAGGTGTAGACTCGATTTGTAAGGAGGTGGATGCATGGAATATACAGTGCAAAAATTAAGTAAGCTTGCGGGGGTCAGTACCAGAACACTCCGCTATTATGATGAAATTGGTATCTTAAAGCCGGCAAGAATCAATTCATCCCGGTATCGAATCTATGGGCAGGCAGAGGTAAATCGTCTTCAGCAGATCATGCTGTATCGCGAGATGGGAGTCAATCTGGAGACCATTCAGGAAATACTCGGCTCGGAAGCCTTTGATGAGATGTCGGCACTGAAAGAGCATCTTATACAGCTCCTTGCACAACGACAACAAATCGATTTGTTAATCACCAATGTTGAGAAGACGATAAAAAATCGGGAAGGAAAATGTGATATGAAAGATAATGAGAAATTTATGGGTTTTAAGAAAAAATTAGTGGAAGATAACGAGAAGCAATATGGAAAAGAGATAAGAGAAAAATACGGCGATGAAACAGTGGATGCTTCTAATGCAAAGATGATGAATATGACTCAGGAGCAATATGAAGCCTTTGAGAAGCTTGGCCAGGAGGTACTTGACACATTGGAAGCAGCCTTTGTCACCGGAGATCCGGCGGGAGAGCTGGGACAAAAGACAGCGGATCTTCATCGCCAGTGGTTATGTTATACCTGGGGCAGCTATGATAAGAAAGCGCATGCCGGACTTGCCCAGATGTATGTGGACGACGAACGTTTTACCGCTTTTTATGATAAGAAGCAACCCGGTATGGCAGTATTCTTAAGAGATGCGATTCTGGAATATACGAAAGAATAGGTTCACGCTCAGCACATGTTCGCTTACTTAGCTGGCTAGAGATAGCATAAAAGCTGAATAATTCCATAAATTATATTATCAACACAGATGCGTTTTGGTGAATCCGGGTAGTCCTGATTTTGGAACCGATTTCACACTTTCGCATCTGTGTTTTTTATTGTTTTACTTTTAACGAAAGGTAAATACTGTTATAATAAAGGTAATTGCTGTTGTGCATACACAAACGAAAGATATTGCTTTTCACAACTATCTAATCCTAAATTTATCAATAAGGAGGAGCCTGTATGAAAATTACTGTCATAAACGGTAATGCGAGGCATGGAAGTACATGGAATTGTAAGGAACTTTTCTGCAAAGAGCTGGCAAAGTATGAGGAGGTTTGTCAAACGGAATTCTATATGCCGAAGGATTCACCGAGCCTTTGTGTCGGCTGCTTCAATTGTTTCTTTCACGGGGAACACAAATGCCCTCATTGCGAACAAATTAAGCCGATTGTTGCAGCCTTAGAAGAGGCAGATCTGATCATCATGACCTCTCCGGTCTATGCCTGTGATGTCAGCGGCGGTTTAAAGGTCTTATTAGATCATCTATGCTATATGTGGATGTCCCACCGACCTAATCCCAAGATGTTTCAGAAGACGGCATTAACAATTGTAACCACAGCATGAGCTGGAAAAAAGCACACAACCAAAACAATGAAAGACAGCTTGTCCTTCTGGGGTGTGAAGAGAATATTCTCGTTTCGCAGTTCAGTAGCTGCGATGCGATGGGAAGAGGTTAAGCCGAAGAAAAAAGCAAGGATTGAGAAGACAGTAGCAAAACAGGCAAAGAAAATATATCATACGGTACATAACATCGAGCGGCTTACTTATCCCTTTACGAGAGGGTTTCTCTTCAAAATCATGGCATCAATGCAAAAGGGTAATGACTGGAATCCGACAGACCGAAAGCATTGGGAAGAGAAAGGCTGGTTAAGTGGAGTAAAACCATATTAAAGCATAATCTATACCTGCCGTAAAAATCAGTGTAAGAGATGTTCAATCCCATTTATTCATAAAAAATCGTAGATATGCTTATGTTGTAAGCATATCTACGATTGCATTTACCGCAACATCCGTCATAATATCATAGTTCAGATATTCATGCTGATGATAAACAATTTCATGACTGAGATTCTCAATGATATCGATGATCAGGTGTGCTTTCTCATAAGCATTCGTTGGTTGAATATCATTATCCGTCATAAGATCCACCAGATAGGTAGCGATATTCGACTGGAATCTGCAGAAGAGCTCACTGATCTCTTTATCGGTGTGGGAGAGTGCCTGCATCTCCTCATGAACTGTCTTATTCATTGTGTGTGCTTTGGTTAAATCTATAATTATATCTTTCAAGGCTTTCCTTAGATCAATCGGCTTATCAAGCTGACGGATCGTCTCGTAGATGGGGTAAGTGATACTGCTTTCATATAACTCAATTACATCCATGAAGATATCTTTTTTATCCTTAAAATAATTATATACTATTCCGGTGGATACTCCGGCGAGTTTAGCAATCTCCGCGGTATTTGTATTGTGATAACCCTTCTCACAGAATAATTGATACCCAGCATCAATGATTCTGTTCCTTTTTTCTATAGAACGCTGCTGCTGCGGTGTTCTTATCTGTTGACTTCCCATGATTTAGCCTCCTTACTGACTAATTCGATTATAATAATGAAAATCGATTTCGTCAACTATTGGATGACAATGGAGCGGAGTTTTTATGAAGGGCTTGGTGATACTTATGTTTATACTATTCTTGGAACCCTGATACTATCAGCTGCAGTAAACCGGCATTTCCTAAAAAGAGTGAAGAATATCGATATGGTGAACTCTCTGAAAGGAGTAGAATAGCATATATCAAAACAGGATGATAATCCATCCACCTCGATGCAGGGGAGGTACATAATTATCATCCTGTTTTAATTTCTTTAAATTGTACTCTTATTATGATATATTTTTTAGTCTGGAATAGAATCCTTAGCTGCTTTCGCCTGATCAAATTTCTCCCGGCGGATATGACAGTAACCGGTCGGATTCTTATCTAGGTATTTCTGATGATATTCCTCCGCGAGATAATAATTACGCAGTGGTAACACTTCAATTGCAATCGGCATATCATAATGAGTTCCAAGCTCCTCAAGGGAGGCTTGAATAATCGGAAGATCGGACTCATCCACATAGTAGATACCGGTACGGTATTGGGTACCGGAATCCTCTCCCTGTCGATTTACACTGGTTGGATCAATCACATCATAATACAGTTTTAAAATAAATTCCAGACGTACTATGGTAGGATCATAGAATACACGGACTGTTTCCGCATGTCCGGTATTATTATGACATACCTCCTGATAAGTTGGATTCTCTGTATTACCGTTGGCATAGCCGACATCTGTTGCAACGATGCCATTAATATTTGATAAATATTTTTCAGTACCCCAGAAACATCCACCTGCGAGGTAGATTTCTTTATGTCTTGTATTCATCGGTTGGTAGAACTCCTTTCTAATAGTAACTAGTTACTTACCTGATATTCTTTTAAAGAGCTTAATACACTCATTTACAATCAACGGGATCAAAGAAAAGCTAATAACGATTGCCCAGTCCTGAAGTGTAAGATTATGAACCCCAAATGCATTTGCAAGGAAGGGAACGGAAATCACCACTAACTGAAGTAAAATTCCGATGATAATTGCCATAATTAAAATCTTATTTGAAAATAGCCCTACCTTAAAGATAGATTTCTCGGAATTTCTCATGGACAAGGAATAAAACAACTGGGAAGCAGCAAGTACTACAAAAGCCATAGTTCTGGCATAGGGGAGTGCCTCCTCCGGCACAGAGCCTTTCCCCAGAGTATATCCATGCTCCCATAAACCATAATAGAAGGCGGTCAATGTAAAGACACCGATTAAAACTCCGCCGATGACGGCACGAACACCAGCGCCTCTTGCAAAGAAGCTTTCCTTTGGGTTACGGGGGGACTGCTTCATTACGTCTTTATCACCAGGATCAATACCAAGAGCTATGGCAGGTAATGAGTCCGTGATCAGATTAACCCAGAGAATCTGAGTAGCAATCAAGGGGACGGGCCAATTAAATAAAATGGAGAGGAAGATGGTAATGACCTCGCCCAGATTACAGGATAAAAGGAAGATTACCGATTTCTTTATATTGTTGTATATATTACGTCCTTCTTCTATCGCATGAACTATGGTTGTAAAATTATCGTCGGTCAGGATCATATCACTGGCGCCCTTTGCCACATCTGTTCCTGTAATTCCCATAGCAACTCCGATGTCAGCAAACTTAAGAGAAGGAGCATCGTTTACTCCGTCACCGGTCATGGATACGATATTACCCTGTGCTTTAAAGGCCCTCACGATTTTTACTTTATGCTCCGGTGATACTCTTGCAAATACTCGATATTTATTAATGTTTGTTGTAAACTCTTCTTCGGATAGTTCATCAATCTCGGCACCGGTTAGGCTTTGTTCTATCGATTCAGCAATACCAAGTTCCTTTGCAATGGCAACCGCAGTATTCTTGTGGTCACCGGTAATCATAATCGGTCGTATTCCGGCAAGTTTCGCTTCATTGATGGAATCCTTCACTTCCA
This sequence comes from Bacillota bacterium, assembly GCA_023415055.1. Classification (GTDB taxonomy): domain Bacteria; phylum Bacillota; class Clostridia; order Lachnospirales; family Lachnospiraceae; genus Mobilitalea. The sequence goes on along the minus strand of JAEZLZ010000113.1, from coordinate 63,418 downwards.
GTCTGGGAGGATCAATCATGCCCACCAGGCCCAGAATGGTCAAATCCTTTTCCATCTCCTCAGGAGCGATTACCTCCTTTGTATCCTTATATGCTACTCCAAGTACACGTAACGCATTGTCTGACATTTCCTCTGTTATTCGTAGAAAATCTGCCTTCAGCTCCTTGGTCAGAGGCACCACCTGCCCATTTACAAGAGCAAAAGAGGATATCTTAAGGATATTATCTATTGCTCCCTTGGTATGAACTCGATAGTTGTTATTCTCCACATTCAAGGTAGACATCAGCTTTCGATCCGAATCAAAAGGATTCTCTGATACACGTTTGTGCTTATTATTTAGGTCAGCTCGTCGAAGATTGTATTTATCCCCTAAAATGATCAAAGCAACTTCTGTTGGATCACCGGTACCCTGACCGTTTTCATAGGTCGCATCAGAGCATAATACAAAGGAACGAATTAATTCTTGCTCATCTAAGGTTGCGGTGAGATTTGCTCCTGTCTGAGGAACATCAGTCAGATGACCTGAGGTGTATTGCTTTACAACTGTCATCTTATTCTGTGTTAAGGTTCCCGTTTTATCGGAGCAGATGATATTGACAGAGCCTAAAGTCTCTACAGCAGGAAGCTTTTTCACGATAGCATTAATCTTTGACATCCTTGTTACACCTAATGCCAATACGATAGCCACGATGGCTGCTAAGCCTTCCGGAATGGCTGCAACAGCTAAGCTGATTGCGGTTAGAAACATTTCAAATAAATCACGTTTTTGTATTAAAGCTATGATAAATATTAACGCACAAATACCGATTGCTAGGAAGCCAAGAATTCTTCCCAGCTCATCCAATCGTTTTTGAAGAGGAGTCATCTCTTCATTATCATCTTCAAGAATCTGAGCGATCTTACCGATCTCCGTTTCCATCGCGGTAGCAACGACAACACCTTCACCCCGGCCATAGGTAACAAGCGTAGATAAGAACGCCATATTCGCTTTATCACCTACCGGTGTCTTTGGATCATTAAATACAGCATCTGCATTCTTAGAGGTTGGAACAGATTCACCGGTTAATGCGGATTCTTCAATCTGCAGGTTAGCACTCTCGATTAAACGAAGATCCGCAGATACGAATCTTCCCGCATCCAGGATTACGATATCACCAGGAACTACCTCTTCCGAATTGATTTCTTTAATCACACCGTCACGTCTTACGACTGATTTCGGAGTTGTCATTTTTTGAAGAGCTTCCACTGCCTTTTCTGCCTTATACTCTTGAATCACACCAATAACAGCGTTGAGGATAATAACCAGTAAGATAATTACGGAATCGGCGATTTCACCAATAATCATAGTGATTATTGCGGCTGCCAGCAGGACATAAATCAACATGTCCTTTAATTGTGACAGGAATAGGGTGAGAATACTTTTCTTTGGCTTTCCCTTCAGCTTGTTCAGCCCATACTTTTCAAGTCGGGTCTTTGCTTCCGCTTGTGTGAGCCCGATGGATGGATTCACTCCGAATTCCTTCAGCACATCATTCTGTGATTTTGAAAACCACATATTAACACCTCTTTCATTCATCTTGCTTTCATTATGGTTCCTAATAATATGTTCTTTATGCCTGCCTTTGAAAAGAATACCAGAATAGTAGAAATAGTATAGCATATTTTGAAAATATTGGCATTAAAAATATATTAAAATGAGCAAATGTGGGGAGAGTATTGATGTGTTCGATATGAATTCATCATTACCTAAGGTTTGACAGTGATGTTATTCAATAGTAAAATATATAGCATAGATTGGAAGAGAGGATGGATAAAAATATTGACGAAGCAAATTGGTAATGTATTAAAAAGCTATGGTATGAAGGATGGGTTGTTGGAGTATTTTTCTTTCACGATCCTCATACTTATTATAATTTTATCATGTGTCTTGGTTAATATCATTACAAAAAAAATTGTTTTGAAATTGCTGGCAAAATTAATATATAGCAACAAATACCAATGGGATAATATCCTTCTGGAGCGTAAGGTATTCTCAAGACTGGCCAATGTATTACCCGGTATTATCATATTTTTGTTTTCTCCGGCGTTTGAAGGCTTCACCACCTATATACAGCGAGGTTGTGCGATTTATATTTCGATTGTGATTCTTTTTGTGGTAAGTGCATTATTGAATGCGATCGATGACATCTATCGGCAATACCCGATATCTAAGGTAAGGCCAATCAAGGGTCTGTTACAGGTTGTAAAGATCGTGTTCTATATCGTGGTAGGAATCGTTGTCATCGGTGTCTTGATGGATCAGAACCCGCTACTTATGTTAGGAGGTATCGGTGCCTTAGCAGCAGTTTTTTCCTTTGTATTCAAGGATTCTATACTTGGCTTTATCGCCGGCATACAGCTAACCAGTAACGACATGCTTCGCATCGGAGACTGGATTGAGATGCCCAAGTATGGTGCAGATGGAGATGTCATCGATATCACCTTGAATACGGTTAAGGTGCAAAATTTTGATAAAACAATTGTTACCTTACCGGCATATTCACTGGTATCAGATTCCTTTAAAAACTGGCTCGGTATGACGGAGTTCGGGGGACGTAGAATCAAGAGATCTGTAATTATTGATGTTACTAGTATTCGATTTTGTTCAGCAGAAATGATCGAAAAATTCAAGAAGATTAATTATCTTAAAAGCTATATTAATGAGAAGGAAAATGAATTAAAGAACTATAATAAAAAATACAGTGCGGAGCAGGAGTTGGATATCAATAAAAAGAGGCTGACGAATATCGGAACCTTCCGAGTCTATATCGAGAATTATCTTCGAGATAATCCGCAGATACAAAAGGGGTTGACAATGGTAGTGCGTCAACTGCCACAGGGTGAAAACGGACTTCCATTGGAGATTATGGCTTTCACCGATGATACCAAATTCGAGAATTTTGAACGTATTCAATCAGATATCTTTGATCACATTTTCGCGATAGCTGGTGAGTTCGAACTACGAATCTTCCAGAGTCCCACCGGCTACGACATGCGCGAATAAGCAGATTAGTCCAAGTATAGAAAAAGGTAGTTCCCATGCTCGCATGAGGGACTTCCTTTTTCTATACTTGGATGAGTGCAACGCGAGAACTGCTAATCTGCTTATTCGCGCATGCCTATGTACATATAGCAAGAGCAGGAATATAAATATTCCTGCCCTTACTATCATTGTCTCATTCGATTTTAATGCAAATATTCAATTCGATAGTGAGATCTTACTAATAACATTTTACTGTCCAAAAGCTATCATCTCCCAACTCTACAAGAACAACTTGCTGACTGTAATTCTGAGACTAAATTACAAGCTTCTATATTCTTTTTTTTAGACACGACAGTTAACTTTATTCAAATTAGGTTTTTACAATCTAGTAAGTTAAGTTCGTACGTCGTATCTGATATTTATTATGTGCCGAAGACAAAATTATATACACAGAATAAAATATTTTTTAATGTAAAATATGGAAAAACTACTACTTTATCTATTTCTGCGCGATTCTTGAATGCTATTCGGCAGTCTGACGTCTCTTGATTACCTTAAGACGTGTAAATTCCTCACGTTCCTTTTCCTCCAACGCATTTTGTATCTCAGTCGCTAGAGAAGTGTAGTAGGGGATTGTAATATTCTTTAATGCATTGGCGCGTTTTTGAGTCTTATTAATATTCGTTGCTAAGCGATAGGCCGAATTTTCGATCATAGAAAGACGAATGGTAAGATCCTTCACTTTAATAAATCGTTTTGTCGCCTCATCCAATGAAAGCTTTGTCTGAAAGAAAGCGTAGGTAGGTTTACTCACGGTATTATCATACTCAACCAGAGGTATCTCGGTACCCATGATACTTCTTTGCTTGATTTCAATGGAATCTTCCTCAGGAATGGTGTTACTTAACTCCTGAACATTAACAATGCCCATCTCAATATTAGCCTGCTGAAGAGAGAGATATGCGGAGGTAAAGGTTGAGTCGATTTCTCTCTGAATATCCTTCGCTTGATCAATCAATTCCATCAATTCGTGCATCAGAATGTTACGCTTTTTATCCATTAGCTCATAACCTTGCTTTGCAAGTCTTAATGAATTTTTGGCTAATATTAAGTTGCCCTTCGTAGGGAAGGTATTCGGATTCATGAAATCACCTCTATTCGCTTACAGCAGTTTTGGGTTGGAAGTATTTATCCAAAATCTTTGTATCAATACGGTCGAGTTCTTCTCTGGGCAGGATGGTTAACAACTGCCAACCCTTATCCAGAGTCTGAATCATGGAACGATCTTCAATACGGCCCTGAGCGATGAATTCCTGTTCCATAGCAGCACCGAACTTAAGATACAGTTTATCAATTGCAGACAACTCGTCTTCACCGATAACGCTAGCCAGAGCTCTTGCATCACCAACTCTTGCATAAGAAGAGAAGAGTTGGTTCGCGAGATCCTGGTGATCTTCTCTGGTATAACCTTTACCGATACCATCCTTCATCAGACGAGAAAGGGAAGGAAGGATACTGATCGGAGGGTAAACAGCTTTTTGATGAAGGGAACGATCCAGAACGATCTGCCCTTCCGTAATATATCCAGTCAAGTCCGGGATGGGATGAGTAATATCATCGTTTGGCATGGTCAGGATCGGAATCTGAGTTACCGATCCGGAACAGCCGTGAACAATCCCGGCTCTTTCATATAAAGTTGCCAATTCGCTGTATAAGTAACCGGGATAACCTTTTCTGCTTGGAATCTCACCTTTCGAGGAGGAAACCTCACGCATCGCCTCCGCAAAGGAGGTCATATCGGTTAATATAACTAGTATGTGCATACCCTTCTCAAAGGCCAAATATTCAGCAGCAGTAAGAGCAACCTTCGGTGTAATCAGTCGTTCTACTACAGGATCATTGGCAAGGTTAAGATACATTACTACATGGGAGCTCGCTCCGCTTTCTTCAAAGGTTCTGCGGAAAAAGTCGGCTACATCATGCTTTACACCCATGGCTGCAAAAACAATAGCGAAATCACCTTCGGAATCCTCACCAAGGGAAGCCTGCTTTACGATTTGAGCTGCAAGCTGGTCATGGGGAAGACCGTTTCCAGAGAAGATAGGAAGCTTCTGACCACGAATCAGAGTGGTCAGACAATCGATTGCAGATATACCGGTTTTAATATAGTTTCTGGGATATTCTCTGGAACATGGATTCAACGGCTGTCCGTTCACATCACGCTTTGTCTCGGCAACGATATTACCGAGTCCGTCGATAGGCTGACCAACTCCGTTGAATACGCGACCCAGAATGTCGGGAGATAATGATACCTCCATCGGATGTCCGGTTAATTTGGTATGTGTATTGAAGAGGGACATATCCTCCGTGCCCTGAAAAACCTGAATTACTGCTTTATCTTCATATAATTCTACGATACGCCCGATTTTTTTCTTGTTGCCTTCCACGGTCAGTTCTACAATTTCATCGAATGAAGCTCCACGAATACCTTCCAGAACGATGAGAGGGCCATTAATCTGACTTAGTCCTAAATATTCTATTGACATAGTTACCTCCTAAACGATAGAAAGTTCGCTTCGCGACTTTCTATTGTCATGAATGAAATAAAGTGAAAGATTACTTTCATTTTATTTTGTTAAGCATTCTTAGCCATAATCTGATCGTAAAATTGATCAATCATTGCTTTATAATCTTCGAATTTTTCCAACTGATCATTTGCAACATCATATTTGATTGAAATAACCTTATCAAATACAGGGCTCTCCTTCAGTAAGGACATCGGCATGTTACGATCAATCAGTAATCTTGCTTTCTGATAAAGATAGAGTATGATTTCCATCATTTTGAGCTGTTTTGCCATCGGTACATAAGTATCGGAGGGATGGTAAGCATTCTGTTGAACGAAGCCGAGACGAATTACCTTAGCGATCTCAAGGACCAGCTTCTGATCATCCGGAAGTACATCGCTTCCGATGAGCTTAACAATTTCATTTAACTGACTTTCCTGAGTTAGGATACTTAAGATCTGATTACGGCATTCCACAAAATCTTCTCCGACATTCTTCGTGTACCAGGGAGCAAGATCGTTTACATATTCACTATAGCTGGTCAGCCACTGAATCGCAGGAAAATGTCTCGCATAGGCAAGGGATTTGTCCAGTGCCCAGAAGCAGCGTACAAAACGCTTGGTGTTCTGAGTAACCGGTTCGGAAAAGTCACCGCCCTGAGGGGAAACTGCACCAATGATGGATACACTGCCTTCTGTCCAGTTTAAATTCTGCATAAAGCCGGCACGCTCATAGAATGCAGATAAGCGGGAGGCAAGATAAGCCGGGAAACCTTCTTCGGCAGGCATCTCCTCCAAACGACCGGATAATTCACGCAAAGCCTCAGCCCAACGAGAAGTTGAATCGGCCATAATTGCTACATGATATCCCATATCTCTATAATATTCAGCAAGAGTAATACCGGTATAAATACTTGCTTCACGGGCAGCTACCGGCATATTGGAGGTATTTGCAATCAGAGTTGTACGGTCCAGCAAAGGATTGCCGCTCTTTGGATCCACCAGCTTAGTGAAGTCCTCGAGAACCTCCGTCATCTCGTTTCCACGTTCTCCACACCCGATGTAAACGATAATATCTGCATCGCACCATTTTGCAAGCTGATGCTGTGTCATGGTTTTACCGGTACCAAAACCACCGGGGATAGCAGCAGTACCACCCTTGGAGATCGGGAATAGAGTATCCAGAATTCTTTGTCCGGTAACCAAAGGACGATCCGAGGGATAACGTTTTGCTGTAGGGCGGGGAACACGGATCGGCCATTTTTGCGTCAAGGTGATTTCCTTTTCCTGACCCTTGTTATCAACTATTGTAACGATGGTATCGTTTATATTATATTTACCGTCAGGAACTACTTTTGTAACAGTCCCTTGTACGTCAGGCGGTATCATTGATTTGTGAACAATAGCCCTGGTTTCGGGAACCTCAGCGATGATTGTTCCTCCATAAACTCTATCTCCGGGTTTCACTGTGACATGAACATCCCACAGTTTCGTCGTATCAAGTGATTCGACACTGACACCTCTGGAAATAAAGGTACCTGATTTTGCGGCAATCTCTTGCAACGGACGCTCAATACCATCAAAAATATTGCTGATGATACCGGGAGCCAGTGTTACGGAAATAGCAGCACCTGTGGATGTTACCTCATCGCCCGGACGAAGGCCCGTGGTTTCCTCATATACCTGGATTACGGTCTTACCGGTATTTAAGCCAATGACTTCACCTACCAATTTGTCTTTACCGACAAGTACCATTTCACCCATTTTAAAGGCCTTATTTTCACCCACATATACGATAGGGCCGTTAATACCAAATATTTTACCTGTTAAACTCATAAGGATGAACTCTCCCTTTCATAGTCATATATAGATAATTACGAAACCTAAAAACCTTAGCTAATGTGTTCACAACAGATACAGTTCCGGAGCGGAAGGAACGCTTATGCAAAGGAATTTGTATCTGTTGTATGCACATTTATATCAAGATATTTTTTGCAATTATCTATCGTCTTAAAGAGTAAAGGAACTCTTTGCTTCTTCCAATCTAGTAAAAAATGAATTATCAATCAGAATACTGCGGGAAGGAATTACAGCACGGGTACCGCCGATAAAATCCCGGTCACTCACCGTAAGGGATACTCCTGTTTTTTCTTCTAGTGTGGACACTTTATTCGCATCGGTAGGATTGATATATACTGTAATGGCATCACCACCGGCGAATTCGCTTGCATTTTTGATTTGTAATACTAATAATTCTTCATAAGCGGAGGTTTTCATATATTCCTCAAGCTTACTCCTGACATCTTTAAACACACGATCTGAAATCTCAGCTGTCTTGTCGAGTACCTTTCGTCTGATATCCATTGCTTCCGCAGACAGTTTACGGTTTCGTTCCCGAATGATATTATCGGATGCCATACGGTAATTTGCTTCTGCTTTACGAAGCGCGATTTCTTTGCGTTCATCAAAGTTCTTTTGCAGAGTTCTCTTATATTCGTCCACAATTTCTATATTCTGCTTTGTGGCGCTATCAATTACCGAAGAATAAAAATGGTCTAATTTTTCATCAAGAGTCATAAATATCTACCTTTCTATGGGACTATAGCTTCAATCCGATGGCTTCATTAACATAGGCGGTAATAAAGTCAGGTTTTCGACCGGTCCCATGTCTGTCCGGGATTTCTACGATTAATGGAATTCGTCTGTTCAGCTTTACGTCATTTATTATTTCAGGAAATTCGTTGCTGAGTTTTTCTGTAATCAGAATAATGCCTATTGTCTTATCTGCAAGCACTTTGTCCAATTCATCCTTTAACTCCGGCTTTGTATGAACCACAACTCCGCTTACACCGGCAAGCTTCATGCCGGTATAAGTATCAATATTATCGCTGATAAGATACATACGCATAATAACTACCATGCCTTTCTTCATAGCCTGTAACTTTTGGCGAGAAAATTTCTGATCTTCTCATTCTGCAGGCACAATATTTGGAACGTGAATTGTTTCATAATTCACTCTAATTCATGACAATAGAAAGTTCGCGAAGCGTGCTTTCTATCGTTCCTCGAATAATGATTCGTACTTTTTCTTAGGACTAGCCAAGAATCGTGAAGGAAACAATCAAACCATAGAGAGCAATACCTTCTGCAAGAGCTACGAAGATTAAGGATTTACCCATGATAGAAGAGTCTTCGCTGATAGCACCTAAGGCTGCGGATGCAGCGCTTGCTACAGCGATACCACCACCGATACAGGATAAACCGGTAGAAAGAGCAGCAGCGATATACTTCCAACCGTCAGTAGAAACAGCAGCTGCAGCAGTTTCAGCAGCAGATACATGTCCTGAGAACATCATTACATTTGCGATAACCAGGATACCAAAAAACATAAATACGTTAAATGCAAGAGTAGCTTTTAATCCGCCCTTGCTTCTTTTGCTTGCTAAAAAAGATCCAAACGGAACAATAATACTTAAGATTAATGCGATAACAATTGTAATTTTTAATGCCATGATAAAATTCCTCCTTAATTTTCAAAAAAAGTTTTCTTTATATGTGTTTTTACTTTTTACCTTTATAAGGCTTAAATTCTTTGCCGGTACCCTTGTAAAAACGGCTGAACATCTCATAATATTCGAGACGAAGAACTTGAATTCCGACCACTAAGCCTTCCATACCAGCTACAATAACATTACCAAGAATTAAAGTGATGATATGTGGGTTGGAGGTTTCTGCACCGGAAAGTAACATTACTACGCCCATCATTGCCGCATGGGAGAGTGCAAATGCTCCGATACGTAAGAAAGAAATCGTATTTGTTAAGTAACTAAGTAATACTTCAAAAAGTTCAAAGGTTGATTCTACGAAAAACATAACCTTATGCTCGGGAAAAATATGTGACTTCTTTTCCAGTATGTGAGTCAGCGGCTCCCGGAAGAAAATGAGCAGTAAAGGTATAATAAAGAAGATCACAAAGAATATAATTGCCGGGAGAGCGTGGCCGGTGAAAACTAAAACCACGCAGGCAATCAACATTCCGTAAAATACTAAGCCGGCTATTCCGTTGGTATCAAATAATACACGGCCCCAATCTCTTGCTTTAATACCGTTGATGATATTAATCAGCATTGCCAAAATAATCAAAAATACTCCGAAACCAACCGCTGTAATCAGGACGGTCATGACATTCTCCCTTGGTGAAAGCCAGAGAGGTTTGATAATATCCTCAAATCCGAACACGCTGCCGTAGACGAAACCAAAGATAGTGGAGAAAACACCGGCAAGCGATATAATCGCGGCGAGGTTCATCTTCAGCAGCTTGTAGATCAGCAGACCGCCGATGATCAGACAGACACCCTGCCCGACGTCACCGAACATGATTCCAAAGATGATAGAATAGGTAATGGCTACGAAGGAAGTAGGATCAATCTCGTTATAAGCCGGTAATCCATACATCTTGATAAACATCTCAAAGGGTTTAAAAAGCTTAAAGTTTTTCAACTTCGTCGGGGGTTTTTTGTCTTTATCTATCGGTCCGTCATCACAGACACAATAAACCAGATTATCCTTTTCCGCTTCCTTTAAAAGGGCAACGGAGTCCTTTTCTGTAATCCAGCCACAGATGATGTAAAAGACATCATTTTTACCCTTGTCTCTGGTGCAGGCGGCAAGCTTGCGAACATCAAAATTCTTGCTCAAAACAGAAACAGTATAATGTGCTAAGCTTAGATCATCCTCTACAGAGCTAAGTCGTTCCTTAATCTCTGTGTAAATTGTATTGAGCTCATTATTAATTTCATTAATTTTCGCAATAATGGAATTAAAGGATTCCTCCGGAGTTCCTTCATAAGCATCCGGTAACTTCACTCGTTCAAAGTGGAGAGAAGCGTAGATGGCATCAATTTTGACTGCATCATTCGCCGGAACAAAATAGATACCCCATACATAATCACGATCACGTTCACATTCGTAGAATACCGTTGTCAAATTGTCATACACATACTTTGAAAAGCGGGTATAAAATTCATGCGGTACCTTACCAAAACGGAATTTAATGAATTTGAGATCCATAATCTTATGAATGTCATAATCCAGATGACGGAAATGTTCAATTTGTAACAGCAATTCGTTGCATTCATGTCTCTGAGCCTTAAGGTCGCGCTTCTTAATGTTAAGATCTGACAAAGTATTGTAGGCTGCATTGATTACTTCGGTAGCCTGTTCCGGAGACATTAACTCATCTGCAGACACGTCCTTGTGTTCAAGCTTCTTAACCAGATCATCTGATTTCGCTAATAATTCCTTATATGGATTATTTTCTACAAAAGGCTTTAGATTATAGGAGGTACTAAGCTCGGTGAGAGCGTTCTCCAAATGGATATCATATTTTGTCAGATATTTGTTCACTACACGGTCAAAATCATCTTTGGGTCCGGTAATGCTTAAAAATCTCATCTTTTCAATCATATTTCACACCTCCAGTTCTATAATTGTAGAATGTAATCTAGCTTTTTCTTTACGTCAAGCTTGTATCTGATACACTCCAGGGCCGAAGTTAACTGTCCAACCTCCATATCCTTACGGAAAAGGTAGTAGTTTACTGCAGTCATGGATGCGGGATACCGGGTCATATTGGTTAGATAAATCTTGTTTATGATTCGCACATATTCCTGCTCCATGGTTCCATCCTTTAAGTAATTTAAGAAGAAACGATAACGGGTTGAGCTTAAGATATTGAAGAATTCATCGAGTGTAACGGCCTGTACCAGACGGGATAGCTGCGACACGCCAAGCTTATAATTGACCGGAATTAAATAGGTAAAGATCTGGGCAGAGCTCATATCATACATTTTTTTAGATCGATATATCCACATGATATTCTGCAGATCAATTTCAGTACCCATTCGCTGGGTGAAGGCTGTTCTGTTAGCTCCTTTTAAGATGGTATCCTTCAGCCTCCAGGATTTCGTAAAATAATAAACGTCCAGTGACATCTCATAATCAAAGGAGGTAAGACTAGGCTTTGCATGAAGCTTCGATAACATATTGTAGTATTCTGTACCTTTGAGATTCTGAATATACTCATCCATTGACCGGGAAGAGGATAAAGCAGCCACATTGATCTGCGAATGCTTACTGAAGAACGGGTGGAATACTGATAAATCATAAGTGTTATTCTCACTGCTGTGTATTAATCGAATACATGCTTTAAGAACATTGATTTCATAGCGGAAGAAGACCAATTCAAGATCCTGCCGTTGAGAATCGTTAGCAAAGCGGTAGATCTTCGTATAATCCATATACAGACCATTGATTAAGATACGCTCGGCTTCACCACGGTGAATTTCTCGCTCATCATATTTTTGAAAAAATTCGTTATAACCGGGGTGCTTTTTTAAATAAGCAACAAAATCGGCAACAGTATCAAGGTTTGCGATTTTCTGATAATCCTCATCAGAAATCAGCTTTGGATGCATCGCCTTTACCTTTGTATTGATACCGCTGTAAGATAGCATAGAATCCATATTAGCCTCCATGAATTTAAGGATCAAAAGCAGATAAGTACCGGTTTGATTTCATATTATACTGTCCTACTTGTTTGGTCTCAAGTATGAACAATTCCTTGGAATACTTTATCAACAAGAACGTCATGATTATTCTTATAGTTTTGTTCCAGATCTTTTAATTGCTTCTCACTGCTCTCAATTAACTGCTGCTTTTCAAGTTCGATTTCCTTTTCGGCCTGTGACATCAACTCGTTGATTTTCGTGTTGTTGTCATCAGCAATACTTGATTCCATTTGTGCAATCAGCTTTTCATTTTCTTCATAAAGCTCATTCTTTTCAAGGTTTGCGCGTTCTATGATTTGATTAGCTTTTCGTTCTATATCAAATAAGAGACTAATGACCTTTTCCATACTCTACCTCCTATCAATCGACAATAATACATCATAATCATAACTCGTTTTTTTTTAAATGCAATAGTGAATATGTACAATTTCATGAATATTTATAACAGTTGTTGTGTATTTTTTATAGGATGTACGAAATAGAAAACGATTAAGGTAAAAAATATAAAAAATACTTGCAAATTCTTTCGAAAAGGTTTAACATGATTTTAGTGAAAGAATTAATAGTTGAATTCAAATATTCGAAGTATCTCTGCATAAATGCTTAATATAGTGGGGGCTTATGAAAAATATCGGTCAAATTCTTTATGAAAATGATGTTTTCTGTTAGAAATATTGTATATATTGATATCTAAAAAGGAAGAAAACGATTAAGCATTTCCGGGAAATTTTTAGGAACAGGAGAACAAATTGTGGTTTCAATCAAAGATGTATCAGCCAGATGCGGTGTTTCCGTGGCAACCGTTAGTAAATCTTTAAATGATCACAGTGATATTTCTGCTGCTACCAAGGAGCATGTCAGAAAAATCGCAAAGGAGATGGGCTACTTCCCGAATTCCTCAGCCAGAGCCTTAAAGACGAATCGTACCTATAATATTGGTGTGCTATTTGTGGACGAAGCACAAAGTGGTTTAACCCATGAATATTTTGCCAATGTTCTAGACAGCTTTAAGGTAGAAGCAGAGCGAAGCGGTTATGATATTACATTTATTAACAAACATACGGGTCGAAAGAATATGACCTACTATGAACACAGTAAATACCGCGGAGTTGACGGAGTAGTAATTGCCTGTATCGATTTTACAGATCCGGATGTACAGGAGTTGATTAACGGCGAACTGCCGGTGGTAACGATCGATCATGTATTTAATAATCGAACTGCCATTATTTCGGATAATGCAAAGGGTATGAGAGACCTGATTACCTATATTTATGAGAAAGGGCATCGCAAAATAGCATTTATTCATGGAGCCGATTCCTCGGTTACCCAAAATCGTGTGGGGAGCTATTATAAGACGCTGGGTGAATTGGGAATTGAAGTTCCTGATGAATATGTTAAGAACGGTATTTATCATGATCCGAATACCACTGCAAGATTGACAAAGGAACTGTTGGAGATGAAAGATAGGCCCACCTGTATTATTTTTCCGGATGATTTTTCGTGTATCGGCGGAATTAATGCAATTAAAGAACATGGGTTGAAAATTCCAGAGGATATCTCTATCGCCGGATATGACGGAATTGTATTATCCCAGGTACTTGACCCGAAATTAACCACTTTACAGCAGAATACAAAGGCATTGGGGAGAAATGCCGCGCAGAAATTGATTGCCCTGATTGAGAATCCGAAGGCAACAATTATTGAGAGAGTGGTTGTGGAAGGAAAAGTATTACCGGGTAAATCGGTAGGAAGTCCGAAGCATGATCTTCGAAAATAGAGAAGGTTGTAGATGGCAGGCTAATCAATACATGCTATGATGATGGGGAGTTATTATACATGGAAACAAAAAAGCTAAGTCATCAAAAACTTTTTTATAGCCGGAGAAAAGTAACATAATATTTCATGATTTGAGGGAGTATATTTGTGAGATACTTAAGAAAGCATTTCATATCCTGCATTAAATTACAGGATATGAAATGCTTTCTTTTTTGAACCTTATAAAATTATCATGGAATTTTGGTTATCGTGTTAATTATTGTGAAAAAATAGTCAATATGCACAAAATAACGAACAAATTGTCTCGAAAAATGTTGAACAATAATTTTTTATAGGGTATAATTACCTTGTTAACCATTATGTATGTTGGAGGTGAGTCAATGGCAAAGGAAATTGTACAAGCGGTTCGCCAAGCGGAGATAAATGCTGCTGATATGGAAAAGGGAGCACTTTTGCAGAAGGAAGCAATCTTGTCGGAAGCAATGCGGGAGGCTGATACAATTATAGCTACTAAGACAAAGCAAGCTCAATCAGAGGCGGAGCACAGCCTGGTTTTGATCAAGCAGCAGGGTGATAAGTTACTTGAGGAGGCTACGAAACGAGCGGAACGTGAAGTTTCTCTCATGAGAGAGATGGCAAAGAACAAAGAAGAAGCTGCTATTAATCTCGTTCTCTCTATAGTTATCTAAATTTATCTGAAGGTAAACTTGTGTAGTAGAATAGCTAATAACAATGTATACCCATTATTACTACAAAAATTAAGAAGGAGGTGTATTGGTTATGGCTATGCTGCAAATGCAGCGTATATTTATTTATGCATTGAAAAAAGATCGTAAACCATTACTGGAGTTGCTTCAACGCCGTGGTGTGGTGGAAATCAGTGATGAATTACCGGAGGATAATGTATTTCATAAGACGGATATGTCTTATGCGAAAACAAGCTTTGAGAAAAATATCAATATAAGCCGTGAAGCAATAGAGATACTTGACAAATATGCACCGGTGAACAAATCCATGTTATCAATGCTGGAAGGGCGTAAGAGTGTATCTGTCGAGGATTATGCTTCTTTTAAAGATAAGTATGAGATGGTGATTAAGTCCACGAATCATATTCTTGCCTGCAATAAGGTAATTGCAGAGAATAAAGCTGAGATACTGAGACTTGAAGTTCAGGCGGAGATATTAACACCTTGGATTTCGTTTGATGTACCCATGAATTTCACCGGTACAAAAAGTACCAGAAGCTTTATCGGAACCCTGCCAAAGCTATTCACTTTGGAAGAAATCTATGAAAAGCTGGCAGAGTATATGCCGGTTAATGTTGATGTCATCAGCGCTTCGAAAGAGCAGACCTGCATCTTTGTTATTTGCGGCAAAAACAATGCGGATAACGTGTATGAAGCGTTAAGAAATATGGAATTTGCCTATCCGGGGTTAGTTTCAGAGCATGCTCCATCGGAACAGCTGGAACTAATTCATCAGCAGATTGCCGGGGCGAAGGCTGCCATTGACAAATCTGAGCAGGAGATTATTGATCTTGCAGCAATGCGGGATGATATTTTATTTCTCCAGGACTATGATAAAATGCGCTATGACAAATACGAGGTGATCGGCAAGCTTCTGCAGACAAAGAATATGTTTGTCTTATCCGGATATATTGCAGAGCAGGATTGTAAAGCGATTGAAGCTGATTTGACCGCTCAGTTTGAAGCGGCTGTTGAATTTGAAGAGCCGGGAGAAGAAGAGGATGTTCCTGTCAAACTAAAAAACAATGCGTTTGCAAGACCGCTTGAGTGGGTAGTGGACGGTTTCAGCCTACCCGGTAAGGGAGAAGTGGACCCGACCTTTTCCATGGCATTATTTTATTACATGTTATTCGGTATTATGTTTGCGGATGCCGGTTACGGAATAATTATGGTGGCTGCCTGCGGCTTCCTTTTAATAAAAGGAAGAGGTAAGATCGAGATGTTTGGCAAGAGTTTCCTCGAGATGTTTTTGTACTGCGGTATATCAACTATTTTCTGGGGTGTCATGTTCGGGAGTTATTTCGGCGATGTGTTTGATGTTATAGCAACGACATATTTTGGGGCAAGTAAGGTCCCGGTGATCCCGCCGTTATGGTTCTTCCCGGTAAATGAACCGATTCGAATGCTTACTTTCTCTATGGCACTCGGTATCGTCCATCTTTTATTCGGTCTATGTATGAAGATTTATCAATTAGCAAGACTGAAGGACTATCTTGGCATCCTGTATGATGCAGTATCCTGGTTTACTCTAATTGTAACCAGTACGATTTTACTGTTATCTATGGATATGATTAAAAATATCCTAGGAGTAGATATTGCGATATCCTCTATGGTTGTAACCGTAAGTGCCGTGCTCGCGGTTTTATCCTCCGTTGTGATCGTATTGACAAACGGTCGTGAATCCAGAAATCCTTTTAAACGCTTTTTAAAGGGTGTTTATGCATTGTACGGAATTACGGGTTATCTTAGCGATGTATTGTCTTATTCTCGACTTTTGGCTCTGGGCTTAGCTTCTGGTGTAATCTCATCCGTTATCAATAAGATGGCAGCTATGGCCGGGAAAGGGATCGTTGGTCCGCTAATATTTATCATCATATTACTATTTGGTCATGCAATCAACTTTGCAATCAATATCTTGGGTGCATATGTTCATACAAACCGATTGGAATATGTTGAGTTCTTTGGAAAGTTTTATGGGGGCGGAGGACGTTCCTTCAATCCCTTTGATATGAAAACAAAATATTATAAAGTTAAGGAGAACGTGAAAGATGGATATTAATCAGTTTGGCATTGTTTTTGCATTAGTTGGAGCAGCATCCGCTGCATTATTTGCAGGTATCGGTTCTGCAAAAGGAGTAGGTATGGCAGGTGAAGCCGGAGCAGGAATTGTAACAGAAGATCCTGCAAAGTTTGGTAAAGTATTAATTCTTCAGCTGTTACCCGGTACTCAGGGTATCTACGGATTACTGATTGCCTTTATTACCTTATCACAGATCGGTATTTTAGGCGGAGACAGCAACATCAGTTTAGCAAAAGGCTTCTTATATTTAGCAGCATGTATGCCGATGGCAATTGTCGGCTATGTTTCCGCAGTTCGTCAGGCAAGAGCATCCGTTGCCAGTATGGGTATCTTGGCTAAGAAGCCGGAAGCCTTCGGTAAGTCTATTATCTTCCCTGCAATGGTTGAGACCTATGCGATTTTAGCACTTCTTATTTCGATGTTAGCTGTGAATGGAGTTTCCGGTTTAAATATTTAATAGTTGGGAGAAATAGCTATGACTGGATTAGAAAAGATATTGAAGGCGATAGAAACAGAAGCCCAGGCAGGAGCAGATGCAGTCATTGCTCAAGCAAAGCGGGATGCTGAGGAGATATTGGCCAAGGCAAACAGCGAAGCATAAGCAAAGTGTAAAGTCATTATCGAGAAATCTGACTCTGAAACAAAAGCTGCCTTAAAAAGAGCCGAGTCTGCAGCTTCCCTTCAGGAGAAAAAGATACTTCTGGATGCAAAGCAGCAAATTATCAGCAATATCATTGCCAGTGCCAGAAAAAAGCTGGCAGAGCTTGATAACTCCGAATATTCCAATATTATCTTATCGATGGTAAAGAAATATGCTCATAATAAATCGGGCAAAATACTATTTTCTGCAGCGGATAAAGCACGCTTAACGAAGGATTTTGAAAATTCACTTAAGCAGTGTCTTGAAGCAAAGGTCGGTGCAGCCTTAACGATTGCTTCCGAAGAGCCTCCGTTTGAAGGAGGTTTTCTTCTGGTTTATGGTGATATTGAAGAGAATTGCTCCTTTGATGCATTGTTTGCCGAAGAAAGAGATAACCTGCAGGACAAAGTAAATTCATTGCTGTTTGAATAAATAACCGGAGAGAGGTGATGACATGGCTGATAATCAATACTTATATGCGGTCGCACGAATCCGTACCAAGGAGAATTCTCTACTGGATAAGTCCGATCTGGAGCAGCTGATGAACTGTAAGAATGAAACGGCGTGTCTCCGGTTGCTTACGGATAAAGGCTGGGGTAAGTCCGGCGAGGAAAATGCGGATCAGATATTAAATGAGGAACGAGAGAAAACCTGGAGTCTGATCGCAGAACTGGTCGAGGATATGTCAGTTTTCAATACGTTATTATACGGCAATGACTTCCATAATCTGAAAGCAGCGATAAAGCAGGTGTATATGAATGAGGATCGTGATGATATCTATATTCACCACGGGACAGTGAATCCGGAGCTGATAATTCAGGCTGTGAAGGAGCATAATTTCAGTGTTTTACCTGAAAATATGAGCACCTGTGCGGAAGAAGCATATCAGGTTATGATGCATACGGGCGATAGCGGTCTATGTGATGTTATAATTGATAAAGCAGCCCTTGAAACGATACTTCGTAAGGGTAAGGAAACAAAGAATGACCTATTTGAAATATATGCACAGCTCAAGGTAGTGGTAGCTGATATCAATATTGCGATTCGAAGCTGCAAGACTCGAAAAAGCAGAGAATTTATGGAACGGGCGATAGCAAGCTGCGATGGCCTGAACAAGAGCGAATTGATCGAGGCAGCACAAAATGGTGTCGAGGCAATCTATGAATATCTGTCAACCACGACCTATGCGGAAGCGGTTGCGGCTATCAAGGAATCCTCTTCTGCCTTTGAACGGTGGAGTGATAATCTGATTATTAGACATATAAGACCGCAGCTTTCCAATCCATTTACCATTTCTCCTCTTGCTGCGTATATTCTGGCAAGAGAAAATGAGATCAAAACGGTTCGGATCATACTTTCGGGTAAGAGAAATGATATCTCAGACCATTCTATTCGGGAAAGATTGAGGGAAATGTATGTATAAAGTAGCGGTACTAGGAGATCGTGACAGTATTTATGGCTTTGCGGCTCTCGGACTGGATACTTATCCTGCCCAGAATAGGGAGGAAGCTGCTAAGATATTAAAAACACTAGCGGACGGAGAGTATGCAGTGATCTATATCACAGAAAGCATGCAGGCGGAGCTTGAGTCTGAGATCGATCGATATATTGGCCAATATTTACCGGCGATTATCCCGATACCCGGTGTATCAGGGAATACCGGAATGGGTATGCGTAATGTGAAGAAATCGGTAGAGCGCGCAGTAGGCTCAGATATCATATTCAATAATTAATAGATTTGAGAAGCACAGCTACCCAAGAATAAATTATACGGTGGCTTAGATCATGAGCTGCTTAGCAGCATGGAGGTTTTTTATGAGTAAAGGCACAATTAAAAAGGTTGCCGGTCCGTTGGTAGTTGCAGAGGGTATGCGTGATGCCAATATGTTCGACGTGGTTCGTGTAAGTGAACAGCGTCTGATCGGTGAAATCATTGAAATCCATGGCGACCAGGCATCCATACAGGTATATGAAGAGACTTCCGGTCTTGGACCGGGGGAACCAGTAGAATCAACCGGAGCTCCCTTAAGTGTTGAACTGGGTCCTGGCCTTATCGGCAGTATCTTCGATGGTATCCAGCGTCCACTGGTGGACATTATGGAGTCTATCGGTACAAATTTAAAGAGAGGTGTTGAGATACCGTCTCTGAACAGAACAACCAAATGGCATTTTGTTCCTACCGTATCGGCAGGAGATGAAGTAGAAGCCGGGGATGTAATCGGTTCTGTAGCTGAGACTGATATCGTAACCCAGAAGATAATGCTTCCGAATGGCTTGAAAGGAACGCTTCAATCCATTCAGGAAGGAGATTTTACCGTAACCGATACAGTTGCGGTATTACGTAAGGAGGACGGCGAGCTTGTTAATATTACGTTGATGCAGAAATGGCCCGTTCGTATCGGAAGACCTTACAAGCAGAAGCTGTCTCCGGAGATGCCTCTGGTAACCGGTCAACGTGTTATTGACACTCTGTTTCCCATTGCAAAGGGCGGTGTAGCAGCAGTTCCCGGTCCTTTCGGAAGCGGCAAAACCGTAGTTCAGCATCAGCTTGCTAAGTGGGCAGAGGCTGATATCGTTGTATATATCGGCTGTGGTGAGCGTGGTAACGAAATGACGGACGTACTCAATGAGTTCCCGGAATTAAAGGATCCTAAAACTGGTAAGTCCTTAATGGAACGTACCGTTCTGATCGCCAATACCTCCGACATGCCCGTTGCAGCACGTGAGGCAAGTATCTATGTTGGTATTACCATAGCGGAATATTTCCGTGATATGGGTTATTCCGTAGCACTCATGGCTGATTCCACTTCACGTTGGGCAGAGGCTCTTCGTGAGATGAGTGGACGTCTTGAGGAAATGCCCGGTGAGGAAGGTTATCCGGCTTATCTCGCCAGCCGCCTTGCACAATTTTATGAGAGAGCAGGACGTGTTATTGCACTTGGTAAGGAAGGCAGAGAAGGTGCATTATCTGCAATCGGTGCTGTTTCCCCTCCCGGCGGTGATATCTCGGAACCGGTCTCTCAGGCAACCCTTCGTATCGTTAAGGTGTTCTGGGGACTGGATGCGAACCTCGCTTACCGTAGACATTTCCCTGCAATCAACTGGCTGACCAGCTATTCCCTTTATAATCTCGGTAAATGGTTCAATACCAATGTAAACGAGAAATGGGTTGATCTTCGCGCAAGAATTATGAAGATGCTAAATGATGAGGCAGAGCTTGAAGAAATCGTTAAGCTCGTCGGTATGGATGCGTTATCCGCGCCTGACCGTCTTAAACTGGAAGCTGCCAGATCCATACGTGAAGACTACCTGCATCAGGATGCTTTCCATGAGGTAGATACCTATACTGACCTTCATAAGCAATATCTGATGATGGAATTGGTATTGCATTATTACGATATGTCCCTGGAGGCACTCGGTAAGGGTGTACCGATTGATGATCTTGTTCGGTTAGCCGTTAGAGAGAGCATCGGTCGTTTTAAGTATGTCACCAAGGACAGACTGGATGCGGAATGTGAAGATATCCTTCAGAATATGCAGATAGAGATTGATCAATTATTAAAGAAGAGGGAGGAAGCCTAATGCCCAAGGAATATAGAACCATTCAAGAGGTAGCAGGTCCTCTTATGTTAGTACAAGGTGTTGAAAATGTAGCCTTTGATGAACTTGCTGAGATTGAGCTTGCTTCCGGTGAGAAGCGCAGATGCCGTGTACTTGAAATCGATGGCGGCAATGCATTGGTACAGCTATTTGAAAGCTCTGCCGGTATTAACCTTGCAAGCAGTAAAGTGCGTTTTTTAGGACGAAGCATGGAGCTTGGTGTAAGTGAAGATATGTTAAGCCGTGTATTCGACGGTCTGGGACGTCCGATTGATAACGGTCCAGAGATCTTGCCGGAAAAACGTATGGATATCAATGGTCTTCCCATGAATCCCGCTGCAAGAAATTATCCGCAGGAGTTCATTCAAACCGGTGTATCTGCAATTGACGGTTTGAATACACTTGTTCGCGGACAGAAACTTCCGATTTTCTCAGCGAGCGGTCTGCCTCATGCAGAGCTCGCTGCTCAGATCGCTCGTCAGGCAAAAGTACGCGGCACCACAGAACCCTTCGCAGTAGTATTTGCTGCGATGGGCATCACCTTTGAGGAAGCAAATTTCTTCACCGAGAGCTTCCGTGAGACCGGTGCGATTGACCGTACCGTTATGTTTGTTAATCTGGCTAACGATCCTGCAGTAGAGCGTATCTCTACTCCTCGTATGGCACTTACCGCTGCAGAATATCTGGCCTTTGAGAAGGATATGCATGTACTTGTTATCCTTACTGATATTACGAACTATGCAGATTCCCTTCGTGAAGTATCTGCTGCACGAAAAGAGGTTCCGGGACGACGTGGATATCCCGGCTATATGTATACTGACTTAGCTTCTCTCTATGAGAGAGCTGGAAGAAAGAAAGGTAAGAACGGCAGTATTACTATGATCCCGATCTTAACCATGCCTGAGGATGACAAAACTCACCCGATTCCTGACTTAACCGGTTACATTACCGAAGGCCAGATTATCTTGAGCCGTGATCTTTATCGTCAGAGCATCCAGCCGCCCATCGACGTATTACCGTCCTTGTCTCGTTTGAAGGATAAAGGTATCGGTGAAGGCAAAACCCGTAAGGACCATGCGAATACTATGAATCAGATCTTTGCTGCTTATGCAAGAGGTAAGGAAGCAAAGGAACTCATGGTAGTACTTGGTGAGGCAGCATTAACCGATATTGATAAGCTATATGCGAAGTTCTCTGATGCATTTGAGAAAGAATATGTATCTCAGGGCTATCAGACGAATCGTGATATTGAAGATACCTTAAATCTTGGTTGGAAGCTGTTATCGATTCTACCGAGAACCGAGCTTAAGAGAATTAAGGATGAGCTACTCGATCAGTATTACGGCAAAGAATAAGGGGGTGCTTGACTTTGGCTAAGGCACGTGTAAATCCGACACGAATGGAGCTAACGAAGCTGAAGAAAAAGCTGGCAACAGCAACCCGCGGACACAAGCTGTTAAAAGATAAGCGGGATGAGCTGATGAGGCAGTTCCTCGATATGGTTCGAGAGAATAGAGCACTTCGTGAAAAAGTAGAAAAAGGAATCATGGCTGCAAATAAGAATTTTGTTCTTGCCCGGTCCTCGATGTCGGATGAAATTCTGAATGTAGCTTTAATGGCACCGAAGCAAGAGGTATATCTAGAGGCTGATAAACGCAATGTAATGAGCGTAGAGATACCGGAGTTTGAATATCGGACCAAAACAGCAGATACAAATGACATCTATCCCTATGGTTTTGCATTTACCTCCAGTGATCTTGATGATGCGGTAAAGTCCTTGCAGGATATCTTACCGGATATGTTAAGGCTCGCAGAAATCGAAAAATCCTGTCAGCTCATGGCTGCGGAGATCGAGAAGACAAGACGTCGCGTAAATGCATTGGAGCATGTAATGATTCCGGAGCTTCGAGAGAATATCAAATATATAGTAATGAAGCTGGATGAAAATGAACGAAGCACACAGGTCCGCCTCATGAAGGTTAAGGACATGATGCTTGAACAGGCACACCATTATAGCGAGAGATATCAGAATCATTTTGAAGTGTAAATAATATAGTATTGTATAGAAATGAAACGGGACACAGGTAACGAAAAACACTTTTGTTATCTGGGTCCTGTTTCATTTCTAGATTAAGGCACCTAATAATTGTACCGATCGGTGCTGCAATAACAAATATTTTTTTTGTTATATTTCCTGTACAAGCCGGAGGGAAAGGGTTACAATAATACATTATAGAAGAATAAGTAAGGGGTATTGGGGGGAGAAAGTTGATTAAAAATATTGTCTTTGACTACGGATATGTGCTGGCTTATCCCAAGACAGGGAACTGGTTTATTCCTCCCAAGGCGAAGCAGATTCTTAGCTTAAAAGATATGCTTCAGATATTTGTTAAATATCGTAAAATAAGGGAAGCGTTTCAACGCAGTAGGGTACATCTGGATCAGAACCATTTGTTATTTACTGAAGAGGAGGAGATAGAACAGTTTTATAACTTTTACACTGAATTCTTAGATTTTATGGGGATTACGAAGCAACAAAAGGAAAAAGCGCGGTCGCTTGCAGTCGATACTGTCTGTAATAATCAAAAGATTCTATTCTATGAGGATGTCATAAGCAGTATGAAATTAATGAAGGCAGATTATCATATCTATATTTTATCAGATAATTGGCCTTCTCTTACAAGGGTATTAAAGCATCATCGAATTATGCCATATCTGGATGGCTTGGTCATGTCCTGTGATTATGGTATCTGTAAGGATAATATGGATTTATTTTACCATGCCATTGCAAAGCTTCGGATCGAACCGGAAGAAAGCTTGTTTATAGATGATTCGGAGATAAATCTTGCAAATGCACAGCGTGCCGGTTTCTATCCTGTTTTAATGGATCGCAGGCGCAGAGTGAGAGACAGTAAATTTCATATCGTACACAATATGAGTGGGGTAATGCAATTACTTCAATCCTGTCAGGATAGTTTGGAAGAAATGATATAAGCTTTGACTAAGAAATCGAGCCTGTTTGGGTTGACACGATTTCGAGTACATATTACACTGTATGAGGATGATTTGACATTCGATAAAATAAAAGACAGAAAATCGTCGCTATTACATTAAAGATTAGGAGGTTCATCACTATGAATACTTCCTGCCATTGCGGGTATTGTCATAATGATTTATGCGTAAAACAGGTTCCTATCTTTTCTTCTCTGAGCAATGAAGAGGTATGTAAAATCTCAGCTTCTATTACTCATAGAGAATATAGGAAGGGTGAGCTTCTGATGCATGATGGTGAGAGATCAGAAAACATCGTCATTATCCATGAAGGAAGTGCCAAGGCTTTTAAATATACGACGGATGGTAGAGAGCAGATACTATATGTGTTTACGGAAGGAGATTTTTTTGGAGAGCAGAATTTATTAACGGATCGAACTGCCACCTACTCCGTAGAAGCACTCCACACCGTAAAAACCTGTATGCTATCCAAAAGTCAATTTCAAAATTTACTCTATGAATATCCGGATATTGCAGTTAAAATCATTGCTGAACTTGGAGAGCGTATGGCAAGGTTAGAGAATGCAATGCAGGGTATGGGGGTTCGTAATGTAGATAATCGGATTGGAGGAATTTTGCTGGAATTTGCAGCAAAATATGGAGTGGAGGAGAAGGAAGGGACCTTAATCCAGCTTCCGTTAAGCCGAGAGGGAATCGCCAATTATCTTGGTGTTGCAAGAGAAACCGTAAGCCGTAAACTTGGTCAGCTAGAAAGTGACGGTATCATACGGTCCGTGAATAATAAATCCATTCTTATCCTTGATAAGGATGCATTAGGGACCCTAGCGGGATCATTTTAATATATATAAAGAATGAAGTCATAAGCTCGGAAAGCATCGATATCACTGCCTTTGGAGCTTATTTTATTTGCTGCCGGTGGTATAATACTGCCAATTATTTATATAAGGAAAGATTCTGTAATTACAAAAATATAGGAATGTTCTATTAATGATGATAGTTTATTGAAATATGGAAATACTTTTACCAAATAGTTATAGGAGGTAATAGCAACTATGGATTTTAAAAACAGTCAAACGAAGGATAACCTGATGCGTGCCTTTGCCGGAGAAAGTCAGGCGAGAAACCGCTATACCTTTGCAGCATCACAGGCAAAGAGGGAGCATCAACATGTGATTGAAGCAATTTTTCGATTTACGGCAGATCAGGAAAAGGAACACGCAGAGGTGTTCTATAAATTTTTGAAGGAGCTTGCCGGTGAGAACATTAAAATCGAAGCATCCTATCCTGTTGATATCGAAGATGATCTGGTTAAGCTTTTACATGCAGCGAAACATAATGAATATGAGGAATATGATCCGGTGTATAAAACCTTTAGCGAAATAGCTAAGGAAGAAGGTTTCTCAAAGATTGCTGCTGCTTTTCATATGATTGCAGGAGTGGAGAAGACCCACGGAGACCGATTTGCAAAATTTGCAGAACTGCTGGAGGAGAAAAAACTCTATGTAGCAGAGGTTGAAACAGGGTGGATGTGTCTGAACTGCGGATATATTCATTGGGGGAAAGAGGCACCGAAGGAATGTCCCGTTTGCCAGCATGACCAGGGATATTTTATCCGTCTTTCACTGGCACCGTTTTCTGAATAATTACTATTCTATCGGGTGAATAAGCAGAGCATTGATTAGTCGACCTGCAATAGGGGTTGATTATCTATCTACAGGTAAAGGCCTCTGTTTATTCACCCGAATATTATTTCTAACTAATTTTAGTAATGTGATGATTATTGAGTTGCACATTTATGGTAAAGTAGTAATCATAACTACATAAAATAGAAAAATATACTATGATATATTGACAAGAACTCTCTGTATACGATATAATAAGAGCATACGATCGTAGCTGACGATCATGAATACACTTTTTGTTCAATAGTATAATTAATGTCTGTGAAGCAGACATTTTTAAAAGACAAATACTTTGATTATCAAAATAATCTCAGCCTGAAGAATAAGACATTTTGGCTGATGAATGGATAAGAAATCAATTTGGAGGTAAAGAGTATGAAGATGAAACCATTAGTGATCGGAGACCTGATAGCAAGAATACCAATAATCCAGGGAGGTATGGGGGTTGGCGTCAGTCGCAGCAGATTGGCTGGTGCGGTAGCAAAGGAAGGTGGTATCGGTATCCTATCTACTGCACAGATTGGATATGATGAACCGGATTTTAATAAGCATCAGATTGAAAGTAATCTGTCAGCAATAAAAAAACATCTGAAACTTGCAAAGGAATGGGCAGAAGGAGGAGTTGTCGGTGTAAATATCATGGTTGCAACAAAGCAATATGAGAGATACGTTCAGGCAGCTTGCGAAGGCGGTGCGGATGTGATTATCTCAGGCGCAGGGCTTCCGGTATCCTTACCTGAGCTGGTTAGGGGATTTAAGACAAAGATCGCACCGATTGTTTCCAGCATCCGGGCGGCTTCCGTAATACTTAAGATGTGGGATCGAAAATATCAGACAACGGCTGATTTTATTGTGATTGAGGGACCCTTGGCCGGAGGACATCTGGGCTTTACCAAGGATCAGCTGGATCATATCGGGGAGTTGAACTATGATGCAGAGATGAAGGGAATCATAGAATGCAAAAAGGAATATGAAGAGAAGTATAAGAAAAATATTCCTGTAGTGATTGCAGGAGGTATCTTTGATCAGAAGGATATTAGACATGCCTTGGAATTAGGTGCAGACGGTGTACAGATTGCAACCCGTTTTGTCGTTACCGAGGAATGTGATGCCAGCAAAGAGTATAAGGAAGCATATCTGAATGCGAAGCAGGAGGATGTCAAGATAGTGATCAGCCCGGTGGGTATGCCAGGCCGTGCACTAATGAATTCCTTTTTAAAAACGGTAGGAGAAGGACGGATAGCTGTAACCAAATGCTTTAATTGTCTGGAGCACTGTAATCCGAAGGATACTCCTTATTGTATCACTAAGGCATTAATCAATGCAGTGGAGGGTAACATCAAGGATGGTCTGATTTTCTGCGGTGCGAATGTTCACCGGCTTAAGGAAATGACGACAGTGAAGGCCGTATTTGAAGAACTCGTATTTTAACATTTATTTCGATTAGTGGAAAGAAAAGAATAAATGAAAGAGAAAAAGTGGAGCATATCAAAACATCAAAACTTGATATGCCCCATTTTTTTAGTGCGCCCGGCAGGCGCACGTTTCAATGTATTCTAACAGCGTTACTTCACTGAAAGCCTAGAAAGTGTTTTTTTTAACTATCTATGTTTATGAATTAAATATAAGTTAATTGTAAACAATTAAATTTAATATGTGTGATTTAAATCACAGAAATGGCGTTGAAGATACCATAAACTTTAATTATAATTAAGAGAGGAAGGTTCATTATGAGTGAAAAACAAATCGATCTGTCAAAATCAGTATATGGGCTTTGTATCCAGTACCCGGAATTACCTCAGATACTTACGGAGCTTGGCTTCAAAGACATCATGAAACCGGGCATGCTGGCCAGTGTCGGACGCTTTATGACTTTGCCAAAGGGTGCTGTGGCAAAGAAAATTGACCTTATAATAATAATCGATTATCTAGAGGAACATGGTTTTGAAATAATCAATCATTTATAGAATTAACATAGTTACATGTAGGTATCAAAGCAGTAAAATTCAATATTGTAAAATCTGTTATTAATAGCACCAGGATACTCGTAATGTGTAACTAATTCACATAAAAATAAAACTTCTTATATTATAATAAATAATGAAATGAGAATTCAACTACAGTAATATACAATTATCAATAGGATAAATAATGGAGGTATCAGATATGAGACAACAGGTTGGAGTAATCGGTCTGGCAGTTATGGGTAAGAATTTGGCTCTGAATATTGCAGAACATGGCTTTCGGGTATCGGTTTATAATCGATCATCTTTAAAAACTCGTGAATTATTAAATGAAATAAATGAAGAAGCTTTCCGAAGTAATGTT
The DNA here is from genome assembly GCA_023415055.1 of Bacillota bacterium. Taxonomy (GTDB): domain Bacteria; phylum Bacillota; class Clostridia; order Lachnospirales; family Lachnospiraceae; genus Mobilitalea. The sequence continues at coordinate 35,397 of JAEZLZ010000113.1, read as the reverse complement.
GAAGGCTTTTATACACTAGAGGAATTTGTGGAGTCTTTAGAACCACCACGTAAAATTATACTGATGGTTAAGGCGGGAGATGCGGTTGACGAAACAATACGGCAGCTGCTGCCTTTATTATCGAAAGGTGATCTTTTGATGGACGGAGGGAATTCTTATTATCTGGATACGATTCGCAGAAGCAAGGAGCTGGAGAAGCTTTCCATCCGTTATCTTGGAATCGGAATTTCCGGTGGTGAAGAGGGGGCAAGAAAAGGACCTGCCATTATGCCGGGAGGCAATCAAGAGTCATATGCTTTGATTGAGCCGGTTCTGACCGCTATTTCTGCAAAGGTCGAGGGAGAAACATGCAGCACTTATATAGGAGAAAACGGAGCTGGCCATTTTGTAAAGATGGTCCATAATGGAATAGAATATGCTGACATGCAACTCATAGGAGAGGCTTACCAAATCATGAAAAAGGTACTCGGATTAACCCCGAAGGAGCTGCAGGAGGTTTTCGCAGAGTGGAATAAGGGTGAGCTGAATAGCTATTTAATCGAAATCACAGCCGATATCTTCGGTAAGAAAGACACGGCAACCGATAATTATCTGGTAGATATGATACTGGATGTCGCAGGACAGAAGGGCACAGGTAAATGGACCGGACAGATTTCCCTGGATCTTGGAGTACCGGCACCAACAATTACGACTGCGGTATATGAGAGATCTCTTTCCGCTATGAAGCAGGAACGTGTAAATGCCAGTCGCAGTCTTATGGGACCGAAGACTCCCGTAACGAAGTCAAAGGACTTTGTTGAGGCTATTCGCAGAGCGCTTTATGCCAGCAAAATATGCGCTTATGCGCAGGGCTTTGGCTTAATGCGAACTGCATCTGAACAGTTTGACTGGAAACTTCGCTACAGTGATATTGCTAAGATCTTCCGTGGCGGCTGTATCATCCGTGCTCAATTTTTAAACCAGATTAGTAAAGCGTATGATCAGAATCCTAATTTGATTAACCTTTTAATGGCGGATTACTTTAAGAACAGTATCAATGAATATCAAGAGGATTGGAGAGAAGTGATCAAGACGGCAATCTCGAACGGAATCAGTGTGCCTGCATTTTCAAGCAGCCTTGCTTATTATGACAGTTACCGTTCCGAGGAACTTCCTACAAATCTGCTACAGGCACAAAGAGACTATTTTGGAGCACACACCTATGAGCGGATTGATCGTGAGGGAACGTATCATACACAGTGGTAATTATGCAGCAGTGGAACCATATTATAGCAGAAGAGGGAGGTTTAACATATGGATAATAAAATGATAGATTCAAATCTATCGGCTATACTGGTAATTTTCGGCGGTACCGGTGATCTGACGAATCGTAAGCTGATGCCTGCTTTATATAATCTGGTACTTGACCAGCTGCTCCCCGAACATTTTGCTGTTGTCAGTGTCGGAAGAAGAGATAAATCAGAGGAGGAATACCGAAAGGATATTTATGCATCTATTCAGAAACATTCCAGAAATAAGCTGGATGAATCGATCTGGAATAAACTGAATGGAATGATACATTATTATCAGTTTGACTTCACGAATTTGGAAGGATTTACAGGCTTGAAGGAGTATCTGGAGAAACTGGATCATAAGTATTCCACCGGTGGAAACCGGGTGTTCTATCTGGCAGTGGCACCGGAATATTTTGAGACCATTGTTCAGGGACTTCAAAACAGTAATATGGCTACCAGGCCGGAAGCCTGGAGCCGATTAGTAATCGAGAAGCCCTTCGGTAAAGATCTGAAGACTGCCAGAAAATTAAATAACAAGATATTAGAGGTATTCCCAGAGAAGGATATCTATCGCATTGATCATTATCTGGGAAAGGAAATGATACAGAACATCATGGTTCTTCGGTTCTGCAATTCAATCTTTGAGTCGATATGGAATAACAAGTTCATCGATAATATCCAAATCTCTCTAACGGAGAAGCTTGGAGTCGGCACCAGAGGAGGGTATTATGAGCATTCCGGTGCCATGCGGGATATGATCCAAAATCACATCATTCAGATCCTTTCTATGGTAGCAATGGAACCACCGATTAATCTAAAGACTGACTCAATTCGTACGGAGAAACAGAAGGTATTGGAAGCGATTGAAGATATTACACCGGAGTTTTTAAGGGATAATGTTGTTTTTGGTCAGTATGGACCCGGAGTCATCGAGGGTAGTCCGGTAGTCGGCTACAGGGAGGAACTAAATGTACCGAAGAGCTCTGTCACAGAGACCTTTGTAGCATTAAAGCTTCATATTAATAATTTTCGCTGGGCAGGGACTCCCTTTTATATCAGGACCGGAAAGAGGCTAGGTAAAAGCTCTGCGGAGATTGTCGTTCAATTTAAGGATTTACCTAATATATTATATTTTAAGGACCAGGAGATCCAGGAACCAAATCTTCTGGTACTACGAATCCAACCAAATGTAGGTGTATTTTTTCAGTTTAATACAAAGGATTTTAACTCTCATCACGGAATTGTACCGACTCAGATGGACACTAGTTCCTTCAGTCCTACCCAGGGCAATACCCCGGAAGCTTATGAGCGGTTGATTCATGATATTCTGAGAGGGGATGCAACCCTATTCTCAAGGTGGGATGAGGTGGAGGCAGCTTGGACGATTGCAGACCAGCTAATTCAATATAGAGAACAGAAAAAGCATGTATTTCCTAATTATGATGCCGGCTCCATGGGACCAGTTAGAGCATTCGAGCTGCTCGCAAGAGACGGTAGAAAATGGTGGCATGTATAATGGAGGCTATTATGGAGAAACAGAATAAGACAGTCTATGACATATCAATGCCGGTTACAATGGATATGCCGGTATACAAAGGGAAGAATGAAAAACGTCCTGTGATTAAGGTGGAGAGTGATTTCACTACAGGAACCGCCTATGAAAGCAGTATCCTTATGAATATGCATACAGGGACGCATCTGGATCGAACACTTCACATGATCCCCGGAGGAAATACGATGGATACTCTAAAGCTTGAGGAATTGATCACAGACTGTAAGGTACTCAACCTGACACAGGCGACCGATAAAATTACAGCAGAGGATCTGGAGAGTAAGGATATCGAGCCGGGTGATTTCATATTATTTAAGACACGTAATTCCTTTGAACCAATACTCGAGGAAAAGTTCATCTATCTTGATCGAAGCGGAGCAAAATATCTGGCTGAGAGGAAGGTGAAAGGAGTCGGTATTGATGCATTGGGGATTGAACGAGACCAACCGGGACATGAGACTCATCTGGCGCTGATGGAAATCGGGGCTCATATACTGGAAGGACTTCGATTGGCTGATATTACGGAGGGAAGATATGAACTCATTGCTCTGCCACTAAATATTAAGGGAACAGAAGCCGCACCGGTGAGGGCTATTTTAATCCGATAAGCTAAATTAAGCGATAGCTGCTGCAGGAACCCCCCTGACTAGTTCAAGGTTACCACGGCAGATATCGCTTCCTTTATGTCGTGTGGTCCATCGAAGCTGAACTAATAGGAACGATAAGGAAGTAAACTAGATGGAACTGAGAAAAATTTCTTGAATAAATGTTCTATAAATGATATATTATTAAGGTTGTGAGATGTATAAATCAACTAATTATTACCCAAATTTGCTTAACAAATTAAAGGAGAAGAATTAACGTAAATGGATAAGAGAAGGTATGGGTTGTTTACTGCAATTACCATGATTACAGGGGTTGTAATCGGGTCAGGAATATTTTTTAAGGCGGATAATGTACTAGGATATACCAATGGTAATGTGATTCTGGGCATTATTATTTTCTTTATTGCCGCTATAGCAATTGTATTCGGATGTTTAGCAATCTCCCAGCTTGCCACAAGAACGGATAAGCCTGGGGGAGTAATCGCATACACGGAGGAATTTGTGGGAATCGGACCTTCCTGTGCCTTTGGATGGTTTCAGACCTTTCTGTATCTTCCCACATTATCTGCTGTTGTTGCTTGGGTAACCGGTATTTACATCAGTCAGTTATTCGGATTAGAATTCACCCTTGAGACAACGACATTAATCGGTCTAGGGAGCTTAACCGGTTTATTTATCATTAATACACTGTCTGCTAAGCTGGGAGGATACTTTCAGAATGCGTCTATGGTGATTAAACTAATACCCTTATTGATTATTGCCATTGCAGGTCTTCTGCTCGGTAAACCGGGAGAATTGATTACAGAGGGAACTGCAGGCTTTGCCAAAGTTGCCGGCGGTTTTGGTTGGATCGCTGCTTTTGCTCCGATTGCTTTTTCCTTTGACGGCTGGATCGTTGCTACCTCCATCTGCGGAGAAATCAAAAACAGCAAGAGAAATCTTCCCTTGGCATTAACAATATCACCGCTTGTAATATTAATGGCCTATGTATTATATTTTGTCGGGATTACAGCACTGATCGGCCCGCAGACAATATTAGAGCAGGGAGATGCCTCTGCTTTCACCGCAGCAACCAAGCTCTTTGGAGATGTTGGAGCAAAGATTATATTGATCTTCGTAGTGATCTCAGTACTCGGCACGGTGAACGGTCTTACTCTTGGATTTATCCGAATGCCATACTCCTTAGCTCTTCGTAACATGATTCCGGGAAGTGCATGGCTTAAGAAAGAAAATTCGAATTTGAATGGAATGCCTTTTAATTCTGCAATCTTTGCTTATGTATTATCATTGATTTGGATGGCAATTCATTATATCACCCAGAAAATGGGCATGCGCGGAGATGTATCGGAGATTGCAATTGGAGTAAGTTACCTGAATTATATCGTATTGTATTTTGCTGTTATGAAATTGGCAAAAAAAGGAGAGATCAGCAGTAAAATCAAGGGATATCTTATCCCGATCCTTGCGACGATCGGATCACTCGTCATCATATCCGGAAGTGTTTCGCACCCGCTCTTCATATACTATTTCCTGGTATGCTTTATGATTATTTTAGCAGGATATCTCTATTACCGCATAAATAAATCAAAGGTCATATAGAAGAATTATAATATGTTATTTAAAATGATTATATAATTTGATGATTATTATCAAATTGTATAGTCATTTTTTATTCTGTGCAACGCGTGTTATTTTTCGTGTGTCCAGCGAAGCGGACCACATCAGCAGTTATGTTCCTCATAAAAATATTGTGAGCACTGTCACAGATATTTTCCATAATCCGCTATATTCTATAGATAAATCTTCTGGTTGCATCATCGTAACTACTGTTATATTTACAGAAAGAATGGATATTAACGCAGAGACAGGCAAAACTACCATAAGAGAAAGCATAATAAAGAAGATGATATAGTATTTCATATCAATTAGAAAGACATAGGGAGGGTCATAATAAATAAGATAAAGGAGGAGCTAACCATGAGTGAGTACATCAATAATCGTGAATATCGTCAAAAGGTATTGAAAGAGCTGATTATGGAATTACATGACGGAAAAAGTGTCGAAGAGGTCAAGGAACGCTTTGGTCAAATGATTGAAGGAGTATCTGCTACCGAAATATCTGCAATGGAGACAGCCCTGATCAAAGAGGGAATGCCGGTAAGTGAAGTTCAGAGACTTTGCGATGTACATGCCGCTGTATTCAAGGGTTCCATTGAAGAGATTCACAGGCCGGAGAAGGAAGAGGATAACCCGGGACATCCGGTATTTACCTTCAAGGCAGAGAACAGAGCTATTGAAAGACTGATTCGTAAACAACTGCGGCCGACAATAGAGCTTTTGGTTCAGGAGGACACCACAGAAAGCAGAGAGAAGCTTATGGAGCATATGACGAAGCTCCGGGAGCTTGATAAGCACTACCTAAGAAAAGAAAATCTGTTATTCCCTTATATGGAGAAGTATGGCATCACTGCTCCGCCTAAGGTTATGTGGGGAGTGGATGATGAGATCCGTGCCGAACTCAAAGAAGTAATGGTGCGTATTAAAGACTCTTCCATTCATAAGGATATGCTGGGTGAGCAGCTGGAGGCTGCACTTGGCAGAGTGGAGGAGATGATCTTTAAAGAAGAGAATATTCTCTTTCCTATGGTACTTGATACACTCTCCGAAGATGAGTGGCTTAAGATAGCGAAAGAAAGCGATGAGATCGGATATTGCTTATATGAGCCGAGGCAGGTATGGAAGCCGATCAGAGTAGATGTTGAGGAGAAATTAATACAACAAGGTGAGATGAAGGCAGGAGATGGCTATCTTAACTTTGAAACCGGTCTGATGTCACAGGCAGAGATAGAAGCGGTCTTCAATACCCTGCCGGTGGATATCACCTTTGTTGATAAGGACGGTGCGGTAAAATTCTTCACTCAGGGGAAGGAACGTATCTTCCCAAGAACAAAGGCCGTTATCGGCAGGCAGGTATCCAATTGTCATCCACCGGCAAGTGTCCATATCGTGGAAGAGATCGTGGCAGATTTAAGATCTGGTAAGAAAGACCATGAGGATTTCTGGATCAGAATGAAGGATAAATTTGTTAATATTCGTTATTTTGCCGTTCGCGATAAAGAGGGACAATTCCTGGGTGTGCTTGAATTCACACAGGATATTGCACCGATTCAGGCATTGCAGGGTGAGAAGCGTCTTGTTTCGGAAGAGTAATTCAAACTAACCATAACTAATAAAATAGTAAGTAAAAGAGGTACGCCATTCATTCAATTCATGAAATAAAAATTAAAATAATGTCCTTTGAAAAAGTAATAGAGCGGTGAGATTTCGGAAACAATGTATTAATAGAAACTCTGATCAATCAAACTTATAAAGGAGGACATATTATGCTGATAAAACACAAAGATAAATTACAGGGTAAGAATAATAATCGAATCAATACTGTGATTCCGACCAACAAGGAAGGAACTGCTGCCTGGCAGAGCTCTGAAAGTAAGGATAAACTGGATCAGGTAAGTAAACCCTCGATCGAAGGTGTGATTGATGCGAAGGATTGGGTAGATAACGGAAGTAAATTATAGGAGGAGAAGAATGGCTAAGATTCAAATGACAGTTGATGGAAATACGGCAGCCGCATATGCTGCTTATGCATTTACAGAGGTGGCTGCGATTTATCCGATTACCCCATCCTCCGGTATGGCGGAATCTACCGATGAGTGGGCTGCGAAAGGACGAAAGAACATCTTTGGACAAGAGGTTAACGTAGTGGAATTGCAGTCGGAAGCAGGTGCATCCGGCGCTTTTCATGGATCATTGCAGGCAGGTGCGCTTACAACCACCTTTACCGCCTCGCAGGGACTTCTTTTGATGATTCCCAATATGTATAAGACAGCAGGAGAGTTACTACCCGGAGTAATTCATGTCAGTGCACGCGCTATAGCAACCCATGCACTCAGTATCTTCGGAGACCACCAGGATGTTATGGCAACCAGACAGACAGGATATGCTTTGCTAGCTTCAGGTTCAGTACAAGAGGTGGCTGATCTGGCTCCGATCGCCCATCTTGCAGCGATTAAGGGACGATTGCCTTTCGTTCATTTTTTTGATGGATTTCGAACCTCCCATGAGGTACAGAAAATAGAAGTTCTGGAATATCGTGATTATGCCGAGCTTATAGATATGGAAGCGGTAAAAAGCTTTCGGGAGAGAGCTTTATCACCGAATCATCCGGTGATTCGCGGTACGGCTCAGAACTCTGATATCTATTTCCAGGGTAGGGAGGCTTCGAATCCCTTTTATCAGAATATTGTTCCGATCGTGGAAGAATACCTGAAACGAATGAGTGAATTTACAGGAAGAAAATATGGACTCTTTGACTATTATGGAGCCCCGGATGCGGAATATGTAATCATTGCTATGGGTTCCGTAACCCAGACAATTGAACAAACGATTGATTATTATAATGCGCAGGGTGAAAAGTATGGATTAATTAAGGTTCATTTATATCGCCCCTTCTCTATGGAGCATTTTCTTGGTGCAATGCCTTCTACGGTAAAGAAAATCGCTGTACTTGACCGTACCAAGGAACCGGGTGCCATTGGAGAACCCCTCTATCAGGATGTCTGCAGCTGCTATCTTGGGAAGGAGCATGCACCGGTGATTTTCGGCGGACGTTATGGTCTGGCCAGCAAAGACACCAATCCGGGCCATATCGCCGCAGTATTCAATAATCTGAAGGCTTCCATGCCTAAGAATAATTTCACGATCGGTATCGAGGATGATATCACAAAGACCTCACTGCCGACCGTTAAGGAGCTTCAGGTGGAGTCACAAAATATCACTGCCTGCCAGATCTGGGGTCTTGGCTCCGATGGTACGGTTGGTGCCAATAAACAAGCGATTAAGATCATCGGAGAGAACTCAGATCTTAATGTACAGGCTTATTTTGATTATGATTCTAAGAAATCGGGTGGTTTGACCGTATCCCATCTGCGCTTTGGCAAGGAACCCATCCGATCCACCTATCTGGTGTCCCATGCAGATTATGTTGCTTGCCATAATCAATCCTACGTTAATAAATATGACTTGCTAGAAAGCTGTAAGCAGGGAGGCATCTTCGTCCTGAATACACAGTGGGATGAGAAGGAACTGGGGGAACATCTTCCGGATACATTAAAGAAAAAGATGGCAGAGAAAGAGGTTGAATTCTATACGATTAATGCGATTAACATCGCAGAGGAAATTGGTCTCGGAAACCGTATTAATATGATCATGCAGGGTGCGTTCTTTAAGCTTACTAAAATACTTGAGGAAGAGGTCTATACCAAGGAGCTGAAATCCGGCATTCATAAGCTGTACGGGAAGAAGGGCGAGAAAATCGTCAAGATGAATGAAGATGCAGTGGACCGTGGAATAAAGTCAGTGCACAAGGTTACGATCCCGAATGAATGGAAGAATCTGAAGCCAGCTTCTTCTACAAAAGTAGAAGAACCAGATTTTATCAAAAATATCATGCGACCTATGTCTGAGCTGAAGGGAGGAGAGCTTCCGGTCAGTGCGTTCAAAGGAATAGAGGACGGAACCTTCCCTTCCGGTACCACGGCCTATGAAAAGCGTGGGATTGCAGTCAATGTGCCGGAATGGATTGAAGAACGATGCATTCAGTGTAACCAATGTGCATATATTTGCCCGCATGCGGTTATACGCCCATTCCTGCTTGATGATGAAGAGCTGAAGAAGGCACCGGATACCTTTGTAACAAAGAAAGCAAGTGGAAGAAATCTAGAAGGATATCATTATAAGATACAGATCAGCCCAATGGATTGTACGGGTTGTGGTAACTGTGCCGATGTTTGCCCTGCGAAGGGAAAGGCACTGATTATGCAGCCGATCGAAACTCAACTACCCGAACAGCTTACAAATTGGAAGTTTGCAGTAGAGAATATAGGTTTTAAGGAGAACGTCGCTTATACACCTGCCTTCAAGGATAGCCAGTTTAAAGCTCCGCTCATTGAATTCTCCGGCGCTTGTGCAGGCTGTGGTGAGACTCCGTATATAAAGCTGATTACCCAGTTGTTCGGAGAACGAATGATGATCGCAAACGCAACCGGATGTTCTTCTATCTGGGCTGCTTCTGCTCCCAGCACTGCTTATACAACGAACAGGGAAGGAAAGGGCCCTTCTTGGGCTAATTCACTTTTTGAGGATAATGCTGAATTTGGCTATGGTATGTATCTAGCGGTCAAACAGCTGCGCAATAAATTAGAACAGAACATGAGACTGTTGATCGATAAGAACGTGGAGGAGAAGGTGAAAGAAGCCCTTCATGACTGGATTCATTACAAGGAGGACAGTAAAACTACGGAGGAAGCTAGCCGTAAGGTGCTGGATGTTCTTGAAAATTTCACTTCTACAGATGTAGAACTAATGCAATTGGTAAATGAAATAAAGCAAAACAGAGATTATCTGATTAAGAGATCTGTCTGGTTGGTTGGTGGTGACGGTTGGGCTTACGACATTGGCTATGGAGGACTGGATCATGTGATGGCTTCCGGAGAGGATGTAAATGTACTGGTGTTTGATACCGAGGTATATTCCAATACCGGCGGGCAGGCTTCCAAATCAACTCCGACCGCTGCAATTGCAAAATTTGCTGCATCCGGCAAACGACAGGGTAAGAAGGATCTAGGCCGTATGATGATTTCCTATGGCAATGTCTATGTAGCTCAGGTCGGTATCAATGCAGATAATACCCAGCTGATTAAGGCACTGAGGGAAGCAGAGGAGCATCATGGACCTTCAATCATCATCGCTTATTCCCCTTGTATCAATCATGGTATCAAAGAAGGAATGGGTCGAAGTATGGCAACCATCAAGAAAGCAGTCCAATGCGGTTACTGGCATCTGTACCGTTACAACCCGGCGCTGAAGGAGGAAGGAAAGAATCCGTTTGTTCTAGATTCTAAGGAACCGACAGAAAGCTTCCGGGAATTCATCCTGGGTCAGGTACGATACAGCTCCCTAGCGAAGGAATTTCCGGAAAAAGCGGAAGAATTATTCCGTCAGGCAGAATTATTATCAAAAGAGCGGTATGCAATCTACAAGCAAATGGCTGAGGCAGAGCCCATCGGCATCAGTGTGGATTGGTCAACTGTTGAGTGACAATTAATACAAATTTTTCTTTTGGAGCTGTTTCATAACAATTAACGATGCATTTTCTATTGTGATATGCCCACTGTCAAGTAGACAGGGGGCATATCAAGACAGCTCCATTTTTCTGATTTATGACAATAGAAAGTTCGCGAAGCGTGCTTTCTATCGTTCGATTCACTTCTCATTTTTAACTGATTTGGCAGGTTTAGAATGGGTTGGTGCATTTATCCTGAGAAAATGCAATTAGAAGCCAGCCATTCCATTATTTACATCGTCATTTGCAATATTAACTACTTATCATGCGATAAATTTATGATATAATATAAGCGTAGCGAGCATGACGCAAGCTTACTTGAGTTCATACGAGCGGAGCTTAATCTTCTAATACAAAGGATAATTATGATAGACACGAACGATGAAAAATATGTAGTTGTATTCATACTAAGAAGAAGGGTGGCGTTGCATGGTAGAACATTTGTTAAAATCCAACACGAAAACGGTTCATGCAGGAGATATTCAAGTAGTTTATAATCTTATTTTTCAAAATGCCCTCTACAACATCGAGTGTTATAAAGAGGATACCGATTTTTCGAATCCGAATAATTATTGCTTGGTAGAGGATATTACGGATGATGAAGGAGAAGCAGAAAGCTTTCTTCAATTAATGGCGAGAGGAAAAGTATTTCCAGTACATATTAACGACATGGCTATCGATTATTTTCGAGATTAATACAGCCGGACACATAATATTGCCAAAGTGAAATGTAATTTGTAGTTTACAAAAGAGACCTATTGTATATTACAATAGGTTTTGGAGTACGTGATAAAAACATGAACGCAGACCGATGGCAGCTTCATGTTCCATATCATGGAAGTAAGATTATAACTACATAGAAAAGAATGAAAAAGGCTAAACTCAATAAACGGAGGATAGCCTTTTTTCTTGCATAATTATTGGATGCTAAAATTAGTATCCGTGAATAAAAATTACCTCTTTTTGAGAAAATAGTTTGTAGATATGCTAACAACTTGGAATAGGAATGCGCAAAAAAGCAACTATGAAACGAGGTAAACTATGGAACAGAAGATTAATTCGAAAAGTATTAAGGAGTTATTTGCAAAGAGCGGCGATGTCCTGGTACGGCCGATTATGATAAATCAAAGTGGAATTACCTTTTCTATCTTTTGCGTGGACGGATTGATAAACTCGGATCTGGTCGATCAGGCAATTCTTCAAGGCTTATATACCGACCCAAATATTATGAAGTGTATGACCGAACGGCAGGTAATGGATTATCTTCTGGGTGCAGGTGCCTATCATGTCTTCACCAAGGAAGAGGGAGACTATTCAAAGCTTATGAAGTATGTACTCAGCGGTATGGTAGCCTTTCTTTTTGATGCAGAAGAAAAGGCTATTGTTTATGATATACGAATGTTTGAAAAACGTTCGATCTCTGAACCGACAGAAGAAGCCGTGATCAAAGGAGCGAAGGATTCCTTTATTGAGGTCATGAGAATCAATACCGCACTAATCCGGAGAAGAGTAAGATCTGAGTATCTTGTTGTCGAAAGTCTGTCAGTGGGTAAGCTTTCCAAGACAGATATGTCTCTGATCTATATCAGTGATATTGTCAATATGGATACGGTCAATAAGCTGAGGGATATGATTACAGAAATTGATTTGGATAATTTATCTACGCCTGCATTTATTGAAGAGTATTTGATTGAGAATAAAAAAAGCTTATTCCCTCAGATTATGTACAGTCAGCGCCCGGACCGTATCGCAGCTAATCTGACAGATGGCAGGATTGCACTTGCGGTTGATGGGTTTCCATTTGTTTATCTGCTTCCCTGTCAACTGCCCATGCTGATGCAATCACCGGAGGATTATGCCAATCATTTCTATATTGGTTCCGCACTTCGTATGCTTCGCTATCTTGCTATGATAATCACGATGTTCCTCCCTGCATTCTATATTGCGGCAACTACCTATCAGAATCAGATGCTTCCGGTACAACTTGCTTTATCGACACAGGCTGCGAAACAGAATGTACCCTTTTCTTCTGCCTCCGAGGTATTGGGACTCTTGTTATCCTTTGAAATACTGATTGAGGCAGGACTTCGCCTGCCAAAGACAGTCGGTACTGCGATGTCCATTCTCGGTGGTGTCGTAGTAGGGCAAGCAGCGGTTACTGCCAATATCCTGTCGCCCCTAGTCGTTGTAATTGTCTCCTTGGCAGGTATCGCCGGCTTTATTGTACCGAATCAGGATCTAAGCAGTGGAATCCGTGTGGTTAGATTTATCTTAGCTGTGACTGCAGCTGCCGGAGGCTTTTTTGGACTTTCTATTGGCCTGATCTTGTTATTAACCCATCTCTGCAGTCTGGATAATTACGGTGTAGCTTATTTGTCACCCTTTGTTGATGTGGATGAAAGCAATCACAAGGATACGTTATTCCGCTTTCCGATCAAATATTTTACCAAACGACCTCAGAAGATTGTACCCGAAAATCGAATCAAACAGAAGAGCAGTGAAGACAAGGAGTGAAGGAAAGCACTTTACTAGGAGGTATTCGATTGAAAAAGCTATTGTTATTAATTCTACCCATTTTGTTGTGCGGCTGTACTCATGATATGAATCGGGAAGAAATTGATGAAATTGATTTGGTCTTAGTTCTTGGAATTGATTATGATGGAGGAGAATACAGCGTATGCGCATTGTATAGTACCGGAGGCGGAGCAGATTCAGAAGCCGGTGCAGGCTCCGGTCAGGAAACTGTTGCCAAGGGATCCGGAAAGACAGCATATGAAGCATTAGAGAATCTCAAACTGGACAATAAAAAAAATATCACTCTTGCTCAAGCTGGCTCCTTTTTGATTGGAGAAGATGCAGCAAAGCAAGGGATTGATCAATGTCTTGACTTTCTCAAGAGAGATGAAACTATTAAGATGGAAGCCTTAATCTATATTATCAAAGGAAAGAAGGCAGAAGATTTCATTCAGGAAGGCATCAAGAATAAGCAGACGATCCATGAAGATTTACAGGCAATCGAGCAAAAGCAGCTGAAACTTCTTACCAGGAATGATAACACCTTTGTTAATATCCTAAATGATATGGAGCAAACCTATTCCTGTGTCTTGATTCCTTATCTTTTGGCTGAAAAATCAGGATATCGGATGGAGGGCTATGCGGTGTTCGACCCCTTAAAGCTATCCGATTATCTGGATCGCGAGACCTCGGACGGAGTGAACTTTATCCGAAATATCATGCGCAGTTATCCGATATACCTTAAGGATCAGGTAAGTCTGGCGATATCCTATACAAATACAAAGTTGAAAGCGGACATGATAAATGACGGTATACTGATTACGATAAAGGTTGATTTCGAAACCATGCTGAAGGAGATCTTGACCAAGGAGGATGTCTTTTCTCAGGAAGAACTGTTACGGCTGACGGATGCCCAAAATAAATATATACTTGATATTCTGAATAAACCGGTGCAGTATTCACAAAAGAACGGAAAGGATATTTTGAATCTGGCCCGGATTGTCGAGAATCAGAATGTGAAGGACTGGGGAAATATTGAGGGGTCATGGAAAGATAAGATATCCAGTATCGAGTATCAATATGAGGTGAGATCACAGATTACGAAATCCTTCATTCTGGGAAGTGAATAGTAAGAAGTGCAGACGTATCAGATAACAGATATGCCTGAAAACAAGGTTATCAGAAAGGTATGGTTCTTATTATGATATATGTATTTGGAGGTACTATCATTTATACATTGATTCGTCAGAGAGATAAGCTTTTAAAATCCAAGAAAAATTTGTTCCTTTATCTACTACTGTCCATAATCGGGTTGGCTATGGGTATTATCTATATTATCAATCCTTATCTGCCGAGTATCTCACAGATGCTGGAAGAATATATGAAATGAGGTGAGAAGCATTGAACCGTGAAGTATCCCTGCGGCAAATTACATTCATGTATCTGTTTATCTCAATTTCAACCATCCTTCGCCAGGTTCCGAGTTCGCTGGCAATGGAGGCAGGAAGGAGCGGATACTTAAGTCCGATTATCGCAATTGTTGCAACCGTACCCCTGACTGCGATTATTATTTTCCTGATGAAGACCTTTCCGGGACTTAATTATTATGAGATCATGGTACATCTGATCGGTACCTTTTTATCAAAAATTATTATATTGCTTTACTTGATCTGGATATTGATTGCAACGACTGCTAAGGTAACGGCTTACAGCCTGACCCTGGAATTCACACTGATGCCGAGGACTAGATCAGATTTCTTCATGGTTGTGATGATTCTGTTGGTATTCTATGCGCTACTCAGAGGAATAAAGACGATTTTCCGCTTTTCTGAGCTGACTCTTGGTACAGTATTAATTTTATTTGCAATCTTATTTATCTGTGCTATATCCCGGCTCAGAACCGATTATCTGCTTCCGATATCAACGGTTCATCTTGCAAAGACGGTTATGGCTGCGAAACATGTTGCCGCGGTAGGCGGTAACATAATTATCGCCTTATTCTTTGCTGATAAATTTGGTATAGCAATAACGAAATCACAATTTCATAAGCTTTGGTTTGGAACTTTAGCCTTTACCGTACTTACCTTTGTCATCACATTCTTTACCTTTGGTATCTCCGGTACCAGCTTGACGGCAAATTTACCTTTTCCTTTTTATATCACGGTAAAAAGCATCTCATTTTTCAATATTTTTGAGCGCTTTGAGGTGCTGATCACTTTGATCTGTATTTTGTCAGATTATATTGCCATAGCTATTTTTGCTGTATTACTGGTAAGATGCTTCGAGTGGCTGTTTAAGCTGGAGCACAGTGAAACCTTATGCATTCCTCTTGCAATCATTATCTTTTATCTTACTTATTATTTAAGCAGTACCCAGTTTGAATTCAATTATCTGTACCGAGTACTACTTATTAATATGAATCTGATCTTTGAGTATGCAATTCCGATATTACTGGCTTTTCTCAGCCTGCTTATGCGTAAGAAGCTAAAGAACAATATGAAACAGCAATACTAGAAGATCTATGGAGTATTGAAGCTTTTACGATCAATCATAGATATGTATTTTAAATTCATCATCATCATAGCGGTAGATACTGTGATTGATATAATGCTGCGCAATGGGATCGATGATCTGGTATACTCGGCTGTATTCCTTGGTTTCCGGATTTTTAACGGTCTCACATCGGTTGCGGTATAAAAATTGAATAATATCATAGCAGTCAATCCATATTTCATTGTTGCTTTCTTTCTGTGATTCATCAAATATCAGCTGCATTCCGAAATGTAGATGGGGAGTACGGATATTGTTAGCATTCTCATTGCTGGAATATCCGGTTCTCCCAAGATATCCGATCACATCTCCGGCCTGTACGATGCTGCCGATTTCAAGCGCTTTCTTGTAGGGAAAGTTTTGGCGAAGATGTGCATAGTAGTAATAACGTTTTTTATCGAAGCTTCGAATACCGATACGCCATCCACCGTATTGATTCCAACCAAGGGCTTCTATATATCCGGATTCTACTGCTATGACAGGTGTTCCGACCTGCCCCATCATATCATGTCCCAGATGCTTTCTGCGGAAACCATAACTGCGGGATACGCCAAAATCATCAAAATGGCTGAAGGGATAATATTTGGCAAGAGGCAGAAAGGCCTTGAGACCATAACGCTGTTCCCAGACCTTACCTCCCGGCGCAGTATCGTCAGCTACTTCTATCTTATAAGAGCCGACCATACCACCAAGTACCGCCTCGTAGGCTTCATAATAATAATTATAATATTTCATGCCTTCGGTCAGGGAGGCTACCGTTGCTTCTTTATTCTTCAGCTTATCTACAAGCGCATCCATATCCTTTTGTCTGTATCTTGAAAAATCCCCACCGTATTTGTGACCAAGGATTGCCAGTAACTCAATCCAGTTCACCTTAACTTCCCATTCCTGAGACTTCACATCATATTGATAGGCATCTGACATTGCCTTGCTGGACACATCAAAATTCACCCACTTTATATAATCTTTTCCGTTGGCATCCGAGGTAACGGTGACTGCCTCTTCATGCTCGGAATGCTGATAGAGATTTAATGAAAATAATGCAAAGAATAAGATTAGCTCAGCAAGAATAATATGCTTTGTTTTGATAGAACGGGCCATGTTTTGTTTACTTCCTCGTATTTCGCACTTGTAACATTTTATGTTGTCCGTCTGCTATCTATTCCTATTCAAAGATATCCCTTGTCATCTTGCGATGGAATTTAAGATATACATTAACGGAATCCTTGTTATAGTCAAAGGTGGCTAGTATGACTTCCTTCATATCCGGAATTCCCTTTTGCTGCAGCTGCTTTCGAAGCCAAGCTTCATTCTTGCCGGTGCTTTTCAGGTTATCATAAAATATTTTGCCGTCAATAATCACATTGGCTAAAGGCATGGTCTGGGTCGGAGCGAGATTCAGATCCGAAGGTGTCGCAGGACGATGCTGTGCCTTCGGAAGGATACTGACCGTACCGTTTGCTTCAAGATATACCGTCTGGACCTCCTCTAAATCAAAATAGCCGCTTAATCGGCAGGCTGTCAGAAGCTCGTCAATGTCAAGCTTTGCTTTGAGAAGATTTTTCTCATAGATTTGGCCGCTTTGATAAAGCAGAAGAGCATGTCCTTCAAAGAATCGGCGAAGCATAATGGATTTACAGGTCATATAAGAGATCAGCATAGTAAAAACGCTAAAGATTGCCATTGCAACCAGAGGCTCCAAAAAACTATCGGTTGACATAACCGCCATTTCCCCAGCAATAGAACCGATGGTGATACTACTTACATAATCGAACATACTAAGCTGTGACATCTCACGATTCCCCATAATCTTTGTAAATAAAAATAACGATACGATAGTTCCCAAAGTGGAACAAGCGATTTTAATTAAGTCCATAGATGAAACCTCCAACCGATGTATATAATATTACTAATTCTTATTTCCATAACGATAGGATTGGTAGAAATGAAGAAAATTATGTTTCTTTTCTATTGATGCTGTACATCTTTCAACTGCAGCTTTCCTAGGTTATTTCAAATATTTAATAATAAATTTAGAATTGTATTCTTGTAACCGATGGAAAGTAAGGATAAAATAGGGAAACAAACAGCAATCCTACTTTGATTCAGGTTAAAAATGCCTTTGTAACCAAAATGGAAGTACTTAGTTGGTTGAATGGATGCAGGTGAAGAGAAAGATCGGAGGTATCGTATGACGGATTTTATAAAACTGGAACAGGTAAGAAAGTCATATCAGATGGGCGAAGTTTCCATTCATGCATTGGATGGAATTGATTTTACAATCAGTGAAGGTGAATTTGTTATCATCGTGGGACCAAGCGGTGCTGGTAAGACAACAGTGCTCAACATTCTGGGCGGCATGGATACTGCTACAGAAGGTTCAGTATTTGTCGCAGGTATGGACATAGCCGACTATAAAGAGAAGCAGCTAACCAAGTATCGAAGGGATGAGATCGGCTTTGTATTTCAGTTCTATAATTTGGTCCAGAACCTAACCGCAAAGGAAAACGTCGAGCTGGCATCGCAGATCTGTAAGGATCCGTTGGATGCAGAGCTTGTCCTTCGTGAAGTTGGACTGAATGAAAGAATTAATAATTTTCCTGCACAGTTGTCCGGAGGTGAACAGCAGCGTGTTGCCATTGCGCGAGCTCTGGCAAAGAATCCAAAGCTCCTTTTATGTGATGAACCGACCGGTGCTCTGGATTATATGACCGGCAAGTCTATTTTGAAGTTATTGCAGGATACTTGCAGGGAACGCAATATGACGGTAATCGTCATTACTCATAATACAGCATTGACACCGATGGCAGACCGCGTAATTAAGATTAAAAATGGTAAAGTAACCCAGGTAACTCTGAATGAGAATCCTGTATCGGTAGAAACGATAGAATGGTAGGCTGACATGAAGAGAAGAGCATTACGCAAGGATTTTTATATGGAGATTAAGTCGAGTTTGAACAGATTCCTCTCCATATTTATGATAGTTGCTTTGGGAGTGGCCTTTTTTGCTGGACTGAGAGCGACGGATCCAGATATGCGCCTGACTGCCGATCATTATTATGATCTAAGTAATCTCATGGATATTCGTGTACTTAGTACCCTTGGCTTAACGGAGGATGATGTCAAAGCGATTGCCGCTGTCGATGGAGTGAAAGAGGTCGAGCCAGCATATTCTACTCATGTAGTGTGTGATGCCGATGGAAACGAACTTGTTTTGGAGGTTCTGTCCGCCACGAAGAGGATTAATAAATTCATGGTGAAAGAGGGCAGAATGCCTCAGACTAATTCGGAGGTCCTGGTAGATGATTTCTTTCTGAGAAGCACCGGATATAAACTGGGAGATAAGATTAAGGTCGATACCGGGACAGAGGAGAAGATCTCAGATCTACTTTCAGAAGATGAATTTACTATCGTTGGTGTCGGTTCAACCTCTTACTATCTATCCTTTCAGAGAGGAAGCTCAAGCATCGGTAACGGTGATGTTAACAGCTTTGTTGTTGTCCTCCCTGAAGTTTTTAAACAGGAAGCATACTCTACCATCTATGTATCGGTAGAGGGAGCGAAGGAGATGACCGTTTATACCGATGCATATGATTTGCATGTTGAGGAAGTGCTAGATCGGTTAGAAGGGATCGCAGATACAAGATGTCAGGCAAGATATGATGAGATTTATAATCCTGCCTATAACGATATACTTGAAGCTAAGCAGAAGCTGAAGGATTCGAAGATTAAGCTTCAGGATTCGAAGGAAGAGATTGCCTCTTCCAAAAAGAAACTGAAGGATTCGGAAGTCGAGATAGAAGAATCAAAGAGAGATCTTGCGGATTACAAGGAAAAAATAAGAACGTCAAAAATTGAGTTGGAAAATTCAGAGCAAAAGGTAAAGACCTCGGTTACAGAGCTGAATGAAAAAAAAGTACAGCTTGAGAATGCAAAATCTGCAGCGAGGCAGGAATATGAAACGAATCTCACCAAGCTGCAGCAATCCGGACTGCCTGAACCGCAACTGAATGCTGCCAGAGAGCAGCTGGAGCAGGGGTACCAGGGAGCCTTAATAGAATTTGCGAAAGCGGATGCCGGGATAACTGCAGGTGAGAAGCAAATTGCGGCTGCAAAGGAGAAGATTGCCAGGGGCAAAAAAGAACTTACTGCCGGAACAAAGAAGATAACCGAGGGTGAAGAAAGGATAGCGGAAGGTGAAAAAGAGATAAAGGAAGGGAAAAAGAAAATAGCAGATGCTGAAAATGAGATTACCAATGGAGAGAAAGAGATTGCCGAAGGAGAAATTAAGATAGCGGATTCAGAAAAGGAGCTTGCAAAACTAGAACTTCCGACCTGGTATGTGCTAGACCGCGGCAGTATCGAAGCCTATGTGGAGTTTGAACAGAATGCAGACCGAATCGGGGCAATCGGTGAAGTGTTTCCGGCAATCTTTTTCCTGGTAGCTGCATTAATCAGTCTCACCACGATGACAAGAATGGTAGAGGAGGAGCGGATTGAGATCGGAACACTGAAGGCTTTAGGCTATTCTAAGCTTTCCATTGCGATAAAATACATCCTATATGCATTCCTTGCTACGCTGGGAGGAAGCTTATTCGGTGCTGCTGTTGGACTCAAGGTGTTGCCTACGGTTATTATTACAGCCTATAAGATTATGTATCGTAATATTCCGGAGGTGATCACACCGTTTAATCTGTATTATGCTGCCCTTGCAACCATACTTGCGTTATTGTGTGTTGAGATAGCCACTTTCTTCGCGTGCTATAAGGAGCTGCATGCAAAACCGGCACAGCTTATGAGACCGGAGGCTCCTAAGGCCGGAAAACGCGTATTTTTGGAACGTATTCCGTTTTTGTGGAAGAAGATGAATTTCACCTGGAAGGCTACCATTCGAAATCTGATGCGTTATAAGAAACGTTTTTTTATGACGGTATTCGGTATCGGAGGTTGTATGGCACTTTTATTAGTTGGCTTTGGATTGAAGGATTCCATCTTTGTCATCTATACCAGACAGTTCGACGAAATTATGATCTATGATGCCTCTGTCTCGGTAGACAAGAAAGCGAGCGAAGAACAGGTTGAGGATCTGGAGAAGACGATAGAGGAACAGCAGGCGATTACCGATTATATCAGAGTAGCAACAGGTTCGGTCGATATCAGCTTTGAGGGTGAGAGCAAGACCTTGTCCATGTACGTACCCGAGGAGGTCAATGCTTTTGAAGATTATATTGTCTTCCGGGAACGGGAGGGTCATAAGAAGCTGACACTTGGTGATGACGGGGTTCTTCTGACAGAGCAGATCGCAAAGAAGCTTGGAATCAAAGTAGGAGATACCATCGGTCTGAAACAGAACGAGAAGGAGGTCCAAGTGAAGGTGACAGGTATCACGGAAAACTATATGACACACTATGTCTACCTGTCATCGGTGCTTTATCAGAAATTATTCGGCCATAACGCAGACTATAACGAACTGTTTTGTCTCATGCCTGGAGTAGACCAGAAGAGTGAACTTACAGTCGGTAATGCATTGCTTGAAAAACCGGCAGCAACCGGAATATTTTATACCAGCTACTACCGGGACTTATTATCCAATGTTTTGGTAAGCTTAAATATCGTGGTATGGGTATTGATCATATCAGCAGGAGCATTGGCTTTCGTAGTACTTTATAATCTGAATAATATCAATATTAATGAACGAAGAAGAGAGCTGGCTACCCTGAAGGTACTTGGCTTTTATAATCAGGAAACGGCTGCCTACGTATACAGGGAGAATATCATCCTTACCATAATCGGTGCAGGCCTTGGTGTGGTTCTTGGGATTTTTCTTCACCGGTATGTGATTACGACAGTCGAGATTGATTTGGTGATGTTCGGAAGAAACATCGATCCCAGTAGCTTTGTGTATAGTATCCTGCTTACCATACTTTTTTCCGCATTCGTTAATTTTGTCATGTACTTTAAACTTAAGAAAATAGATATGGTAGAATCCTTAAAGAGTATCGAATAATTGATGTGTTACTTTTCCAATACATCATCACATTCCGGATGCTCCGAAAACCATTTTACCGCATAGCTGCAGGTGGGTTTGACCTTCAGATCGTTCGCGCGAAAGTAAGCGACCGCTGCTTCCATCATTTTTCCGGCAACACCCTGACCTCGAAGGGAGGGATCGACAAAGGTATGATCGATTGTAACGATATGATCCTTTAATCTGGGAAATGTAACTACGGCAAGCATGTGACCATTTGCATCATTCAGGTAAATTTTATTTGCTTCTTTTATAAAATCCATAAAATCATCCTTCCTATGAAATTCTAAAAAAAATGAAAGTTATTCTGTAACTATAAGCATAGCAGAGATTCCTTAAAAAGGAAAGTTTGAAAATTATCTTATTATCAAAAAGGACTTTTGCCGCATGGCGAAAGCCCTTTTTTACGTGGTGTGTCGTGTGTCCAGCGAAGCTGGACCACACTTGCCTGCCTGGCACACGTTCCTTATTCAGACAGATCGATTACACTTACAGGGCAACCATCACGAGCTTCTTCTGCTCTCTCAAGGCAGTTTTCAGGAATGTTTCCTTCGATGGCTTGAGATACTTCATTTTCGTTGTAGCTAAACACCTCAGGACATACATCGATGCATAAACCACAGCTGATGCAGCCATCCTGATCAACAGATGCTTTCATGTGAATTCTCCTTTCAAAAAGAAATAATCGGAATTGTCTCCAATCCCAACATTAATTTTAGTATGATTTAAGAGTCAAAAGGTACTGCACTTAGGAAAGCACCGAAGTTGCTTTTGACGCTGTAATCATAGTATGTAATGGAACCAACTAAATTATACCAAGAGGATTTCGATAATAAATTGATTCATATCACATTATTGATCTAATCCTTCCTAAAGAACATACACGAGGACATTGACAGTCTGATTGAAAATCGTTACAATGATGGAAACTGTGCTGCAGTGACCCGTTTATTAAGGAACACATGTTACATACGATACGCATCGAATGGGAAAGGTATGATTATCATGATAGAAAAGGAACAGTGGAAACCCGGCAATATGCTTTACCCAATTCCGGCAGTTATGGTAAGCTGCGCCGATGAGAAGCATAAGCCAAATATAATAACGATTGCATGGGCTGGAACCATCTGCTCAAGCCCAGCCATGGTTTCGATATCAATACGAAAAGAACGTTATTCCTATGACATCATCCGTGACAGCAAGGAATTTGTGATTAATCTGGTGACGAAAGAGTTAGCAAAGAAAGCGGATTATTGCGGAGTCCGCTCTGGTAGGGAGGTTGATAAATTCAAAGAAATGAAGCTTACACCACAACAAGGAACGAAGGTGTCTGCTCCCGGAATTGAAGAAAGTCCTGTAAATATCGAATGTGCTGTGAAACAAATCATTCCCTTAGGCTCTCATGATATGTTTTTAGCCGAAGTAGTAGGTGTAACCGTTGATAAACGATATATGGATGAAAAAGGACGTTTCCACCTGAACCAAACCGGC
Organism: Bacillota bacterium; assembly: GCA_023415055.1. Classification (GTDB taxonomy): domain Bacteria; phylum Bacillota; class Clostridia; order Lachnospirales; family Lachnospiraceae; genus Mobilitalea. The sequence continues at coordinate 12,200 of JAEZLZ010000113.1, read as the reverse complement.
CTGGTCGTATACTCCCATGGTGAATACTATGCACTCGGTGAACTACTTGGTAAATTCGGCTATTCGGTCAAAAAGAAAAAATAAACATTCTAATGTAAAAAGGGTGCCGTAGTTTAATACGACAGCCCTTAATATACTCAGTTCAGTGATTGAAAATAATCGCCCAGCCGGACCGGTTCCTCTAGAACCTCACGACCGACATATAAGCTTCGATCCGGTCTGGTCATGATTGCCCATTTTACTAAAGAGATCATTCCGTTTCGCAGCTCAAGCGCAGTAATGCATCTGGGATGTACACAGCTGCCGTCATTAAAATAAGGGGCCTCACCCACCTTGGGAAAGACCGGACGGTGGGTATGACCGCATATAATCATCTGATTATGTTCTTTTGCAAAATCCATAAGATTTTTTTCTACTGCATTTTTCTTTTTCGTATTCTTCGAGGTACTGGTAGGATCCCGGATCCCGACCAGCTCCAGCGGACGCCACAGATACCTTACAAGAAATCGAGACAGCTTCCATAAGGTATCATTCAGAAAATCACCCTGATGTCCGTGAGTCAGTAAGATCCGGTTATCCGTATGCCGGTATCGAAGAACTAATCCCTCCGTAATTTCAATCCCAGGGAAGAGCGCCAGTTCAGAATTCATACTGTCACAATAGAAGGAATGACATTTTGTCTGTGTGTATCTTGGATCTCTTTTGACAATATCGTGATTGCCGTACAGCATGTAAAACCGTTGGTCCCGATAGAAGAGTGACATCAGCCAAAAAGCATCACTGTGAGCCTCTATAATATCTTCGATGGATCTGTTTTCCCATAATTCATCCCCGTCACCCAATTCAATATATGTGTATCCGTTTTCGTAATAATAGTACAGGGCGGCAAAGTAGAGGTTCTGATTTCCTGAAAAGTTATCTCCCCAGCTGTTATTCCCACGATGGCAATCACTCATGATTACGATACGGGAATTTTCATCGATGGTTAATACCTTTGATTCGGCCAGAACCTGAGATAGACGTTTTGTTGCTGACAAAAGCGATCACTTCCTTAATCCGAATTATTCTTTACACTAATGGAGTCGGCTTTTGTTAGTTATGATTCAGGTAGCCTTTGATGGTGTTATAGGATTCAAACATAGCCTTTGGCTTACCGATGCTCAATATCTGATTGTACATCGAAGGTGATTCCTTGCGTACGATTTCGAGTTTATCCAAGGTATCGGTGTATGCTTCTGTTAAAAAGTTATAGGAATCGCAGAAAGACTCATTATTACGCTGCATAATGAATTCGGTCAGGGTGGTTCTGGTAAGTGGCTGCTTGGTATGAGGCTTATCATAACGAATGATAACGCGGCGTCCCTGCTGCAAAAATTCCTGATCCTTATATCCGGCTTTTTTTAAAGCTTCTACAAAGGCATTTGCCATTCTTTTGTCATATAAATCGAGTGTAATATCCATGGAAAGCTGGGAAGGCTTGGAAAACTCGCCAAGCTTAAAACCGGTCAGCCACCAGTGGTAACCGCTTCGAGTGAATAAAATATTGCCGTTTTTCTTAAATACGAATGACATATTAATACAATCTTCATCGTGAACACAATAATAGAAGGTCCCGTTAAATACACCCGGAATATTCAGATCCGGACCTGTGGTATAATAAATTCCTACTTCTCCTCCGGTATTCATTCCATATTGGCCCTTCCAAAACTCAATCAACCAACGCCTGCCACCATATTCAAAGCGGATTGGTTCGCAATCTATAATCATACTTAATGCAGCGCTCGCTTCATCATAAAGTCTGCAGTAGCCTAATTCCCTCTGCCATGGATTCATAAGAGAAAAGAATATATCCTGATAGGGCTCGTAAGCAAAGCCGAAGGGTTTCAGTTCATTGTTCAGTTCTTGAAGTCGTTCCGGGACATTTCCCAGAATCTCGGTAACCGGATGGATTACTTCTCTTTTCCGCCTTTTTTTCTTCTTTCGAATTCGGAATACGGTTGTAACTATCATAAGAAGAACTAATCCGATAATCGTTAGCAGCACGACATTTTCCGATAGAAAGGTAATAAGCCCAGTCATAATAAGCATCAGATTGTTTGTAAACAGAATCTGCATAATATCAGCTCCTTTCCTATTGTTATATACCATAATATTCAGAGAGGGGCGCGCATGTTCAAGGAAATAATGATTGACATCTTATCAATTCGGGGTATAATTACAAAGCAAATGAAAGATAACAAGAATGAGCGGAGGAGAATGCCTCCGGTATAATCTGAGGCTTTAGAGAGCTTCAGACAGAGTACTTAGTTAGGAGGAATAATAGAATGAGTGATTGTAATAGTAATTGTGAAAGCTGTGCATCCAAATGTTCCAGTGCAAAGCCGAAGAATGATTTTTCCGTGGATGCTCACGAACTGAGCCATGTGAAGAAGGTGATCGGTATCGTCAGCGGTAAGGGCGGTGTAGGAAAATCCTTAGTTACTTCCCTGATGTCAGTGAATATGAATAGAAAAGGCTATAATACAGCCATATTAGATGCGGATATCACAGGACCTTCCATTCCGAAAGCATTCGGTCTGAAGGAAAAGGTGATAAGCAATGAACTTGGATTATTCCCGGCAAAGACGAATACCGGAATAGAAGTTATGTCCATTAATCTTTTACTTCCCAATGAGACGGATCCTGTCGTATGGAGAGGTCCCGTGATTGCAGGAACTGTAAAGCAATTTTGGTCCGATGTCATCTGGAATGATGTGGATTTTATGTTTGTAGATATGCCGCCGGGTACCGGAGATGTTCCACTCACGGTATTCCAGTCCCTTCCGATTGACGGAATTATTATAGTAACCTCACCTCAGGAGCTTGTTTCCATGATCGTTGGAAAAGCAGTAAAGATGGCACAGATGATGAATGTTCCGATTCTTGGTCTGGTTGAGAATATGTCTTCCTTTATCTGCCCGGATTGTGGCAAGGAATATCAGTTGTTTGGTGAGAGCCATATCGAAGAAATTGCTGAGAAGCATCAGATAGAACTGACCGCAAAGCTGCCAATCAATCCAAAATTAGCTGCAGCTTGTGATCGTGGAATGATAGAGCTTTACGAAGGTGACTGGCTGGATGTGCTGGCTGATCGTTTGGAGAAGCTTTAGACAGATATCTAATCTACCAGCTGTATAGCAGTATGGAAGCCTGCAGAGTAGTGCAATTCATAATCCTCAGTAATGAAAACGGCGTAAGTATCCGGAAGGCTTTCAATTAACGCCAGACCCCTTTCCAGGCCTAGTGCAAAGCAGCTTGTACTTAGACCATCTCCGTCTACGGATTTCTCTGACAGGATCGTTACGGAGATCAAGCCATTATCATAGGGATATCCGGTCCTTGGGTCCAGAATATGATGATAGGTCTGGCCGTTCAACTTAAAAAAACGTTCATATACTCCGGAGGACACAACGGAAAGATCGTTAATTTTCATAACCGCAACTGTTTCATTTCGATCGGCGTAGGGCTTTTGAACTCCCACCAGAAATGGCACCTGTTGCGGTTTTTCACCGACACAGAGAACATTGCCGCCGAGATTAATGATGGCACTATGAACTCCATTCGCAAGAAGATAAGACTTTACGCGATCTGCTATATACCCCTTTGCGATTGCTCCGAGATCGATTTCAATACCCGATTTTGCAAAGGTGATTTCCTCACCTTTCAATGTGAAATTATGATAATCTACGAGAGTCAGCGCCTTTGCAAGTTTGTTTGCATCAGGGAGTGCCGGGTTATCTGTCTGAAAGTCCCAAAGAGAAGTAATAGGAGCTACGGAGAGATCAAAGGCTCCGTCGGAGATATCACTATAATGCAAAGCATACCGAATCAGATCGGACAGCTCCGCGGATATAGAATAGGTGAGATGACCTCCTGACTGAGCCACAACAGGAGCGGAGCCGTGATTCAAGGAATATAGCTCACTATCCTCCGAGGTCCGGGAAAAGATCGTCTCGTATCTGCGAATCATTGAAAAACATCCATCCAGTATAGCTTTATCCTGTTTATCATAGAGATTGATACTGACTACGGTATTCAAGAGAAAATCAGTCTTCGTTATATAATCGTTCGATTTTTCTTCTACATTATTCTTAGTCGGAGTATTCACCTTGCTGCAGCCGGAGAGAAGGGCAGCGAAGAGGCAGAGAAAGAATATGCCATTTCTTAATTTAGGATAACCTTTATTCTTACCAAAGGAATGATGCATTCTATTTGTGTCCACGATTTCTATTACCTTTCATAACGGATTTTTCTATTGTATGTGTGGCTTTTCCTTGACAGTAAATTTTGATAAATATATAATAACAAAATGAATGCCGAGTTTTCTGGCATTCACTTATCATTATGTATTCACGCATATGAGTGTAGAAGTGATCTTTAAGAATGGAGTATTATGATTAAAAAAAATGACTTTATCTTAATTGGCATTATATTAGTATTGGGAATTGCATTCATTATATTCATTAACCTGACAAAAAAAGAAGGTAGTAAGGTCGTCATTACCGTAAATGGTGAGGAGTATGATACCTTAAGTCTGGAAGAGGATACAACCTATACCGTAAAGGGTAAGGATGGTTCCTATAACACCTTTATCATTAAGGATGGCTATGTGGATATGCTGGAGGCAAGCTGCCCGGATGAAATATGTGTAAAGCACAAAAAGATACATTACAACAATGAAACTATCGTATGCCTGCCAAACAAGGTTGTATTGGAGGTAAAGGATTCAGTGGATAACAGTGTGGATGCTGTTGCAAATTAAGTATGCGCTGAATGCCTATGATTCTTGCCGAATTTGTATGGTACTTGCAAAGGAGACTCAATGAAATCAAAAAAAATTGCAACCTATGGCTTATTAATTGCACTGGCCTTTATTCTAAGCTATATCGAGAGTTTATTTCCAATCTCTAATTCGATTCCCGGTATCAAACTCGGACTTGCGAACCTGGTGGTGATCGTGGCATTGTATAAGATGGGTGTAAAAGAAGCGTTTGTCTTATCGATATTACGTATCATATTAGTGGGTTTTACCTTTGGAAGTCCCTCTACCATGATGTTTAGCCTGGTGGGAGGTTTGCTGAGCTGGCTTCTTATGGTTATTTTCCAAAAATTAAAATTATTTAGTATGGTCGGTGTAAGTATTATTGGTGGAATTGCGCATAATATTGGACAAATCATTGTATCAATTTTAGTGGTGGAAAATGTAGATATTATCTATTATCTGCCGTTTTTGCTTATTTCCGGTGTTATCATGGGAGCTTTAATCGGAATATTAGCCGCGATAATTATCAAGAGATTAAAAAACATGTAAAAATATAAAAATACTTTTAATAGTTTGGTACTCTTGAATAATTTGTCCATTTATGGTATTATTCTACTGTAGTGTTTATTCGGAAATTTTCGTTGCTGAGACAAAAATATCCGACAAAAAATAATTACAACAAATCAGGGAGGACAGATTTATGAAAAAAGTAATATCAGTTTTATTAGTTTTAGTGATGGCTTTTGCATTAACCGGATGTTCAAGTAAAACAAGCGGTTATGAAATTGCTCTGATCACTGACAAGGGTAACATCGATGACAAGTCATTCAACCAAGGTGCTTGGGAAGGCGTTGTAGCTTTCACTGAGGCAAACAAGATTACTCATCAGTACATTAAGCCGGAAGAGGCATCCGATGCCGGTTACCTTGCAGCAATCGACAATGCTGTAACCAGCGGTGCTAAGGTAGTTGTTACACCCGGTTACTTATTCGAGGTTCCGATTTATGAAGCTCAGACAAAGTATCCTGATGTTAAGTTCATTCTTCTTGACGGTGCACCTCATACGGCAGATTATGCAACCTACGAGACAAAGACTAACGTAGCAAGTGTTATGTACGCAGAAGAGCAGTCCGGTTATCTTGCAGGTTATGCAGCAGTGAAGGATGGCAATACCAAGCTTGGTTTCATGGGTGGTATGGCAGTTCCTGCAGTTCAGGCATACGGTTACGGTTTCCTTCAGGGAGCTGAAGCAGCTGCAAAAGAGCTTGGCTTAGCTGATGGCGCTATCTCTGTTACTTATCACTACACCGGCGATTTCGCTGAGACAGATACCAACAAAGCAACTGCTAAGACAATGTATCAGGAAGGTACTCAGGTAATCTTCGCTTGTGGCGGTTCCGTAGGCAAGAGCGTAATGGCTGCTGCTTCCGAAGCTGGTGCTAAGGTAATCGGTGTTGACGTTGACCAGAGATATGACAGTGATACAGTTATCACTTCCGCTACTAAGGGTCTTGGTGCTTCCGTACAGACCGTTCTTGAATCTATTTACAAGACAAAGAGCTGGGATACTTATGCAGGAAAGACAACTTATTTCAATGCAGCTAATAATGGCGTAGGACTTCCTACCTCTGTTATCGGCGATGATAAAGCCAATGCATTTGATAGATTTGCATCCTTTGATAAGGCTGCTTATGATGCATTATATGCAACTCTTGCAGATGGTTCCGTAGTTCCGGTTAGAACCTTTACCGTAGCTGATGCGAACGGTTATGCTACCGTGGATGAATTAAAGACAAACCTTGGTCTTGCTAAGGTAGCTGTAGAGACCAGACAGTAAGAGATGTAGTAATACGATCTGACATATTGGCCTGAGCCTTATGTAAGTAAGTATTTCCGGGGGAAAAGGCTTTCACCTTTTCCCCTTTCTTAAGTTTAATTACACTAAAATTTAAACAGCGTGACTTACATTTTAAAATGAACCATGGTAGCTTTCTATAAAATAAAGATAACGGTGAGGTAAACGTGGAAAATTATATTATTGAAATGCTTCATATAACCAAAGAATTTCCCGGTATTAAAGCGAATGATGATATTACGCTTCAACTCCGGAAGGGTGAGATACATGCCCTCCTTGGAGAAAACGGTGCGGGAAAATCCACACTGATGAGTGTGCTTTTCGGTCTGTATCAGGCAGAAAAGGGAGAAATCAAGAAAAACGGAGAAGTTGTTAAGATTAATAATCCGAATGATGCCAATAGCCTTGGTATCGGTATGGTGCATCAGCATTTTAAATTAGTCGAAATATTTACTGTTCTTGAGAACATCATACTTGGCGTTGAACCGAATAAACTAGGGTTTCTTCAGAAGAAGGAAGCTAGAGAGAAAGTACTTGCCCTAAGTAAGCAATATGGACTTCAGGTAGATCCGGATGCTTTAATAGAGAAGATTTCGGTTGGAATGCAGCAACGTGTAGAAATCTTAAAGATGTTATACCGAGATAACGATATTCTGATATTTGACGAACCGACTGCTGTCTTAACGCCGCAGGAAATTGATGAACTGATGGAAATTATGCGAGGCTTCGCAAAAGAGGGGAAATCAATCCTGTTTATTACTCACAAACTGAATGAGATTATGTCGGTCGCCGATCGCTGTACGGTACTTCGTAAAGGAAAGTGCATCGGTACTGTTGATATAAAAAATACAACAAAAGAAGAGCTTTCCAAGATGATGGTGGGTAGAGATATCAGCTTTACCGTAGATAAGAAGGATACTACAACCGGTGATGCTGTATTGTCGGTAAAAGAAGTTACCGTACCCTCCAAGACCAGTAAGAAGAATGCCGTTAAGGATGTAACCTTTGAAGTTAAGGCCGGAGAGATTGTATGTCTTGCAGGAATAGAAGGGAACGGGCAAACGGAGTTAGTAGCTGCGTTGACCGGTCTGGAGAAGTTAAGTAAGGGTACAATTACCCTAGCTGGAAAAGACATTACCAAAGCTTCTATCCGAAATCGTTCGAAGGCAGGTATGAGCCATATTCCGGAGGACCGTCACAAATATGGTCTGGTACTGGATTATTCTTTGGAGGACAATATTGTGCTGCAGCGCTATTGGCAACCGGAGTTCCAGAAGAATGGGTTCATTAATCGTCCCGCGGTACGAAGCTATGCAGATAAATTAATCGAACAGTATGATGTTAGAAGTGGACAAGGTGCGCTATCTACCACCAGAAGTATGTCCGGCGGTAACCAGCAGAAAGCGATCATCGCAAGAGAGCTTGATAAAAAGCATGAGCTTTTGGTTGCGGTACAACCTACGCGTGGTTTGGATGTCGGTGCGATTGAGTTCATTCATAAGCAGTTAGTCGGTAATCGTGATCAGGGAAAGGCAGTCTTGCTGATCTCTCTTGAATTAGATGAAGTTATGAATGTGAGTGATCGTATTCTTGTAATGTATGAAGGTGAGATCGTAGGGGAGCTTGATCCGAAGACGACCACCGTTCAGGAGCTTGGTCTTTATATGTCAGGCGCGAAAAGGAATGTAGGAAAGGAGAGCGACCATGCGCAGTAAAACTTTTTCATTGAAGAATATTACGAAAACAAAAGGCTTCTCCTCGTTTACCGCAGCTCTTTTAGCTATTGCATTAGGTCTTATCTTTGGCTTTATCGTAATGATTGCTGCACTTCCCGCGAATGCTTTTACCGGGTTTGGCAGAGTTTTATTCGGAGGCTTTTCCAGACTTGGTGATGTACTCTATTTCGCAACACCGATTCTGATGACCGGTCTTTCGGTAGGCTTTGCTTTCAAAATGGGATTATTCAATATTGGATCCTCAGGACAATACACCATGGGTATGTTCTTTTCCCTATATGTAGGCTTTATGTGGCCGATGCCCGCATCAATTCATTGGTTGGTTTGTGTTCTGGCCGGTCTTGTCGGAGGTATAATTTGGGGCTTTATTCCCGGAATTCTAAAAGCCTTATTTAATGTTAATGAAGTAATTACTTCCATTATGTTCAACTATATTGGTATGTATCTTGTGGATATGCTGGTTCAGGACAATGCAACCATGTACATCTCTACCAAGACAAGAACGGCTTATCTGCCTACTTCGGCGCAGATTCCTTCTCTTGGAATTCCTTATTCCAATGCTAATATTGCTATTATCATTGCGATTGCAATCGCAGTGTTATTGCATATTACTCTAAATAAGACCACCTTTGGTTATGAGCTGAAGGCAACCGGTTTTAATAAATTTGCAAGTAAATATGCCGGAATGAACGATAAAAGAAATACGATTTTAACGATGGTAATTGCCGGAGGTCTTTCCGGTCTTGGCGGTGCATTTGCTATCCTTGCACCCTCCACCATTGCAGGAAGCAGTATGACCTATGAGCCGATCAGCGTAATTGCCGCTGCAGGCTTTAATGGTATTGCAGTAGCATTACTCGGTTTCGCTAACCCAATCGGAACAATCTTCTCGGCAATCTTCATCTCTCACATCGGTAGGGGAGGTACCTTAGCAAGCTTACTGGGATATAAGCCGGAGATTATCGATGTTGTTATCGCAGTAATCATATATTTCTCTTCCTTTGCATTAATCATGAATGCAGCTCTTGCAAGATTTATCAAAAAGGGACGTGAGAAGAGATTCGAAGCGAAGAATCCGACAGACAATAACAGGAAGGATAAGGAGGCGTAGGAATGGATACTTTATACTATTTGGTTCAGAATATGCTTCCGGTAGCAATTCCTTTACTGCTGGTTGCACTTGGAGGTATGTTCAGTGAGCGAAGCGGTGTCATTAATATTGCGCTGGAAGGTATTATGCTCTTTGGTGCATTCTTTGGCTGTATAACGGTTTATTTCATACAGGATTCCGGAATGAACCCTCAGATTATTTTGTTAATCGCAATGTTAGTTGCTGCTGTGGCGGGTATCCTTTATGCGATGCTGTTGGCCTTCGCCGCAATAAATATGAAGGCTGATCAAACGATCTCCGGAACTGCATTGAATATGCTGATTCCTGCTGTTATCTTACTGTTTGCAAAGATGAAGTTTAACAGCGACGGTATCACAACTAATATCAATTTTTACATGAGAGAAGTACCTGGATTAAGTAAGATACCGGTAATTGGAGATTTATTCTTTAAGAATACTTACATTACGATATACATCGGTTTCTTATTGTTAATCCTATCGGTAATCATTTTCTATATGACCAAATTCGGTCTTCGTTTGCGTGCCTGTGGAGAGCATCCTCATGCGGCGGATTCCGTAGGTATTAACGTACATCGCATGAGATATTACGGGGTAGGTCTTTCCGGTATTCTAGGCGGTATCGGAGGCTTCTTCTATTCGGTCGGAGTTATGGATGGTAATGTCAACGGGCATACCGGTGTAGCAGGATTCGGTTTCCTTGCATTGGCGGTTATGATCTTCGGTCAATGGAAGCCTTGGAGAATTCTGTTTGCTGCATTATTCTTCGCATTCCTTAGAACCTTAGCTTACTCCGTAGCTTTAATTCCTTTTCTGCATAAGCTGGAACTGAATCAAGCCTTCTATAAGATGTTACCTTATATTGCAACAATGGTGGTTCTTGTATTTACCTCTAAAAAATCAAGAGCACCGAAAGCTGAGGGTATTCCTTACGATAAGAGTACCAGATAATAATATGAATTTTGCTTTACAAAATTCATATTTCAAAGAATAGATAACACAAATGAATTACAAACATATACAATCGGCAGTATGTACCTGCGCAATCCGCGGTGCAAACGACAATGCAAAGTCACCATTAAATAAATAGGGTAGGTATTGGATAGCATGGCTAAATTATATTTTAAATACGGCGTAATGGGTAGTTCCAAGACTGCACAGGCGTTAATTACGAAATTCAATTATGAAGAGCGTGGAATGAAGGTTTGGTTGATTAAACCTCAGATAGACAGCAGAGACGGAGCAGAAATTGTGAGATCCCGTGCCGGTTTAGCAGCTACTGCATATGTCTTACCGCCAAAGGAAGATGTATATCAGAGTTTTCAAAAACTAAAGCATCGGGTAGACGTTATTATTGTTGATGAATGCCAATTTTTGACGGAGGATCAGGTAGATCAGCTTTCCCTGCTTGTAATTGAACATAATATACCGGTGCTGTGTTTTGGACTTCGAGCAGATTTTCGCACCAAGATGTTTCCGGGCAGTAAGCGTCTTATGGAGATAGCTGATTCTATTACTGAGATTAAGACCATCTGCTCCTGTGGAAGAAAAGCAACGGTGAATGTCCGATTAGATGAGAACGGAAGGATAATCACCGAAGGTGAACAGATACTAATTGGTGGTAATGACCGTTATACGGCAATGTGCTATCAGTGCTTTATTGAAAAGCAGAAAGAGCAACGAAAAGAAAATTAAATTTAAGTTTTATGAGCTTCTTATTTATCGTATAATACTCCGATATATAGGAAGCTTTTTTCTTATCTCTGCAAAATAAGTATTCTTAATATTATTCTAATGAAGTTGATTTGTTTTAGTGTTACAATTAATGTAAACGAATAAAAGTTTAGTTCTTTTTTGATTATTAACGAAATGGAGGGTATAGAATGGGAATCCTAAGAAGCACATCATCGGATTCGAAGGATGAGATAAGTTTGCATCACAAAGTAACTTTTTTCATCAGAAGAGCTTTCCTAATGTTGATCTATGGCTCTATGATCGCAGGTATTGGTTATGTAATAGCTTTACTTATAAAGAACCGATATCAGATGATTCTGCAGGATGCTGCCTTTATAGTAGGAGTGATCTTTTTGATACTAGGTGCGTTAATGATGATGAAGGGTAACCCAAACGGTGGTTCAATGAGTGGAGTCGGTATGAAGAATGCTAATCAGATTAATTACATGAATCTCGAGGTTACTAGGTTAGAAAGGGAGCGGACCGGTTATTATCAGGACTTTAAAAACCATTCGATCGTAGAGTTTACACCACATCGAATTTGTGTTGCTCTTGGTGGTGCATTATTGATCCTATTTAGTATTTTATTTTTATAACGTTTTACCTTCTGATTGTTGAAAATAAACATAATTAATTTTATGGGTGTAGCCACAGCTACACTCTTTTTTTGAGATTTACGTTACAATGAAAGCATCAGAGTTGATGTGAGTAAATCTAACGAAGACTTCCAGAATATCATGCAGGTTTATTTAATTATGATAGGAATGGAAACACCATAAGAAATTAACACTTTTAACCTTAACAATAAATAATAAAATCTTAGGAGCATTCCTGTAATTCAGAAATAACGCCAATTGAATAAAAAGAAACCTCGAAGTAAGATTAAGGTATCATCTTGGACGGATGAAAAATACCAAAATCAAACGGAGGTTTCACTATGAATTTA
>JAEZLZ010000088.1 GCA_023415055.1 Bacillota bacterium | reverse complement strand
GTACAGGTGATTCACAAAATGGGAGCGTTACTTTTCCGAAAAGGGCGGGAGTTCAAGAGGGCACGAGTTTTCCTGATATGAAAAATGGTTTCCCAGGTATGAATGGTTCTTCTTCTAAAGAAGCAATCGCAGATAATCTTATCTGGTATGGTGTATCAGTTGTTGTGCTAATTGGTGGACTTGTATTTGCTATTACTTATAAGAAAAGACGAAGATAATAATTAGAGAAGGCAACTTAATTCGTACTCAAAAATGGAATACGAAAGTTAAGAACAGAATAAACCTGATGCGAAAAATTAACCAAATTTGAAATGGGTAAAAACCGATTAGATACCAGAAGTGCTAGGATTTAAGCCAATGCTTTTGCAGCGGGGGTACAGAGTTATCTGGATGGAATAACCCTGGAGAAGTCCTGGAGTACGAGAAGGAAGAGTAATTCGTTAATAATATTTTAAGGTAATGTCTTCACAACCTTCAAATGCATCTTTACTTATATCAGTTAGTGATTTTGGAAGATAAACATTTTTCAGTGAGGTACAATCTTTAAAGGCCCAAGCACATATTTTTGCGGTACCTTCATTAAAATATACTTCCTTTAAATCTTTACATTGATTAAAGGTAAAAGGAACTATGGAGGGAACACTGCCGGGAATGGTAATGGATTCAATGCCACATCGAGTCATGGCGTATTGCCACAGATTTATTAGCTTAGGGGGCAACTTAATTTCTTTTAAATTCATACAACCATCAAATACAAAGCCACCAATATTGGTCACTGTATCTGGTATACTTACAGAGATAATCTCTGAATGTCCTTTAAATAAGTCATCAAAAAGAATAGAAACCTTCATCGTATTAGGAATTACGACATATGCTTCATTACCTTTATATGAGGTAACACAAAATGTATCATCTTCAAATAATTTGTAATAAAATTCCATTTAAATTCCTCCTCAGAAAGGATACAAGCTTAATATGTGGTTATTATAGCATTTAAAATGTTAATTGTAAAATGAATGCAACCCTTTAGAGCACACCCGCAATAACCGGAGAAACTCGCGTAGCGTGTTTCTTACGGTTAGGGTACCCTTTTCGTTTCTGATGATTTAAGATATTCTTTGACGGTCATCCCATAGTACTGTTTAAAAGCAGTACAAAAATGATTGCCACAAGAATAACCTAATTCTTCAGCAATTTCATATACCTGTCGGTTGCTATCACGTAACAAAGTGATAGCAGCTGCCATTCTTGATTCTGTACGTTTCTGTAGAAAACCAAGTCCATAATAAGAGTAGATAATTCTACTGGTTTGTCTTTCGCTTAACCCTAGTCTTTTAGCGAGTTCCTTAAGCGTTAATGATTTGAAATCATATAGGAAACTGTCTTCAATCAGTAAGAAGGATTGCTCATATGGACTACCTTTGGAAAAAGTAGTGCGAGACAGTGCTGTACTCTCGTAATTACGTACGAGCTTTACAATTAATTCAGAAAGAAGAGATTGAATTAAGGTAGTGTATCCAATCCTTTTGTTTTGAAGTTCTATTATGACTTGTTCAAATAACGTTAATAAAGCTTCGTGATCATATCCAATCCAGAATGGATAATGGCAGAAGGTGTCTAGGATCGAGTCCTTCGTTAGACCATCAGGATTAATCTTTAGATAAATTGAGTATTCATACATCGGATTTGCCAGGTCAGGTACTTGTTCATGCTCGATATGCGGACCTGTTATGTAAAGTGAATTTACACTAAGCGGATAACTTTGCTTATTCGATAATAGTGTGCCAATACCTTCCGGTACATAATGAATTTCATAACTATTACTACTATGGCTATGTTTAGGGTATGGCGTTTTGATACAGTGATAAGCAATTTTTAACACGCTGATCGCTATATTCTCGATTCTAATCTGTATGTCTAATTTCTCATCAATCTCTACCATATACTAACTCTCCTCATTTGGATAGAACAAAAGCTATGTATTACAAAGCAATTAATTGTGTTCTGTTTTTTGATTTGACATGAACTGTTAAGCAAGCAACACAGTCAAAAATTATTATTTTACTCTATTGCTAGACTATCATAAATAATTCGTAACCACAACAGTATAGTACGCTAATGTGACATGAAATAGAAGTTCATGGCATCTATAAATATGTAAAATACTGTTTTTATTTGCTACAATACAAGTATCAGGAGGTGTTTTAATGATAATAGATGCACACTTACATTTATGGGAGAATCAACAAGGTATGATTAATGGAAAGCCTGTATTTGCTTTATCCGGGGGGAGAAGTAACTTTTGTGGCGAGATTGTACAAATGATGCCGCCCTATATGGTAGATGGTAGGAATACCGCTGATATGCTTTTTGCAAATATGGATTATACAGGAGTAAGTGGTTGTGTAGTTACTCAGGAATATATGGACGGAAATCAAGATAGATATCTGCTTACTTGTAAAGAGGTATATAAAGAACGGATAAAAATCTGTTGCTTGTATGAGGAAAAAGAGATAGCGAATGAATGGGTACAAAAATTTGATGGCATTAAGATATGTGCTGGCAGATTAGCGAACAGAAATCTACTAAAACATACTGATGTTTTTGAACAAGCGAATCGATTGGGTAAATTTGTTTCAATTGATATGGCAGAGGGTGAAGAACAAACAGAAGCTTTACAGGCAATTGTCGATCTGTTCCCTAATCTTCGAATCGCAATAGGACATTTTGGTATGGTAACAGTGAAGGGTTGGGAAAAGCAAATCGAGTTAGCCAGAAATCCGTATGTATATATTGAAAGTGGTGGAATTACATGGTTATATCACAAAGAGTATTATCCATATCCATCAGCAATTAAAGCAATTAAAACAGCAGCTGATATCTGTGGAATGAAGAAGCTAATGTGGGGGAGTGATTATCCAAGAACGATGACAGCAATCACTTATTTGATGAGCCTTGATTTTATTCAGAAGACAGACCAGTTATCAGAGAAGGAAAAAACAATGATCCTTGGAGAGAATGCGAAAGAGTTTTACGGTTTTTCGGCATTGGAAGAACCGAAACATATCTTAAATATGGTGGAATAGAGGTGTAAGGATGAAGGTTAAAGGAACATTTTTTCAGAATGATAAGGAAAAACCTTTGGTATATGGTGATGTTGAAATCATAAATCCAAAGAGAAGAAGACTCCGTGGTGAAGAGGAAAAGGAAGGAATACTGGCAGAGAGTGTAATAGTAGGATTTTGTGGTACAGATAATGAACTCATGCATATGGGTATGGAGGGAAGGTTGACAGCTAAATTTCCGGAAGGACAGAAACGTTTGATCAATGGACATGAAGGTATCGTATGGGTTCCTTCACAGAATCGTTTTGCTATCGTTTTGATCCGTGGGGGAAATAGTTATGATCCAACCAGATACACGGAAGAAGAGAGTTATTTTGAATATGGTTGTGATGGAGCAGATGGATTATTCTCGGATAGGAACTACTATCATCCGGACATGCTTCTTGAAATTCCGGAGGGTTATGTCAAAGATGGAAAGCTAGCATTGTCATTAGCGAAGAAATTAGTTTTTCCTGATCCGTATGGTTGTATGATCTTTCAAAGGGAGAGAATGGAAGACTTAGGTGAAGCACAAAATTTCCGTGTAGAGATGGCACAACATAAATGTAATGAAGCAGATGCAAGAGAATTAGCCAAAAAGAACACCTTCAAGAGAGTATGTATCTTTGGACTCGGAACTACCGGAATGTTTATTGGGGATCTGCTTCGACAAAGATATCCCGAAGCGAATATTGTGTTTGTTGGGAGAAGTGAAGAGAATTCAACAAAGGTTAAATTTGCGAAGGAACAAGCAAAGGCAGAATATGTTCAAAGTAATTTTGCTTCTAATGAGGAATTAGCAAAAGCAATCATTGAAAAATTAGGCGGAACAGCAACTACATTTATTGGCGTTAGCGGAACCAATATTGAACATGAGATTGCATTTCAGTATGGGGTTCTAGGCTGTAATGGTATATATAATAGTTTTTCACTAGGTCCTGTTGTATCTTATGATACGATGCCTTTTGGGTTTAAGAACAACTTGATCTTCGGCTCAATTAATTTTAGACAAGATCATATGGAGGAAGCAATCAAAATCTTAGTGAATAGCAGCTATGATCAGATCGTAGAATTGATTGATAAGGATGAGTTTATCAGTGATCCAATGAAGGCTTATAAGAGTAAAATCTATAGCAAAGGTGCTCCACTAAAGACGGCAGTTATTTGGAATGATAAATATATTGATAAAAACAGGTAACAGTTAATAACTCAAACATAGCAATCATTTACGCTGGCTATATTCGCTAATGTGCGAGCTATGAGTAAAAATAAAGATAAATAAAGATAAATAAAGATAAATAAAGATAAATAAAGATAAATAAAGATAAATAGATATAAATTAAGGGAAGGTGAGGTATCGTATGAAAACAGTATTCATACAGCAACCCAATCATATAGAAGTAAAAGAAACAGAAAGACCTATGCTGAAAGAAAATGAGGCGCTACTAAAGATTAAATATTGCGGTATTTGTGGAGCTGATGTTGCAAGTTACACAGGCAATCAACCCTTTACAACGTATCCCAGAATACCGGGACATGAATTTAGTGCAGAGATTGCTGCGATACCAGATAATGATAAAGGCTTAAAACCAGGGGATATTGTAACCGCTAATCCTTATTTTAACTGTGGACAATGTTATTCCTGTCAAAGAGGATTGGTTAATGCATGTACGGATAATAAGACAATGGGTGTTCAAAGAGATGGAAGCTTCTGTGAGTATTTTGCTATGCCAATAGATCGGATTATTCCCGGAAAAGGCTTGGATGCAAAACAACTTGCACTGATCGAGCCATTTTCGATTGGTTTTCATGCGATTTCCAGAGCAGAGATTAAAAAAGGCGATAAGGTGCTAGTGGTTGGAGCTGGTCCGATTGGATTATTTGCAATGATATCTGCGAAATTAAAGGGTGGAGAATGCTACGTAGCAGATGTTTTAGATAATCGGCTAGAACTTGCAAAGGAATATGGTGCCAGAGGAACAGTCAATAGTAAGAAGCAAGATATCCTAGAGGCCACGAAAGAGATAACAAAGGGAAATGGTTTTGATGTATGTATCGAAGCTTGCGGACAATCTGTTACCTTCCTAAACTGTATCGATTGTGCTGCTTTTGGCGCTAATATCATATTAATCGGTAATGGTAAGCAGGACACTACATTCTTGCATTCCATTATATTAAAGAAAGAATTAAACATCTTTGGCAGCAGAAACTCTTATACAAAGGACTTTGAAGCTTTGATTGATATTGTGTTACAAGGTAAAGTGGATGTAATGAAGATGGTCAGCGATATCGTTCCTATGGACCGTGCAGAGGAAGCATTTAAAGCATTATCACATAATGACGGCACACTTGCTAAGATATTGGTTGAGATTGGTTAATAGTCCGGTAACACAGCAATTTGTGCACTGCACAAATCGCAGACTTTGGAAGGGGCATGGTAATATTAATGAAGAAAAAAGAAAAAATCCTCCAATTTGGAGAAGGTAATTTCTTACGTGGCTTTGTTGATTGGATGATACAAAATATTAATGACATGGGAATATATGAAGGAAGTGTTGTTCTTTGTCAACCAATACCGGGTGGAGAGAAGATTAAGAATATATTGAATTCACAGGATAAGTATCATGTTGCAATGCGTGGATTACAGGATGGAAAAGCAACAGAGAAGATTGACGAAGTCAATATTATTTCGAGATGTATCAATGCTTATGATGATTATGAAGAATTGCTAAAGTTAGCAAGAAGTGAAGCTTTAGAAGTTGTGGTATCCAATACTACAGAAGCAGGCATTACCTATAAAGCAGGCTGTAAGCTTTCTGATACTCCGGCAGAGACATATCCTGCGAAGGTGACTGCGTTCCTGTATGAGAGATTCAAAGAATTTGACGGAGATCCTGGCAAAGGCTTATTATTCTTGCCGGTAGAGCTTATTGACAACAATGGATATGAGCTCAAGAGAATTGTTCTTCAGTATGCAAGAGAATGGGAGCTTCCGAAAGCGGCAATTGATTGGATTGAAAATGCAAATAAATTCACCAGTACATTGGTAGACCGTATTGTTACCGGATATCCAAAGGACGAAGAAACGCTGCAACATTTTGATGAACTGTTAGGATACCCTGACGAAGCCTTAGTTACTTGTGAGTTATTTAATCTCTGGGTTATCGAGGGTAAAAAAGAATGGACAGATATTCTTCCAATCCATAAGGGCACCCAGAATGTAATATGGACGAATAATGTTAAGCCATATAAGGCAAGAAAAGTTCGCATCCTAAACGGAGGACATACCGGTACGGTATTAGCGGCATATCTATCAGGTCATAACATTGTGCTTGATTTTATGAAGGATAAGGTATTTACACGATATCTTGATGATCTTTTAGAAAAAGAAGTGATCCCTACATTAGACTTACCAAAAGAGGAACTGCTTGAATTTGCATATAGTGTTAAGGATCGTTTTGCAAATCCATATATAAAACATAGTCTGCTTGATATATCCTTAAATTCGTGTTCAAAGATGAATGCAAGATGTGTTCCTTCTTTACTTGAATATGTAAAGAGAGAACAAAAAGTACCGACACATCTGGCTTTTGCACTTGCTGCATTGATTCTATTCTACAAAGGTACGATGCAAAATGGAGCATATATGGGAGCAAGGCAGGATGGAACAAGCTATCAGATTAAAGATGATCAAGCAGCGATTCAATTCTTTGAAAGTGCTTGGAATACGCCGCAACAAGTAGTGAAGAAAGTTTTGTCTCATACAGAATTTTGGTCCGGTAAGGATCTTACTGAGATACAAGGCTTAACAGAACTAGTGGAGTATTACTTGCAGGAAATGGAGAAGAAAGATGTCAGAGAGGTTATTAACAATATCAGATAAGGATAACGTTTGTGTCGTCTTGGATGAAGAGGGAAGGATTCCCTTTGGTCATAAGATTGCGAAAGAGGATATTAGGAAAGGAGAACCGATCATAAAGTATGGGTATCCGATCGGGCATGCAACTTGTGATATAAAAAAAGGGGAACATGTTCATGTACATAATCTGAAAACAAACTTAAGTGGTCAGGTAGAGTATGAATATCAGCCAAATTCAGAGGAAATAGCACGCTTTAGTACAAATGAGACGACGAGATCTTTCCTGGGTTATGAAAGAGAGTACGGAAAAGTAGGAATTCGTAATGAAGTGTGGATTATTCCAACCGTTGGCTGTGTTAACACCACTGCTGAGTTATTAGCGAAAAGAGCGAGTGAAAAGTATAAGGATATCTTGAATGAAAGTATTGATGGTATCTTTGCTTTTACTCATAATATGGGATGCAGCCAACTAGGTGAGGATCATAGATGTACACAGCAAATCTTAAAAGGGTTCACCATGCACCCGAATGCAGGTGCCGTATTAGTTCTAAGCCTTGGCTGCGAGAATAACAATTTGGATGAGTTTAAACCTATCCTTGGTAACACGAATCCGCAACGAGTCAAATTTTTAGTAACGCAAGAGGTAGAAGATGAATTAGAAGCAGGAGAAGCATTACTAGATGAATTGATTTTGTATGCGTCACAAAGTAAGCGTACGAAGGTTCCGGCCAGTAAATTGATTGTAGGTTTTAAATGTGGAGGTTCCGATGCTTTCTCAGGCATTACTGCAAATCCCTTATGTGGAAAAGTGAATGACAAGATCGTAAAGGAGGGCGGAAGTACAGTCTTAACAGAGGTACCGGAGATGTTCGGAGCAGAACAGATTCTTATGGCAAGAGCGATTGATAAGAATGTGTTTAAAAAGACGGTAGAATTAATCAATAACTTTAAAAATTATTTTACAAAGTATGGGCAGACAATATATGAAAATCCTTCCCCGGGAAACAAACAAGGCGGGATATCTAGTCTTGAGGAGAAATCGTTAGGTTGTATTCAAAAGGGGGGTACAGCCCCGGTAGTAGATGTCTTGAACATGGGTGAACCTGTAGTTAAGAAGGGTTTGAGCTTACTGAATGGACCCGGTAATGATCAGGTCTCGGCTACCAACCTTGTAGCTAGTGGTGCACAGATGGTACTATTCACAACTGGCAGAGGGAATCCCTTTGGTACAGCGGTTCCTACGGTAAAGATTTCTAGTAATACTCATTTATACAATAAGAAAAGAAATTGGATCGATTATAATGCTGGAGCCATTTTGGAGGGAGTGCCTCT
This sequence comes from Bacillota bacterium, assembly GCA_023415055.1. Taxonomy (GTDB): domain Bacteria; phylum Bacillota; class Clostridia; order Lachnospirales; family Lachnospiraceae; genus Mobilitalea. The sequence goes on along the minus strand of JAEZLZ010000088.1, from coordinate 60,416 downwards.
TGAGGAAGTAACAGAACAATTTTTGAATTTTTTGCTGGATGTTGCATCAGGTAAAAAGACGAAAAATGAACAGAATGGTTATCGAGAGATCTCAATATTCAGGGATGGAGTAATATTATAATTTTAGGAAGGAAGTAAATGTTATGCTAAAGAATATACCAACACTATTGTCGCCGGAATTACTAAAGATTCTAAGCGAAATGGGACATGGTGACGAGATTGTTATTGCGGATGGCAATTTTCCGGCTGCGAGTATGGCAAAAAGACTTATTAATGCTTCGGGTATTCAAGCAATTGATATGCTTGATGCTGTGTTAACTGTTTTACCACTGGATCAATATGATGATAACCATTTCGTATTAATGGAAGTTTGTCAAGGTGATACTGTAGTACCTGCTATTTGGGAGGATTATAAGAGTATACTTGATAAACATGAGAAAAATGCAAAATTAAGTTTCCTGGAACGCTTTCAATATTATGAGAGAGCAAAAAGTGCTTACGCAATCATTGCAACCGGTGAAGCTGCACAGTATGCTAATATTATATTAAAAAAGGGCTGTATTATTAGCTAAAATAAAGGTTACATGTACTGAGAAGATTCTTGCACATGAAGAACAGGATAGGCATCCTCATGCTTTTGGGCATACAATAACAACTCCCCCCAAGAGAAAATCTAACTTCGGAATGATCCCAAGGATAGAAGGGACAGGGGTATAACATATAGAACAGAATGAAGATGAGAAGAATTTTATACTTCGCAAAGCAGATGGGCAACCAGGCTTACTGACTTTATAGCGTAGCGGTTTTAGGCTGCTACGCTATTTCTTTATGCAGCCAGGAGGTTGAGTCGATATTCGACTGGAAGCATCCATCCTTGTTTCTCTTTGTTTTTAATTCGTTGTTCGTTTTAATACTTCATATTTTTTTGTTTTAAAGCAACAGGATAAGTAATTCTAAGGCCATTCACTCACCTACGAATCATTGCTTGTTGAGGGGTGTTATACTTGCGGACTATTTTTATTCATGACATGTGAACTGACGTGCAATTTCATCTTGTTGGTCGATACAATCAAATTAATAAAGGATTAGATATGCTCAGGTTAGGTAAGAATAACGGGAAAAAAATTCGCACTGAAATGAAAAATAATCTCAAATAAGGACACAAATTTACTATTTGGATTGTGAAATTATAAAATTTATCAGAAGAACAGGTTGTAATATGCAATTTCCATGATATCCCTGTCGATGGCTTTTAATTGATGAAATGGAAAGAAATAGCTATTATTAAATATATATATATGAAAAGGTGGTGTTGGGAAGTAGCAGAGGATATGGAAAGCTCAATTCTACTAAATAAATGAGTTTTTTGTAAAGGAGATTATTGTGAAAATAGGTACAAAATTATGTGGTTTTATACTTCCGCTGTTGTTTTTAAGCATAACTCTCCTAGGAGTTTCGTATTCGGGGTGGGTAAATGAGAACAAAATCATCTCATTAGTTTCCACTGCATCTATGGATTATAATTTTACCTACAATTGGAATAAAGTGATGCTGATTCATGCGGATGGAACAATAGAACCGCTGGATGATGCAACAATTTCAGTTGATGACAATAAGGTACTTAAGGTAGAATTCCCAAATGGAGGGCTACTATTGAGTCTGACTTGTGATCGGGATACCATACAGATACCATATACGATTGAAAAAGTCGATTCTAGACAAATCCATATGAAACAGGTAGATGGTCAATACTTGGGTAATTTCATCATCCAGCTTGATCCTAATTCGGTTGAGTGCAATTATAAAGGAACTGAGTTGCCGTCGTATTATCATCTAATTCCGGATAACTTAGGAACCTATTATGTGTATTTTACCTATAATGGTACCGACGGCGGTACTATTGACCTGATTCCAAAACAACTTCCAGTAGTAGAGCCTGTAATAATAAATGAAGAAGATCTTCCCATAACAGTAAATACAATTATAGCTAGTGATACGTCAAAACAGGAGAGAGAAGATCAGAAAGATAATGATGATAAGAAAAACGAAGACCAAGAAAGCGATTCCGCAACATTGGTACTGCGTGGTAAATATCATTTTGCGATTCCGCTGAATTTCGACCAGTATAATGCAATTAGGTGAAGCTTAGTTCAAATTCCAAGCAGAAAGGTGTAAGTAGCGTGAAGCTTAAAAGATTAATATGGCTTTTTGGCATGGTAATATTGTTGGGATACATTTGTCTTAACGCCGGTTATGGATATTGGACTCATCATCTTGATGTTGAAGGAAGCACAAGCTATGAAATGATTTGTTCCGTTAAGAAGGCTGAGAAAAAGAAGGAAGATACGGAAGAGAAGGCTGAGGAAAATAAGGAAGATACGGTAGAGAAGGATGAAAAGGAAGACACGGAAGACAAGAAAGACAAGAAAGACAAGAAAGACAAGAAAGACTCGGAAGAGCTGAATTCCGAGTTGATAAATAAATCAACCGTGGAGGGAAACGACTCTGCTGAGGAAACAAAGAAAATAGTTCCTCAGGAGGATGCTAGCTCCAATCAAGAGGCACCAAGGGAGTCCTTAACCGAGGACAATATGGAGCAGAGTGCGTCTCACGAGGAAAAATCTGAGCTAAATGATGATAGTAATGTAACGGAAATACCAATAGAAGATAAAGAAGAAGATTCCTCTGAAGGTGAGAAAAGTACGATGGAATTTAACGGTTCGCAAGCAGAAGATGCAGAAACAGCGCTGAGTGAAAGATCAAACAAGGAATTACAAAAAACGGTAGAGCAGGAGAGTTCCTCTGCTGTTTCAGAGAATAAGGGAGAATTAGAACCTTAGAATATAAACAGTCAAAGAAGAAAAATAATTATAAAAGAAGAGATATCTAAAATGAGGCTAAACTTAATAATATTCGGTTTCCTAAAAAATGTGCTTGGCTCTATGATACCGAAATCAAGAAAAAATATAAAAGTTATTAACCTTTTATTGTCTTATCGATATTTTTCATTAATGATAACCTGCTTTTTATACTGGTTTATGACTCCGAATAAAATATTTATTCTGAAATTAGTTATTGTATTTGGATTAATTATGGCATGCGGTGTGTTGTCTTATATGTATATACAAAATCATAATGACCGCGCCAAAAAGCTGACGCTGATTATCGTTGAAACGATCGAGAATAGTTTATTGATCATTATTTCAGGCGGATTTGCTAGTCCGTTCATATGGTATTTTATCAGTACGGTTTTCATCGCGGCTGTTGAACTATCACATTATACGGCTATTATATCCGCATGTGTTTATTTTGTTATTGCTTGTGCCACCACTTTTTTTCGGATTTTTCCGTTTGATAGTCATAACGCTCTCACCCTTTATATAAATATTGCTTTTAGTTATATTCTGGTCGTAGTAGCAATCATGCAATTAGTGGAGTATGCCATCCGGGTTGAGGAAAAATCAACATGCCTTGCAGATACGAACAGTGAATTGAAAGAAGCAAAGCAAAAGATTGAGAAAGCACTTGCTTATTGCCTTGATATCTATGAAACAGTGAATATTTTTAATTTGGATAAAAATAAAAATGTGCTGCTAGAACTACTAAATCAGATTCAACACTTAACAAAAGTAGACCAAATCGTTTTTCTACGACTTACGCCCTTTAATAAAATTGGGGGTTGCATATCCTGTGGCTTCTCTAAGAAGGAAGAAGAGGAAATGGCAGATCTTGCTATAAAGCAAATAGAAGATAGGAAGGACCAAAGGGACTTCCTGTTTTGTGAATATAAGGGAGAGGTGTTACCGGTATATATCATTACTTATGACCAGAATCCTTGTGGGGCAATCATTGCGAAAGCAGATGAAAATTGGCTTATACAAGAATCGATATTTGCGGGTATGGATTACTTTCCTCAGGAGAACGAGGACAAGACCCAGTATAATGTGATAGCTGTATTTTTGAAAATTGCAGGTATTGTGCTAAAGAAGCTGGAGATTGACGAAATGAGTGAATTACTGCTGATCAGCGAGGAGCAGAATCGTATTGCGAATGAGATTCACGATATCGTGTTGCAAAAATTGTTTGCAGCATCCTGCAAATTATATGTTTTAAGTGAAGGCTCCAGTAATTATACGGCAGATTCTATGAAAAATGAATTGGTGCAAATTAAGCAGTCCATTGATCTGACGATGCGGGAACTCCGTGAAGCAATCTATGGCTTTGCTTGGGAAAAAGAAGGGGAAGATATCTTCAGGAAGAAATTAATACGATATGCCAGTGAGATAAAAAATCTTCACGGGATTGAAGTGTCAACCGAGATTATGGGGGATACGCAAAGAATTCGGGTGAATCAAAAAGTAGGTCTGTACCGGGTTATCTGTGAAGCAATTAATAATGCAATCCGTCATGGTAGAGCGAAAAATATATATGTAAAGGTAGAGATCGGTGATACCTTTACAACGGTAAAAATTACAGATGACGGATATGGCTTTGACTACAATGAGTATCTGAAAAAGAGTGATAAAGGGCTGGGGATCAGTAATATTCATCGAGTAATCGGGTTATTAAACGGACATGTAGAGATGAGCTCGAGCCTTGCCGGTGGTACAGAAATACTACTATCCATACCCTATGATCCAGCTGCATAACCTAGTCCTCATTATTCATGACAAGATGAATTGGCTTGCCAATTCATCTTGTTACTAGATTCCTATAGGTAAAATGACACAAAGAAAGTTATGGGAGGCTAATATGAAGCTATTAATTGTTGACGACCATCCCTTGGTAAGAAGAGGAATCATAGATTGTCTATCCATGAACAAAAGCATAGAAGAAATCAGGGAAGCAGATACCATTCAGAATGCACTGAAGATTTTAAGAAGCAATCCAATTGATATCGTAGTTGTTGATCTACATCTGGGGATTGAAGATGGTTTTGATCTAATTGAGCAAGCGAGGAAGGTAAAGAAAGACGCGAAGTATGTTATTCTTACGTCTTCCAGCAGGCTAGTAGATTTTCAAAGAGCAAAGCAGCTTGATATCGATGCTTTTATTCTAAAGGATGCTTTTGTGGAAGACTTCCTATATGCCATTCATGTGGTAAACAGAGGAGATAAGTATTACTCGCCCCGGTTTATGGAGGAGACGATGAATGGTTTTGTTCCCCGTGAACTGGATTCATTGACCGATCGGGAGAGAGAGGTATTAGAACAGTTAATCAAAGGTAGATCCAATGCTCAAATCAGTGACACTTTATTCATTACGGAGGGAACAGCAAAAAAACATATCAGTAATATACTTACTAAACTAAATCTGAATTCAAGAATTGACGCGATCCTATATGCCAAAAAAATATACGGGGATTAATTGGACATATTGAGAAACGTGAACAGAGGAGCTACATTCTATGAAAGATATCATTGATATCAAAAAATATAAAAAAGTAAGTAATTTATTCCTAGCAGTTCTCATTTTGCTCACAATATTACAATATACTCCACTACCTAATTTGATTACCCTTACAGTATTTCAAAATTATTTCATGCCATTATTGTGGGGAATCATTTGCTTCTTATTTTGGCATATTATCCCACGCATTCATTCTTCCACGAAATTAAAGAGAAGGGATACCTTGCTGGTTGACGTTATTCTTTGCGCCACCGCACTACTGGGGTTTCGACTATTGGGGGCCTTTTTGATTGATGAATTCGGAGAGAGCCCCTATGATTTATCGGTGCTTGGTATGCTGAAAAATACGTTACGTATAGGCCCTGAGCTGGTTGCAAAAGAATTAATCCGAAGTTATTTTTTGTGTACATATTATAAGAAAAGTGGCAATCCTGCATTTTGGATCATTAGTATCGTAATCGCCTTTAGTAATATCAGTCTGGATAACCTTCTACAACTGAATAACATGGAAGTGGCATTGGAGTTTTTTGCGAAAAAAATTGGACCGGAGCTGAGTTTCAGTATTATACTTTCTACCTTTGCATTGCATGGAGGACCAAAATTATCGATACTATACGCAACAATAATAAAGGCGTTTCTACTATTCTTCCCAATCCTACCAAATCTCCGCTGGATTACGGAAGGAGTAATCAGCATATCGGTGCCTGCAATTGAAGCATTTTATATCGCGGATAAATATGAGCTAAGCCGTAAAAGCAAAAGGGGAGAGGGCGAATCCATCTTTAGTATAATCTCATGGACGCTAACACTATCACTGTCCGTCCTGTTTATTTGGTTTATCATAGGGGTTTTCCCCTATTATCCACAGGTGATAGCAACCGGCAGTATGAGACCGCTGATTATAGAAGGGGATGTAGTTATTATTAAAAAGGCAATGGTAGAGGAGGATATCTATAATCTCAAGCCTGGTGATATTATTCAGTTTTCCCGGGATGATATTCTGATTACACACCGTATATTGCAGGTAATTAAGGATAAAAAAGGCAACCTGAGTTTTCAGACAAAGGGTGATAATAATGCTGCCATTGATTCAAGGATTGTTATGCCCAATGAGGTAAGGGGGACCCTGGTAAAGGTGATACCAAAGGTTGGTTTACCTACCCTTCTGATCAAGTCACGTCGTATACCGGAACCGGAAGGGGTAGAGAACTGACAGACAGATATATGGTAACGAAGTGCAGAGACATCTACTCCTTTTGGAGTAGGAACATCAACCTAACAGGAGATGGAAATCAACTTTAGGTCGATGAAACAGAACGTGGCATTGGATATAATTGTTATTGGTTGGAGATCAATCAAATTAATTGAAGGAGAATAGAAGGATGAAGAAAAAAGGATTTATCGCAGGAATTTTAGTTTTATCCATGTTACTTATGGGTACCGGTTATGCATTTTGGACAGATAAGTTAACAATTGAGACAAAAGCAGATACTGGTGATTTGGATGTTAAGTTTGTTGACTTAGCTATGTATGGACAGTATGACGGTATTGATAATGAAAAAGGATGGGCTATTATCGACGGTACACATGGTACTTATGCTGATGCAGCCGGTAAGTATACGGATAGTAGTTACTATTTCAAACGAGGGACTAGGTATAACGAAACCGGTATGACAGATAATTATAGAAACTTTATTGATAATTATACGACAACCGATAATGAAATAGCACTTGATAATGCTCTTCCGCTTGAGGGTACGGTTGGACCTTATACCCCTGCTGCCAACGCTTCAGACAAGATTAACATCACCTTAACCGATTTGTACCCTGGTTATGCAACCTGCTACCAGGCAGATATCGTTAATGTAGGAACCTTAACCGCAAGACTTAGTGCAATCAAAGCAAGCGTAACTGGTTCTGTAAACGATCGTACAAAGGATATGCTTGGTATTTCTATGGAGCTGCTTAGAGAATATGCTGGTGAGAGTAAAAATCACGTTGATGTATTTGATACTTTGTATAAAACTAGCGGATCTACTTTAGGAACAGAGGATTTCTTTACACTGGGCGGAGCTAAATTCCTTCGTTTAAGCGCACTTAGTAGAATTGCTAGTGATTTTCCGAATAGTGATATTTTTGTTCAACCGGATGACTGTAGAATGGATGTATACTTTGCAGTTGCTATGGATCCTGATGCTAATGGTAATTTTACTACAGGTAGTGTTGATAAAGTAAATGGACAGATTGTACCCGGCACTAAGAACGATGAACTTTCTCAGGATAGTGCTACAGCAACAATCACGATCGATTTCCTGTGGGATCAGTTCAATGTTGGTGTTGATTCTACTAATAATAATTATCATTTAAACTATCCTAACACAAATTATCCTACAGTTGCTCCTACAGTTGCTCAGTAATTTTAGTAATTAAATACAAAAATTATATATTATTAGAATAGACGCAATGGGGGCTGTTATCAGCCCCTGTTGTTGCTCTAATAATATTTGAAAGTACAGCGCAGTCGATAGAATATACGAATAGGAGTCATCCATGGGAAAGAGAATCAGTACAAAGAAAAAACTAAATACAAAGGTAAAGGCGGGGATCCTAAGTGTTCTTGGCCTTGTTATTCTGTTCATGGGAGTTCTGATTTACCGTGAAGTAACCAGCAAAAAGACGTCTTCAGAAGAACATATATTATATCAATATACTTGCCAGCCTGCCATCCAATATGAGGTACATATTATCGAGAATAAGATTTATGACAGTAATATTTTAGAAGAGGGGTTGAGTTATTCCAAGAATTTACTTGATTATATTGAAACTAGATTTGCCATCGAATTTCAAGGCTCCGAGGATGCGGAAACTGAGTTGGATTATCATATCACTCTCATGCAAAGGGGTTATAAAGCTACAACAGATGAGATAGCAATTAACTGGACTAAAAATCATGTATTAAAAGAAGCTACTAAGGTACACCATACCGAAGCCACCTTTTCGGAAAGTCCATCAGTTCATTTTAAGCTCGATGATTATCAGAATTTTGCGGTAGAAGCAAACCAAATATTAGGCTTTCAATTATCTTCTGATGTTATAGTAATGTTAGAAGGAATATTATCAATACATACTCAATATGGAGAATTGACGACTCCCATCAGCATGCAACTTAACATACCGTTAATGGAAGATGCAATAACGATTACGAAGGGAGAAGATCCCGTAATCACAGATAGTATTAAGGAATATGAAGAGGTAGCGATTCCAATCAATCAGAATAAAATTGTTCTGTTTGGTGCTGTTATCTGCATAAGTATCATAGCAATGATCTATCTGTTACTCTCCACCGAGGCACCCAGTATCTATGATATTCGTACCGCAAAAGCAAAGCAGCTGTTGAAAAATTATAGTAGCCGAATCGTTGCGATACATAATAAGCCAAGCCAGGAGTTTCATCAGACCTATGAAATGAGTACCATGATGGATTTGGTAAAGGTGGCGGATGAGATACAAAAACCGATTTATTATATGTATGATGATTTTTTTACCTTGGGAAATTACACCTTCCATGTTAATGATGGAGATGATCAATACATCTTTAATTCTCTTGACCTCAATGATTAGAGGTGACGCTTTACCATTCCTTCCTCTCAAGAACGAGGACTTAAGGAAGTTGAATGGTCGAAGTAATCTGAAGTATATGTTAAGGGACTGTAGCACTTAATTGTGTGCTTCCCGTCAAGTAGACAATTAAAAATATATAATGTTTTTTAAGAATGCCGCTCTATTTCTAGGGCAGCATTCTTTATGCTACCCTAAGCTGCTTTTTGTGAAATTAAATTATGCAACTTAAAAGTGCTAAATCTTCATAAATGCATGTGACTATTGGTTAATATTAACCTGGTGGTGGCTTCGATCGCCCGGACGTGTAAATGTGAAAGCAGTGTATATCCACGGTAACGGTGACATAGGTATTCATGGCAACAATATATTAAAGGGCAACATAAGCGATGGTTTCTGTGCAGGCGGCGTTCGTCCTGCTTTGTGGCTGGAGATAGAATAGAAGGGAATAATCAGCAACAACATATGCTAACATTTTGTATCCAGTAAGGTGATCTACTGCATATTTGTAGATTACCTTACTTTTTTGTGTATTAGAGAAAAATGCTTCCCATTACATAGAAGAACTCTTGTCAAGAGGCACACTTCAGCAGAAAAACGCATAAATGTATTTGGAAGTAGTTACTTCGCAGCCCACAGTCAGGCAATGCCTGCAAAGTAGGCATCGAAATTGTCAAAGGAATGGGTAAGCCCTGTATATAGGTAATTCTTATCATACATATTTGTGGCTTTTTAAGAAAATGAGTTTTTTTTCTACTCGAGTTGTGATAAAATGATTTAGAGAATCTGAACTAGAGGTGGAGCTTTGCCAATTAATAGAAATAATTCGGATATAAATAATGGTAATAACAGCAATGGCTGTGATAATAGAAGAAAACGAGTAAATAGAATAAAGACAGCTATTGTTATTATAGTCATCTTATTACTGATTTTACCATCAATATGCTGTATTATATTAGGCCAGCAGGTAAGCAGACTCCAAAAACAGGTTGACGATTTGGTTGGTCTGCATGGTCAGTATGGATTAAGTTATCAGAATCAGAACGGTGAAGTATATGCTTTCGCCGCTGAGAAACAAGATAATATAATCGATCGTTACGGACATACGACTTCTCCGGAAACCGCTCATGTTCTTCCGATGGTTGAAGATATGAATAAGATGGATACAGAACTCGAGTCGGCATCAATCGAAGAGCCTAATGAAGCGACTCCTAAGGATGAGGGGGAGCAAACCGTTTCTGATCGTAAGGAAGGCAATTCATTACGAAAGGATACGATTGACGAAAATAGTAACAGTAAACAAGGTACATATGCAAATAAGAAGGTATACCTAACCTTCGATGATGGTCCCAGTATTTATACTGATGATATCTTGGATATACTCGCAAAATATAAGGTGAAGGCAACCTTCTTTGTGATTGGTAAGACAGATGAGCAGTCAAAAAAACTTTATCAGAGAATCGTAGAGGATGGTCATACGTTAGGCATGCATTCCTATTCCCACCAGTACTCAAAAATTTATAATTCCGTAGAAGATTTTGAGAAGGACTTTACAAAACTATGGAAATTGTTATATGATACTACTGGGTACAAGCCTTCTATTTTCCGTTTTCCGGGGGGAAGCGACAATATGGTGAATAAGAATGGAATGGAGGAATTCATTCGATATCTGAATAAAGCCGGAATTGTTTATTTTGATTGGAATGTATTGAACGGGGATGCCACAGGCGACGTATATACAAAGGATCAGTTGATTCAAAATGTGATTGATGGTGTTGCTTTCAAGGATAATTCCATCGTTCTGATGCACGATTCGCAAACCAAGCAATCCACGGTAGATTCGCTGCCAGGATTGCTCGATATTTTGACATCAGAGAGTGCTCAGATACTGCCATTAAATGAGGAAGTTACACCGATTCAAATGATTAAAGCCGATACAATCATACAATAGAAAGCACGCTTCGCGAACTTTCTATTGTCGTGAATTAAACCAAGAAACAGGGAGGTATTTAACGAATGGGTTTTTTTAAGGATTTCAGAGAAGACTTATCACAAGCGGTAAATGAATTATTACCGGAGGAGGAAGCTAACGCAGAAGCACAGGACCAAATCGTAAACACGTTAGATACAGAAGACATTAGTTCAGATGAGGTATCGGATAACGAGAAAATGAAGGAATGGCTTGAAGAGTTTGCCGGGGACGAGACAGAGGGCTTGAACAGCGCTGAGGTTTCTGAGGAGGATGAGTTTACCGAGGAATCCGAGGAGACTGATTTTGAAGAAAATACATTAGAATTAGAGGAAGAAGAGGACGAAAACATGGATGATAATGTGGATCTTGAGTTATTGGAAGCTTTAAATGCAGATGAGGAAGCAGAGAGTGCTGCTGATACAATGGAGAAACCTGTTTCAAAATTACATGCGGCATCCATTGCTAATGATGATGAAGTGACGGTGATTACTAAGGGAACTACAATCAACGGAAGTATCTCATCCGATGGTTCTCTAGAGATTAATGGAACAATCTCCGGTGATGTGGAATGTCTTGGTAAATTATCCATTACAGGCAAGATTACAGGTAATTCCTCCGCTGCAGAGGTCTATGTAAATACAGAGCGTCTTGAGGGCAGTATCACGAGTGAAGGCAGCGTGAAGGTTGGACTGGGAACCGTTATTATCGGTGATATTGTAGCTACCTCAGGTGTGATTGCGGGTGCGGTTAAGGGTGAGATCGATGTCAATGGACCGATTGTAATTGATTCCACCGCAATTATTAAAGGAAATATCAAAGCGAAATCTGTTCAGATCAATAATGGTGCAGTAATTGAAGGCTTCTGTTCCTTAAGCTACTCCGAAGTTGACGTAGATAATATCTTTGAGTAATTCTCAAATTGATAAGAATGCTTTGAATAAGGGCATGGAGTTTCCTGGTACATGTGGACCGCTGTGCTTCAGAACAGGTAATCTTTTCAACGGTATAAATATATATTAATTGGGTATGGAAATACGATTTGTTTTGTGGTAAATTATTATAGAATGTTTTGTATATGATTTTGACACAATTTCTGATGGCCAAAAATCATAGGAAGAAAAGGATAGGGTAAAATAGGATTAGATAGGATTATAGTGTCAAAAGTGCTTCGCACATTTTCCGTGTATAAAGTATTGCTATTACAAACAAGTTTGTATCGCAATACTTTATACACGGAAAGCACCTTTGATGCTTTTGACACCTGGTTCAGTTTTTATGATAAAACATCATGAGGTGCCTGTATGAGTAGAAATAAAACTATCAAAAGGATCTGAATATTCCAAAGCAATACCCCCTTTCTTCATGAACTATAATGATCTTGTAAACAAATTGGAGGATTACTATGAAAGCATATGAAAGAGTTCTGCTTAAATTAAGTGGAGAAGCCTTAGCAGGAGATAAGAAAACCGGTTTTTGTGAGGAAACATGTATCGCAGTGGCGAAACAGGTAAAGCAATTAGTTGAGGATGGTATTCAGGTGAGTATCGTCATCGGCGGCGGCAACTTCTGGAGAGGTAGAACCAGTGAGACAATTGACCGAACCAAAGCAGATCAGATCGGTATGTTGGCGACAGTAATGAACTGTATCTATGTTTCTGAAATATTCCGTCATGTCGGCATGAAGACAAAGGTTTATACTCCCTTTGCTTGCGGAAGCATGACAGATTTATTCTCTAAGGATCAAGTAGTAGATTGTATGAAGCAGGGTGGTGTTGCCTTCCTGGCAGGAGGAACCGGTCATCCATATTTCTCAACAGATACTGCAACCGTTCTTCGTGCGGTGGAGCTTGACTGTGATATAATTCTCATGGCTAGAGCGGTTGATGGAGTATATGACAGTGATCCAAAGAAGAATAAAGATGCTAAGAAATTCACTGAGATTGCTTTACAAGAAGTTTTAGATAAAAAATTAGGAGTAATAGATATGACCGCAACAGTTTTGTGCATCGAGAATAAGATGCCGATTCTCTTATTCGGATTATCCGAAGAAGCTAGCATTATAAGAGCAGCTAGGGGTCAATCTGATGGTACAAAAATCACGATATAAGATAAGATAAAATGATGGAATAATAATGGAGGGATGAAAATGGATGCAAAGCTAGAACAATTCAGTACAAAAATGATTAAAACGGTGGAGACATTAAAAGAAGAGTATTCCACAATTCGTGCGGGCAGAGCAAATCCTCATCTTTTAGATAAACTTAGAGTGGATTATTATGGACAGCCTTCCGCACTCCAGTCGGTAGCCAATATCTCGGTGCCTGAGGCAAGAGTCATTCAAATTCAGCCTTGGGAGAGTAAATTAATCAGAGAAATCGAGAAAGCAATCATTAATTCGGATTTGGGATTAACACCGAGCAATGACGGAAAGATCATTCGCCTTGTATTTCCGGAATTAACTGAGGAAAGAAGAAAAGAACTCGTTAAGGATGTAAAGAAAAAGGCAGAGGCTGCAAAAGTTGCTATAAGAAATATCCGACGTGATGCGAATGAACTGTTCAAGAAACAAAATAAGGCAAGTGAGATATCGGAAGATGAATTTAAGCATCTGGAAGATAACGTGCAGAAGATAACAGATCATTATATTGCTGAAGTTGACAGAATTATGGAAGATAAATCAAAGGAAATTCTTACTGTATAATATTGAGGATGCCAAATCTTTGAAGGTACTGACGGATAAGAGATTTTATCAGGGATTTAGCGTAACTTGTGGGTGTTTCAAAAGTCTTATTCATGACAAGATGATTGAGGATGAATAAAGTCTTCTTTTGAGACACCCTTTTATCTAGTCGTAGAAAACTCCCGCTTATCATAGTATTAAGCTTATTTAGTCTCGGTGGGAGTCCTATCTCCAGCAGAGATAAAGCCTCTGACACAAGTACCCAAAGGCGTACTTGATATGAATCAGGGAAGGCCTGTTAGAAGGTGTATTATATTGGATACACTATTTCGGATTGGTGAATAAGAATAGGAGAAAACGGATGCAAGAGAATGAGTGGAACGTCCCGAATCATGTGGCTATCATAATGGATGGGAACGGCCGTTGGGCTAAGAAACGAAAAATGCCGAGAAATTACGGACATACCCAAGGCAGCAAGAACGTGGAAAAAATCTGCGAAATAGCATATAAGATGGGAATTAAGTATTTGACGGTATATGCATTCTCAACTGAAAACTGGATGCGTCCTCAGGAGGAAATTGACGCACTTATGAAGCTTCTTGGGACCTATCTGGAGACAAGTATTAAGACAAGTGCCAAGAACAATATGAGAGTTCGCGTTATCGGTGATACCTCCAGATTATCTGAGGAGATAAAGAAAAGCATCGTGGCTTTGGAAGAGGCGTCTAAAAATAATACCGGGCTGAACTTTCAGGTAGCGATCAATTACGGCGGGAGAGATGAGCTGCTTCGTGCTGCTAAGGCTCTGGCCAAAGATGTAAAATCGAATATCATTAATATTGATACTATAGATGAAACAGTATTTGAAAGTTATCTTGATACCAAGGACATTCCGGATCCGGATCTTCTCATTCGCACCAGCGGTGAACAGAGACTTTCAAATTACCTTCTCTGGCAGATGGCATATACCGAGTTCTATTTTACGGAAGTGCTTTGGCCGGATTTTGATAAGAAGGAATTAACCAAAGCAGTGGAATATTACAGCAGCAGAACCAGAAAATTCGGTGGTTTAGCATAAATAAGCAATTCATTATTATCTCATTTTGGGGGTAGACTATGTTTAGGACAAGATTAATCAGCGGTATTATTTTATTGGCTATCACAATTGCTGTGGTCGTTCTGGGAGGCAATTTATTATTTTCCGTATTATTGGTTATTTCGATGATTGGTTTGTATGAGCTGTATAAAATAGTGAATATAAATCGTTCCTTCCCTGGAATCCTGGGCTATACCGGCGGATTGATCTTTTATGTGCTGATTTATCAGGAATTGGCAAAATATCAGATGATGTTATTTATCTTTTTCCTGATGCTTTTAATGTTTGCTTATGTTTTCAGCTTCCCAAAGTATTCAACAGAACAGGTTACAGTGGCCTTTTTCGGTCTCTTTTATGTCAGCATTATGCTAAGCTACATATATCAGGTCCGCATTCTGGAGGATGGAGCCTGGCTGGTTTGGCTGATATTTATCGGAGCCTGGGGGTCGGATACCTGTGCTTATGCTGTTGGCATGCTGCTCGGTAAACATAAATTTGCTCCAAAACTAAGCCCGAAGAAGACTCTTGAGGGGTGTGTCGGCGGAATTGTCGGAGCTGCCTTACTGGGATTTTTATATGCTACAGTAATTCGCTGGCAGATTACAGAAATCCAGAATCCACAATTAATTTTTGCTATCATTGGAGCAGCCTCCAGTGTTATCTCACAGATTGGGGATCTGGCTGCTTCTGCGATTAAAAGAAACCATAATATTAAGGATTATGGTAATCTCATTCCAGGTCACGGTGGCATTTTGGATCGCTTTGACAGTATCATATTTACCGCGCCTATCGTATTCTACCTTGCAACAATGCTTTAATTGATGATTGCTTTCTCGCTAATTATGAAATTTTTATGGATCATTTGATTTTATAGACCGCTTGGGGTATAGTATTGATATGAAGAAGGATATTTTTTTGGAATAAAGTCTATTCATAAAGATTTTTGGAGGTTCGAATGAAGAAGATAGGAATTCTCGGATCAACAGGCTCCATCGGAACTCAGACGCTGGACATCGTACGAGAAAATAGAGATTTGAAGATTACCGCTCTTGCGGTTGATAGTAATATAGAGCTTTTGGAGAGACAGGTTCGCGAATTTTTGCCGAACCTTGTTTGCGTCTTTCGGGAGGATAAAGCAAAGCTTCTGAAAGACAAGGTGAAGGACATCCCGGTTAAAGTAGTTACCGGAATGGAAGGACTACTCGAATGTGCAACCCTTCAGGAGATGGACACATTAGTTACAGCCATGGTGGGTATGATTGGTATTCAGCCGACGATCGAGGCAATTAAGGCCGGTAAGAATATTGCCCTGGCAAATAAGGAGACCTTGGTAACGGCGGGGCATATTATCATGCCCTTGATCAAGGAAAAGGGAGTCTCTTTACTACCGGTTGACAGTGAACATTGTGCAATTTTTCAGTCTCTGAACGGTGAAGAGAAGAAGAAAGCCCATAAGATTCTTCTGACAGCATCGGGCGGACCGTTTCGTGGTATGAAACTAAACGATCTGAAGGGAAAGACTCCGAAGGATGCCCTAAAGCATCCGAATTGGTCAATGGGGCAGAAGATTACCATTGATTCTGCTACTATGGTCAATAAAGGACTTGAGGTGATGGAAGCAGCCTGGTTGTTTGACCTGAGTCTGGATCAGATTCAGGTTGTGGTTCACCCTCAGAGCATTATACATTCTATGGTTGAGTATGTTGACGGAAGCATTATCGCTCAGCTTGGTGTACCGGATATGAAGCTTCCGATTCAATATGCATTATTCTATCCGGAACGAAGAGCTAGTCTTGGGGAACGTGTGGATTTTTTTAAGCTAAAACAGCTAACCTTTGAGGAACCTGATATGGAGACCTTCTTTGGACTTAAGTTAGCCTATGAGGCCGGCAGATGTGGCGGCAGTATGCCAACCGTATATAATGCAGCCAATGAATGGGCAGTTGCAGAATTTTTAAAGGGAAAGATTGAATTTCTAATGATTCCTACTCTGATCGAGAAAGCAATGGAACACCATAAATTGATCATGAGTCCGACGTTAAAAGAAATTCTGAACATAGAGCAAGAGACATATGATTTTGTAAGAGGCTTTACGGAATCCGGATTATGATGTAACCAAAGATAAGTGGGATCTTTGAAAATAGTATTGATTTATTTTACATCATAATTTCGTGAAAAGAAAGGAATGAAATATTTATGAATATAATTGTAGCAGTCTTAATACTGGGTGTAATCGTAATCATCCATGAACTTGGGCATTTTCTTCTTGCAAAGAGAAATGGAATTACGGTGACCGAGTTTTCTGTCGGAATGGGTCCAAGAATAGCCAGCTTTGTTCGGAAAGGAACCAGATATTCTCTGAAATTGTTACCCTTCGGCGGTTCCTGCATGATGCTTGGTGAGGACGAAACAGTAGATGATGAAGGTGCTTTTAATAAGAAGGGAGTCTGGGCAAGATT
Organism: Bacillota bacterium; assembly: GCA_023415055.1. GTDB lineage: Bacteria > Bacillota > Clostridia > Lachnospirales > Lachnospiraceae > Mobilitalea. Next base: position 43,182 of record JAEZLZ010000088.1, on the reverse strand, counting down.
CTCTGTCATTGTTGCTGGTGCATTCTTTAACTTCATTCTTGCATTTGTGCTGGCTTTAGTTGTACTTGGGGATGTAGGTATTGATAAGCCCTATATTGAAAAGATGAGTGTCGGAGGTCCGGCTGAGGAATCAGGCATAAAGTCAGGAGACGTTATCAAGGAAATTAATGGATCTCCGATTCATTTTGCCAGAGACATTCAATATTATTTCTATTTCAATAAATTATCAGAGAAGCCAATCGAAGTCACTGTACTTCGTGATGGCAAAGAACTTACCATGCCGATCACACCAATCTACAAGGATCTGTATCAGCTTGGCTGTTCCTATACTTCGACAAATCCTACGGCTGTATTAGAAGCGGTTGCGCAGGGGTATCCTTTAGCAGAAGCCGGAGTGCAGGTTGGCGATGTAATTACAAGTATTAACGGAGTTCAAGTGAATAAAGCTCAGGATCTGGCAGATTATCTGGACGAAAACCCTCTTACGGAGACACCGATCTCCTTGACCTATCTAAGAGACGGTAAGGAGAGCGAGATTACTGTGAAACCGTTGCTGGTTCAAAGTGGATATAGTCTTGGCTGGAGCTATAATCAGTACCGTGAAAAGGCAAATGCCCTTGAGGTTGTCAAATACAGCTTTTATGAACTAAAATTGAATATAGTCAATACAATTAAAAGTATTGGTTATTTGATTATGGGTAAGGTTAGTATGAAGGAGGTCTCCGGACCGGTCGGTATCGTGAATGTGGTTGGTGATATCGTTTCGGAATCAAAGGATTATGGTATTCATGCAACCCTGCTTTCCTTGGCACAGTTTAGCATCCTGTTAAGTGCGAACCTGGGTGTTATGAATCTTCTTCCGCTTCCGGCACTGGATGGTGGTAGAATCGTATTTATTCTGATTGAGGCAATCCGTCGAAAACCGGTACCAAAGGAGAAGGAAGCAATAGTTCATCTGGTTGGCATGGCTTTACTGATGTTATTAATGGTTTTTGTAATGTATAATGATATTCGCAATATTTTTTTATAGGTAGAGAATAAGCTTCAGATGTCATAAGTCAGTCAAACTATAATGAGTGAATATCGTGTATCTGTATGCACGATATTCACCGTTCTACTTTATCAATAATTTATGACAATTGGAACATGGAAGAGGTCTTAATGGACAGCTCAAACATGGTTTTAGTTCGAAAGGTGGTTAAGTATGTACCGTGATAATACGAAAGTGATAAGGATCGGTGATCGGGTAATCGGCGGTGGTAATCCAATTCTGATTCAATCAATGACAAATACTAAGACGGAAGATGTGAAAGCTACCGTGGATCAGATTAAGCGACTAACTGAGGTTGGCTGTGAGATTATCCGCTGTACGGTACCAAGTATGGAAGCGGCAATGGCTTTTAAGGAGATAAAGAAGCAGATCTCCATTCCACTGGTTGCGGATATCCATTTTGATTACCGATTAGCCATCGCTGCGATGGAAAATGGTGCAGATAAGATCCGCATTAATCCCGGTAATATCGGAAACGAGGAAAAACTAAAAGCGGTTGTAGCGGTAGCGAAGGAACGTCATATCCCGATCCGTGTTGGTGTCAACAGTGGCTCTCTGGAAAAGGAAATTATTACAAAATACGGCAAGGTAACAGCACAAGGACTTGTCGAGAGTGCTCTGGACAAAGTGAAACGGATCGAAGATATGGATTATGACCAAATTGTAATCAGCATCAAATCGTCTGATGTTATGATGTGCGTACATGCTCATGAGTTGATCGCGCCGCTTATCAAATATCCGCTTCATGTCGGTATTACGGAAGCGGGTACGGTAAACGCCGGCAATATAAAATCAGCCCTTGGACTCGGAATGATACTTTATCAGGGAATCGGTGATACGATTCGAGTCTCTCTGACCGGTGATCCGGTGGAGGAGATCCGTTCTGCTAAGCTGATACTTAAGACCTTAGGCTACCGTAAGGGTGGTGTCGAGGTGGTATCCTGTCCTACCTGTGGTCGTACACAGATTAATCTGATCAAATTGGCTACAGAGGTAGAAGAACTAGTAGCGGATATGGATCTGGATATCAAGGTTGCAGTAATGGGCTGTGCAGTAAACGGTCCCGGCGAAGCTAGAGAAGCAGATATTGGTATTGCAGGAGGAAGAGGAGAAGGACTTATCATGAAAAAGGGTGAGATACTTCGAAAGGTTCCTGAAGACCGACTGCTGGAAGAACTGCACAATGAGCTGTTAAAGTTCGAAAAATGAATTTATCAAAAACAGTAAGGCTTCATGACATAGGCTTAACAATATGAATCATCAAGCTGTAGAAGTAAAAGCATATCTAAGAATACGAGCAACATCAGATTTGTTCCAAGTTAAAGTAAGAGAATGAAAAGTACTCAGAAATGGGGAGAGTTATGTTATTTTTTGAAGCATTTGATCAATTATCTGCGGATCAGGAATTACAGAAGCTTTATAATGAAGTGGATGTAATTAAGGTGATCGCTTCGAAGCAGACAAAGAGTATCTTTGTCTGTATTCGAAGCACACGTCTGATCGGCAGAGTTCATATACGTAAAATGGAAGAACTGCTGAATCGGCAGCTCTTTTTACATACAGGCAGCCGGGCGGTCCTTAAGCCTCAATTTGAGTTATCCTCACAATACAGTCTTTCGAATCTGTATCCGATTTATCGTGACAGTATTTTGGAGGAACTTAGGGAGGAAAGTGTGGTAACCTATCATCTTTTTTCTAATGCAGAAGTTATCGTAGAAGAGATGAAGATCACAGTTCGTGTTACTGACAGCTGCGTAGCAAAAGAAAAGATGACAAAGCTAAAGGATTATCTTGAGACCATGTTCCAGGAGCGCTTTGATTATACGGTTCATGTTTCGATGGATTACATAGAGCCAAAGGAAAAGAATAAAGACTTTGAGGCAGAGTACCGTAAGCAGATGCTTCGTATGTCAGAAAAGGAATCATCGGAGGAAGGTTTTTCCGTGGATCTGACCGGAGAGAAGGAGCTTGCCACTGCTTCCGAGGTTAAGCATGAACAGCACAAAGAAATGAGCCATAGTACCGTTCAGGGAGGAAACACAAGTAATCCCTCCACAGCTGCAAGTACCAATAACGGTCGTGGAAATGTGGTAACCGGAGTAGATAAAGCAGAGCTTGCAAAACAGACTCCAGCGGCTAAGAGCTTTGGCAAGAGTGCATATGAGAAGGGAAAGGGTAGCTATCGTAAGCTTCCTCAGGATCCTTCGGTTATCTATGGTAAGAATTTTGAGGGCAGTATCGTACCGATCTGTGATATCATTGCGGAGATCGGTGAGGTGGTTGTCCGCGGTAAATTGATTAAGCCGGATACCAGAACCATTGGAAACGAGAAGAGTATCATTACCTTTGTTCTTACGGATTACACAGATTCGATCAAGGTCAAATTATATGCTAAGACAATTGAAGTTGAGGAGATTACGGCATTACTCAAGCCGGGTGGGTTCTTCATGCTAAAGGGAATCGCACAGAACGACACCTATGAGAGGGACATTACCATCGGCAGCGTTGTTGGAATTAAAACCATTGGTGACTTTCTAAGCAATTCCAGAAGCGATAATGCTCCGGTAAAGCGTGTGGAGCTTCATGCCCATACGATGATGAGCGATATGGATTCTGTAGTGGATGTAAAGAAGATGGTAAAGCGCGCCTTCAAATGGGGACATTCTGCGATAGCTGTAACCGATCACGGCGTGGTACAAGCCTTCCCGGATGCCAGCCATGCCCTCAATCCGAAGGATTATGCCGAGGAAGAGGAACAGAAGAGAGCAAAGAATTTCAAGGTGATCTATGGCATGGAAGCTTATTTGGTGGATGATCTGAAGGAGGTTGTTACGAATGCAAAGGATCAAAGTCTGAATGATTTCTTTGTCGTATTTGACATCGAGACTACTGGTTTCAGCCAGACCAATGACCGCATCATAGAAATCGGTGCGGTTAAGGTGATTGGCGGGAAAATTACAGATCGTTACAGTACCTTTGTAAATCCAGAGATACCGATTCCATATGAGATCGAGCAGTTGACCTCGATAAATGACGATATGGTAATCAATGCACCAACGATTGAGACAATTCTCCCGCAATTTCTTGCATTCTGCGATGGCTGCAGCCTGGTAGCGCATAATGCTTCCTTTGATGTGGGATTTATTAATAAAAATGCTTCCAGAATGGGAATCGAGACGGATTTTACCGTAATTGATACCGTTGGGTTATCCCGTATCCTTTTACCCGAATTGTCGAGACATAAGCTGAATGTTGTTGCGAAGGCATTAAATATCTCTCTGGAGAATCATCACCGGGCTGTGGATGATGCAGGTGCGACGGCTGAAATTTTCTTGAAATTTGCAGCCATGCTGATGGAACGGGAGATTGGAAAGGTTGCAGAAATCGATAAACTTGGTAAGATGAGTACAGAGGCAATACGTAAGCTTCCCGCGTATCATGCCATATTACTGGCTGCGAATGATGTGGGCAGGGTAAATCTGTACAAGATGGTTTCCTTATCCCATATTGAATATTATAACAAACGTCCTAAGATTCCGAAGAGTCTGCTGATGGAATGCCGGGAGGGCATCATCCTCGGATCTGCCTGTGAGGCAGGAGAGGTATTCCGTGCTGTATTGACAAATCAGTCTCATGAACAGATTGCCAGATTGGTTAATTTTTATGACTACCTTGAGATACAGCCGCTTTGCAATAATGAATTTATGATTCGAAGTGATCGCAGTGACGATAGGGATATTAATACCAAGGAAGACCTGATGGAGCTCAATCGTAAGATCGTTGCATTGGGGGAAGAATATAATAAACCGGTAGTAGCTACCTGTGACGTCCATTTTCTTGATCCGGAGGATGAAGTATACCGAAGAATTATTCTCGCAGGTAAGGGCTTTAAGGATGCGGATGAACAGGCGGCACTGTATCTTCGCACCACAGAAGAGATGCTAGAGGAGTTTAGTTATCTGGGTAAGGCAAAGGCAGAGGAAGTTGTTATTACGAATACGAATCTGATAGCGGACAGAATCGAGAAAATCTCCCCGGTTCGTCCGGATAAGTGCCCTCCGGTGCTTGAAAACTCCGAGGAGAACTTGAGAAACATCTGTTATGAGAAAGCACATTCCATGTATGGAGATCCGTTGCCTGCTCCGGTTGAAGCACGACTCGAACATGAGCTGAAATCCATCATTAATAACGGATTTGCGGTAATGTATATCATCGCTCAGAAACTTGTGTGGAAATCCAATGAAGACGGATATCTGGTAGGCTCGCGTGGATCTGTCGGTTCCTCCTTTGTAGCTACGATGGCCGGTATTACCGAGGTGAATCCGCTGGCCCCTCATTATTATTGCTTAAACTGTCATTATTCTGACTTTGATTCTGAGGAGGTTAAGAAATTCGGCGGTAGCTCCGGATGTGACATGCCGGACCGAGTTTGTCCTAAATGCGGACAGCCACTGACAAAGGACGGACATGATATCCCGTTTGAGACCTTCCTCGGTTTTTATGGGGATAAAGAACCAGATATCGATCTAAACTTCTCCGGGGAGTATCAGAGCAAGGCTCATGATTATACAGAGGTTCTCTTCGGTACAGGACATACCTTCCGAGCGGGAACGATAGGAACTCTGGCAGACAAGACTGCTTTTGGCTATGTTAAGAATTACTTTGAGGAACGTGGAATTCATAAGCGAAATGTTGAGATTGACCGAATCGTCGAGGGCTGTGTTGGTGTCCGAAGAACGACCGGACAGCATCCTGGTGGTATCGTTGTATTGCCGCACGGTGAAAATATCTATTCCTTTACTCCGGTTCAACGCCCTGCTAATGATATGACGACGAAGACGATCACGACTCATTTTGATTACCATTCCATCGATCATAACCTACTCAAGCTTGATATTCTCGGGCACGATGATCCGACCATGATTCGTATGCTGGAGGATTTGACAGGTCTGGATGCTAAAAAGATCAGTCTGGATGATCAAAAGGTATTATCTTTGTTCCATGATACCAGTGCGCTTAAAATCGAACCGAAGGATATCGATGGTTGTGAACTTGGTTGTCTAGGTATTCCAGAGTTTGGTACGGATTTTGTAATGCAGATGGTGAAGGATACGCAACCCAAATCCTTCTCCGATCTAGTTCGAATCTCGGGTTTGTCCCATGGTACGGATGTATGGCTGAACAATGCCCAGACTTTAATTCAAAACGGAAAGTGTACCCTGTCTACCGCTATTTGTACCCGTGATGATATCATGATATTCCTGATTGCCACCGGAGTAGAGCCGGGTCAATCCTTCAAGATCATGGAGAGTGTTCGAAAGGGTAAGGGTCTGACGCCTGAGATGGAAGCAGCCATGGTGGCAGCCGGTGTACCCGACTGGTATATCTGGTCCTGTAAGCAGATTAAATATATGTTCCCGAAGGCACACGCAGCGGCATACGTTATGATGGCCTTCCGTATCGCTTATTTTAAAGTTTATTACCCACTTGCATATTATGCGGCATATTTTTCGATTCGAGCTTCTGCCTTTAACTATGAACTCATGTGCCTGGGACGCAATGTCTTGGAGATGCACATTGCGGATTATAAGAAACGATACAACACACTGACGAAGAAAGAGCAGGATACCTTCAAGGATATGAAAATCGTTCAGGAAATGTATGCCCGTGGCTTTGAATTCCTGCCAATTGATATCTATACAGCGAAAGCTCATGCCTTTCAGATTATTGAACAAAAGCTGATGCCATCTTTAAGTACGATAGACGGTCTCGGTGATAAGGCTGCAGATGCAGTGGTGGAGGCAGCAAAAGAAGGACCCTTCTTATCCAGGGATGATTTTAAGATTCGCTGCAAGGTCAGCTCCACAGTAGTCGATAATATGGCTAAGATGAGCTTATTGGGAGAACTTCCGGCTTCAAATCAGATGTCCTTAATGGATTTTTTGTAGTAGAGTGTTCGGGAGGACCAACCTAATCAATAGTGATTGTGGATATCGGAAATTTATACCATGTCATTTTACATAAGAGCAATAGCATCTATTCTATTTTATACCGTCATAATCACGAAATGTGTTAATTGGTAAAACAATTCGAAAAAAATAATAAAAAAAGACTTGCATTTTTCTTTGTTATAGTATAGAATAAATATTGTTCTTAAGGCTCGTTGGTCAAGGGGTTAAGACGCCGCCCTCTCACGGCGGAAACAGGGGTTCGATTCCCCTACGAGCTGCTAAAAATCCGAAATTGCGAATAAGCAATATCGGATTTTTTTGTTGCGTATAATATGTGTTTTCTGGTTGCAATAACTTATAGAAATTCAGAGGTAACGTTTAATACTTTGGATATCTTATACTGCGAATTTATAGTTACCCACAGCTGAGTGGTATAATCCATTGCATTCCATATACTGAGCCCCTTAAGATTGTACTCTACTATGATATCAATGATAGCATTGAGGGTTCTTGCATCCTTGAACCAGACATAATGATGAATGCCCCCACGATCATAATAATAGTAAGGAGTCATATGATATTCATCAAACCCCAACGATACTCCTAAATCAGAGGCTAATCGTATTGCATCATAATTTGACAGGGAAGCCACCCGTGATTGACCTTCAACATAAGGAAGCTCCCAATCATAAGCAATTCTGGCATAGCCTAGGAATATCTTTTCGGGAGGAACTTGCGTTAAAACATATTCCGTATAGTTTCTGATAAATGGAAATGTTGTCTGTTCAACTGCAGAAAGGTATGCATTTACAAATTGATAATTTAAAAGGACCACGGCATCTACCACTTGACCGATTTGCCCATAATAGGTTGTCGAGGGGCTGCGTTTCGTCTGATTATACATAAAGGTATCCGGAATCAAGGTAACATATACCAAGTAACCTTCCGACTGCAGCTTTTGGTATGCATTTACTATAAAATCCACATAGCCTTGCAGATCTTCCGGTAAAACATATTGGAAACTAAAATTAATACCGGATAAGCCTTTTTCTCTTAAGGTATATATTAAATTGTCAATTAGACTGTTCTGTAGGTCAACATTATTAAGTAGTTTATGTGTGATGCCGAAGCTACCTTTACCTTGCTCCGAAAAGGTGGATAGCATCATGAATGGTGCAACACCAAATTCTTTTGCCAGCTCTATGATATTTGTATCCTCCGGAATGAGTATATTTCCCTGCTCATCAAGTCTATAATCAGCAATCGTGAGATAAGTCAGATAAGGTAATGTTTTTATCAGAACATCATAAGTAATATAGGAAAAGACATAAGCATTAATTTCCAAGGGACGCTCTTTTTTTGGATAACTGATGATGAGCTCTTCTCCGATATTAAAATAATCCCGATCTAATAGAAATGGATTGTTTTGGATTAGCTGCAAAGGGGTAATCTGATACAGCTCCGCTATACTTTTGATGGAATCTCCATTCTGTACCTGATAGGTAACATCAGGGTGTGCTATGAGAATAATCTGACCTGGTACGATATTATAGGTAGGAGAGAGACTGTTATCATAAATCAATCTTTGATAAGGTACTTTATATTTATCTGCGATAGAGAAAATAGTGTCTCCTGGTTGAACAATATAGATATCCATATTAACCTCATATTTAATATGTCAATATAAAATATGTCGGTAAAATAAAAAGTTTCTTAAATCATCATGAAGATAATAAGTGCTTTAAAAAAATCATTCAGAAAGAAAGGAAGGATTACAGCATTAGTAAAAATCGTACATAATGATGTAATACTAGTGGTATTATTTGAGAAAAGCAGATATAATATATTCAACACAACAGAAGAGTGTCAGTAATAAATAAGTAAATAATGAAATGATATCGAGGTGTACTATGGCACAAAAAGAAATTATGATTACAGTAATTGACGGACAGGGCGGAGGAATTGGAAAAAGTCTTGTAGGAAAGCTGCGTAAGCTGATTGATAAGGATTCGGGTATCACGATCTGTGCCCTTGGGACGAATTCCAATGCGACGAATACAATGCTAAAAGCCGGTGCCGATATCGGTGCCACCGGTGAGAACGCAATTGTCAGAACCGTTTACCAGTCAGATCTGGTTCTTGGACCAATCGCAATTATTGCTGCCAACTCTATGCTTGGTGAACTGACGCCGGAGATGGCGATGGCAGTCAGCACTTGTCCGGCAAGAAAGATACTGGTACCGCTCAACCGTTGCAATATCATGATTGCATTTGATCTAAACGCTACGACGGAGACATATATTGATTACTGTGTCAAGCTGGCTATGGATTACCTGGAAGGATTGAAACCGTAGGTAATGGTATAGCAGACGATCTAAGAAAAGTATCGAGTATTACGACGAAATAGACTTGACGATATCTAAAAATGTGTTATTCTATTATTATTGCATTGACCATCACGAAGGTGGTATACAGTAGGAAATACTGTAATAGGAAGACAAAAACCATAATTGAAGTTGTAGGTATTGTGATAATGACGCTAACAGGAAATAGTATTGCCTGTTATTGGATAAAACAAAAAAATATGAAATATAGTTAAATAGAATCATGAAGATTCAGACCGCTGAGAACAGCTCTGTTTTTTCATGTTTTTTTATGTCTAAAAGAGATTTTCCGTAAGCAAATCACGTACAATGACAGGGAACAATCAGCAACATAAATCAGGAGGATGAAGATGGATGTTCATAATTTATTAGAGCAGGTGAAAAACAATGATATCAGTATTAAAGAAGCAGAAGAGTTATTAAAAACATTACCCTATGAGGATCTGGGCTATGCAAAGCTCGATCATCACAGAGCTCTTCGCTCTGGTTTTGGGGAGGTTGTATTCTGTCAGGGAAAATCGATGGAACATCTGATCAATATCTATCAAAGATTCTATGAGCACGATACAAATGTTCTGGGAACCAGAGCAACCATAGAGCAATATGAAAAAGTGAAGGAAGTATTACCCATGGTACAGTATGACAGCTTGTCCCGAGTTCTTTCTATTCAAACGAAAGAGATAAAAAAGCAAGGCTGTGTTGTGGTATGCACCGGCGGAACTTCGGATATCCCAGTTGCAGAGGAGGCAGCCCAGACTGCTGAATTTTTTGGCAGTAATGTTACAAGAATCTATGACGTAGGGGTAGCCGGAATCCATCGGCTATTTTCGAAGATCGATGAGATCAGAAAAGCAAATTGTATCATCGCAGTAGCAGGCATGGAGGGAGCTCTCGGCGGAGTAGTCGCTGGGCTAGTGGATAAGCCGGTGATTGCGGTACCTACGTCCATCGGTTACGGAGCCAATTTCGGTGGTCTCTCCGCACTTCTGACCATGCTTAATTCCTGTGCGGAGGGTATGGCGGTCGTGAATATAGATAACGGCTTCGGTGCAGGTTATATCGCGACACAGATTAATAAATTGGGGGTTTCGTAACATGCATATGTCAGACGCATTATTATCCGTGGCAGTGGGAACTACAATGAATGTGGTCTCTACCGGAACCATTGGTTATTGTGTAACCAGGATAAAACGATATGATATGGAAGAAAGTAAAATACCGATGATGGGTGTCATGGGTGCATTTATATTTGCGGCCCAGATGATCAATTTCACGATACCGGTGACAGGCTCGAGCGGTCATATTGGTGGAGGCATCTTATTGGCAGCATTACTCGGACCATTTCCGGCAGTGATTACGCTGGCCTCAGTATTGCTGATCCAGTGCCTGTTCTTTGCAGATGGAGGCTTACTTGCTCTGGGGTGTAATATATTTAATATTGCTATTTTACCCTGTTTGGTGGCTTATCCGCTCATATATAAGAGTATTTTGCGTAAGAAGCTGACTCCGACACGAATTACAATTGCAACGATATTATCCGTGGTAATCGGCCTTCAGTTGGGAGCCTTTGGAGTTGTTCTTGAGACTTTACTCTCAGGAGTCACAGAGCTTCCCTTTGGAGCATTTGTAGTCATGATGCAGCCGATTCATCTGGCAATCGGAATCGTGGAGGGAATAGTATCTGCGGCGGTTCTGTGTTTTATTTATCGAACCCGTAAGAGTATTCTTGAAAATGCTCTCGGAATGGAAAATGCACAGAGTACGTCGGTAAAGAAGACTCTCATCGGTATTCTTGTGGCGGCCATAGTTCTTGCAGGCTTTGTATCCTGGTATGCCTCTTCCAAGCCGGACGGATTGGAGTGGGCAATACAAAAAGTTACCGGAGGAGAAGAATTAACTACAGATTCCGTAATCCATGATGAACTGCAGCAGGTTCAGGAGACTACTGCTTTGCTGCCGGATTATTCTGTGAAGACGGATGAGCCCGTGAATGAGAAGGTAAGTACCGGATTATCCGGAATAATCGGAGGGGGTATCACCTTAATTGCTGCTTCCGTTATGGGATTTATTATCATGATTATCAAAAAAAGAAAGTAAGAGACAATGACTGAAATAAGAAAATCAATGAATCGAATCACCAAGCTTGAGGAATTGACAAGCCAGGATACACCGATACACCGTATTCCATCGGTAATTAAGCTGTTAACAACCATATCCTATCTGGTGGTCATCATTTCCTTTGGCCCGGAACAGGTGAGCGGTCTTATTCCGTTCTTCCTTTATCCGGTGATACTAATGGCTTTTGGGGAGATCCCCTTTAAGCCTCTTTTCGTGCGCCTCTTATTTGCCTTGCCTTTCACACTGTTTGCCGGATTATCCAATATGTTCTTCAGTAAAGAGACAGTGATGATAATTGCCGGGATTACAATTACGAAAGGCGTGTTGGTCTTTATCTCAATTCTGATGAAAACAATACTTACGGTGACGGCAATACTGATCCTGATCTCAACTACTACGATGAATGAACTGCTCTATGCGATGTTGTACCTACGTATACCAACGATTCTTGTATTGCAGATTATGATGACCTTTCGCTACCTAAGCGTATTGGGCGATGAAGTTGCTGTCATGTATCATGCCTACTTGCTTAGAGCACCGAGGGAAAAGGGGATTAAGCTAGCGGATATGGGACCTTTTCTGGGGCAGTTGATTATCCGCAGTTTTGACCGGGCAGACCGGATCTATCATGCGATGAAATGTCGCGGCTTTGAAGGTGGAATCTTGTTTTCGGAGCATAAGATAGTAGCTTTTCCTTACTGGCTGTATCTGCTGATGCTTGGTGGGGTGTTTGTGATTCTGAGAATGAATAATTTAAGTGAATTGATCGGCAATCTGATTATAGGATAGTATTTGTTGTGATCGAAAGCTGCACATTTTGAGCTTTTCTTTCACTTTTAATATTTGTGCTCGATGTAATATTGAGCATGTTTCGAAAGGTGAAGAAATAGCATCTTTCTGCATTAATTTAGATGATGTAAACGACATTGTATTTGGAACGGAGGACTGAGAATGTTAAAGCTGAATAACCTGAGTGTGCGATATCAGGATGGGAATCAGGTACTAAGAAATCTTAGCTTATCAATAGAAAAAGGAGAGACAGTAGGTATCATCGGAGCCAACGGAGCCGGTAAATCTACTCTGCTAATGTCAATCGTTGGAATTCTGCTGCCATTTGAAGGTTCGATTGAGGTGGACGGTTTGATGCAGGATAGGAAGAAGCTACGTGAACTTCGTGAGCGAATCGGATTTGTATTTCAGAATCCGGATGATCAGCTATTTATGTCAAATGTGTATGATGATATTGCATTTGGTTTAAGAAACTATGGTATGAGTGAGGAAAATATCCGAATCAGGATTGATCATATATTAAAAGTGCTTGGAGTCGAGAAACTGCGGGACATGAGCTCTCATAAGTTAAGCGGAGGTGAGAAGAGAATCATTGCAATCGCTACTGTTCTGGCGATGGAGCCTTCGGTTGTTTTGTTTGATGAGCCTTCTTCCTTTCTAGATCCAAAAACAAGAAGGAGATTAATTCATCTGCTTCGAGGGGTCCCAATGACGAAGCTGATTGCGACCCACGATCTTGATATGGCTCTGGAACTATGCGAACGGGTGGTGGTGCTTAAGGAAGGTCGGGTCTATGCGGAGGGACGGGCGAAGGACATATTAACGAATCAAGGACTCTTAGAAGAGGCTGGTTTGGAGTTACCTTTTTGCCTGCAGAAGATGGAAATTTAATCAATAGAATCAAGTGATATAAATGAGAAAAGTGAATATACGCACCTATCCATGCATCTGTCTCGCCTTTCCCTCATGCGGAAAAAATATCCGCAATCGGACGGTCTTCGCCATCTGCATAAATAGGTACGTATATTCACTTTTTTAATTGATTTAAGAACTCAAATCAATATTAATTTTAACGAAAGAGGTATATCAAAAGCTTTCGGTTTTATATTTATTCTTTTTATTCACCCGGTATTTGATTGAATAACTTCTGGTAGCAAACTTAGCATTAAGCTCTCAAAAAGTTCTTTTGTACTTATATAATGACACTATTTGTTCCTACTCATTGATTAATTTTAATATCCATACTTCCGGAACGGAAGCCCTCAAGATCTAAGGTGATATATAGAAAGCCCAATCCTTTTAACCGTAATATAATCTGTTCTTGATCATCGAGGAACTTCGAAAAGTCTTTCTTATCGATCTCAATTCTTAAAATATCCTGATGTAATCGTAGTCGTACATTATAAAAACCAAAGGATTTAATGAACTGTTCCCCTTGGTCAATGAGAGCCAAAGTCTCAAAATCCAGCTTCGCTCCGTAAGGCAATCGTGTCGCAAGACAGGGAGCAGAGGGGCGGTCCGAGGAGGAGATACCTAAGTCCGCTGCCAAAGAACGAATCTGAGCCTTGGTAATCTGAAGCTCCAGCAATGGACTGTGGATACCTAATTCTTTTAGCGCTTTCCTTCCGGGGCGGTATGCATTTAAGTCATCATAGTTTGTACCGTCAATCAGGAAATGGTAACCTTCCCTGTTTGCATTGCTGATCAGCGTTTGAAACAGTAGCTTCTTGCAACGATAGCATCGATCCTCTGGATTGTAGAGAATCTCAGCATCTGAAAACTCATCCACCTGAATGATCTGATGAACTGCGCCGAAGTCGGAGGCTAAGGCCTGCGCCTCCTCAAGATCACCATGTGGATGAAGCCTAGTCTCAAAGGTAACGGCAAGCACAGATCTCTGCGACTGCTGACCGACATCGCAAGCAAGCTTCAGAAGGAGACTTGAGTCTACTCCTCCGGAAAAGGCAATCGCTATTCCTTCTTTTATATGCTGCTCCAGATAATCAGTAAGACGTTTATAAATGGATAGGTTTTCCGGCTTTATTTTATCAGAATTTGTTTGAAGCATAATCCTTTTCTCCTTTATAACCTTATTTTGTCCGTCCGGTGTAGCTATTTGGATTTATTTCTCCATTGCCAAAGCCTGAACCAGGTTGTAAATGGTAAGATAGTCTTTACCGGAGGTCTCGCAGAGCTTCTTTACACTTTCATATTCAGGATAATAAAAGCGCTTTTGCTTATAATGGCACACCTTAACATCAGCTGCTCCATAGGGGGTGGAAATAGTAAGAGCTTCTCTTATAAGAGTAGTTCTGACCGCTTGTGTCTTACGAATACCGATCGTAGTAGTATTACTGAATATGATATCCTCCAGCTCATCTAGCTTGTCCCCGCTGCAGATAACACCCAACATGTAAGCAGGGCGGTTCTTCTTCATATAGATCGGAGTATAGTAAGCATCCTTTGCTCCGTTTTGTAATAAAAGTTCCATCGTATAAGCCAAAGCTTCCCCGGGACAATCATCAATATTTGCTTCAAGTACCCAGATGTGATCTTGTGTATCAGCTTTGCTTTCGACGATACCTTTCTCAATCAGCATAGCCCGTAACAGGCCGCTGGCACCAGCATAATTACGTTTTCCGGCACCCAGTCCGATTTTTAAGATCTTCATTTCTTTTGGTAAGACTTCCTTCGTGCGAATGGCAGCAACAATTGCAGCACCGGTAGGTGTAATCAGCTCTCCGGAAACATTGGTGATGTGAAGAGGAAGCTGATGTTCAGATGCAATATTAATTACTGCAGGAACAGGAATAGGAAGAAGCCCGTGCTGACAGGTAATGAAACCCGTTCCTTCATACATTTCAGATACAATCACATCCTTAATCCTTAGGTTATCAAGGCAAATTGCAGCTGCGACGATATCAACGATAGAATCAATGGCTCCTACCTCGTGAAAATGTACCTCATCAATCGTCTTGCCATGGGCTTTCGCTTCTGCAACGGCTACGATATAAAAGATGCGCTTTGCAATCACTTTTGCATTATCGGTTATCGAAGAGCTGTCAATAATATCATTTATAATCGAAAGGTTTCTATGATCATGATGTCCATAGTGAATTGGAGGATGATCCGGATCCGGTATATGATCGTGAGTGGATGAAGATTGTGTTAGCTTCATAACCGATTTGCCACGGGAAAGCTTTGCATAGCTATGGGTATGGTTTTCCTCATGCTCATCATCATCATGGAAGTGACTGTGAGTATGGGAAGAGTGATCATGGGAGTGACCATGTTCATGGGAGCGATCATGTTCATGAGAATGATCATGCTCATGGGAATGAGGCTCTATATTTTCGCTCTCTAGGATAACATCGAAATCACAGGCTTCGATGCTATTTTTAGCCCGTCGTCCAATTTTTATCTGATATCCTTCCACTTTAAGGCTCTTAAGCCCCTCCATCAGTACATTTTGATCAGCACCGAGGTCGAGTAATGCGGCTACAGTCATATCACCGCTGATACCGGAATAACATTCCAGATATAATGTTTTATCGTTCATAAGTTCACTCACTTTCATATTATGTAATTTGTGTAATAAAAGAATATTTACTCCATTACGGGTATAGCTATTACTTCCTTAATGTATACGGATTAGTAGGAAGTATGTTTGGGGTATTGTGGTTTAATGTTCTTTTGATAGCGAGACTTCTTTACGCTTTGATTATTATAACATAGATGGTATGATATTAGCAATTATCAAGGTATGATAAGCCGCTAAGTGTAGTTTATTATCCAATAGTGTGTAATATTCATCATAATGATTAAGAGAAAAGTCACCAATTTACGATTACATGACAAATGCAATTATCTTTAATCTATATATCTAAAGTTTATTATTTGTCATTATCAATATACAAATAAATACAAAATCATCTCTAAAGGTTTACATTCTGCCACAAACATAGTATAATGTGAACTAGCGATTAAAGGAGGAGTGATAACATGTTACGTATTTATATTTGTCCGAACTGTTATAACTTAAGAATGGTATCCAGAAAACCGGATGCTATTTGCTTCCATTGTGGTACGACATTAGAGCTTATCAATGTAGATTATGAGACATATGTGAATATGACAGAAGAGGAACGTGTCATACTAAAGAATAAATATAAGATGAAAGCGGACGTCGCAGGAACACTGGATAAAGCTTTGATTACTGAAACAAAAAACGGAGAATAAAAAGAGCCTTTATTTATAGGAATGATCCTGTAATTTAGGGTTCTTTTTATACGTCAATATAATATTTAATAAAAATTAAGCGAGGTAGTGTATGGTACATAAAATTATAGATAAGAAGTTGGCAGTAAGAAGATTATTTTTACTACTTTGCGATATCGCAGTCATTACAGTATCGAGTGGAATGGGATTATTATTACGATTTGATCTTGACCCGGGAAAAGTTGATTTACTATTTATTGAAAGTGTATGGAGATACTTACCTGTTAATATTATCATGACGTTAATAGTATTTTATTTTTTAAGACTTTATCATAGTTTATGGAGATATGCGAGTGTTACAGAGATGCAAAATGTCTTCTCCGCCTGTATGTTATCTGCTATATTACAGTTTTTTGGTATGTATGGCTTGCATTACCCCGTTCCGCGCAGCTATTATTTTCTTTATGCAGGGGTACTCCTGTTATTAACCCTAGGAGTTCGATTTTCTTATCGGTTTGTTCGCTCTATGTTCCGTACAAATAGAACAAGTGGTGTAACGAGCAATGTAATGATCATTGGCGCGGGAAGTGCAGCTAATGCTATTATCAAAGAGATTAACACCAGTGAACACATCAATAATACCGTGGTGAAATGTATTATTGATGATGCGGTTGAGAAGCAGGGAAGTTATATCCATGGTATCAAGGTGACCGGTACTAGGGATAACATACTGGATTGTGTTAATATCTATAATATCAATGAGATTATTATCGCCATGCCTTCTGTATCAAAGAAGATAATCAGGGAAATTGTGGAGATTTGCAATCAGACAAGCTGTGAACTCAAAATTCTTCCCGGAATTTATCAATTTATGAATAATGAAGTGTCTATCAGCAATCTTCGTAATGTTGAGGTTGAGGATCTGCTTGGACGAGATTCCATCAAGGTTGATCTTGATTCCATTATGGGTTATGTGGAAGGCAAAGTGATTATGGTTACCGGAGGCGGTGGCTCTATCGGAAGTGAATTATGTCGTCAGTTGGCAGCTAAAAATCCAAAGCAATTAATTATTATTGATATCTATGAGAATAATGCATATGACATACAACAAGAGCTTAGAAAAAAATATCCGGAGCTGAATTTAGTGGTATTAATTGCTTCCGTTAGGAATTCTGCTAGAATAAATAATATCTTTAAGACATATAGACCTCAAATAGTATATCACGCAGCTGCACATAAACATGTACCCCTGATGGAGGATAGCCCCAACGAAGCTATAAAAAACAATGTTCTTGGTACATGGAAGACAGTACAGGCAGCGGATTTGTACGGAGCAGAGAAGTTTGTCCTTATCTCAACTGATAAAGCGGTTAATCCGACGAATATTATGGGAGCTTCAAAACGAATTTGTGAGATGATAGTTCAGACCTATAATAATCGTTCCAACACGGATTATGTAGCTGTTCGCTTTGGAAATGTACTTGGCTCCAACGGTAGCGTTATTCCTTTATTTAAGAAACAGATTGCGGCAGGTGGTCCGGTAACTGTTACTCATCCGGATATTATCCGATACTTTATGACTATACCGGAAGCGGTTTCTCTAGTACTTCAAGCCGGTGCGTATGCGAATGGTGGTGAGATATTTGTTCTGGATATGGGAGAACCGGTGAAAATACTTGATTTGGCTGAGAATCTAATCCGGCTGTCTGGGTATAAGCCGAATGAAGATATTATGATTGAATTCACAGGACTACGCCCGGGAGAGAAGCTTTATGAGGAGCTCCTTATGGATGAGGAGGGGCTGGAGGATACTGAAAATAAGATGATACATATTGGCAAGCCGATTGATTTCGATGAGGAAAAGTTCTTGCAACAGTTGGAAGAGCTGAAGGAAGTATGTGTATTGGAGCCAGTAGGTATTAGAAAACTGGTTCAGGAGATAGTCCCCACTTATGTTGCTAAAAAGATATGAGGATGGACGATTGTTAATTAGAGTATAAATTACTCTTGGCTTAAGGCTAATAAATTATAATTATGAAGTGGGGTATTGATATGGAAAGTAAGCGTATTTATCTGTCTTCACCTACGATGAATGGCAAAGAGATGAATTTTATAAACGAGGCTTTTGATACAAATTGGGTTGCTCCATTAGGACCGAATGTGAATGAATTTGAAAAAGAATTAGCTTCTTATGTCGGAACTAAACATGCAGCTGCTGTTGTATCCGGTACATCTGCAATTCATCTAGCGTTAAAATACATAGGAATATCTCAAGGAGATATTGTATTCTGTTCATCGTTAACCTTTTCAGCGACCTGTAACCCAATCTTATATCAAGGTGCAACGCCTGTCTTTATTGATAGTGAAAGAGATACCTGGAATATGGATCCCAATGCCCTAAGAAAAGCATTTGAGAAGTATCCGAATGCAAAAGCGGTTATTATAGTTAATCTATATGGAACACCTGCTAAACTTAAAGAAATACTTGATATATGCAATGAGCATAATGTTCCTTTGGTTGAGGATGCAGCAGAATCAATGGGTGCTACTTATCATGGCAAGCAGACGGGTACCTATGGTAAATTCGGTATCTATTCCTTTAACGGAAATAAGATAATTACTACCTCAGGAGGAGGTATGCTTGTGTCCGAAGACGGAGTTGCAATTGAAAAAGTGAGATTTTGGTCTACCCAATCCAGAGAAAAGGAAAGACACTACGAGCACAAGGAAATAGGGTATAATTATCGTATGTCCAACATCGTAGCCGGAATAGGAAGAGGGCAGTTGTTATCCCTGGACGAACATATTAGATTGAAGAAGAAGATTTATTATACCTATAAGAAAGCATTTGAAGATATTCAAGATATTGCAATGAATCCAATCCCTGAGGACTGCGAAGCGAATTACTGGCTATCCTGTATTACTATTAGTAGCGAGAGCAAGGTAAAACCTTTGGACATCATGCTTGCATTAGAACAAGAAAATATTGAATCGCGACCAATATGGAAGCCGATGCATCTTCAGCCAATATTTAAAGACTGTGATTTTATTAAAGTTGATGGTAACGTTGAGAGTGTATCAGGAGATATCTTCAGTCGAGGTGTTTGCTTACCTAGTGATATAAAGAATACAGATGAGGATATGCAGAGGATCATTAATATCATTTGTAAACTGTTTGGAAGGTAGGACTTGGTTATATGTATAAACGCTTTATTAAAAGATTACTTGATATTACGATATCATTTTGTTTTATTATTATACTGTTGCCTTTATTTATTGTTTTAGCTGTACTAATAGGGGTGAAATTGGGCAGACCAGTTATTTTTAAACAAAAAAGACCAGGACTAAATGAGAAAATTTTTACTCTGTATAAATTTAGAACTATGAATAATAAAACAGATGAAAAAGGAAATCTGTTACCAGATAGTATGAGAATAACAAAGTTAGGTAAAATCATTAGAGTAATGTCGCTTGATGAATTACCAGAATTATTCAATATAATTAAGGGGGATATGTCAATCATTGGACCTAGACCGCTGTTAATAAGATATCTACCCTATTACTCAGATACAGAAAAACTGCGTCATAGTGTAAGACCAGGCTTATCAGGGTTGGCTCAAATAAATGGAAGAAATAATCTTGATTGGGACAAAAGGTTGGAACTCGATGTAATATATGTAAATAACGTAAGTTTTCTCTATGACATTAAAATACTATTCTTAACTATTATCAAGGTACTTAAAAGAGATGATATTACTATAGTAGATCAGACTTTATTAAAAGATCTGGATATAGAAAGAGGTGCATCAATTGAATATAAAAATGCTGAGTTATGAAAATATAATTGAATATAAATCTATCTTATATAAACTATTAATTGATGTTTACAAAATAAATTTTAAATTGTCAATTGAAGAATGTATTTCTATTTGTAATGAAAAAATAGAGAACATGGTAGAGTATGTTAAAAATGATAAAGCAATAATTATAGGTGCATGTAATGACGAGGATCTGGTTGGATTTATATGGTTATTTAAGAATATTAACCAAGGTGAGCAAAGATTACATGTAATTCAAATTGTTGTTAAAGAAGAATATAGAAATAAAGGCATAGGTAAGCAGTTGATGATGGAAGCTGAAAAGCAAGCGAAAAATAATGATATAACGACATTAGAGTTGAACGTTATTGAAGAAAATAGAGCAGCAGTTAGTTTGTATGAAAGTTTGGGATATCTTACTGAAAAGAGACTAATGACGAAGAAATTGTAGGTGAATATATAATGCTTAATGTTATAGAAATTAACGAGACAAATAAATGGGATGAGATAGTAAGAAGTTTTAAATGTTATGATGTCTTTTACCTTAATAATTACTCAAAAGCCTTTCAATCATATAATGGCGGGGAACCTATATTATTATACTACAATGATGGCGATACTCGAGCAATTAATGTAGTAATAAAGCGAAGTATTGGTGATATAGATTTCTACAAGAATATCACATCGTTTAGTGGATATATTGATTTGATAACTCCTTATGGGTATGGAGGTTTTTTGGTCGAAGGTAATAATTATAAAAATATTAATGAAGCTTATGATAAATTTTGCACTGAAAATAGAGTCATTAGTGAATTTACTCGATTTCATTTATTTAATAACTACCACCAATATTATGATGGTAATGTTGAAAGCAATTCACATAATATAGTTCGAAATTTGGATTTATCAATTGATGATATGTTAATGGATTTTGAACATAAGGTTAGAAAAAATATAAACAAAGCCAAGCAAACTGGCCTTACAATAGAAATTGATATAAGTGGTAAACGTATCAATGAATTCTTGGAAATATATTACGATACAATGGAACGCAATAATGCTAACAGTGGTTATTTTTTTGATAAAAAGTTCTTTGATACAATTAATGAAATGCATGATAACTATGTGTACTTTCATGTGTTATATGAGGAGAAAATTATTTCAACAGAACTTGTTTTATATGGAAGTGAAAATAGCTATTCATTCCTAGGAGGTACATTTTCTGAATATTTTCACCTTAGACCGAATGACTTCCTAAAATTTGAGATAATAAAGTGGGCAAAAAATAAAGGACTCAAAAGATTTGTGTTAGGTGGGGGCTATGGAGAGGATGATGGTATTTATCGATACAAGAAAAGCTTTGCACCAAATGGTATCTACGATTTTTATGTTGGCAAGAAGATTCTTGATAGAGATAAATATATAGAACTTACAACATACCGTAATAAGAGATTAGATTTGGATGATTATTATGATACTATAGATACAAAAGGCTTTTTTCCTAAATACAGAGATGGAATATAAATGTATTCTGTTATACACGAAAGTGATGGGATTATGTTATGAACATATTATTTATTTCTATAGGTGGTTTAGCAGATTTAAGTGAGACAGCAGTATATCCGGATTTACTAAGACATTTTCGTGATGAAGGGCATTCGGTCTATGTCATATGTCAACGCGAAAAAAGAACGGGTTTTCCTACACAGCTTAAGAATGAGCATGGAATACAGGTATTGAGAGTACGGACAGGTAATATAACAAAAGTTGGATTGTTTGAAAAAGGAATATCAACATTATGCATTGGTTCAATTTTCATTAATGCTATTCGTACATATTATTCAGATGTTAAGTTTGATATTGTTCTATATTCAACACCTCCCATAACAGTTGCATCGACGGTAAGGTATCTTAAGAAAAGAGATAATGCATTCACTTATTTGATGTTGAAAGATATATTTCCTCAAAATGCAGTAGATATAGGTATTTTATGCAGAAAAGGGGTAAAACGGTTTATATATCAATATTTCAGAAGTAAAGAAAAAGTTTTATATAAAATATCAGATCATATTGGATGTATGTCTGATGCTAATATAAATTTTTTGATTAAACATAATCCGCAATTAATAGATAAAGTAGGTTTATGTCCCAATACAATTAATCCACTTCCTGCTGCTTCTTATATTGACAAAAGCGCTAATCGAGAAAAGTTTTCGTTACCTATCGATAAAACAATATTTATTTATGGAGGTAATTTTGGTAAACCTCAAGATGTTGATTTTATTATTAAAGTACTTCAGAGTATAGAACATCGGACTGAATGTCATTTTGTTATGTGCGGGTCGGGGACGGACTTCTATAAAATCAAAGAATATTATAACGAACATAGTAATGCCAATTTAACTGTACTAGATACTAAAAATACAAAAGAATATGGGGAATTACTAGAGGCTTGTGACGTTGGATTGATCTTTTTAGATCATAGATTTACTGTACCTAATTTTCCATCAAGGATATTAGACTACTTAAATCATAATATTCCGGTTTTTGCATCTACTGATGACAATACCGATGTTGGTGAAGCAATTATCACAGGTGATTTTGGATGGTGGTGTAAAAGCGATAGCTTAAGTCAATATGTTGCTACTTTAAATATAATTCTGAAAGATCACCAATTAATAAAGGAAAAAGGAATTCGAGGTAAAGAATTTTTAAGAGTGCATTATGATACAAAAATCGCTTATAATGAAATAATGGCAGCATATATACATAGAATTCATGAATAGTAACGGAGGATACAGCATGTTTAAAAATAAAATCTTATTAATTACCGGGGGAACAGGTTCTTTTGGCAATGCAGTATTAGAAAGATTTCTTGATACTGAGGTAAAAGAGATACGTATATTTTCAAGAGATGAAAAAAAGCAAGACGATATGCGGCATAAGTATAATAATGATAAGATTAAATACTATATTGGAGATGTAAGGGATCAACAAAGTATAAAAAATGCAATTTATGGAGTTGATTATGTATTTCATGCAGCAGCATTAAAGCAAGTACCGTCCTGTGAGTTTTTCCCTTTAGAAGCAGTAAAGACGAATGTGATTGGAACAGATAATGTACTTACAACATGTATCGAAGCTGGAGTAAAAAAGGTCATTTGCTTATCTACAGATAAAGCAGCATATCCGGTTAATGCAATGGGAACCTCCAAAGCGATGATGGAAAAGGTATTTGTTGCAAAATCTCGTACAGTTGATCCTAATAAGACATTGATTTGTGGTACAAGATATGGAAATGTTATGTGTTCCAGAGGTTCTGTTATTCCGTTATTTATTGAACAGATTAAATCAGGACAGCCGCTGACAATAACAGAACCCAAGATGACTCGATTCATTATGAGTCTTGAGGAAGCAGTAGAACTAGTGCTATTTGCTTTTGAAAATGCTGAGAGTGGAGACATCATGGTTCAGAAGGCACCGGCTACTACGATCGAGGTATTAGCACAAGCAGTTCAGGAATTATTCCATGTGGAGAATCCAATAAAGATAATTGGTATCCGCCATGGTGAAAAAATGTATGAGACATTACTAACAAATGAAGAGTGTTCTCAGGCAATTGATATGGGAAATTTCTATCGTGTTCCAGCTGATAAAAGAGATCTAAATTATGATAAGTACTTTGTAGATGGAGATCATGACAGAACAAGACTATCAGAATTCAATTCTAATAACACAGAACTTCTTACTGTTGAACAGACCAAAGCAAAATTATTGACATTATCATATATTAGAGAAGAAATTAAAGCATGGGAGAATAGATAATGAAGATATTAATTACCGGAGCAAAGGGGTTTATCGGAAAAAATCTAATAGCCGAATTATACAATCGTAAATATTATGATGTTTATGAATATGATATTGATTCTGATATCTCAACATTAGATCAATTTGCGAGAGACTGTGACTTTGTCTTTCATCTTGCGGGAGTAAACCGTCCTCAAAATGATGAAGAGTTTATGCAAGGAAACTATGGCTTTACAACAGTGCTATTGAATAACCTAAAGAAGTATAATAACACAGCACCTATTCTCATTACTTCTTCTATTCAAGCCGAATTGGATAATTCTTATGGTAAGAGCAAAAAAGCAGGAGAAGAGGCTCTTTTGACATATGCAAATGAGACTGGTAATAAGGTACTTATATATCGATTGCCCAATGTATTCGGAAAGTGGTGCCGACCAAATTATAACAGTGTTGTTGCAACTTTCTGCAATAATATAGCAAACAATTTGGAGATAAAAGTTAATGACCCCAACGTAGTAATGAACTTAGTATATATTGATGATGTTATTAATGAATTTATAAATGCATTACATTCATCAGAAAATAGATTAGACAGATATTACTCTGTGGCTGTTACATATACAGTTACACTCGGTAAGATTGCGGAATTAATTTATTCCTTTCATGAATCTAGGAATAATTTAACCATACCAGATATGAGCGATGAACTTGTTAAAAAGCTTTATAGTACATATCTAAGCTACTTGCCAAATGAACAATTTAGTTATCCTCTAAAAATGAATATTGATGAAAGAGGTTCTTTTACTGAGTTTATTCGAACGCCGGAACGCGGACAGATATCAATCAACATATCGAAACCAGGAATAACGAAAGGAAATCATTGGCACCACACTAAGAACGAAAAGTTTTTAGTGGTAAGAGGAAAAGGATTAATTCAATTTCGTAAAATCGGATCGAATGAAATTATTAATTATCATGTAAATGGAGATAAATTGGAAGTAGTAGATATTCCTACCGGTTACACGCATAACATAATTAACGAAGGAGACACAGATCTTGTTACTGTTATGTGGGCAAATGAGCCGTTTAATAAAGAAAAACCGGATACTTATTTTTTGGAGGTATAATCGATGAAAAAGCTTAAAGTTATGACAGTAGTGGGTACAAGACCTGAGATTATACGGCTATCTGCTGTTATTAATAAGTTAGAGGCATCAGAAGCTATAAATCATACACTTGTTCATACCGGACAAAATTATGATTACGAATTAAATGAGGTTTTTTTTGATGATTTTAAATTGAAGAAGCCAGATTACTTCTTGAATGCAGCAACTGGTACAGCAGTGGAAACGATTGGGAATATATTAATTAATATAGATCCTATCTTAGAAGAAGTAAAGCCAGATGCATTGCTAGTACTGGGAGATACCAATAGTTGCTTAAGCGTGATAGCAGCCAAGAGAAGACATATTCCGATTTTTCATATGGAAGCAGGAAATAGATGTTTTGATCAAAGGGTTCCAGAGGAAACGAACAGAAAAATAGTTGATCATACATCAGACATTAATATGCCCTACAGTGATATTGCACGTGAATATTTATTACGAGAAGGACTACCGGCAGATCGAGTAATTAAGACGGGAAGTCCAATGTTTGAAGTTATAAACTCCAGGTTAACGGATATTGATAATTCAAATATTTTAGAAAGATTAGAATTACTGGAAGGTCAGTATTTTGTAGTCTCAGCGCACAGAGAAGAGAATATTAATTCAGAAGAAAATTTTGAAGATTTAGTAAATAGTATTAATGCGATTGCCGATAAGTATAAGATGCCGGTTATAATTAGCACCCATCCAAGAACTAGAAATATGATTAATCAAAAAGAGATAAAATTTAATCCGTTAGTACAGATAATGAAACCACTCGGATTTAATGATTATGTGAAGCTTCAAATAAATTCAAAAGTAGTTATTAGTGATAGCGGTACGATTAGTGAAGAGTCTTCTGTTCTGGGATTTAAGGCACTGAATATAAGACAAGCTCACGAAAGACCGGAAGCAATGGAAGAAGCAACTGTTATGATGGTTGGTTTAAAGAAAGAAAGAATATTACAAGGTTTAGAAATTTTAGAAACCCAACAAAAAGATTCCCTAAGAAGAGTATCTGACTATAGTATGCCTAACGTATCAGACAAGGTATTAAGGATAATATTATCATATACGGATTATGTTAATAGAGTTGTTTGGGGGAAATAGTGAATGAAAGAGAATTTTCTTTTTTTGGGATTTGCAATACCTGAAAATGAGATGAAAAGGACATTTACGCGAGATACTAATCCAACAGTACAAACACATAAATTTAATTGGAACTTAATAAAGGGAATGGAAGCTTGTGATACATGTGATTTTACATATGTTTCAGCGAGACCTGTTTCTGATTATCCTTACTATCCTGAAAAACAGATTATGGGTAATGAATGGACACTAGATATTTTAGGTAAGAAAATTACAATTTCAGAATTATCATATTCAAACTCCAGCCTATTAAAAATAATTACAAGGTTCTTTTCTGGTATATACGTCTGTTTTAGAAAGTATCACAAAATTAAAAACAAAGGCGGAATAATAGTATATTCTGTTCATCTTCCATTTATGATGATAGGATATTTATTATCTAAATTATATAAGATTGATTTTATAACAATTTGGACAGATCCTCCGTCTGTTCCTAGCGGCTTCGATAGCAGACTAAAGAAAAATCTTAGGAGCATTGAACTTTTTATATCAAAACATTTGATGAAAAAGGCATCAAAGGTAATTGCTCTTACGAAGTATTTAGCTGAAGACTTTGCTCCAGGAAAACCCTACATAGTTGTTGAAGGTATCATAGATGAAAATGAAATAAATAGAAATATTAATTGCAAAGAAAATAGAAGCGATAATGATATAAAAGTTGTTTATACCGGTTCGCTAGACAGAAGATATGGCGTATGCAATATTGTTGACGGTATTATTATGCTAAATAATAAAGACGTCAAACTTGAAATATATGGTCGTGGTGATTATGAAGATGAACTTAGTGATATTTGTTCTAAGCATAGTAATATAAGATATATGGGTTATACTTCCAATGACAACATATTGATGATTCAAAGGAATGCGGATTTTCTAATAAATGCTCGTTCAGCTTCTGATGAGTTCGTGAAATATTCATTCCCATCTAAAACACTCGAATATATGTTATCGGGGACTCCATTAATAACGACTATGTTGCCTGGCATCCCAGATGGTTATAGGGATTACGTAATAATTTTAAATGATAATAAACCAGAAACAATATGTGACACTATAAAATCGGTGCAGGGTTTAAGTAGTATTGAACGACAAAATATCGGTATGAAAGCTCAGGATTTTGCATGTGCTAAAAATTATATTAATCAAGGGAAGCGAATAGTCAATTTTATACTATCTAAAAATATATAAATTGGCGAATGTGAGAACTTGGAAAACATAGGGGACCAAAGATGCTGATTTATTTACTTGTGAACATAATATTATTATCATATTCAGTATTGTTTTTATTTCCAAAAAATGATGAAAAAGAAACTGATATGTTTTGTGTCATTTATCTTTTTGTCACTGGGTTAGTGCTATTAATGATAGCTGGCTTTAGAGGAGATTTTACATCTGATTATAAGGGATATGCTGACTTGTTTGATTTGTATAATAAATTCAGCTTTACTGGGATCTTTAATACTCAATTTGGACAGGAGATTGGATATGTTTTACTTAATAAGATAGTTGGTTTATTTACTAAGAACAGTTTGTATATAATGATTGTTGTATCCTTAATAATCATTGTACTATTTTTTATACAATTCAAAAAATACTCAACTTACATTTGGCTCAGCGTATTATTGTTTGTTAATGTTGGTGCTTATTATACTTCGTTCAATATTATCAGACAAATAATTGCGGCAGCAATTATTTTTTCGGGTTCTAGATTTCTTTATGAAAAGAAGCCAAAAAATTATTTTATTGTAATAGTAGTTGCTGCTTTATTTCACAAATCAGCTCTAATTATGATCCCATTCTTTTTTGTTCTGAATTTTAAATATAATGTTAAAAAGTTATTTCTTGCTATTACAGCATTATTTGTTTCAATGACATTTTTGGAGTTGATTCTCTCAATAATACAAAAATTCTTTTATTCCTATTTTAAAATGGGGACCTATGGAATGGTAGGCTTTAGCTATAAGAATGTTGTTCTTCCGCTTTTAGTATTAATATTTGTTCTTGTGAATTATTCAAAATTGGATTTATCATCACCTAAAATTAATGTATGGGTAAATGCAATTGTATTTTATGCTTTTTTTAGTTTCATGGGTTTAAAGATACAGATGATTCAAAGAATTGCTGAATTTTTTGCACCATACATACTTTTATTAATACCATGGATCATTTCACGAATTAGTAGTAAGGAATTAAGAGTATTAACTATTTATATAACGATACTTTTGGTTATTTCCTATAACTATATAACTTTTAGCGGCTCTGGGTATGATCCTTTTTATTTTATATGGGATAAATAATTGAGTAAAGACTATTACAAAAATGTGAGATTAAGGAGAGCGTGTTAATCATGAAAATATTATGGCTCATTAATATACCACTCCCGGAGGCTAGTATAATTATGAAGCAGCAACCATCTCCTTATGGGGGTTGGCTGGTTAATTCTTCAAAAATGCTATCTGAACAAGAAGGTATCGAACTCTCAATCGCTTTTCCAAATCATGGTGAAAAGTGTTTTGTCAAGTTAAAAGGTGAAAAAGTAAATTATTATTCTTTTAAGCCGGTTCTGGACTATGACTATAAACGAATGGAATTCGACCAAATATTACAGGAAATCATAAACGATTCCAAACCTGATATAGTTCATATTTATGGTACAGAGCTAGCTCATACAATGGCTATGATAAATATTTGTCGTCAAAAGCAAATTAAAGCGGTTATTTCAATTCAAGGATTAGTATCCATAATTGAGAAACATATCACGGCTAGTCTACCATTTAAAGCTATTTATGGCTTTACTCTAAGAAATTTATTACGGAATGATAATGTCAGGGGATTAAAATCATTATACAGTAAAAGAGGCAAGAAAGAGATACAAGCGATAAGATTAGCAGATCATATTATTGGTAGAACTACCTGGGATAAAGCCTGTGTTTCACAGATTAATCCCAAAGCACAATACTATCATAATTATGAAACATTAAGAGAAGAATTCTATCATCATGAATGGAATATTGAAAATTGCAATAAGCATTCCATTTTTATCAGTCAGGCTCAAAATCCACTAAAAGGTCTTCATTTCATTTTAGAGGCTATGCCCTTGATATTGAATAGGTACCCTGATACAAAATTATTTATTAGTGGCAAAAATTTTACTAAGTCAGATACTATAAAAGATAAATTATATCTGACATACTACGGAAAATATATAAAAAAGATGATTAAAAATTACAAATTGGAAGATCACATCGAATTTGTTGGTATGCTAGACGAAAAACAGATGTGTAAGAAGTTTTTACAGTCAAATGTATATATTTCGGCTTCTACAATAGAAAACGAATCAAATTCATTGAGTGAAGCAAAAATGCTAGGTTTGCCTTGTATAGCATCCTATGTAGGTGGTGTAGTTGATAGAATTAATCATAATGAGGATGGGTTCACATATCAGCATGATGCCCCTTATATGCTAGCATATTATGTTTGTCAATTTTTCTCAGATCAGTCACTGACTTTACAATTATCTCATAAAGCACGTGAAAATGCATTAAAGGTGCATAATAAACAGCAAAATATAAATACATTACTCGACATTTATAAAAGAATCGTTGAACAGGAGGATTATGATGAACAATGAAATTATGGTGAGTGTATGCTTTATTACATATAATCATTTTAAATATGTAAGTCAAGCTCTTGATAGCATATTAATACAAAAAACCAGCTTTCGATATGAGATTGTAATTGGTGATGATTGTTCAAAAGATAATACGCAGCAAATCCTTAATGAATATAAAGAAAGGTTCCCAGATAAAATAAATCTGACATTAAGAAAAGAGAACATTGGTGCCACTAAAAATATATACGATATTGTAATGAAATGTAATGGAAAATATTTGATTATTCTTGAAGGCGATGATTATTGGATTGGTGACCAAAAATTACAAAGAATGGTTGATTTTCTTGAAAGTAATCCATCGTTTATTGGTGTGAGTCATGTAAGGGAGAGAAGAGATATTAATGGAATCCTATTAGGGACCGATCCTGATGATTATCTAATAAATAAATCATTATCAATCAAAGATTTTCTAGAAGGAAAAAGATTTTCAGCGACAGCAACATTATTTAGAAATGTATTTATGAATTCAAATGATAAATATAGGCATATTGCTACAGTAAGCAAATATGTATGTGATTTAACATATTGTATACTACTTCTTGATGTAGGAGATATCTTTATTCTGAATGAGTGCTGGGGAGCATATAGAGTTAGAAATGCAGCTGGAGAATCAAATTATAACTCGATTAGAGACACATATGGTATGTATCAGGATCATATATCCATAGTTCGGGCGATAGACAAATTCTATAATGGTAAATACAATTTTTATAGGGAATATGTTAAATGGAATAGTTTTATTGTCTATCATACACTGAGAGAATGTAAAGTAAAATTATTATTTTCTACTTTAAAGGATATGACATTTAGGGAAAAGATTTTACTTTTCTTCTATGGACCTATTATGTACTTCGAACATATAAGAAAAAAATTGGGAGAAAAATGAAACGGTAATGGAAAATGAATCGGGACAAGGCTCAAATGCAAAGAAAAATGTCATAACTGGACTGCTTTGGAAGTTTCTTGAAAACTTTGGAAAACAAGGGATTAATTTTATACTTCAGATTATCCTTGCAAGGATATTATTACCGGAAGATTACGGTATTATTGGAATAACAACTGTATTTATTCTCATATCTAATGTTTTTATACAAACTGGTTTTTCATCTGCCTTAATACAAAACAAAGATGTAAATGATACAGATTATTCTACGGTATTTTATATAAATTTAGTTATTTCTGCATTTATATATATCATTTTATTTTTTTTAACACCTATAATAGCTTCCTTTTACTCTGAACCAACATTAACTTTAGTATTAAGGATACAAGCAATTAACTTGTTTTTTGGTGCAATTAATTCAGTTCAGTATGCAGTTATATCAAGAAAATTAGAATTCAAGAAAAGCTTTATTAGTAGTATCTTTAGCATTATCATACAAGGTTTTGTTGGAATCATTATGGCTTATCAAGGGTATGGAGTCTGGGCTTTAGTGATATCTCAACTTGCCTACAGCATTGTTATTACAATAATAATGTGGTTTATAGTAGATTTTAAACCAAAATTATTATTCTCGTTTATTCGATTAAAGAAATTATTTTCCTATAGCTCAAAAATATTATTTGTAACATTACTTAATACATTATTCCAGAATTTACATACTCTGGTTATCGGAAGATTTTTTAGTAAAACAACTTTAGGCTATTATAGTAGAGGACAAAGCATTCCATATTTTCTTATGAATAATACGGATGGAGCTATGGCATCAGTTATGTTTCCTGCTTTTTCACATTGTCAAAATGATAAAAAAAGATTAAAAGAAATACTCAGAAGATCAATTAAAACAAGTTTTTTTGTTATTTCACCTATGTTAATTGGATTATTTATTGTTGCAAAACCTTTAATTGTCGTTTTACTTACCCCAAAATGGATTGCAAGTGTACCGATTTTGCAATTATCTTGTGTTATATGCTTGTCCTGGCCATTTTCTGCTAACACACATGCTATTAATGCGATTGGAAGAAGTGACGTAACACTGGTTATTTCAATAATAATTAAAACTTTAACTGTACTATTCCTATTCGTTTCAATTCGGTGGGGGCTTTATGCTATTTTAGTTGCGGAAATTGTAACTTCATATATTGCAGTAATTATATTACTTATAACAAGTAAAAAGTTATTAAACTATCATATATTAGAGCAAACTAGAGATGTTCTACCATCTATAGTATTATCTTTATTAATGGGGATAATTATATATTTCGTTAAGTACTTACAGCTTTCAGTACTATTTACATTAATTCTTCAAGTATTATTGGGTGCCATATTCTATGTATTACTTGCTTGGTTATTAAAGTTTGAATGTCTTAATTATTTAATAACAACTTTTATAGAAATATTGGATAGAAAAAAGAGTAAATAGAGCAAGTATTGAGGATTCAAATAGTGTGATCTAGTGAAGTTTAATAAATACTAGCATTGTTGTAAAATAAAGAAATAAATCATTATCAGTAATTGATAAATGCATTGGTTTATACATACTTTATAGGAGCAAATGAATCCATAGGTACTCTGGTTCTTAAGTTTGAATCACAAGAGAAAATGGAAGAAGTTCTTTCTAATCAAGAAAAATATATAAAAGTGCTTTTAAATAATACTTTTGAGGATGGATATGAATTACTTGTATTATCAAAAATGATATAATTATAGAAATAGCACAAAATAGCAAACATTACTGAAATTTGAAAGTAGCTGATTTTGAAGTACTTGGCTAAGTATTGATTTTATGTTGTAGAAAATTTCTGCAAATGATGATTGTGAGGTTAAATAATGGATAAGACAATTCTTGTAACTAATTCCTCAATGCCCAGTTTAGAGGAATATGTAGAAGAAATTAAAGAATTATGGGAAAGTCATTGGCTGACTAATATGGGTATAAAGCATAAACAATTGGAAGCAGCTTTATTGAACTATTTAAATACTCCTAATATTACACTTTTTACAAATGGTCATCTTGCATTGGAGTGTGCTTTAACAGTTTTTAATCTGTCGGGGGAAGTTATTACAACTCCCTTTACATTTGCATCGACGACACATGCTATTGTGAGAAATGGCTTAACACCGGTCTTTTGCGATATCAATCCGAATGATTACACAATTGATGTTGATAAGATTGAGAGTTTGATTACAGAAAAAACAACAGCAATTGTTCCGGTGCATGTTTATGGTAATGTATGTAATGTTAAAGAAATTGAACGAATTGCAAAGAAGTATAACTTGAAGGTCATTTATGATGCAGCTCATGCGTTTGGAGAAACTATTGATGGTGAAAGTATTGCAAATTTTGGCGATGCTTCTATGTTTAGTTTTCATGCTACAAAGGTATTTAATACAATCGAAGGCGGAGCAGTTACATATAAGGATCAGAGATTAGCTAAACTGTTGTATGATATAAAGAATTTTGGTATTACTGGACCGGAAACGGTAGAGTATGTAGGCGGTAATGCTAAAATGAATGAATTTCAGGCTGCAATGGGTATTTGCAACCTTCGCCATCTGGATAATGAAATTGATAAGAGAAAAAATGTTGTTGACAGATATGTATACAGACTAAGTAATGTAGATGGAGTTAAATTATGTAATACACCAATAGGTGTCAAGAAAAACTATTCTTATTTTCCTGTAGTTTTTGATGGCTATAAACTTAATCGAGATGAAGTTTTTGAATTATTAAAAGCTCAAAAAATTTTTGCTCGTAAATATTTTTATCCATTAACCAACAGCTTTAATTGTTATAAAGGAATGTATGATATTGAAATGACACCAACAGCAAAATATGTTGCTGATAGAGTACTTACTCTTCCTCTTTATTCTGATTTATCATTAGAGGAAGTTGATAGGATATGTGATATTATTCTATATAGTTAACCTTAGTTACTAATTGGTAATAAAAAGGAGGTATGTAATGAAAGGTATTATTTTAGCAGGCGGGAAAGGATCAAGACTATATCCGATGACTCACGCTGTTTCAAAACAATTACTTCCAATATATGATAAGCCATTAATTTATTATCCTTTGTCAGTGCTTATCTTAGCTAGTATTAGAGAGATTCTTATCATTTCAACTCCAGAGGATACTCCAGCGTATAAAAGACTCTTTGATGATGGTTCAACACTGGGACTTAAAATCACATACAAGGTACAAGATAAGCCAAAGGGACTCGCAGATGCCTTCATACTTGGGCAGGAATTTATCGGTAACGACAGTGTATGTTTAATACTTGGTGATAATGTCTTCTATGGTCAAGATTTGACAAGAATACTCAATCGTGCCAGTAGACTTGAAAAAGGGGCAACAGTTTTTGGGTATCCGGTGAAAGATGCACGTTCTTTTGGAGTAGTTGAATTTGATAGTGATAATAAGGTATTATCCATCGAAGAGAAACCTCAAAATCCCAAATCTAATTACGCCGTTCCAGGATTATATTTTTATGATAATCGCGTTATAGAAATTGCCAAGAATGTAAAACCATCAGAACGCGGTGAAATAGAGATTACAGATATTAATAAAGTGTATTTAATGGATAATGAACTCAACGTTGTACTCATGGGAAGAGGTATGGCATGGCTTGATACAGGGACCCCGGATGGAATGCTGAAAGCTGCAGAATATGTTGAGGCTATCCAATCGCGACAGGGATTTTATATTGCATGTTTAGAAGAAATTGCTTGGCGAAGAGGATTTATTAGTCGAGATCAGCTAAAGGCGATTGGAAATAGCCTATATATGACAGATTATGGTCAATATATTTTGTCTTTAGTGGAAGAGGAAAATAAGAGGCTAGAGTAATGATTGATAACATATTACATACTGAAAGTGTACTCCAGGAAACTCTAATGTTCATATCATCTGAGTATTTCCAATTATAAATCTAAAAGAAAGGTAATTATGATTATTAGCTTTTAAATAAATCATAAGAGATAACTATGGAAAATAATAAAAATGAAATTAATGCCAAATATGAAAAGATTGATTTTAAGTACCTTGTTTTGCTTCTGTGGAAACATAAAATATTGATAATTTCATTAACTTTAATTACAACTATAGTAACTGGCTTATTTAGTGTATTTATCATACCGTCTGTTTATCAAACTCAATTGAACTTTATAATTAATTTTCCGGAAAAAATAACTACCAAATTCGGAGAATACGAATTACCAATATCAACCAATCAAGAGTATTTCGAATTGATTACTAGTAATGATGTGCTAACTAATACAGTTCAGGATATGGATGGCGATAGTGAAGCATTTGATATATTAAAAAATAGTATTCAAAAAAAATACAATGTTGCTTCAGCAGAAGAACAGAATATTTATAGTGTTAATATTTCTTCGAATTCATCTGAAGAATCAAAAAAACTTGCTGAATTAGTTTTTAATAATTACATCGAATATTTAAATATAATGATCCAAGATAGAATTGTAACTTATTTTCAGGATAAATTTTCTATAGAGGTTGAAAGTAATCAAATAAAAGTTGAAACTAATAAAAAAATAATTGAAGAAAATAAAAAATTATTAGAAGTAACACCACAAACAATAAACCAAGAAGAGGCGATGAATGGAATTAATAATAAATCTGATTCTAGTAAATTTGTCATTCTTGAAGATATTATTAACCCTAATTATACAAAAATTGAAAGTGATATAATAACATATGAACAAGAAAATATTGTTTTAGAGAATACAATAAACTTATACAATGGATATATCAATGATTTGAATCAAGAAGAAGAAATAATTGATAAGTACTTTAATTCTAATAAAAGTGATATTATTGAATCGGATTTAAACAGTGTTATTAAATCAAGTGTTTATTTGGCAGGACAGCCAGTAGCGCCTTCAAGAAAAATGAATTCAAATAATTTGCAAAATACTATAATTGGTGCATTTCTAGGTGGTATTTTTAGTGTACTTATTGCATTTATTAAAGAATATTGGGACAAAGAGATAAGAAAAAGCCTATAAAATCACTTAAGCTCAATTCGAGCTATTAGGTACGTACGGTATCTCTGTATGTTGTTCTAAATTTTATTTTGACCCAAAAGATAAATAAATAATCTTTATAAGGTGGATATATGAAAAAAATCTCACAAGCTTTTCTAAAAATTAAGAAAAAGAACAGTCCTTTAATATCAAATATTATATATGGTAAAAGTTTACAAATAATTATGCTTGTATTTACTTTAATTCTGTGTGGTATAGTCTTGAGTTTTAAGTTAACGAATTCATCTTTATGGTACGATGAGAGTATAGAATTCTTTTATTCAAAATATATGCTAGGTCCTGTTCCTGGCGGCAGATTAACCTTTAGTATGTATCAGAGAATTCGATCTACATATCAGCCCCCACTCTATAATATATTGATGTATTTTTGGCTAAAAATGAATGATTCTGAATATTGGTTTAGATTAGCAGGTGTTTTTATAACCCTAATTAGTTCCATTGGTGTTTATTTTACTGTTAAGCGAAAAGCTAATTATTATTGGGCAACAGTTAGTATTATCTTATATTCATTCACTTTCATGATTTATTTTTATGCTCAAGAATGTGCAGAATATAATTTGGCAATGTGCTTTTTAGCTTGGACATGTTACTTTTTCGTACGCTTACTTGATGATACGGAACTTCGTTTAATAAACTTGATATTGTATGTATTGTTTTGTGTATTTTCAGTATATAGCCAGTATGGTACAGTTTTTATAGTATTAGGCATGACTTTAGCAGTAACATATCACATTCTTAAGACAAAAAACAAAAAAAATATAGCCCAAACGTTTGGAGTTTATTTACTTGCTATTATTTTTGCTGCAATTCCATTAATAAAATTATTTCTTTTACCGCAAATGAAAAGTCAGGGTTCAATAAAAGGTCTTAGCGGTACTGATATTACTAATAATTTTTTTTATGATTATATTTTGAATCTATATGTAACATTTAGGTATCTTTTTCATTATGAATCATTTCTTAAAATAGCAATGATTTTCAGCGTAGGTATTATTTGCTTGGTATTTATTTTTAGTAAGAATTATATTAGCAAACAACTTATTATAACTAATATTTTATCTTTTTCTCTTTATTATTTAATGGTTAAGTTTGGATATTATGCAAATACAAGCTATGGATCGGGATTTGGAAATAGATGGGCTTTGTTTCTTCTACCAGTATGGATTATTAGTTTTATTATAATTTTATATGATTTTTTGTCTTCTTTATTAGAATTTGTTTCAAATTTATATGGTAATAAGAAGAATAAAAAAATTGTACTCAAATCACTAAAAATCGTTTTTAGTTTTTCATTATTATGCTTAAGTACCTTTTATGTTTTCACTAATTACAAATACATAAAAATGAATTGGGAAAAAGATGATATCAGAGCAGTTGCAAATGCTTGGTATGAAAATGAAGGTTATAATAAGGAAACTTTGGTACATGAATGGTCTGATTCAGGTTTTCAATTTTATTTAACCCATAACTTGGATTATAAATCTGATTTTCAAGATAGTATAAAAACAACGGGTGTGTATATTAGAACTGTGAACGAAAATGAATGTTATAACAAAATACTGGCAGCATATAATGGGAAATTACCTAAAGAATTATATATAGTTGGTCCCAATGGCGCTAATATGAATACTCTTGAGACGACTTTTCTAAATGCAAATTATCATATAGATGTTATATATAATGAAGGACTAAGCAAGTTAATATATGTTTCTTTTCTGAATGAATAAGCTTCAATATTGCGGAGCACTGCGGCATCATAGAGTTTGATACTGACGGTAAAGCAAATTATAATTACGGTAAATCCTTATATATGTAGCATCCTACGCAAAATATCTGATGGAAAAATCATTTTTTGATGATAGAAAGTTTAAACATATAAGGAAGATGTTGTATGGTAAGTGTCATATTGTATTTTCTGTCTAGTAAGCGCTGCTTGCACGAGCGTTTAGATGCGTATCACGGAAGGTGAGAAACCCTCACGGAGACTGATCCAACCATCATTTCGATAGTAGAGCAAAAATTTATTAATTATATTAAACAATTGAATAGTTACGTAATAATTTAGTCCTCTGAAGGAAGGTCTATCCCAGCCTCCTGTAGGAGTCTTTCCAAAAGATCAACGCAATCACGTAGATGTTGTGTTTCAATCCAGTTACAATGACTAAACTCGTCAGCTTCCTCGAGATCATGAAGTACCAGTTCTAATTACACCATGGGAGTGCGCCACACAAGAATACTCAAGTTGGTAAAGAATGCTTTGTTCTATCATTTCGTGAGGCAAGATTGTTTTTGCGAAGCTGATGTAAATTGTAAACACAATATGCGAAGGTCATCTATAAGGGTGCATAAATCAGAACAGTAAAATTTAATTTATTTGCGATAGTTGTTTGAAGGTACTATGTAATAATGATAATCAGATAAATTCCCCTGGGAATTTAATTCGTGAAACCTATTTATCAGGATATGTAAGGAGTAAAAACATGACAAGTTTTTATACGGAAGAAGAATTAAAAACAATAGGATTAAAGGCTTATGGTAAGAATGTTAAAATTAGTAGGAATGCTTGCTTTTACGGAGAACAGAGTATTTCAGTGGGGAATAATGTTAGAATTGATGATTTCTGTATTCTTAGTGGGCATATAACCATTGGAAGCAATATCCATATTGCGGCTTATACAGCTTTGTATGGTGGAGATGATGGAATTATTATTGAAGATTTCGCTAATCTTTCATCACGTATCTGTGTTTATACAGTGAGTGATGATTATTCAGGTGAGACAATGACGAATCCAATGATTCCTAATGAATATAAAAACGTAGAAAGTGCTCCTGTGCATATTGGAAGACATGCTATTATCGGAACAACAAGCGTGGTTTTACCTGGAGTAAATATTGCAGAGGGAAGCTCATTTGGATGTTTTTCATTTATAAACAGAGATTCTGAACCTTGGAGTATAAATGCGGGTATACCTTTCAGAAAAATTAAAGATAGAAGTAAAAAATTACTAGAACTTGAGAAGAATTACCTGGATAGAATAGAATAAAATGTATATCAATAGAGATAAAGACAACATTAGTTGTTCATATGTATCAGTTTTTTGGCAGGAAAATAAGAATACTGGTTCCTGATAACTTATATTCAATCGTGATAATGGCTCTCAATCATCGTGCACATGGAGTTTGTGCGTCGGAATATACAACTATTATGCTTAAGTACCTTTTATGTTTTCACTAATTACAAATACATAAGTATGAATTGGGAAAAAGATGATATTAGAGCTGTTACAATTGCTTGTGTAAAAATGAAGGTTATCATAAGGACATTTTGGTACATGTATGATCTGATACAGATATATGTTTCTTTTCTGAATGAATAAGCTTCAATATTCCAGAGTGTTTCGGCATCATAGAGTTGATGCTGACAGTAAAGCAATTTAACATTACGGTAAAATCCATATATGGGCAGTATCTACGAAAGTATCTGATGGAAAAATCATTTATTGATGATAGAAAATATAAACATATAAGGAGGATGTTGTAAGCACAACATCTTCCTTATATGTTTATAAAGTAATAAATTATGCCTAAAATTATTGGGATTGTCTTACTAAGGATTGATACCTATCCAAATATGTTATAAAATAGGTTTATATTGAATGATAGCAAAATTAATATTATACATTATACAAGGTTTTTTATTTGAAGACGAGTAGCAATTATTATGGAGGTACTATGAAAAAAATATTAGTAACCGGTTCGGATGGTTTCATAGGAAGCCATTTGGTGGAACAATTAATAAAAAACGGAGAGAAAGTAAAAGCGTTTGTGTATTATAACTCCTTCAATTCCTGGGGATGGCTCGATACCCTACCCAAAGAGATCCGAGATGAGATAGAGGTCTTTACAGGTGATATCAGGGATCCAAACGGAGTACGGGAAGCAATGAAGGGAATTAATGAGGTGTATCATTTAGCGGCATTAATCGCCATACCTTTTAGTTATCATTCTCCGGATTCTTATGTTGATACCAATATCAAGGGGACACTCAATGTGTTGCAGGCAGCCAGAGAGCTTGAGACCTCCCGGGTGCTGGTTACTTCGACTTCTGAGGTATATGGAACGGCAAAATATGTTCCCATTGATGAGCTACATCCATTTCAAGGGCAGTCACCGTATTCTGCTACAAAGATAGGAGCTGACAGATTAGCTGAATCATTTTATAGAAGCTTTAACCTGCCGGTATCCATCGTAAGACCTTTTAATACCTTTGGTCCACGTCAATCCCTAAGAGCAATTATACCAACCATTATTACTCAATTACTTGCTGGGAAGGAAGAAATAAAGCTTGGATCCCTGACACCAACACGGGATTTTAATTATGTGAAAGATACCGTGAATGGTTTTATTGAAATAGCGAAATCTGACTTAACCATCGGTGAGGAGATTAATATAGCAACGGAACATGAGATATCGATAGGACAATTAGCAGAAGAGTTAATTAAACAGATGAATCCCAAAGCTAAGATCGTATGTGAAGATCAACGTTTGAGGCCGGAAAAGAGCGAGGTTAACCGACTGTTAGGGTCGAACAGCAAAATTAAACGATTAACAGATTGGAGTCCCAAGTATACATTTGAACAAGGAGTTGCTGAAACAATCGAATTCTTTAGGAACAATATGGACAGGTATAAGACAGATATTTATAATTTATAAGACTTAACATAGTAAATCTTATCTGCATCGAATTCTATTTGTTTATATGTTCATTTGATATATAATGTAATTGTATAAAGTATTCCATATATCATATTGATTACTTCAAAAGAAGAACAGTTATGAAAGGGTGAATCATATTATGAAATATTGTAAGAAATGTGTAATGCCTGATACCAGACCAGGTATCTCATTTAATGAGGAGGGCGTATGCTCTGCATGCCAATCCTATGAGAAAAGAAGCTCTATTGATTGGGAAAAGAGATATAAAGAGCTAGAAGCATTATGTGATAAATATCGTGGTATGAATGGAACAGGGTATGACTGTGCTATCGCGGTCAGCGGTGGTAAGGATAGCCATTACCAAGTATACTTAATGAAAGAAGTATTTAAGATGAACCCAATTCTGTTTTCAGTCGAAGATAATTTCAAGATGACTGAGGCAGGCATTCATAATTTGAAAAATATATCCGAGGAATTTGGGTGTAATATCATCAGTATGAAGCCCGATATCAAGACGCAGAAGCTTCTGATGAGATATACCTTTGAGAAATATGGAAAACCTACCTGGTTTATTGACCGCTTAATCTATACATTCCCGATGCATATGGCAATTAAATTTAATACACCATTGCTAGTTTATGGTGAGAATGTAAGTTATGAATATGGCGGTCTTAATTCTGTGGAGACCTATTCAGCCAAAAACCAATTACAAAATGGTGTTGCTTCAGATATTGATTTGAAGGAATTGTTGAACATCGAAGGCATCACAGAGCAGGCACTGGAGATGACAAAGGCACCTAAGCAAGAGGACTTGGATAAACTTGATCCGATGTATGTTTCGTATTTTGTACCTTGGAATAGTTATACCAATTATCAATTTGCAAAATCCAGAGGTTTTCATGATTTATCTCATGAATGGGATAGATCTCATCATGTAGAGAATTTTGATCAGATTGATTCTCGAGCATACTTGATTCATTCCTGGTTAAAGTATCCTAAGTTTGGACATGCTTCTGCCACGGATTATGCTGCCAGATTTGTTCGCTACGGATTATTAACCAGAGAAGAAGCAATTGCGCTGGTAAAAAAGCATGATCATGATCTGGATAGCAGATGTGTCGCAGATTTCATTGAGTTTAACG
Source organism: Bacillota bacterium (assembly GCA_023415055.1). GTDB lineage: Bacteria > Bacillota > Clostridia > Lachnospirales > Lachnospiraceae > Mobilitalea. Next base: position 1,211 of record JAEZLZ010000088.1, on the reverse strand, counting down.
GATATTCTGAGACTGAGTTTTGGAGTATCATTGACAGACTTTACAATAAAGATTTATTTGTGAAAAATCAATTTGGAAAATGGGAGCTGAAAAATCCTGTATGGAACGAGGAAAACTAGAGCATATCGTAAACATACCTTGTAGTACCAATCTATCTGAGGAAGATTTGATGTATGTGGTAGAATGCTTACGTTCCAATTTTTAATAGTCATAAAAGAGGGGGAAAGTATTTGAACATTAAAGATTTTTTAATCGATGAGAATAGTTCTATGCTTGCCGCTATGAGCTTATTGGATAAGGTTGCGATGAAGATACTCTTTGTGGTGAGGGACGGTGGCCTCGCTGGGACGATTACAGATGGTGATATTCGAAGATGGATCCTGAAGAAGGGTAATCTGGAAGCAAAGGTCAAGGATATTGCAAACTATAATCCAATTTACATTGATGTGAAGAAAAAATCCAATGCAATAGCCACGATGAAGAGACATTCCATTGAAGCGATACCGGTTGTTGATGAGAACATGCATATTGATTCGATTGTATTTCTGAATGAGACGATCGTTGATAACAGAAAGAAATTGGACATTCCGATTGTGATTATGGCCGGTGGGCTAGGAACCAGATTATTTCCCTATACGAAGATTTTACCAAAACCGTTAATTCCAATTGGTGATATCCCGATTGCCGAGCATATTATTCATAAATTTCGAAATGCAGGTTGCACCGATTTTTATATGATTGTGAATCATAAGAAGAATATGATTAAGGCGTATTTTAATGAGCTTGAGAAGGATTATTACATTACCTATGTTGATGAGGACAAACCACTTGGTACGGGTGGGGGATTAAGCCTTTTGCAGGGGCTGGTAAAGGAGACCTTTATCCTGTCCAACTGTGATATTTTGATTGAAGAGGATTATGAAAAGATCTACAGCTTTCATAAGAAAGAAAATAATTTGATTACTATGGTATGTTCTCTTAAGATGATCAAAATACCCTACGGTGTTGTTGAGATCGATAAGAATGGGAAAATTGAAAGTATGAAGGAAAAGCCCGAGCTATCCTTTTTCACTAATACCGGAATGTATATTGTAGAAGCAAGAGTGATTGATGAGCTGGAGAAGAATCTGGAGATAGGCTTTCCGGATCTGATTGAGCGATATAAGCAGGCTGGTGAAAAGATTGGCGTCTATCCAATCAGTGAATATGCT
>JAEZLZ010000056.1 GCA_023415055.1 Bacillota bacterium | reverse complement strand
AATACTGCTCTTTCTTCTTCCAGTTCCGTAATATCTTGCTTTAGCCAATGTTATTTCCTCCTTTCAACCTCTCTGATTAATATTTAATCTCTAATACTTCCGGCTTCTGAGCTGCATGTGTGTGCTCTGCGCCAGAGAATACATGTAATTTTGTGATCATGGATCTTCCTAAGGGTCCCTTGGGAAGCATTCCCTTTACTGCAAGTCTGATTACTTCGGTAGAGTCCTTAGCCATCAACTCAGCTAAAGTAGTCTCTCTCATACCACCCGGATAATCGGAGTGATTGTAGTAAATCTTCTGAGCCATCTTCTTACCTGTAACCTTAATCTTGTCTGCATTCACAACTATTACATAATCACCTGTGTCAATATGAGGTGTGAAAGTAGGCTTATTCTTGCCTCTTAAAATTGCTGCGATCTCTGAAGTGAGACGACCTAATGTATGTCCTGTAGCATCAACTACGTACCATTTTCTTTCAATTGTTGCCGGACTAGCCATAAAACTTTTCATCGGTTTACCTCCTTATGAAAATGTGTTCTCGAATTATTATCTTTTTTAATGGTGGTCAGTGTCCTGATAAAACACTGCTTTGAACCATTCTATTCTCTTCACGATCTCAAATACCGTTACCGGGGCTTTGGCTCAAGTATTCTCACGTCACGATTCATAATTATATTACATGTTACCGGGTGTGTCAAGTTGTTTTCTTGCTGAAAAACAGTTTATTAGCCATTTTTTGGACCATATTTTCTTTCTATGAAAAGTATTGTTTGCAGAGTTATTTCTTATTATAATACTAATATGATTAAAATGTCATAAGCAGATCAAAATCAAACGAAAGAGAGGTCCCCCATCATGAAGCCTTCCGGTTACTATACCTCCGGTGAATTTGCTCGTATGGCGCATGTATCCATTCGCACCATACGTTTTTATGATAAGCAGAATATTCTTAAGCCCTCTGAGGTAAGTCCCTCCGGAACTCGTTATTATTCCGATTCGGACTTGGCAAGGCTGCAGCAGATACTTCTTTTCAAGGTTCTGGGCTTCTCTCTGGAGGATATTCGAGATATGACCATCCAGGACACAGATCCTCAGGTCCTGCTCCGATCCCTGAAGCTTCAGCTTAAGCTGGTTCAGGATCGCATCGAACAATTACATTTGGCTGAGGAGGCGATTAAGGATACTGCTTTCGCCCTTGAGTCAGAGCATAACATCGATTGGAGTCAGATGCTTAAGCTGATCCACTTGACCAATATTGAGAAGAGTCTGAAGATCCAGTATCAAAATGCCAGTAATGTCGCAGCCAGGATCAATCTGCACCGACTTTATTCGAAGAATGAGCTTGGTTGGTTTCCCTGGATATATGAGCAATGTAATATACAGCCGGGTCAGCAAATTCTTGAATTAGGCTGCGGAAGCGGAGCACTTTGGTCTGAGAACCGCTCTCTTTGGCCCGCTGATCTTGCCGTGGTCCTCTCCGATATCTCTGAGGGGATGCTTCGTGATGCCAAGAGAGCAATCGGGCCGAAGGATTCCCGCTTTACCTATCAGGTCTTTGACTGCCACCATATTCCTTATCCGAATAACAGCTTTGATGTGGTTATTGCGAATCATCTGCTCTTCTACTGCAGTGATATCTCACAGGTATCTTCTGAGATCGCCCGGGTCCTGAAACCAGGCGGCAGCCTTGTGTGCAGTACCTATAGCGCTAATCATATGAAGGAGATCAGTCAGCTGGTGAAGAGCTACGATAACCGTATCTCACTTTCTGCGGATATTCTCTATGATCGGTTCGGACTGCAGAATGGTTCTCAGCTTCTGGGCCCTTATTTTGATGAGGTAAGGCAGCTTCTCTATCCCGATGAGCTTATCGTGACACAGGCCGAGCCCTTAATCGAATATATTCTATCCTGTCATGGCAATCAGAATCAATACCTGTTGGACAATCATAAGGAATTTCGTACCTTTGTCGAGCAGAAGACGAAGAAAGGCTTTCGTATCACCAAGGAGGCAGGGATCTTTGTCTGTAAGCGTCCGTATAAATAGGGTGTCCTATATACCCTACATGGCTCTGTATACCTAAGAACCGTATTCATGTTTATGCTTTATCATTGCAATCCTGATAAATAAATATAAAACTATTGTAAAGTGAAAAATCTCAAATCAATAAGAAAACCTGATAAGCCAATGAAACACATAATAAAAAAAATTTATAAAACTTCAAAAAAGTACTTGAAGGTGACGTTAGGTCATCTTTTATAATGTTAACAGATACATAAATCAGGATAAAAATTATATATAATCAGGAGGTATGAATATGACCATTATTGTAACCGGAGGAGCCGGTTTTATAGGAAGTAATTTTATTTTTCATATGATGGACAAATATCCGGACTATCGGATCGTCTGTCTGGATAGTCTAACTTACGCAGGTAATCTGTCCACCCTTGCACCGGTAATGGATCTCCCGAACTTTCGCTTTGTAAAGGAAAGCATTACTGACCGGGCCGCAGTATACCGACTTTTTGAAGAGGAAAAGCCGGATATGATCATTAATTTCGCTGCAGAAAGTCATGTGGACCGTTCCATCGAGAACCCGGAGGTTTTCCTGGATACGAATATCAAGGGCACTGCTGTTCTTATGGATGCCTGTCGCACTTATGGAATTCAACGATATCATCAGGTCTCTACCGATGAGGTATACGGTGACCTGCCACTGGATCGCCCGGACCTGTTCTTCACCGAAGAGACACCGATCCACACCAGCAGCCCCTACAGCTCTTCTAAGGCCGGTGCTGACCTATTAGTACTTGCTTATCATCGTACCTATGAGCTGCCGGTTACCATCAGTCGTTGTTCGAATAACTACGGGCCCTATCATTTTCCGGAGAAGCTCATCCCGCTGATGATCGCAAACGCTTTGAATGACAAGCCTCTTCCCGTCTACGGAAAAGGGGAAAATGTGCGTGATTGGCTCTATGTGGAAGATCATTGCAAAGCACTTGATCTGATCCTGCATCAGGGTCGTGTGGGTGAGGTCTATAATATCGGCGGACATAACGAGATGAGAAATATCGATATCGTGAAGCTGATCTGCAAGGAGCTCAATAAACCGGAAAGCCTGATCACCTATGTAACCGACCGCAAGGGTCATGACATGCGCTATGCCATCGATCCGACGAAGATCCATAATGAGCTTGGCTGGCTTCCGGAGACCACCTTTGCAGAGGGAATCAAAAAGACGATCCGGTGGTATCTGGATCATCAGGAGTGGTGGAAAACTATTCTATCCGGCGAGTATCAGGATTATTACAAAAAGATGTATGAGAACCGCTAACATCGCCGAGGTATGATTTAATGATAACCTAAGGCTACCCAGAGGACACTGAACTGTGTCCACTGGGTAGCCTTTGTATCATATTGCTATATCTAATCTAATTGCTTCTTCTTTTTCTTCTCACGCCCCTAGTTTCTCATCCATATTTCCCACATCCCCATAACCACCATATTTCACATAACTACCATACCCATACCCATAACTACTCAGTCCATCCCTCGTGCTATTTAGCACACATCCGATCACCTCTATATTACTACTCTCCGTCAGATGGTCTAATCCTTCCAGGATATGATTTACCTTAGAATAATCTTGTTTAATTATAAAGATTGCACCATCAACAAACTTGGCAAGGTCGGCGGTATCGGATAATATAGCGGAAGGGGCCGTATCAATAAGAACATAGTCATAGATTTCTTCCAACTCCTCCAACATTTCCTTTACCTTTACATTGCCGATCATCTCCGATGAACTATGCATCGGCTCATTACATGCTAATACGGATATTTTCGAATCATCCAGGTAGCATATGGCCTCCTGTAGTTCTACTTCTTCTTTTAACACATCTTCTATTCCATAAGCATATTCCGGAAGATGAACTAAATTTTTGATCGCTGGGCGTCTCAAATCACAATCAACTATAATAACTTTCTTCTCCTGCTGTGCTAAAGAAAGTGCAAGATTGAAGGTAAAGGTGCTCTTCCCTTCTCCCGGAATGGCGCTGGTAATAAGGATGGATTTCATGCCCTTCGTTTGAACTATCTTTTCTACTCTGATCCTGATTTTATACAGCTTTTCCCGATAAGCATAGGGAAGCTTATCATTATGAAGAGAAATTGTTTTATTAAACTTCCCGCCCCTCCTTTTAAAGACTACCTGTGGAAGGGTACCCAGCTGCTTCACATTAGTGAGACCGGATAAGTCCTCCATTTTATGTATGGTCCTTCTTGTAATTGCATAGAGTAATATTACGGCAAATCCTAATGCTGCACCTGGGATAGCGCCTCGTTTTAAGCTGCTTCGGTAATCTAAATGATTCACAGGTTCTATCGGAACACCGGTCTCTTCAATCATACTTAGATTCGTACTGCCAACGACCGGTTCTGCAACCTTAGGATAATTTCGAATAACGGACTGTAAGACATCATAGGCTTTCTGCGGATCACCGGATGATACATTTAAGGTAAATAAATTCGTATCCGCCAGATTATCTGCGGATATGGATTCGGATACATACTCCTCCCCCAGATCATCTGAAATCAAATTCATTAGAACACTGCTACTTAGGATATAAGGAAATGTCGCTGACATTTGGGATGCTCTCATACTATCCTGATAGATGCTGCCGTCCGAATCTTGACTAAGTTTCACCGCAAAGGTAGCGGATGCCGTATAATAAGGGTAGTAGCTTCTATATACGTGGAAACAAGCGATTCCGGAGGAGATAATCGCAAGGGTAATAACAAGCCACCAGTATTTTTTGGTTCCTCTCCACAGATTATCAATCAAGGTAAAGAGATCTATGGTAATCTCTGATTCGTCTACTTCATCTTCATAATTTTTCATACTAGTCTCCATTCCCACACTGAGTCTCTACTATCTCAATTCAACCTTAGCCACCGTCATATTTATTCCAACCATACCTATTGGGTATGGCTCGTCGTTTTTGTATCGTGATATCCATAATAGCTCTTATATGCTTTCTTGTAGCCAAAGCCCATTATATCTCCCAGTACATTCCTATGCACATTATTATAAATGCAGCCTAACAGTTCCGATTTACTACCTGAGAGAAGATCAATTGCATCATTAATATCTTTAGTCCTGGCGGTACTCTGCTTTACAACCAACAAAGATGAATCTGCAAGATCTGCCAGTATCTCAGTGTCTGCTGAAACAGAGATCGGCGGCGCATCAATAATGACGTAATCCATCATTTTTCCTGCTGCTTTCATTAATCTTTGAAATGATTCTTTGGCCACGATATCCGTTGAATTACGATACTGCTTACTACCGATGAGCAGATACAATCCATGATCATCATCAAAGAATATTGCATCTTTCAAATCATTCGTCTTTTTCACACATTCTCCCGTTTCCTGATCCTCATCAACCTCCATCTGTAATATCTTATAAATAGAAGGTTTACTAAAGTCTGCATCAACTAAAAGAACATTCATAGATTTTTGAACTAAGGATAGGGCCAAATTTGTTGCAAAGGTAGACTTTCCTTCATTTTCCAAAACACTTGTAACCAGCAGTACATTACTTTCCATCTGCGATGCCTTATACACAAATTTTGCCCGTATCTTTTTTATACTGTCAACAAAGGAAAAACTAACCGTTGGACTTGTAATCAAAATACTTTTCTTACGTCGAGATAATCTCGAGCGCAGAGTTTTGTATTTATTTTCATGATAGATTACTCCGAATAGCTTCGTATCCAGCTTGCTCGTTACTTCTTTTTCATTCTTTATATTATCCCTCAGGATGGATAAGGCTGCCAGGAGTGCAGCCATAGCAGCACTACCGAGAGCAAATGCTATCTTCATAATCCTGTTAACATCGAGGTAATTATCCGGATACATTGGGAGCTCCGGCGCTTCCATAACATCAAGAATTACACTTGTAAAAACATTGCGTGTAACCGAGGTGTAATTGTCCATAACCGAGTTGATGATCCGATATGCCACATCGGGCTTAGGTGCGGACACGACTAATTCCAGCAAATTGGTCTCCGGAATTACCTCAGCAGAGATGTCACCGGATACATCATTTATCCCGATATCCGTTGCAACTTTTTTCTCCAATATACTACTGGAAAATATCGTACTAAAGGTTTCTGCAACGGTAATCGCAGAGGAAAGATTGGAATACGTATCATTGGAACCTTTGGAGGTTACGACAAAGGTAGCACTAGTAGAATAGCTGGGTTTGTATAATAAATTAGTAATAACATACGAACACATGGCTACAGATAATCCAAAGATGATAATGAGCCACCAATCTTTTAATAAATTTCGAATTATATCAAAAATATCAATCTCCAATTCATCTGTTTGATATTTATTCTCTGATTCTGACATCCTTATCTCCTATTCTTCCACTACTACGATCAGTTTCGTGGTACCCGTATAACCATCCTCCGTTGTCATGGAATATTTCACTTGATAAACACCTGCTTGTCTCATATCAACATTAGAATCAAGCGAAATGTCACCCTTTGATATCATTCTTCCTCCGTTTGTCAGGCTAGACTGAACCGTATGTCCCTCTTGATCTACCAGAACTTTGTCAAGATAAGACCATGCATTAAAGGCTTCCCCTATCTTACAATAAACCAAATATTCCTTCAGAAGTATCTTTGGGATGAATTCCGATTTCTCATAACTAGGGTAGCGAAATTCCACTTCTACCGGTAAATAAGCGGTATCACCTGCACTATTCGTCACTTGGAGCTTCATTTCATAGATGCCTTCAAAATCACCAAAGGTATAATCCTGCTCATCATATTTGATATTACTTGTCAAATCACCATCGATACAATCGCTAACTGTCAGATTTTTAAGAATATCAACATCACCAACATTAAAAATAAGTGGTTGTGATAAGGAGTATCTGGGAGATATATAATCGGTATAAACTAGTTCCCTCTCCCTCTTGGTGATATTATTACTGGAATCAAAGGCAGCGTAGGTAATCGTTCTTTTTCCCGGACTTGTAAACTTAGAGATTTTCTCTATCATGATAGAAGCTGTTACATCACCCTCTACCTTATCAAATGCAGTAACCTCCTGCAATAAATCCTGTTCCGATGCATTGACACTTACCGATATGCTATCACTCTGATAAGTAATCTCAGGTCCTTCATTATCTTTACTATAGGCTTTGTATTGCTTAAAGCCTAAAAATGCGATTGATGACAATAAAAAGATAACCAAGCCCGTTATTCTCAGTGCTCTCATACTATACTCTCCTCTGCATAACCTTAGGTAACTCAATTAGATCTTTATTCTCAATAACGCACTTCGGGTTCTCTTCCAATAAAAGATCTGCGTAGCCGGCCGTGTATTTACTACTAATAAATGAGTAAATCTGAGACATCTCAGTCGTCCGCTGGATAGGACTATGAGCATCACTGGCAATCAGGGATACCAAGTTATGATCTAACAAAAGCAAGGCGGTATTTCTAGCTCTGTATCCAAAGCTACCCAGGATGCTCCCCTTATTCACCTGAATGAGACAACCTTGCGCTATCCATCGATTGATGGTTCTCGGATTCCTCTGAATAAATGGATACCTCTCAGGATGAGCAATGATTGGGGTAAAGCCTTGATGCGTTATTTCATAAATTAAGTATTCCATTAGTGCGATATCTTCCTGAAAGCTAAACTCTATTAATAAATATCTGGTATGATTTAAGGATATGAGTTTTCCTTTTTGCAATAAATATGGAACTTCTTCCGATCCATAAATCTCCATGCCAAGTTCAAGCTTAATCGGAATTTGTTCCTTTTCTATCGCTAACTCTAAGTCGATAAAACGATCTACTAAGCTATCATCGTAATAATTATCAAATATCCCCTCTATATTACTGTGGGGTGTAACTACTAAGGTATGTACCCCACTTTCAAAAGCGATCTTTGCCATCTTGATAGAGTCTTCCATCGTCTGAGAGCCGTCATCTATCCCCGGTAAAATGTGCGTATGTAGATCTACCATTGTAATACTCCCGTTCTTTGCAAATATTGTTACTTTGTCGGTTCGTTTGCACCTTGGCTGTTACATAGGTGTATCAATCTCTTTTTTAACTTACCTTTTAATCGTATGAAGATGTGATACAGGTTTAATAATGGTTTTCTTATAGGAAGTAGCTTAAGCCACATCCAAAAGATGTATCTCCAGATAAGTGAGTTGCAGTCTATTATTTTACCCTTTCTATATATCTTGATGGCTTTTCCTATTATGTCAGAAGATGAGATGAACCCATCTTCAGAAAGGCAGCCATCCCCGAGGGTACGATAGCCATCCTTATCATATTTATAAATCCTATGTAGAATGTACTTACCATAATTCGTCTGGAATAATATGATGTCACCGATCTTTAGTCTCTTACCTGAAGTTCCGACAAGCAAAACCTGATCTCTGTTATCAACAATCCAGGGGCGCATACTGTTGCCGCTTACGGTGAACTTTACTTGATGACCAGTAGAGAGTGATTCGACTATTACAGGAAATAAATCATGGGTTGATACTACTAATTTACCTTGATTTTCCATATGCCCCCACCTAATCCTATATCTAACCTAATTAATGAAGCTAGTTAAGCATTAAGTGACAAGCTTCTCTAACTCCGCTTTTAATACATCCACCGCTTCTATATCCGGTCTACATTTCAGTTTATAGACCGGTATACTATTTACAATATTATCTATGCTATCCAGCGCACAATTTATTAAGTTCTCCTGCCAGTCAGGAGCAAAAGCAAGCTCCATTAATTCAAAGGCCCCCTGTAACGGAGATAATATTGATATTTCATTATTAGCAGCCTGCTCCAATACAACTACAGCTTGTAATTTAACTCTTCTACTTTTAAACTCTCCTGAGGAACCACTCCAAGGAGCCCCATAAGCATACCAGTTATTATCTTCTTTGCAACATAATGCCCGGTCACCATTTAATATAAGTGCTCCTTCCCTATCCCTCCACATTCTGGTGTGGGTAGTTTTCCCTACTCCTGAATGTGCGCATACGATAATTCCAATGCCGCGCCATTCCATTACTACTCCATGAAATAATATTCCACCCTTACCAAGTATAGAGTAACCGAAAATATATGCTAATTCTTTAAAACTATCGATTCCTGGATTTTTCGAATTATCCACCAACAAATACCAATAATCCCAATTGTGTGATATACGAAATACAAATTGAATATTATTAAATTTATTTTCTCTAACCCAAAGGTACTCACCAGTACTATACTTGTAGATAAAATAAGGATATGGCCCATTATCAAATCCAGAAACAAGAAGCTCATCCGCCACTTCATAGGGTTCGCCAAGCTGAATTGCATAATTAATGATGGTTTGATTTACCAATTGCTTATCGATAAACATATCGATACTGTCTGGGAGTTGAAATGCTGGATTATTAGTCAATCGGTTTGATATATGTATTGTAAAAACACCAACATTTAGATCTATTTCTCTTTGATTTATCATAATTTAACTTACCGGAACATAAGTCCATTTATCTTTCGTTTCACTATAGCGATGTCTAGGTTTAATATTTTCTTCTTTCCATGATCTGTAATCGCATATATTATTAAAATATGACCTAACCCCATCTAAATACTGTTCTAGTTCATCATATCCACAACCACCATGTTTTTTGATTTTAATTATTTTCTCAGGTTTTCCGTCATTATCATTTGAAAAAGAGACATTACCACCAGCCCAACATCTATCAGCAATCCTCTCAAATAACATCAACCTATCCATACTCATACGTGGCGTTTCATACTTTTTCATAACATAATCATCCTTTCTTATAATGATTTTGCATTAATGTTATTAGCTTCCTATTCATATCACTCTTTAGTTTACTTTCATTACAAAGGTATTCCGAGAAACCACTTAAGTTACCTGTCTCGGCGAGACGGGTTGCAGGGCAGGCGTTACAGCTAAGCTTACAACCCCTGCACACTTCAGGCTTGGGTTGAAGGTTAACCTTCTTAGGATATTCATCCCATGCTTGCTGAAATTTATTATCAAATGGGTAAGTCCAACAATCCCCAAGCAGCTGACAACCGATAAGTTTACCATCCCAGGAGATAGTATAAGAATAGATTCCCGCATTACATCCATATAGAGTGAATTTATTGTGCTTAATAAGATCCTCTCTTCGATAAACTTGCTCTTCTTTTTTTTCTTCCTTTAATTTTAGATAATCTGCTATTTCTATTGTATTTTCTTTAAGATATCCTATAAAGGGGTTCACCGTATATTTCGTTTCTGTTTTTTCTATTAAAGACACATTTTCTTCCGGTGATAAACGACAAGCTTCAACATCTGCTATACCACCTCGCACTGGTTTAATCACAATTCTAGATATACCAAAATCTATATTGGGGTCAAGACTATAGGCCCACTCTGATATTTCGTCTATGTCCTCGAGGTTATCTTTAATAATTGTCGTCCGGATCGATAGTTTTGATGGTAAACGCTTTAATTGCTCAACCCCCTCAAGCATCCTATTATATGCATTTGCATTTCCACATACCTTCTCATAGGTTTTTGACGATGCTCCATAGGCTGTAATTCCAATATTATGCGGAGGGAATTCCGTTAACACCTCCATAATTTCTTCCGTCACCAAGGTTGCATTGGTATACAACGTTAACATAAACCCCATCTGTGCAATTGCTTTATAGATTTGTATGAAATCAGGGCGTAGCATCGGTTCTCCACCGGTTAGGAGAAGCCCGATCGTTCCGGCTTCCTTCACCTCCTGTGCCATACGTATCCATTCCTCCGCTGTTCTTTCTCTTCCACCGAGCTCAGCCATTCTTTTATTATCTATGCGAACCAAACACATCTTACAGCTAAGATTACATCTGGCTGTTAACTCAAAGGTCCCATTTAAGGGAAATCGGTCTAATTGTTCTCTATCCATGTCTGCTCTCCCTTATGCGTATTGTTCGAGCATGTTTGCCTGCATAAGCTCAGAGATAAATTGCTCTACATCCTTCTGTGCCAGTTCCCTACTTATTTCATATTCCTTCCTAAGCTCCTCCACTAGGTTATTAAGCTCAATTTCATCCTTCAACTTACTCCATAGGAATGCTGCTGTCTCATTCAGTGATATCACCCCGTTAAAATCGGCGATATTCTTGCCAATCGGGATAACCATGTCTGCGTTTGCAATTTTTCTTAAGATAAATCCTTCTTTGATTTTCATAGTACTTAGTCTCCTTATCCTTTTGAATTTTCTTATCAAATCTCTTGTTGTTATTTAAAACAATTAATTACTTACTCTTTTAGAAATTTGCAGCCATATCCGTATCTGTTTCCAGCTTGCATTCTTTTACCTGAGCTTCACATATATGATATACTCTGTCACACATCGATAAGACACTTTGGCGATGGGTAATCAAGATACAAGTGCGCTTTTTTCCAAAAGCCATAACCCTGCGCAAAACTTCTTTCTCTGTAACGATGTCCAATGCTGATGTAGCTTCATCAAGCAGCAAAATTGGTGCATCCCGCAGCAAGGCTCTTGCTATCGATATTCGCTGAGCTTGCCCTTCCGAGAAGCCTACACCCTTTTCACCAACTTTGGTATAGATACCTTCCGGCAAAGCCTCTATAAAATCATAAGCACAAGCTGCTTTCAGCATTGCAATCATTTCTTCCTCGGTAGCCTCGGGCTTAACCATTCGTAGATTATCTGCTATGGTACCGGAAAATATGGTATTACCCTGGGGAACGTATGCAATAAATCTTCTAGTTGCAGAAGAAATGCTGACTTCCAAACCATTTACGTCGATCAGCTTTGCTTCACCTACTGACGGATTCAATAAACCTAATATAATTCGAAGTAATGTTGTCTTTCCTTCTCCGGAAGCTCCTGTAATAGCAATTATTTCCTGGGGTTTCGCAGTAATCGTAACATCCTGAACAACTTTTTCCCTATTTTTATAATAAAAATTGATATTCGTAAGCTGTACTGTTAACCCCTGCTTCTGTGTACCGTTATCGATGGTACTCACTCTATTCAGATCTTTCTCCTTCTCCCTTGGTAGTCCAATAATCGCCATTACTCTACCTGCAGAAGTAGTTGCCCCTATCGCGGAAGGAACCATTCCTACTAAGGAAGAGAAGCCACTTGACAGCGAACCCGATAATTGCAGGAACAGTGTCATCGTTCCATAAGTTATCGCTCTACTCCATAACCGATATACACCCCAACCGAAGGTAGCATAGGTTACAACGATACCTACAAGTGACATAAAGGAGGAAGTATAGATGGAAAACTTATTGTAATCGAGTGCATTATCTGCATAATTTTTTTGAACATTTTTTAATTTATTGCCAAATAGATTTATCAAATCAAAGCTTTTAATTGTTTGAATATTTTGAAATGATTCCTCGTTGAACGACATCATTTCACTGCTTACCTGCCGCATCTTCTTATTATAATTTCTCATACGGCCTACCAGCATTCTTGACATGATCATCGTTACCGGAGCGCTTAGCAATGCAATGACAGCCATGGTTGAATCATAATATAAGATGATGACCAAGGTTGCACTAAATTGTAGTAATCTGGTTATCAAGGAAGGGATCCATCCCAGAACACTGTCTGCAACTGTACTGCCATCCCCATTGAGACGATTGAGAAGGTCACCGCTATGAAACTGGGAAAGTGCTTCCCAATCCGTTCTCATGATTGCATCATAGATATCTGCTTGAATTTCATTATTTACCTTAATGCTTATCTTAGTAGAAATCCTACTGGTGATGGCTCCGATTATGATATTGCCAAGTGCCATACTAAGAACAACGGCTATAATAAAACTAATATTAGAAGTATGGAATCCGGTGACGGTATCAATTAAATACTTGGAAGCTACACTCCCGGCTAATCCCATCCCAGTACCTAGAATACCTAACACTATGTAATAAAAGATTGCAAAACGATACTTTCTTGCATATTGGTACATCCACTTTGCTTCCAGCCACATTTCCTTAAATATGCCTTCTTTGATTTTTCTCTTTAGTTTTTTGATATATGAAATCATAATATCCCTCACCTGATTTTCAAACATATTGAAACGAATTTAATTATGGGAAGCTCCTTATGTAAATAACATGAGAAATTATGTCGTTTTAATAAAAAAGATAAAACTAAGGTAGACTCCTTCCTTAATTTTATCTTTCGTGTTTATTGTATTAGACCTACCATTTTTTTCCATATCCACATTATATTATAAGATATTAACTTTTTCAATCAAATAAATAATTAATGATTGACAGTAAACCTCAGCAAAATACAACTCGTCTCCTTTTTTTGCAAAAAGGACAAGAAAGGGTTCTTGGTGCCCGATTACCTCTGCTTAATTCTTACATTATTTGTAAATTATTGTTGTCTCCTTATCTTAACAATGCTATAATTATTCCATAAATTTCTATTTAAGATAAATAAATCTGCAAAAATAAGGAGAAATAGTCGTGGATAAGAATCATCAGAAATTAGTCGAATTATTATCATCTGCCATACATAACCAGCCATCTGAAGAAAAGCTTGATTATAGCATTGATGAAACCATTGACTGGAATTATATCTTCGAGGAGGCAGTTGCTCACCAGGTACATGCCTTGCTTTTTCCTGTAATAAGCAAGTTGAAATCCGGTCAAGGTCCAGACTCATCATTAATGTCAAGATGGCAAGATGTCACCTTATACTCAGCAATTACACAAATTCAACACATTCAGCAGCTCAGTGAAGTGTTAGATAAGTTTCATCAGTATAGTATTCCGGTAATTGCTCTAAAGGGTATTATTATCAGAGAATGTTATCCCGAAGCGGAACTAAGAACAATGGGGGATGCAGATATTCTAATTCACAAAGAGGATTTGGATAAGGTAGATCAATTATTAACCCAGTTTAACTATGTAAAAGGCGAGGCAGATCTCAAACACATTGGTTATAATCATAAATTATTACCTTCTATTGAGGTACATTTGTCTCTTATGGATGAAGAAAAATTCACGTATTCTAAGGACTTTACCGATAGCGTATGGGATCATGCAGTAATCACTCAGGTGAATGGATCAACCACCTTAACCCTATCCCCGGAGGACCAGGTTCTTCATCTAATTCTACATATGGCTCAGCACATGAAAAGTAGCGGCTTCGGCTTACGTCAGTTATGTGATTTCACCCTATTTGTCGAGAAAAATATAGATCAAATCAATTGGCTCTATTTATCTAAAAATACAGAACGTTACATCGTAACTCAATTTTCCAATACGATTTTTGCCGTATGTAACCGTTTATTCCAGCTTAAGATACCTGAACTGTTCAACAAGCAGTCGATTGTTAACAGTCCTTATATCGATGAATTAATATCGGATATTATAACCGGAGGTGTCTTTGGAAAAAGAGGCGAGGAACGAATCATAGGTGCCCGAATGATGAATTATATAGAAGATAAACCTTCTGAGGCAGCGACAGAAGGCATCCGAAGGGTATGTACCTTTGCTTTCCCCTCCTATCGAAAGCTGAACCTTCGATATGGGTATGCCAAAAAACATCCTGTACTGCTACCACTCGCATGGCTCCATAGATTTATCTATAATTTAAGCCGTAAGAATATGATTACCTACCTTAAGACTACTATCTCTACGAATAAAAATAGTACCTTTGAGAAGCGCTCGAAGTTGCTTCGTTGGCTAGAGTTATGATAGATACCCAGACCATGGTTGTTTGCCCTGGCAGTTTCTAATTTCTATCGAAAAAACCTCCCGGGACAAATGGCCCGAGAGGTTCTGAAGCATTTTATAGCTGCTATAAGGTCTTATTGGCCATAGGTGCCATAGTATTTACCGTAGTATTTTCCATAATATTTGCCGTAATATCCATTCTTATCCATAGGAACCTTATTCAGTACCGCACCAAGGACCTTACAATTCGATTTCTCTAATTGCTCCTTAACCGTTTGTGCAAAACGATAGGATATCATATTTGATTCGATGATCAGCATCGCTCCGTCACAAAGCTTAGCAATGATGGCACTATCAATCACCGAGCCCAAAGGCGGTGTATCGATAATCACATAATCATAGATTTCTCTAAAATGAGCAATCATTTCTGCGAATCTAGCATGACTAAGAAGCTCGGAGGGATTGGGGCAGGTAGCACCGGAGAATATAATGTCCATCCCTTTGATATCGGATTGGTATATCACATCCTCAAGCTTCTTCTCACCGATCAGGTAATGGGTTAAGCCTCCCTGGATTGCGCCTACCTGGTATCTGCCTACCAATACGGATTTTCGAAGATCCGCATCAATTAAGATTACTTTCTTCTCTACATCCGCAATCGAGGTTGCGAGATTAAAGGAAACACTGCTCTTGCCCTCATTTGGTGTACAGCTTGTTAATGCGATAACCTTTATATCATCACCGCAGAACTGTATATTGGTTCGAAGTGTCTTATAAGCTTCATTTGCTCTATAGTCTAATTCCTGTCTCTTCGAAAATGATATATTTTTCATAACTCTTACCTCTCGCCCTTTCTGGCAAGCGCCTTCTTCTGCCGTTGTTTCTTCTTTTGATCGCCACCTTTGGTCTGATTGAGCTCAATCGGAATCAAGCCTAAGGTTGTCAATCCAAGGTATTTCTCCACATCCTCCGAGGTCTTCAACGTATCATCCATCAGATGCAGAACAATAATAATACCCGCAGACAGAACTGCTCCTATGATTGCAGCTATTAAGACATTCTTCTTTGTATTCGGACTGGAGGGATCGGGAGAAGCATAGCCATCCTCTACGATCGTAGGCTCTGCCGTATCCATTATCTTAGCAATCTGAGTTCTGGAAACCTGTGCAAATTCATCGACAATTCGTTTCGCCATATAGGCATCGGGATACTCTGCCTGTATGGCAAGAATTCTTGTATTACTGACATTTGAGATCGTGATAATATCAACTAATTGTTCGTAGGTCATATCCAGCTCAAGATTGTCGATGACCTGTGTCACTACGGGACGGCTCTTGATCAGAATCATGTAATCCTGGGTCAGCTGGGTTCCCAGCTGAATATCCGCCAGGCTGGTGATCGAAGTAGATTTTGTTAAGATATACAGCTTTGCTGTTGATTGATATATCGGGGTGATTAGAAATTTGCTGACCAAGCCTGTTCCGGATGCCAAAATCAGCATTGTTAAGAGAATAATCCACAACCTTGTCTTTAGTAAATATAGCAATTCAAGCAAATCGATTTCAATTTCATCATTGACGTTCTTTTCCATGTAAAGCTCCTTTATATGTAAGTGTTTTCCAGTACTTTGAAAGGATTTTCATAAAATATCCGATTCAAAACCTCTTCATCGCACTTCTTATGCAATTGATTCCAGGCTCTTGCCATACTTGGAACTCTTACCTTATCATCGTGACAATCACTTCCAAGAAAATGTATCAAACCCTGTTCTACCAGTCTTCTATGATACCTCGCATCAGAATCCAGCAGACCGCCAATCAGGCTGCTGCAATTCATCTGAAGATAACACCCCAGATTAATCAGCTCTTCCGCGAAAGACCTGTCCTTATGTAAACAGCTATATCGTTCCATATGTGCAACAATAGGCAGATAACCCGCGCTAATCAGACCGGATAGTCCCCGGAATATCTGATTGAAGGAATCCTTTGGGGAGAATTCGATCAACACATATCTGGAACCTGCCAGGGTGAGTGCTGCTCCGGATTGGATCGCTTCCAATACTGATTCACTATAAAAGATCTCGTTACCGAGTAATATTCGCATATTCGGATCAAGCTTCACAGCCTCCTTCTGAAGCTCGTCACATAGGGATCTCAGCTGCAGGACAGGGCTATTCTTCGCCCCAGCCATATAATGAGGTGTAGCAATGATTGTTCGTATGCCTTCCGTATAAGCCATACGCAGCATCCGAACGGTCTGATCCATATTCTTCGAGCCATCATCTACCCCCGGAAGGATATGCGAGTGAAGATCAACAAAATCATTAACCATACTTTTCTCTTCCATATTTCTCATTATTTTTTCATTCTATTCTTAAGATAACTTACCAAAGACATCAGAACCAATGAAAATAACAGACCCATACCGCCGATATAGATAAAAATAGCGATACTTCCGTGAAGATATTCGTTCAAAAAGCTCTGATAATAATCCGGCTGCGTAAGGATACCATCATAAGGTCTGGTTAGCAATAGATAACCTGCCATGGCTGAAATCAAGATAGAAGCAGACATCATAGCATAGGTAATATAGCGAACTCCGCGATGGATATACCGATTGCGGTACATTCTTAATAAGAGATAGCACAGTGAAGCAGCCATTAATATCATAAGGGGCATGAGATACAGAACCACCTTTAAGTAATTCGCTCTATATTCAGCTATCATAGCAAGAGCCGGCAGATTGATAGCATCAATATAGTCCTGTTCAATGGTATGAATCAATTGTTCCAGTTCTGTAGTCAGCTTATCCGGCTTCGCACCCTTTGCCTTCAGATATTGCTTCAGATTATCCTCAAGAGCATCTTTCAGCTTATCCGTCTTAAGAGACGCAGCTTCCTCCCCGTTCAGAACAGCGGCATGATAGCTTCTGCCGGTGATATACACCCTCTCCAGAGTAATCGCTTCCTCCAGTACGGACGTTGGAAAGCCTGCCTCCTCGATGTCTTGACTTGCTCTATCATATAATACCTCATATACCTTGTTATAATAATTACATTCATCCAGGTAATGAAGAACACTACGGTTGTTCAATACACCGAAGCCGATCCCTAAGCCGGTAAATAATCCAACCAAGATCAGAGTCAGGAGAAATGCGTAAATAAAGCTAATCAGCCGCATAGCCACTGTCTTATTCATCTTCATCCCCTCGTTCCTCCTGCAATACCTCTGTATCCGACAAAGGCTCACCATAGACAAAGTAACGCTCGTTTCTCGTTCCAAGGAATTGCCCAAAAGGATAGCAGGTATAAAGAATCAATCGTTCCTTCTCCTCAGAGAGATCATAGGCTGTGTTATCCTCTTTCTCTGCCACTCTGGTATAAGTAATACCGTAGTAATAATCCTTATCTCCCATGACAACCTTAATGACATCTCCAATTGCAATTCTTTCCAGAGGAGCAAAAAAGGTACTGTCATGCGCGCTAATCAGAATCACTTTACCCCCACCTGGAATTGCGCTATCCGGATAATGGCCGGCTCCTTTCAGAAGGATTGCACTACTGTCACCCTCATATAACGGTGCTGATAATCTAATTCTATCGCATTCCACTGTTCCTATTCTTGCCGCCTCAACAACAACCCGTCCTTCGCTTTGAGCTAAGTTGTCGCCGTCTTCCAGCAGTAAAGAAATATCAGAGCGCTTCGCATTCATATCCACCGGTGTTCCGTTGTAGAACAGCATATTACCGGTTCCTATCATATAAGCAGCGATCTGAGCTCCTCCAATGAACAGTACAATTGCTCCCAGTACCGTTAATAGTGTTATCATCTTTATGTATGTCAAAATTCTTCGTAGCTGCTTACTCATCGCTATGAGCGAAGTAGTCCAGTCGAAAGGTTGCTATAAATCCGATTATCATAAGAATTAATATCCCCACTATCACATATAACGTATTATTCAGACAAAAACCTGTCTCTGTAATAATCGAAGCATCCAGCTCCGCCTCAGGACGAGCGGATGTCTCCGTCTCTACCTCCGGGATGACCTCAAAAAGCTTCTCGATCTCTTCCGGCTTCACGGAAGGTACCTGCTGTGTATTCTCCGTATTGGACACCTTCGGTGTCGTCTTAGGAAGCGGTACCTGGGAGTTTTCCTCTTTCGCTGTGCTTGATTGCTCCGGTGCTGTTAGCTCAGTCTCAGCTTCCGGCTTCCGGCCTTCCGCTTCGATCGTGACCGTCGGACTCGGTATGGGAGTAGCCTTCGACTCCTCTACAGGAATCAAGTATCCCTCCAGAACCCCTCGCTCAATACTGTCATAAGCAGACTGAAGTGCCTGATCTCTCTGCTCCGCGGTAATATCCACATCAGCCTGACTAAGATAATCCGTCAGCTGATCGATATAATTCGCAGATACCCGATACTCCTTACCCTTGTACACATAGGTCTTCTTCGCTTCCGCTAGCACCTGTTGCTCATATTCATTCAAGGCTCCGGCATATACGCTGGCAACTGGGAATAAACAGCAAAAAACGAAAGTAATAATAAATATTACTCTCTTCATCATCATCCCCCTAGTTAATACCAAAGGATTTTCCGCAGATTGCGAAAAATCCTTTGGGAAATTAATTATAGATATGCGTTTATCAATTATTAGAATTCCGGTACAAAGGTGAGACCGTCGATGTTAGTTTCTACATCTAAGGTTTTATCATCAATCTTTGTTACCGTAAGGTACTTTGTTGCACCTTGGAAGGTAAAGCTTCCTGTCTTTGCAGCATTATTAGGATCTCCATTTAAGGTTACGACATATTCTCTGCCATCCAATAATGCCATCGGTGTCTTCGTCAGTGTAATGGTTCTGGAATAGCCGGTAGCTGCAGATGCATGAATCTGGAATACGTTTCCGGACACACCATAAGTCTTGTCAACCGCACTGCCTTGCATCCACTTGGTATAAGAAACAGCGGGATTATTCAGGAAGCTCAGGAGTGTATCTAGCATCTCTCCGTCTACAGTAATCGTTCCCATAAATCCAATTTTAATCTTTGAGATCTGATTAACGGTCTTAGTAGTTAATGCATATCTTGTCTTTCCGTTAACAATTGATGTCTTATAACCAGGATCTGGTGTAACAGGATCGGAACTACCGCCGGAGGATCCACCTGCAGCAGGTGTTGAAGGAGTTGGATTAGTTCCCGGGATTGGTTCGCCCTTCACATCTACCTTCTCCTGAGTTGTTCCTGTTCCAACTGCAACACTTATCGTTACATTACCTGCGATCGTCGGGATGTTCTCCTTCTTATCTACAGCGATGGTAGTCTTCTCAGCACCCTTCTCCAGAGTGATGGCTGCTTTAACCGTAGCGGTTACTGCCATAGGAACGTTGGTAGTGATCTTTGCGCCTTCTGCTTTAATCTCAACCGGAATCGGATTCTTGGATTCGCCTTCGATCTTTAGATCAGCGGCATTCATCATAACCACATTGGTAATCTCACCGTTATTATTCTTAATGGTAACCTTTGCACCGGAAGAGGTAATCTCAATTGAAACAGAAGCATTCTCAGCTACATCGATGCTTGCTGTACCAGACTTAACTACCAGCTTGTTGCCCTTGGCATTCTCATGGAAGGTTGAAGGTGCTACCTGATAAATCTCGATAGCCTTGAATACACCATTGTTGTATACATCAGCCTTCGGAGCATCCACTGCCAGTGTTACATTCTTATAGTTGCCTTCCGGAATCGTGAAGGTGACTTCTTTATCGGTTCTTAAGGTAATCTTGGATACTTTTGCCTTCAACAGCTCTTCCAACTCTGCTTGAGTTGCTACTGAGCCATCCTGATCGAGGATCTTGATGGTCACAGAATCTGATTTACCGCTGAGAGTCTTACCGGTTATCGTAACTGTTCCTGCCTTTTTTGCAGTGAACTTACCCTTCGCATCCGGTTTTGCGATAGAAGTATCACTACTTGTCCAAGTAGTAACATCATTGGAGGTAAAGGGTTTTAATGTTCTGTTCAGATCATATACCTGACCCTTATTCAAAATAGCTACTTTATTACTGATGGTGAATTCCTTTGCTCCGGAAACCACCTTCAACTTGCAGCTAAGCTTTACTTCTTTCTTGTCCGGAGTCGTTATCTTACAGGAGATAACTACATCGCCTCTGGACTTCCCTTTGATCAGACCTGTCTGATCAACCGTTGCGATCTTCTCATTGCTGCTTGTCCATGCATAAGTAGAGCCCTTGATACCATTCTTAACATTCAAATCATAGGTTTTCTTAATCAGTACATTCACTGATTTCTTAGATAATGTCGGAGCATTAGCAGCCTGAGCTGTATGGGTTGGCACGAATGCTACGACCATAGCCACCATCGCCACCACAAATACTTTCGCCATTGCTGCTCTCCAAGTGTTGGAAATCTTACTAATCATGTTATCCTCTCCTTTTGTTTCAAAACTATAATCTTGTTAAGCATCTTCAGGGCTATCCCCGCGAATACCCTTCAGTATGCTGACACTAATTCGTCACTTATTTTATAATAATTGGCAAAACAGGAAAAGTCAAGATAAATATGTCTGATTTTGTAAACATTTTCATATTTATTCAATTTTTGCAGGATGCTTCTAACGCTAATATCACTCTATAGTCTCATCATAAACTTTTCCATGTAGTTCAGCTATATTCTCATCAAAATCAATGCCAAGTACTTCCATCCCCCTTATTCTCTTAGAAGAATAAGTACCTGTCATCGGAATAGACCATTGCTCAATGTCATAATCGATATATGAGGGCAAAGATAGTATCAAGGAAAATATCTCTCCTTCCGACAGATTGGTCGTAACCTGTGGCAGAATAATATCCAGCAGCTCCTTAATATCAGATAAATCTGAGCTTTTTACTTTCATAAAGATCTGTTCTAGTACTCTTCGTTGTCTAGATGTCCTTTCAAAGTCCGAATTACCAACATAACGATTCCGTACATAGCCAAGGGCTTGCTTGCCACTGAGTAATAGTGTACCAGGCTCTGTCAGACAATCCTTCGTCTCCTCCTGGCCGGTCAATCGGTTCAATTCCATTACATAGTCGTTTATAACCGGTATTTCTTTCTCCGATACCTCTAAAGTTACACCTTCAACGGCATCTACGATATCTATAAAAGCATAGAAATCAACCGAAACATAATGCTCCATTTGGATTCTAAAGTTCTGTTCAATCGTCTCCATCAATAAATCGGCACCACCGAAAGCATACGCTGCATTAATACGATTGCTAATCTTTTTACCTGGTATCTGCAAATAGATATCACGAAGTATCGAGGTTACAATAATCTTCTTCGTCTTTTTATTAATTGATACTAAAATCATGGCATCCGATCTCCCAGCTCCACCAGATCTTCTGGTATCACTTCCGATGAGAAGTATATTAAATACGCTCTTATCATAAATGATCGGGATACTGTTCTCTTCCAGATTATTACGTATATCATCTTCTACTGTTGCTATCTCATTCACAGGCGAATCCGGAACGTTTGAATCTGTAAGATCTGAATCCATATCCTCGAATGGCTCTATCTCTAAATCCTTGGATACTACTTCAGCTTCTGCAGTAATATTTAAATCGGTACTCTCTACCGATGATACAAGATTTATTTTATTAATATAACTATGAACCAATAAATAAGAAGTTAAAAGTAAAAGCAGAATTATAATTATGCTAACCAGAAGCACTATCACTACTTTTCTTGTCTTAGGTGTGAGTTGTCTTCGTTCCATTCATTTACACCTCTTTTTATTGTTATTCCTCCAATAGCTCAAATGGCATTCTTCTAGACATATTCCTAATTAGCGATATGACTTTTGTAAGAATATATGTATGTTTTATCCGTAGCAATGTGTGCCTCTCAATACCAGATATCCATGTGTGATCTGTGACATCGATGATCAACCTCACTTATTAGTGCAATACATCAAGATACTTGCCATCCAAGACATCCTTCAGATATTGTCCATACTGATTCTTCTTCAAGACTTCATAAACCTTTAATACATCCTCTTTGGTGATCCATCCATTCAAATATGCAATTTCTTCTAGGCAGGCTATCTTTCTATGCTGATGTTTCTCTACCGTCATGACAAAGTTCGTTGCTTCAACAAGGCTCTCATGGGTACCTGTATCGAGCCAGGTAAAACCCTGCCCTAATAACTCTACATTCAGCTCACTATTCTCAAGGTAAATACGATTTAAGTCCGTGATCTCAAGCTCTCCACGCGCACTGGGCTTAAGATTCTTGGCATACTCAATTACACGATTGTCATAGAAATATAACCCTGTTACACAATAATTACTCTTTGGCTGTAAGGGTTTCTCTTCAATTGATACCGCTTTACCTGTTGAATTGAATTCGACAATACCAAAGCGCTCTGGATCATCAACATAATAGCCAAAAACCGTAGCCCCCTTACCGTTTTCCGCATTGCTCACAGCAGCATGAAGTCTTTTCTTCAAGCCATGGCCTGCGAAGATATTGTCCCCGAGAACCATCGCTACCGAATCACTTCCAACGAACTCTTCCCCAATTATGAAGGCTTGTGCCAATCCATCTGGACTAGGTTGAACTGCATAAGATATCTGTACCCCAAACTGATGACCATTCCCCAATAGCTCTACAAATCTCGGCGTATCCTGCGGTGTAGAAATAATCAAAATATCACGTATCCCAGCATTCATCAATACTGACAGAGGGTAATAAAGTAAGCGTCAAATTACTCGCCTAGGCTAAATGAAATTTTTGTGGCATACTTTAAAAAATGCAAAAAACTATTAGTTTTTTAAAGGAGGCCACTTACCATGGACCAAATATCTCATACTGTGCGCAAT
>JAEZLZ010000031.1 GCA_023415055.1 Bacillota bacterium | reverse complement strand
GGATCCTTGCATAGGTAGCGGGCGATATCCTTAAAGCTTCGTCCTTCATTCAAGGACTTTTCAATAAACATGCGGTCATTAAGACCAAGGTGTTTCTGGTTGCCTGGTATGAGATTACTCATAAAATCTCCGTCTACTGCCGTCAGAAGGTATGAAAATCATATCACTAATGTATGAAGGAGTAAACTCTACTTGTGCGAAGGTAAACTCCACAGGATAAAAGAGAAGTGGAATTAAACTTTTCAATTTTCAGTGTAGCTTTAGGTGTGGCAAATGTATTGATAATATCCATTACATGGGATATGATGCAATGAAAGATTTAATATTCAAAGCAAAATAAGCGATATTGTGCAAACCGAAAAAAGGTCGGTGAAGAGGTTTGTTTTTGATATTAATCAGATGGGGGTGTTCTTTTGGCACAGAGAACGGTATGCTTATGTGACGGAAAGTATATCGGAATTGAAACGATATACACGGTTGCAAATGGGAAACAAATTAATATTCCGGAAAGGTTAAAAGACCTTCGTGAAAAGAGCAGAAGTAATCAGCTTTTTTGTCCTTGTGGCTGTGGATCAAATTTAATTCTTGTAGCAGGAGATCGTAATCTCAGGGAGCAGCATTTTAGGCTAAAGGATGGAGAATTCAATTCCTCATGTGAAGCAGTTATGGAAGGACAGAATTCAATTGATTCAAAGATTGTTTTAAAATGTTGGCTTGATGACAAACTTCAAGATCCAGACATTGAATCAAGAGTTCCAGTTAGGGACGTGAGTGATATTACACGTAAATATGAGTTTACATTCCTATCAAGGAGCAGAAGGGTCGGTCTAAGCTATTGTAATGAAAGAATTAATCTGTCAGAAGAAAAGATAAATCTTCTTATGGAAAATAGCAAAGGTATATGCGTAATCTACGTTGTAGATATACGCAATTTTGGAAATGATGGGCAGTACCCTGAAAGCATCATGAAGGTTCAAAGTGAGCAGGGATATTGTTTGTTTCTGTCTGTTACAGATCGTGATTATTCTACAGCTAGGTTAAGAGCTGCATATAGCGCTCAAGATATTGATGGCATGTGGCAGGAGATAATACTTGCAGAGGACAATCTAGATGAGTTCACCATTGATGATGGAAAAGTAGTTTATCAATTTGTTGCACTTAATGATCTTTTGGAACGTTCGAAGGTTGAATGGAATGCCGGTATAGAGCAGGAACGTGATAAGCGCGAAGAACGACGTAAGGCTAAGGAAGAAGAGCGCCGTCTTGCAGCAGAGCAAGAAGCCAAGATGCGCGAAGAAAGAGAACGACAAGAACGAGCAGAGGCAGAAGAACGTAGACGATGCTGGGAAGAAGAACAGAAGCTTGCTACCGAAAGAGCAGCTAAGCAACGCGAAGAAGCTGAAAAGGTGCGATCTGAAGCTGAAGGGCGTAAACGTATAGAAGAGCTGGAACGTATCGAAGCAGAGAGACGATTTGCAGATAGCCTGTTGGAACGGATGAATCAACAAGAGGAGCAAGTAAGAGATACGCAGGGAAGGCGTTGGGTTAAATGTGAGTTCTGTGGAAAGATAGCACTTGAG
Organism: Bacillota bacterium; assembly: GCA_023415055.1. Classification (GTDB taxonomy): domain Bacteria; phylum Bacillota; class Clostridia; order Lachnospirales; family Lachnospiraceae; genus Mobilitalea. The sequence continues at coordinate 24,997 of JAEZLZ010000031.1, read as the reverse complement.
TCTAAATTTAGTTCCTATGGTGGAATGCATCATATTAATCTTGGTATATGCTACGAGTGCCAAAAGAACAACCCTGAAGCCAGGATTATTAGAATGCCTGAGCCGGTAAAGAAAGCTGCTAAGATAGAAGTTGATAAGTGCCCTGATTGTGGCGGTGATTTGAAAGAAAAGATGGGCAAGTTTGGGCGATTCGTTGGTTGTAGTAATTATCCTAACTGCAGATATATAAGAAGCATTAAGTAGAGCACAGGAGCAAGTGATGCTTACGATCAACTTACGACAACCTATCACCCCCTTCATTAGGGGGCTTTTTTTATGCTTCAAAACACAATTTTGTTTTCTCATAAGTAAGCGCCTAATTTTAGGGTGGCTTCCATCCGCTAACATAGTTCTTTATAATTATCAGCAGGAAATGCTAGCGCTTCACTTTGCAAGAACAATACGGAGTAAAAAAACTTGCATTCCGGAATCCTATGGAGGCTGATTTACAATATTCTCAGGAGCTGTCCAACCTTAGCTGTATATAAGTGATGATTTTCTTAAAAGACATATAGCATTGATGAGAATTCGAGGGTGCTACCTTTTTTAAATGCAAAGATTATTATCGGTAAACACTTCGGGGGAATGCTCAGCCATATATAATGCAGCCACAAGATATTCTATCGCTTTTCTATTTTTATCTGACAACGTAGTATATAACCATTGTAAATCTACAGCATCATTTGCCATTATTCCGTAATTTTCATAATATTCTGGAGAAAATTCCATGACCTCATAGTCGTTTACTCCCAATACCTTTAATACAGCTGGAAAGAGATTGCATTTAGGTTTGTTTTCCCTCAACATTGCCTGATATGTCTTGTACTGCCGGATATCAGGAACGCTGCTATTATCATAAGTTCGCCGACGAGAAGGGCATAGCCTCTATCTTCCAGCCTAAGCTGAATATAGGGTTGTCCATTACCTTTGATGTAAGAGAACTGGATGGTTTTGTGGAGTGGAAGATGATGGGGGTCCGGGATTATGTGCTGGGCCTTGAGTACGACAACTGTTATCCCGACGGCAGAGATGTCATGAGAAGAACAGGGATGTTGAAATTCTTACAACCGGGTGATGCAAAAGAATATCGCGTAACTGTAAATATGATGGAAAACAGCAAGGTATGATTTAATTGCACATAGATGGGATTTCATGTATGAAAATAGCATTATATAGTTAACAATAAGGATTAAAAAAATTAGAAAATAATACAATGAGCTGTAATATGGCTTAATTATAAGAACTTTTATATGACATCACGCGATAGCGATAAAAAAATAATGCTATCAATGATTGGATTGTGATATTTACTTGGGTTTGGCAGTAATGTACAATAAATTCATCAGATATGAAATATTTGATATAAAATAACCAATTCGATAAAAAGGAGAAGGGTGAAATTTATGAAAAAAAGTTTAGGTAAAAGATTAACAAGTTTGGCCATGGTGTTTGGAGCTGTTATCCGGAAAATAGATTAGAGGAGAATTTATGATGAGAACACCAGCATATGAAGATATCCAATTGGAAGGAGAAATTGCCTTTCGTATCATGAGAAATTTTACCAGAGTGGAGGAGTTGAAATATCGTCCGGAGTCTATTTTTGAGGAGGATAAAGGAGGCTGGCCAGGAGATTTTGAAGGCAGGACAATCCTTGCATTAGTATTACTATCCAGAGTAACAGGACGTAGAGCAGCATATCTGGATAAAATCTTAATAGCTTTAAAAGAGAATTTAAATAACAGGGGATATCTAAAAGAGATTCTGCCGGAAGGAATATATAATGAACAACAGCTATCCGGTCATAACTGGTTATTAAGAGGGCTCTTAGAATATTATATTTGGACCGGTAAAGAGGAAATTGCAGATATGGCAAAAGGGATTGTTAAGAATCTGTTTCTTCCGGTAAGAGGTCATTACAGACATTACCCGGTTGACCCTACGCTGAGAAACTGTGATGGAGGAGCGGCAGGGCATATTGCCGAGGATGCTGTCAACCGATGGTATTTGTCGACGGATATCGGCTGCGCATTTATCTCGATGGATGCATTGAGCCAATATTATGAGATATTTGAAGATCCGCAGGTTGCTGATTTGTTGGAGGAAATGGCCGAGACTTTTATGACGATTGATTTTATCAAATCCCATATGCAGACGCATGCTTCACTTTCAGCATGCCGCGGACTGATACGGTATTATCGTTGTACAGGGAAAAAAGAAATTTTAAGATTTGTCATTGACTTTTTTGAGCTTTATCAAAGGAATGGCATGACGGAGAATTATGCGAATTATAACTGGTTTGGCAAGCCCTTATGGACAGAACCCTGTGCAATCGTAGACTCCTATCTTTTGGCGGTAGAATTATTCAAAGAGACAAAGGATGTTTCTTATTTAGAAACAGCGAATTATATTTTTTATAATGCCTTAGGCTTTGCACAGAGAAATAACGGGGGCTTTGGATGTGATGCATGTGTTGGTTCTGAAGAAGCCGGAAGCTTCCTTGCAATTAAGGAAGAGCTGTATGAAGCTTACTGGTGCTGCAGTATGAGAGGAGCGGAGGGGTTATCCGCAGCTGCTATCAACTCAGTGCTTACTGCGGAAAAGCAGGTTTATTTTAACCATTATTACAATGGTGAGTACCGAATGTCAACAATTCATATGAAGGTTGCAACCTCTTTTCCGGAGGAGGGTAGGATTCAAATTAATCTGATGAAAAATATCGGGACCAATAAGTTCCATTTTTTTGTTCCATTGGGAATTAATAAAGCAACTGTATCCTTAACGCTGCAAGGAGTACCACTGGAATATGCCTGGGAGGGAGGCTTTCTAACTGCGGAGCTTACCGGCTGCGGTGAAGTAATATTGACATTTGACATAACGCTGCAGAAGAAAAGCAGAGTGAGCCAAAATCCATCTTTCGGAAGTGTTACATTCTGGCATGGGGTATTGCTATTAGGGGTAAAAACAGATAAAATAATACATATAGACGGAAATATCGCAGTCTACTGCAGTAACGGAGTTTATGAGGTTGGAGATGTACTTCTTGAACCAATCAATCGAAGCATTTATAAAGAACGGGAGACATTAACAGAGGAAAAGCTCCAATTACTTTTTGATTAATGCAGTAAAAGGAGAACAATGTATGGAGAAGCAATATAAAAGCTTTGAATATCATTTTCGTGATCAAAGATTGTATGACGATTATTGTTCACTATATTCCATCGGATATGAATATTGGGAGGATTCCTCCTACTATTTTGACTGTAAGAATGTGCATGTAAAGCAATGTATTTTTCAATATACAGTATCTGGGGAAGGTGCTATTGAGATAAACGGAAAAACCTATCCGATGAAGGCTGGACAGGCCTTTCTGATCGAAAAGCCGGGACCCTATAAGTATTATATTCCAAAGCACTCCAGTCATTGGGAGCTTAAATTTATTGCACTCAATCTGGCAAGTATCAAATACTGGAGGGACATAACTGAAAAATACGGCAGGATGATACATATGAATGATAATAGCGAGGTTTTACAATATTGGAACCTGATTTATCAATTATCACTGCAGAACAAAATGAACAGCTTTTTTATGGCCTCCTCCTATGCGTATACCTTTATGATGCAGCTAAGCGAGGCCTTGAAAACAGAAATGGATAATACGTTTTCATCGGATGCAATTCAAAATTGTATTGATGTAATTCATGATAATTATGATAAAGATCTAAGCTTGCATTATCTTGCAGAATGGTGCTCTCTGTCTGAATCTCAATTAAATAAGCGCTTTAAGGAAACCCATAAGATGACTCCCATACAGTACTTAGTAAATCATCGAATCGAGGTAGCCTGCTCCCTGCTGCTTCGAACAGATGATAAAGTTGAAGCGGTAGCTGCTAAAGTTGGTTTTAAGGATGCAAATTATTTTGCGAGAACCTTTAAAAAGATAATGAATGTGACACCGCGGGAATTCAGGGAAAAAGAATGTACACAAATTGTAAAGGAGAGCAAGGAGAATCATGTATTGGTGGAGAAACCGCCGATACACTGGTTTTAACCATGAGAATGCAGGATCCTCAATAGGATAATCATACATAGCAAACATAGTTTTTATATGCTATATCAAAAGGAAATTCCTGTAAAATACACTGCCGATGTCTGTGCCGTCGGTGGCGGCCCCAGCGGCATTGCGGCAGCTATAGCTGCTGCCCGACAGGGGGTAGATATAATTTTGATTGAATCTCAGGGCTGCTTTGGCGGCGCAGGCACCTCCGCTATGGTTCCAACATTTGTTTCCTTCACGGATGGTGTGAACTTTATGTCCGGAGGCAGCGGCCGAGAAGTTTTCGATCGTTGCTATGCAAAAATCCCCAAGGCATGGTCGGAAAAAATTTGGGTTACCGGATTGAGGGTTTAAAAAAGCAGGAAAAAGAGCGTGCTGAATAAAGGAACGATATAATTAACTATTATTCGGCATATCTAAGCAATCAATGGTTTTATACTACGTATGTACTCCGGTTTTTTAATTCTGTCTGCAAGAATCACTAAAGCAGGTTTATCAGAATTCATTAAATCCTGACAGTTTTCATAGACATCAGCAAGAGACAGTTGGGATCAAACAGTCATTAATTTTTCCTCCGTGTAAATGATATTTTGTTGAGTTTGGTTACTTATATTATACCATTTACCGGAGAAAAATTAATATAGAAGTTAGCAAAAATCCAGTAAAATCAATGGGTACAGGCGTTTCGCAAACGCCTATAAATATCCAATATAAGGAGAAAAAAATGTTCAATCTTTTGATCGTTGATGATTGTCAAATTGTATTAGATGGTTTAACAAAATTTGTTGACTGGACTGAATTAGGATATAGAGTTATTGGAGTAGCACTATCAGTAGATGAAGCAATGAAAATTGTTGAAAATGAATATGTGGATGTAATACTTTCAGACATTGTGATGCCTGATAAAACTGGTTTAGAGCTTATTAAGGAAGCACAACAAATTAATCCTATTATAAAAACAATTATATTAAGTAGCTTTGGTGAATTCAAATATGCTCAAGAAGCCATTCGTCTCGGTGCTTATGATTACATGGAAAAGCCTGTAAATTTTCAGGAACTTAATAAGACTTTTACTACATTGAAGGTTATACTTGAGAATGAAACTGTAGAGAGACAAAGACTAGGAGATTTTAGATCCATTATGTATGCGCAGATTATGAATAATCTTGTGAATGGATTCTTTTATAATATAGAAACAATTAATGAAAAAGCTTTGAGCATTGGATTGGATTTACATAATGGAGATTTTTGTATAATTAGAGTGGTCATAAATGCAGATCTTGAAATGGTTCAAAATGTAAGTGGGATCGATTATATAGAAGTACTTAAAAACCTTTCTAATAAAATAGAATATTATTTGAGTAGCTATGGAAAAGCTTTCATGTTTAATAGTAATTTATTTGAGATAGGCGTGCTTTTTTATCCGAATGCCTTGGAGGATTTGAATGATGTTTTAAGTAAGTTGGCGGAGTCCATTAAAAATTATAAATCTCAAATAACCTATACGGGTGTTGGTTCAATTTATAGTAATGTCGTAGATGCTGCAAAATCTTTTGAAGAGGCAGGAAAAGCACTAGAATATAGGCACACAAGAAAAGAAAACAACTTGTTCTATTTTGAACAACATGAGGAAACCCTTGTAGATACTACTTTAATACCGAAGGATAAGCAAGTTGGGATGGCAATGAAATACATTCTCGGTTATATTAATGAGCATTATAACGAAAAGATCACATTGGAAATGTTGTCGAAAATAGTTTATATACATCCAATATATTTAAGTAAAATGTTCAAATCGAAAATGGATGAAAACTTCATAGATTATTTGACGAAAGTGAGAATTGAACGTGCTAAAATATTCCTTAGTGACTTATCCTATCGGATTTACGATGTTTGCCAGATGGTTGGGTATGAGAGTCCAAAGCATTTTAGCAAAGTGTTTAAAGAAAAAACAGGGATTACACCAAACGATTATAGAAATAATTTATAGTATCCGAATTAGTTTGAATTGAATTATAAAGAGAAGTCTAGGAGGTAATTGTGGGACAAGTTGAAAATAGTAATAGAGGAACTACCATTATATATTTTTTTACCAGACTTATTAGAAAGTTAAGTATACATAAAAGACTCCTAGTTTCTTTTCTTATAATTACAATAATTCCAAATATAATAATTGGCTATTATTCTTTCACTTATAGTTCTAATGAGATGGTGGAAAAAATTACCAATAGCTCTAATCAAGTACTTAAGGGTGTTGAGAATAATATTAAAAGTAAACTCGAATTATATGAGGCTTTATCAAATCAAATCGGTAAGAATGGGCAGATTATAGATTTAATAGAGGAATGTAAAGATTTGAAACAAATGCATGATGTGGTCTCTATCGAAAGGTATGAGGCTAGTAAAGTCAAAATAGGCAATCTGCTCTATCAATTTTCTTTATCTATTGATACGAGTAATATTGAGATACTTACGGAAGAGGATGAATTTAGACAATTTGATAACAGTGGTAGAGAGTCTGCAGCTTGTTTAGTAGATAGCTCAGATTATAGAAAAAAAGAAAAATATCTGCAATCAACTAGAACGGTCGGTTGGCCCATATGGACAGATACTTCACGAGAAAGTGATGCTTTTCAAATTACTCGTCAAGGAACCACACATTTGGGATATTATATCACGCTGTTAAGATCAATTAAAGATAAAAGCTCCAATAAATCGATTGGAGTCGTTATTATCACGGTTCCGATCAGAATTTTTACGGAGATGGTTGACTTAGAAAATATGTATGATAGAAATGAATCGGTTTTGTTATTGGGCAAGGAAGGCATTATTATGATGCTAAATGGAAAATATAACATGAGAATTCAAGAAAAATCAGTTTTGAATGAGATTTATCAGAAAAAAAAAGGAACCATTATAATAACCATTGATGATAAGAAACATATTCTTGCTTTCCGTAAAGCAGGGATAGCGGATATGGTAGTTGCATATGTAGTTGAAAGAAGAAAGGCATTAAGTAGCGTTTATAAAGTAAGAGATATCATCATATCAGTTACTGCGGGATGTGTTATATGCGCTATGTTATTAGCCTATTTAGTTACATTAAGTATTTCTAAGCCGTTGAGTAATTTAAAGAAAACAATGGAGAAGGTTGGAAGTGATGGTCTGGTCTTTGAGTACGAAGATAAAGGTAAGGACGAAATTGGAATATTGGGACATCGATTTAACGAAATGATTAGGGAAATAAAGAATCTTATGGAATCTATTATTGAAACGGAAACTACAAGAAAAAGCGAAGAAACTAAGCGAAAAGAAGCTGAGCTGGATGCTCTTCAAATGCAAATTCAAGACCATTTTCTATATAATTCATTGGATTTAATACGTTGGAATGCTATGTTTTTAGAAAATGGGAATGGAACACTCAGCAAAATGCTTGAAGATTTTTCAAAGTTTTTTCGTTTGAGCACGAAAGATACAAAAAAGTTGGTAGATATAAATGAAGAAATAGAACATTTAGAGGCGTATATAAAAGTGATTCGATTTAAAAAAGACATTCAATTACAGCTCAAGATTAATATTGTGGAGCAAGATATATTAAAAAATAAAATTACAAAATTAACATTTCAACCCATTGTAGAAAATGCTTTAAAGTATGGTTATGAAAACACTCAAATAGAAGCAGTTATTAGTATTAGTGCTTATCGTGCTGAAAATGATTTGTTTATCGAAATCAGAGATAATGGAAGGGGAATGACTAAGGACCTTCAAAATAAAATTAATGATTATTTGCAAATGGATGATGATAAAAGAGGAGCTATTGGGTTTAGAAATGTGAATAAACGTATTAAACTTAATTTTGGTTCAGATTATGGTTTAAAGATAGAAAGTGAAGAAGGAAAATACACTTTAGCAACTATTCACATTCCAAATGTTATGTAGATATCATATAACTTATTGAATTGTAATCCTCGTATAATGTACGGGGATTATTCGATTTTTCAGAATAAATTATTATATTGAAAATGAAAAGCAATATATATTTTATTGTTATTTATCGTTCGAATATTAAAAAATATGGGGTTCAAACAACTTGATTTTGCGACCCTTTTATTGATTTGAGGTCATTTCAATGTGCTAGAGAATCATATATACTTGAAGAGTAAAGCGACTAACAATCGTACAAGTAATATAATAATTAAGGGAGGATTTTAAAATGACAAAAATGATTAAAAGAGGACTGAGTTTAGCAATTGTAGCTGTACTTTCCATGTCTCTATTCACTGGTTGTGGAAGTAAAGGTAAAGAAACAACAACAGAAACTCCTACAGTCTCTGAGGAAGCTACAGAAGAGTCAACGGTTGATGAACCGGCCAAAGAAGTTACATTAACATTATGGCAACAAGCAGCAGCAAAAGGTCAAGTTGATATTGATATTGAAAATGCTTTCTTGTCAGAAAATCCCAATATTAAATTCAATATTGTTGAACAACCAGATATGAGTACGTCAGCAGTACTAGCTGCAATTGCTGCTGGTAATGCACCATCTGTATTTGGAGCAGGGTATCCGGCTACAATGTCTTATATTTTCCAAAATGCTATTTACCCAATTGATGAGTTTATAGCTGAAACACCAGATTTCGCAAATTTTGACCAAGAACAAGTGGATACATTTTTAGTTAATGGCAAGCATTATGCAGTGCCAAAGGATAAATATGTAATGGGCTTCATCTATAACAAAAATATGTTTGCAGAGGCCGGAATTACTGCTCCCCCTACTACTTGGGATGAATTCTATACAGTTTGTGAAAAACTCACTGATCCTTCAAAACAACAATATGGTTTTGGCTTAGACGGTACACAATGGGCTAGCTGGCATTTTGAACAATGGGTGTGGGCAGCAGGCGGAGATTTATCTGTTAAAAATCCAGACGGCACGGCTACTTTAACTTTTAACGACCCAGCAGTAAAAATTGCAGCAGATTTCTATAGAAAGTTAAAAGATAACAATTTAATCCAAACAGATGCTAATATGGATATAGATGGTCTTTGTAAAGATTTTGCAATGGGAAAATCAGGTATGATCGTAAGTGGATTGAATGAGATTAATTTACAAAAACTAGTTTCTTTAGGTGGTAAAGTAGAAGATTACGGTTACTTTGTAAATCCTGTTGGACCAAGTGGAAAAGCTTATTCTCAAATTGGTGGTGATACTGAATTTATAACAGCAACAAAAGATAAAGATTTAGCTGCAGCTGCATGGAAGTGGCTCATGTTTAAAAATTCACGTGAGTCATATGATTTAATTTATAAAGATAGAGCTTCAAAAGGTACAATAGCTGCTGAAATTATTCCGAGAACTGACATGAATTTAGCGGATTACGGTCCTGTAAATGAAGAGATAAAAGCAGCTCAGGATGCATCCTCTCTTATTGGGCGTGAAGAATACTATGCTAAGGGTGCTGTCGGAGCAGTAGCTGATGATGCTGTAGCAAAGTGGTTTTCTGATCCAACCGCTGATATTGAACAAGTTATGAAAGAAGCTCAAGATGCTGCCACTGCGAAAGAACTTAAAGATTTTAACGATGCAGTACTTGCGTCTGCGAAATAATCTAACAACAAAATCATATCTTATTATACTTGTAAAGAGGGACTTGAAAAAGGACCTCTTTATGAATTAGGAGGTTATTAGATGCGAAGTAAGACATCGCCTGGAATAAAAATAAAGAGAGCACTGGTGCCGTGGCTTTTTTTGCTACCAGGTATTACATTTACAATAATTTTGAGGTACTACACTATTTATGAGGGTATTAAACTTGCATTTTTTAAGTATAATCTAATATCTCCTCCAGGAACTTTTGTCGGTCTAAAGAACTTTGGCTATTTATTCAACAATTCGGGTTATTGGACGGCTTGGAAAAATACCTTTGTTTTTTTAGGATTGATTTTGGTATTAAATTTTGGAGTGCCGCTTATTCAAGCTTTTTTTTTATCTGAGATAAAAGGTAAACTTAGAAATTTTTTTTCTACAGTTTATTTATTACCAGCGATTGTGCCCACTACAATTAATGTGTTGCTTTGGAAATGGGTATTTGATCCTACCTATGGTATAGCCAATAGAGTTATTGGTTTCTTCGGGGGTCAACCACTATTATGGCTGTCTGATTTACACATGGTGAAAACTTGCATTATTATACCAGGTATTATTGGTGGGGGCATAAGCGTGTTATTATACCTTGCAGCGATTCTGGGGGTATCAGAGGATATTATTGAAGCAGCTCAACTTGATGGTTGTTCAGGTTTGAAAAAGCTGTATTATATAACATTGCCTAATATAAAATTCTTAATTATAATTCAATTTATTTTAACAACTATGGGTGCTTTTCAATTATTGGATCTACCTTTCCAATTTACAAATGGTGGTCCGGGGGATGCAGCTACAACAGTGCCTATCTTTATATATCATTTATTTAGTAGAAACTTTGACTACGGTCAAGCAAGTGCTGCATCAGTTCCGCTGATGATTGTAATAGCTATTATAACATCTATTCAATTGAAGCTGAATAAGCAAGAGAAAGATTAGAGGTGAAAACATGAAAATCTTTAATTCAGAAAAGGGATTAAAAATAGTAGCATATGCCTTTAGCTTTATATTTGTCTTGATAATTGCGCTACCTTTGTTTTATATGGCAAATCTATCATTGCAGGATGATGTTTCAATATATAGTTATCCACCCCGCTTTTTAGCTGTTGCTCCGCAAAGCATTAGTATTGTAGTAGACTATACAAGATACAAAGATAAAACTGAAGAGGAATTAAAAGATATCGTACTTAGAGATTCAACAGTAGCTATGTATTCTACAATTTATGAGCTTAATAAAACAATTATTGGGGAAATAAAAGTGTATGGTATTATGGACGGAAGTACAATTTATTACTCGCGTGCACATGGTTTGTTTCTCAAGGTCCAACGTCAATATGGCGTATATAAGTCTGCTGGTGCTTCACCACCTGCATTGTTTTTCGGTGACAAGTATCTGAAGTCGGCTAATGAGATTGGTTATACCTTTGATTTAAATGGAATCCCAAATAGGGAATATGACAATTCTTCATTAGTAAGTAGTGAAATAGGTAATCAAATAGGGAACAATTTAAATGGAAGTTATAAAATAGAAGGCGATTACAAAGGCAGCTTAATAAAGAAAAACTTTTTGCTAGCACTCGAAAATTATAAATATTATTTTTCGATGCCTACTTATCAGTATGCAAATATTCCAGTTGTTAAGAAGTATAGCTTCTTTGCATTTCTTTTTAATACACTCATTACAATCGTCTGGGCGATAATCACACAAGTGACTTTAACTTCACTAAGTGCTTATCCATTGGCCAGATTGCTGAAGAAAAAAGTATCAGATTGTGTGATGATGTTCTTTTTAGTTACATTGATGGTTCCTTGGGTGTGTATCATGATTCCACAATTAATATTAATTTCTAACTTTGGATTCAGAGATAGTTATGCTGGAATGCTTTTTCCATGGCTACTGCCTGCACCTTTTTTCATTCTTCTATTTAAGGGCTTTTTTGAACAAATTCCTTCAGCATATTTTGAAGCTGCAAAAATTGATGGAGCAAGCGAGATCTATCTCTTTACAAAAATATGTATGCCTATGTCAAAGCCTATTATTGTGCTGGTCGCGTTGCAATCTTTCCTTTCGGGCTGGGGTGATTTTATGTGGTACTATCTTATTGCCAATAAAACAAGTCTTTGGACGATGAATGTTGCTATGTATACGTTAGGTGCTATACCCGGGAGCGTGACAAGACAAAACTTTATCATGGGATTATCCTTTATATCAATTGTACCGGTGTTATTAGTTGTAACAGTATTTTCGAAACAAATTAAGGCAGGTGTTATTTCATCTGGTATAAAAGGATAGATCTTCTGAGCAACTTTAATCTTGTTATTAGGAGAAAAAAATGATTGAAAATAAAACAGAGTATGGTGAGGAATAAGAGTTATAAGTACTTAGATGCCCTAGGATATCCTAGGGCATTGAAATATCTACAGAAATATTTTGGAGAAAATTAAATGAAAGAATTAGTAAAAATTATAGGAATTGGGTCGATATCCACAGAATCAGGATTTAGAAAACTAGAGGTATCTAGTGATGGTATTTTTGAAGTAGGAAAGAAGGGTGTTGTTTCAATTACCGCTACAGGGGATGGAAAAGTTGAATTTATTTCTTTTGAGGATAATAGCTTGGCATATGTAACATCAACAATGGGATATCCTGCCTATTATCCCATACATCCAGTAGAAATAGTAAAACCAATAAAAGCAGTCTTGATGGATTTAGATGGAACAACAGTGCGAAGTGAGGAATTTTGGATATGGATCATACAGAAAACAATTGCGAGTCTTACAGGGAATAATGACTTTGTCCTGGAAGATGCCGATCTACCATTCGTCTCAGGGCATAGTGTTTCAGAGCACTTGAAATATTGCATTAAGAAGTATTGTCCAGAGAAGTTAGTTGAAGAAGCGAGAAATTATTACTTTGAACATACACGTTTTGAAATGAGTGAAATTATGGAGGGAAGAGGTAAAAAAGGGGCTTTTACTCCAGCGCCAGGCATTAAAGATTTCTTACTACAATTGAAAGCGATGAATGTGAAAATTGGCTTAGTGACTTCAGGCCTTTATGAAAAGGCGTATCCTGAGATATTATCAGCCTTTGATACACTTGGTTTAGGAGATCCTAAGGATTTTTACGATTGCATTATTACAGCGGGATTTCCGCTTAGGAAAGGTGAAGTTGGAACATTGGGTGAGCTTTCACCTAAACCGCATCCGTGGCTTTATGCTGAGACTTGTAGAGTTGGCCTTGGTATAGATTTAGAAGATAGGAATTCTATCATTGGTATAGAAGACAGTGGTGCAGGCGTATGTTCTATACGGTTGGCTGGTTATCCAGTAATAGGAATTGCGGGAGGTAATATTATTGAAAGTGGTACGAAAGAATTATGCAACCACTACTGTGATACCTTTCAGGAAATACTACAAATCCTAAAATAAAACAACATATAAGAAGTTTAGGAGGAAAAATGGAAATTCAATCAAATAAAGTTAAAGTACATATTATAGCGAATAACCATATTGATAGAGAATGGACCTATGATGCTCAGCTGACAAGAATGATTACGGTTAATTTTTTCGAGGATCTGATTGAGACATTTGAAACAATACCAGATTTTCAATTCGTATTGGATTCACAAACAGTGCCGCTAGAGGACTTTTTGGAGATATACCCAGAAAAAAAGGAAATCTTGAAAAGGTTTGTGAAGGAAAAGAGATTGTGGATCGGTCCCTGGTATACTGCTCCTGATTCATTCTATTTAAATGGTGAATCTATAGTTAGAAACCTTTTGGTAGGACATAGAGTCGCTGAGGAGTTTGGAAATGTTTCGAAATTTGGGTACACGCCCTTTGGATGGGGGCAATTGTCCCAACTTCCCCAAATATATGCTGGTTTTGGTATTGATAGCATCTTTTTTTATAGGGGTGCTGATACCATACATACAAATTACTATAATTGGATAGGTGCAGATGGCACAAAAGCATATTGTATAAAATACCAGCGTACTAACTTTTTTGATAAGGTATTTCGTCCCATGACTAAGAACAGGGATGCTGTGCCTTGGGACAGAGAGCTTGATTATTGCAGTTCAGAGATTCCATTTATGTTTTCCAGTGACGCATTCAAATATGAACATGGCTTTATTACAGCCGGAAGATATGTTATTAAGGAAGATAAAATTAAAGAAGCGACACAACAATTTGTGACGAAAGAACTAGAGAATTTTCCGGGGAATATGATCCTTGCAATGAATGGAATGGATACCTGTTTTCCTTCTTTAAAAGGTCTTTTGGCACTTGAGAAGGTTAAAAATGATGATGATAAAGATTATGACCTGATTTATAGTAGTCTTGACCAGTTTTCAGTAGAGCTGAAGGAAGCAGTTAATCAGGGACAGATGGAATTGCAGCAGCATAAAGGTGAAATGAGACACTTCCTTCCAGGTTTTGGAGGATCCCAGAAATCTGAGCTTAAAAGTACTCATTTCTATTTGGCAGCTACTCGCCCACGACAAAAATCAAAGAATGCAAAGGCAGAAAATCTGTTGACTAGGGTTGCTGAGCCCATGGCTGCAATGAGCTACATACTAGGTACAGACTACCCTGATAAATACTTGGCGTTGGCGTGGAAGTACTTACTTAAGTGTCATCCGCATGACACTATCGCAGGGTGCGGTGCTGATCAAATTGAAATAGATATGATTAACAGACTTGATCAGACCATCAATATTTCTCAGGCGGTGTTGAACTTCTCTCTCCAGAATATTATTGTAAATATTGATAATTCAGATATAAGAGACGATGAAATTGCATTGGTTGTATTCAATTTATCTCCTTTTTCAAGGAAGGAAGTTGTTGACTTATGGTTGCACATCCCAGAAAAGCTAGGTTTTGATGATTTTGAAATTTTAAATAAACAAAACAAGAAACCGTTGAAATTCGATATTATCAAACGAGGGGATCAAGAAGACCGAATATTCAGAGACCTTACAGACACCACTTTATACATTCATGGAGAGTTGGTAAATGTAAAAGTAGAAGTGGAAATTAGTGGGCTTGGATACCAGACTTTACTGGTGAGAGGTACTAAGAAGGCTAATACTGCAGCAAGCACCCTGGTAACAAGGGAGCTTCAGATGGAGAATGAATACGTAAAGGTAATAGTAAATAAAGATGGATCATTGAATATACAAAATAAGATAACTGGGAAAGAATTCAATAATTTGCACTACTTTACTGACTCTGGGGACAATGGAGACCCTTGGGTACGGTTTACTCCAGATCAAAACCGCGTATATACAACAAAAGGCGCTCAGGCAACAATCGGCCTAATTGAGGATTCGGGTCTATCGGCTGCTTTTGAAATCGAGTATGACTTTATGATACCAAAGGGACTTAAGAAAGAAAAGTACATCATGGAAGGCTTTTTTGACAAGGCAGAAAGTTCATCTGAATTGGTGCCTTTAAAGGTGAGATCAGTCGTAACACTTACAAAGAGTTCTAAATATGTTGATATACAAACCGAAATTGACAACCGTTCAACCGATCATCTGGTACAAGTGAATTTTCCATCAGGATTGAATACTTCCAAAGTATATGCAGAATCAGGATTTGATGTTGTGGAAAGAAATATTGTAAGAAATGAAAAGAATATTGACTCAAGTCTCGTTAATGGTGAAGATCCTATGATAAGATTTGTGGATATATCGGATGATAAACATGGTTTAGCCATACTAAGTGACAGTGTTAAGGGATATGAAACCCTAGGAGACAGTGAGAATACCATCGCGCTGAACCTGATCAGAGCTTACACATCTCAAATTGTGACCATTTATGGAAGAAAGGAACGTCGCCCGGATTTTGAATTGACTCAAGCACAAGGCATACAAAAATTCCATTATGGCATTTATCTCCATGAGGGAAGTTGGGAAAATGGTTGTTTGAAAGAGGCTGAATCATTGAATTATCCACTGGTACCAACACAGACACATCGTTCTTTTGGGAAGCTTCCAAGTGAACACAATTTTGTTAATATTTCATCACCGAAGCTTGTTCTAAGTGCTCTTAAAAAGGCTGAACGAGAAGATGCAATCATCGTACGTGTTTATAATCCATCAACAGAGACAGTTGAGGCAACGCTGGAGATGTTAAAAGACATTAAAAATGCAGAGAGAGTTAACTTAAATGAGGAAGTCTTAGACCACATCAACCCATTGGGATTTGTTGGTAGTAAACTTAAAATGGATGTTGGGGCAAAAAAGATTGTTTCGTATAAACTAGAATTTTAAAAGACCTTGGTAAAAATTGAACGTATAGGAGATTTTTCATTTGAAACAACAGGAAATAAAGTCTCAGGACTTCACAAGCATTTTTATGAATCATCATCAAAAGAACAAGGAAAAAGCATTAAAAACCTTATTAATCTTTATGAAGGAAATGAAATAAATAAAGTTGATAAAGAATATGATGATGATTTATTGAGTATGACAGAATATTTAGCCAAAGTGATAACTTAGAACATGCTGCAACGCGTATCGTATCAGGGATTCTGAAATCCAATAGAAAAGAGTTGGTTATACAGGAGGTTGAACATGGAATTTAAAAACATTGAGAAAAAATACCGTCCAGTACCTTTTTGGTCATGGAATACAAAGCTGGATACGAAAGAGACTGCTCGTCAGATTGGTCTGATGGACGAAGCGGGAATCGGTGGCTATTTTATGCATGCCAGAGGTGGACTTACCACAAAGTTTATGGGAGAAGAGTGGTTTGAAAACATTTCAACCGGTATTACCGAAGGTAAGAAACGCGGCATGGAAGCATGGGCATACGATGAAAATGGATGGCCTAGCGGCGTCGGAGATGGGATGGTAAATGGTTTGGGTGTGGAGTATCAACAGAAGTATCTTAGATTTGATCGGAATATTCAGAATTCAGAGAATGTGATTTGTTATAAGAATGGATATCGCTTCTATTATGAAATTAATCCATATTATGTAGATACTCTGAATGGAAAAGTAACTGACAAGTTTATTGAAAAAATATATCAACCGTATTATGACCGATATAAGAGTGAATTCTCGGGCTTTTTCACAGATGAACCGCAGATCTCCAGAAACGGAATCCCGTGGAGCTTTATACTTCCGGAAGAGTATGAAAAAGAGTATGGGGAAAATTTGACAGAGCACATAGATGAATTATTTATGGATACCGATGATTATAAAAATACCAGAGTGAAATTCTGGCGTCTTGTTACCGTGCTATTTTCCAAGAATTATATGAAAAAAATATATGACTGGTGTACTGAACATCAACTAGATTTCACGGGACATATGGCGTGTGAGGAAACTTTACACTCGCAGCTAACTTCGAATGGCGCATGTATGCCTCATTATGAGTATCTGACCATGCCGGGGATGGACTGGCTCGGAAGAGATATCTATGACTGTTTCACACCGTTGCAGGTAGCATCTGCTAGTCACCAGCTTGGAAAGAAACAGATTCTTTCGGAAACCTTCGCGTGTTGTGGGCATAACGTGGGAATGGACGAATTAAAGGCAATCTATCAGTGGCAGATGGTTCATGGAATCACAAGACTGTGCCAGCACCTAGAGGGGTATTCTCTTGCAGGTCTCAGAAAAAGGGATTACCCTCCTGCAATGTACTATCAGCAACCATGGTGGAAAGAATATCGTAATTTCAATGATGCCATGTCAAGAATCGGAATGATCCTGACGGAAGGTGAAGTGAAGTATGATACGCTCCTTATGCACAACCAGTCGTCTGCATGGAAGTGTTATGATGATCGGGAAAATAAGGATCTTGAAATGTATAATCAGGCATTGCTTGAGGACTATCGTATCCTGAACCGGAAGCATATTTTGTTTCACTTTGGTGACGAGATTCTGATGGAACGCCACGCATACGTTGAGGGGAATACACTCGTAATCGGAGCACAGAAATATAAAACGATTGTGATACCTAAAAACAACGGCTTTATGGAGAAAACAGACAGACTGTTAAAGGAATTCAGGGAAAATGGCGGTATCATTACAACGGCGGAGGATATCGCTGAAAATGATATCTGCAGCTCGCCAATGATTACATATACTGAGCGTACTTTTAAGGATTATAAAGTCTACTATTTTATCAATAATCATCCGGAAACTGTGACAGCAGATTTCAGACAGGGTGGCAAAGTGATGAATATTGAGACGGGAGAGCTGAGACCGTTTAGCGGTAGTTATGTATTTGCACCTTATGATTCTCTGATATTGATTGATGATGGTTCTGACTTTGTAAAAGAAGATAGACAAGAGCAGCCAAAGGCGCTGAATCTTGAAGGAGAATGGCAGATTGTTGACTATGGTCAGAATATTCTGACACTTGATACCTGTGACGTATATTTTGATGGTGTGCTCACAGGAGAAAAAGAAAATGTGGCAGATGTTTTATACATGGCACTTGATTTGAAAAAGCGTGTACAGGTACGTTGTGATTATTATTTTAATGTAGCAGACGTTCCGAGTGAATGTTATCTGGCATGTGAGACACCGGAAAAATTCAATCTGACGGTCAATCGTAAGGTATTAGATAAAACAGACAGAGGATATTTTGTAGATCCCGCATTTCGAAGGATTTCACTGGAGGGAATGCTTAAAAAAGGAAAAAATACAGTATCGGCAGAGATTGATTTTTGTCCGGATGATAAGACCTATGAGGATATTGAAAAGGCATGGCGTTTTGAAACTCAAAAGAATAAGCTGACGTTAGATGTAGAATTTGAAGCGATGTATTTAATCGGTGATTTCGCGGTAGAGACATCAGGTGTATTTGAAGAGCTTCCAAGAGACGTGGAACGTTATCACGGTGATTTTCTGGTAAAAGAAAGTAATAAGACAGTCAAGCTCTCTAATATTCAGCAACAGGGCTTCCCATTCTTTGCCGGAAGAATGACGCTTCGGAAGGTATTCTCTCTACAAGAAGAACACTGCGTTATTAAATTCGATAAAAAAGGAATCAATGCCGTACATGTTCGGGTAAATGGAATAGACTGTGGATGTGTGATGTGGGGACATTTGACATGCGATATTTCCCATGCTGTTCAAAAGGGTGAAAACATTGTGGAACTTACACTCGTTAATAATTTGCGTAATATGCTGGGACCACATCATCTACCTTATGGAGAAACGTGGGGTTCTTGTCCGAGAGATTTCTATAAGCGTGGCAATGTATGGATAGGTAGAAA
This sequence comes from Bacillota bacterium, assembly GCA_023415055.1. GTDB lineage: Bacteria > Bacillota > Clostridia > Lachnospirales > Lachnospiraceae > Mobilitalea. The sequence goes on along the minus strand of JAEZLZ010000031.1, from coordinate 6,022 downwards.
TGACAATGCTTGGAACATGGAATATTGTTTAGCTGAAGTCGGTCTGTACTGGAACTAGGATCGTCATAGTATGGAATTTGGATATATCAGCGAAGGAGAAGCTAAGTCGCGTGAGGAAAAGGATGCGATTTTGCAGACGTACGGCTTTGCAAATGAAAAACATGTAAAACAGCATATAGAGGAGTTTGTTGAGAATCTTCCCAAGCGTGTGAAAGATGTGACGAAAGATATTAGTGAGGAAGATGTTACTAAATATTAGGACTCCCAATGCAGCGAATAAAAAGGAGAAAACAATGTCAAAATTATACTTGATAGGAAATGCACATCTTGATCCTGTGTGGTTATGGAGATGGCAGGAAGGTTTTTCGGAAGTACTGGCAACTTTTCGAAGCGCTCTTGACAGGATGAAGGAGTTTCCTGATTTTAAATTCACGAGTGCATGTGCGGTTTATTATCAGTGGATCCAGAAAGTGGATCCGGAGATGTTCAAAGAGATTCAGCAACGAGTGAAAGAGGGACGTTGGAATATTGTAGGCGGTTGGTATTTACAGCCGGATTGTAATATCCCCTGTGGAGAAAGCTTTGCACGTCATGGACTTATTTCTCAGAGATATTTTAAACAATATTTTGGAGTGACTGCTAAGACGGGTTACAATGTAGATACTTTTGGTCACGCTGCTTCAATACCTCAAATATTGAAAAAGAGCGGAATGGACAATTATGTTTTTATGCGTCCCTCCTTGGAAGAGCAGGGAAGAACAGAAGACGTCTTTTTATGGGAAAGTGCGGATGGTAGCAGTGTGCCTACATACAGAATTTCTTGGCTTTACAATTTTGATCTGTCAAGAATGGAAAAGTTCCATGAACTAAAAGAAAAAGCGGAGAGATTGAATCGAGACCTAATGGCATTCTACGGTGTTGGAAATCATGGTGGTGGACCAACCATTAAATTGCTGGATGCGATTAATCATCTAGATATTCCGGATATGGTTTACTCAACTCCGGATGAATATTTTGTGAATTTGGACAAGGAGAAGCTTCCAACGATTAAAGATGAATTGCAGCATCATGCGAGGGGCTGTTACAGTGCATGTACTCTTGTAAAAAGCAACAACCGAAAGTGCGAGAATAATCTGCTGGCTGCAGAAAAATTCTGTTCTTTGGCAAAGCATCTGACAGGAGCAAAGTATCCCAAGAAAAAACTGGATAAAGCATGGAAAAATCTTATGTTTAATCACTTCCATGATATAATGGGTGGCTGTTCTATTAAAAAGGCTTATGATGATGCAGGATATCTGTTTGGTGAGATTATGAGCATTACGGAACAGGAGATTAATTTTGCACTGCAGTCAATTGCACACAATGTTAATACGTTGCGAGGCAAAATGCTGCCTTCGTATAAAAACGATGAATTAGCACACTGGCATATCTGGGAAACGGATAGCTTGGGAACACCGGCTATTATATTCAATCCACATGCCTGGACTGTGAAAATGCCGGTACAGATTAATGTAAATGCCACAAAAGTGACGGATGAAAAAGATAATGAAATACCGTTTCAAATCGTGCGTGGTGATCAAACAAACGGTAGCTGGGACAAAAATCAGACAATTTTCATGGCAGAGGTTGAGCCGATGGGATATGCGGTATACCGATTCTTTGTAGAGGAACAGAGTAAGATTGAGTTTACAAGCGAATTGTCTGCAACAGAGCATTCGTTAGAGAACAGCAGAATCCGGGTAGAATTTAGTCCGAAAACGGGAGATATCTGCCGGATGATTGATAAAAAGACAAAAAAGGTAATCATAGAGGGGGCGTGCAGCGCTGTATTGCTGGATGAGACGGAATGCGATACATGGGCACACGGAAAGGATTATCTAGGAGAGTTTGCAGGACGTTTTGAAAAACCGGAATTTACGGTTACCCAGCTGGGAATTATCAGAGCTGCTTTGAAGGTGAAGACATATTACAATAATTCTGTACTGCAGCGGGAGTATTCAATTACGCAAGACAGTGAATGTGTACTGGTAAAAGTAGCAGTCGATTTCCATGAGAAGCACAAAACTTTGAAACTGGCATTCCCTGCCGGTGCAAATCAAACAATTTCAAAGATTCCGTTTGGCACGATCACCAGAGAAAACGGGTTAGGTGAAGAACCGTGTGGTTCATGGATTGCGTCAGGTAATCTGTGTATCGCTAATGATGGCAAATATGGATATGACACAACCAAAGAGGAAATACGTCTCACTGTGTTAAGAAGTGCTATTTTTGCGGACCATTATGGTGAACGAGATGAATTCTGTGAATATATGGAACAGGGAATTCATGAATGTTCGTATATGCTTTATCCATATACAAATAATACGGACGCAGAGAAGAAAGCAGAAGAGTTGAATTATCAATTGCGTACATTGATGGATTCCTTCCATACCGGTTCGTTACCGGAGAGACAAAGCTGTCTTAAGTGTGATGGAAAGCACGTAGTGGTTACTGCTGTAAAACAGGCAGAAGATAGTGAGGAAACAGTTGTTCGCTTCTATGAAACGGATGGAACAGAGGAACAGGTGTCAATCGAAGTATTTGGAAAGAAAATAGAAACAGCTGTTTCACACAATGAAATTAAGACACTGAAGACAGATGGAACAGAAGTCAATCTGATCGAGTGGTAGGTGAGGATTTAGTAATGAAGTACATAGGCATTGATATAGGCGGTACAAAGTGTGCGGTTACTCTGGGCAATGAACAGGGAGAGGTATTGCATAAAATCTATATTGAAACGACGACGGTTTCGGAAACTCTGGAGAGGATTTTTGCAGGTGTCAGAGAGCTGGGCAGTTGCCATGCAATCGGAATCAGTTGCGGCGGACCATTGGATTCGGATAAGGGGATTATAATGTCCCCTCCGAATCTGCCCGATTGGGATAATATATTTATCGTAGATCTGCTTGAAAAAGAGTTTGGGGTGCCGGTATTTTTGCAGAATGATGCATCTGCCTGCGCTTTGGCCGAATGGAAATATGGTGCCGGGAGAGGTACAAAAAATATGATTTTCTGTACGTTCGGAACTGGACTTGGAGCAGGACTAATTCTGAATGGAGCTTTGTATACCGGTACCGGTGACATGGCGGGTGAAATCGGTCATGTGAGGATGGCAAAGTACGGACCGATAGGTTATGGAAAAGCAGGTTCATTTGAAGGGTTCTGCTCAGGCGGTGGTATTGCACAGATTGGTATGTCGATTGCGCGAGAACTTCTTCAACAAGGCAAGCAAGCTTCCTTCTGTAACAACTATTATGAACTGGAGCAGATTACTGCAAAAAAAATTGCGGAATGTGCCAAGATGGGAGCAGAGGATGCGATGGAAGTGTATCGCATTTGCGGTGAAGTATTAGGCCAGGGGCTGGCAATACTGATAGATATCTTAGCACCTGAAAAGATTGTGCTTGGCAGTATTTTTTTGAGAAGTAGTGAATTGCTGACAGGAGCAATGTATCAGGTACTGGAAAGAGAATGTTTGCCACAAGCATTAAAAGAATGTAAAATTGTACCTGCAGAGTTGGGAGAGAGCCTGGGAGATATAGCTGCCCTTTCTGTTGCAATCAACAATAGGAACTAATGGGGGAAAAAGGTTGAAAGAGTTATTAAAAAGATATCCACAGCTTTTTCAATGCGAGCAAGCTATTACAGAAGCATTGGAGCTGATGATAGAGACTTATAAAAACGGCGGAAAGCTCTTGATTTGCGGAAACGGCGGAAGCGCTTCTGATAGTGGACATATTGTTGGCGAATTGATGAAGGGGTTTCTGCTTCCAAGAAAGGTTACAGATAAGCGAATCTCTGCAGATCTAAGAGAAAATCTGCAAGGAGCACTGCCTACAATTTCTTTGTGCAGCCACGATGCGTTAATGACGGCATTTGCCAATGATGTGAAGCCTGACATGGTGTACGCACAGCAGGTATATGGATATGCAAAAGCACATGATCTTGTATTAGGTATTTCGACGTCCGGAAATTCACATAATGTAGTAAATGCAATTCGTCTGGCATGTGACATAGGATTGAAAACGATCGCACTGACAGGAGAAAACGGCGGAAAGCTTTCAGACATTGCGACAGTCACTATAAAAGTACCATCAGATGAGACATACAAAATACAGGAATATCACTTGCCGATTTACCATTATCTTTGTGCAGAAATAGAAGAATTTTTCTTTGCACATTAAATAATAGGAATGACAGGGAAACAGATAACGGAAGACTAATTTACTAAGGGGAGCGATATTATGATATCAATAAAAAAGGATGCAGGAAAAGACTTTATTATTTTAAATCTCACAGACCCACAACTTGGAAATGACGAGTGGGCAGAAGGACACAAAAACAAGAATATACTGGTAAAAACGGTAACAGAACTCGTAAGGAGAGTTAAACCGCACCTGATCACTGTAACAGGTGATATTGCATGGGCAGGAAATTTTGAAGCTTATGAAAGCTTTGCGAGCCTTCTGGATAGTTTTGGGATCCCATGGGCTCCGATATGGGGAAATCATGATAATCAGGATGGACCGGAAAGTGTTGAGCGTGTTGTCGAGGGATATTTGAAGCACAAATACTGTATTTATGAAAGAGGCGATATAGCGCTGGGTAATGGAAACTATGTAATTTGCATTGAGGAAAACGGAAAACCCGTAGAAGGCCTTATCATGATGGATACACATGACAGTATACCCTATGTGAATGAAAAAGGTGAGACCCATACAGTATATGCAATATTGACTCCGGAACAGATTGAATGGTATAAAAAGCAAGTTGAGGAATTGAAAACACGTGGTTGCAATGATACTACCATGATGCTGCACATTTCAATTTATGCATATAAGGAGGCCTTTGCAGCGGCATTCAGCGGAGAATTTGAACAGGGAAAGACCGGTCCACTCGATTATTTGAATGAAAAATGCTGGAATGATGACTATAAGGATACCATTGGCGTTCAGTTTGAAGGTGTCGGATGCTCTGAAATAAATGATAAGGTTATAGATACAGTAGTGGAAATGGGCTCTACAAAACATATTGTTTCAGGACATCAGCATGTGAATAACTGGATGATTAACTACAAAGGAGTACGTTTGATTTATAGTTTGAAAACAGGTGCGGGTAGCTACTGGAATCCATATCTGAATGGCGGTACTGTGTTGCGTGTTACTTCTGAGGGAGTAGACAATGTATATCACGAGTATGTACATTTGGGCATCATCGAGTAGCTGTGAGAAAGAAAAAGCTATGAGATACAGATACGCAATTAAGTAAGTAGGTGGTAGTAATGGGAGATCAAAGGAAACTTCACAGAAATATTTCGTAACCGGCGTTATGGTAGGTTCGAATAAGGAATAGGAGCAGTAATATCATGGAAAAGAAGTATACCTACAACCTTCATACACGAAATCACTATCATAAATGGATCTCTACGACGCTCTACGGCACTCTACGACACCGGATGAAGCTATATGGACTTATACGGATTGACCTCTTTTCCAGAAAATAAGGATGGAAAATGTTGGGTCAGGATGTAAAGGTCAAAAAATAGCTCCCGGAGCGTGTTGGAGAGTTAGAAAAACCAAAAAAATAAAGAAAATCTTGAGGAATAGCTTCAGATTTGAAGTGATAGACACTTCGTTACTGGTAGAAATATCAGAGCGAGGTGTCTTTTTTATTCACGACAATTGAAAGTTCGCTAAGCGTGCTTTCAATTGTATCAGAAAATGTGTTCAATTTGTAGTCAGATCGTTATTTCATGTATTATTTGTAGGTAATGATAATAACAGTCTATTTTCCGGAAAATATGAAACAAGTCACTGCTACGGCTCATGAAGGTACGGTAACACCTAACATATATTTGGGTTGAGTGAAAACTTAAATTCCAGTGTAAATTTAAATTCCGTTATGCCGACTTAATTCCATTTTATATAGGTTTGAGCTATATATTAAGTATTAAAATATAGTATAATAGCCTTACAGGAAATGT
>JAEZLZ010000130.1 GCA_023415055.1 Bacillota bacterium | reverse complement strand
GCCTTACAACGTAGCCAAAATGGCTGCAGTAAATAAGTTTCTCCGGATTTACTACGCTCGTGCGATGGAGCTCTATAAGTAAATCTGAGCTTATTATTATACATTTATGAAAAATCTACAATATGTATGTTTATTAAAGTTACCCTTTTTTAACCTGAAATTTCTCAAAATTCTTCTTGACAAACATTAGCAAGATTTATTTTTTGTCTTCATAGAAACACCCCTTCTCACCTTTATAATTGCTTCATCATAAACTAGAGACTTAATAACCCGTTCACCCGGATATCATCCAGCTCTTCTGCGGTCAGAACTTGATTTTCGTATAATCTCAAGTATTCCTTTGATACATCACTATCAAAGATCAGAATGTCGTCTGAATTGATCGTAACGTTCACACCGGACCGGTAAAGCTTTTGTATCGGATGCTCCTCCATATTCTTAACCCTGCCCAGCTTTAAATTGCTCGTAGGGGTTATATTCAATCTGATATGGCGGTCTGCCAGATATTCCATTACCTTCTCTGAATTCACTGCAGCAATTCCGTGCTGCACTTCATCCAGCTTCAATAATTCAATTCCCTGAATGATATCCTCTGCGGTGCCCCATTCTCCGATATGCGCCTTTAATCGCAGTCCATTTTCCTTAGCCAGCTGATAGATCGGAACAAAGTTCTCGATCGGTTGAGCCATTTCATCTGCATACAGATCAATCGAATAGAATTCCTTTCTACCCCAAAAGTACTTGAGGCAATCCATTAAGTATTCAACCTGGCAATGTCTGGATAATCCAATCTGCAATCGTAATTCTACCTCAGGAGCAATTCTCTCATTTGCATCCCGAAATGCATAAATCAGTTCCTCGATATGATGATTGAAATACTCTCCAAGCCCCCAGACATCCTCTCCGATTTCGAGTATCTTCACTCCGTCCGCTTTAGCTTGAACAAATGCAGCGTCGATCAATAATCTTCTCATTTTACTATTATCAAACCAGCTGCCCAAATACTTTGCATTCCAGTCGTGCATCTCCTGCATCGAGGTAAGAATCCCTTTATATGAGGGAATCGATATTCCGGTTACTTCACGTATGTACTCCCGATTCCCGCCAAGAGTAAAATGATTATGTAAATCTGCCTTTGGCACTCTTCTTATCGCGGTTAAATCCTTCTTGGTCAAAGCATCGATAAATGCTTTGGAATATTTATCTTCCACAATATTATTCTCCTAATTCGCTTCTTAACATTTATAAATCTTTATCTGTAAAGGTTAAGGTGACTACCTGTACAAAATCCATTCCGTCGAATACAGAAGGATCAAAATAATCTTGCAGAGAGTACCCGCTCATACTTGTACCGCTATCATAAACCATGAGAGCAACAGGTATTTCTTTATTCATTTCTACCTTCTGGAACTCCTGTAAAAAACATTTCATAGATTGCATTGTTTTACTGTCGAGTATGATTTCTTCCGTTTTGTAGGAAGCTCTTCCGCTGGCATTTATATTAAAAACAATCGCATGGTTTTCTTTAAGTTGCATCGTAAAAGTTCCAACCAGCTGTTCCACAGGCACTTTATCCCTGCCTATGGAAGTAGCTCCGCCACCAATATTGCACCATTTTTTATCCTCTCCAAGCCTATAAACATTAACATTTAAAGTGATTGCCTCTTTCGGTGCATGAAACGAAATAATTTGTGTATTGTAATCCAACCCTAAGGATTGCAATATGTATTTCTCACTTTCTGATAATTCATAGGGTTCTATCCCTTCCTTCGTTAAAAACTTAGGATGGTCCGTACTGTCTGAACAAGAGACCGAAGTCAGTGCAATCATAAAAAAAAGAATTAGTGCAAAAAATCTTTTCATTTTTATAATGTCTCCTCATGTTTTATCATTATTTCCTTTACGGCTTTCTTGCCAAATACATAGTTATGTTATCATAGAGGGCTCAGTATCATATTACCTTTGCAATAGCCACGATAAGGTAGGCGGCCGGAACCAGTAACAGTAGTGAAGTAAAAGTTCCGATACATTTACTACCTACCATCGCAATCACACATCCTCGAAAATCTTCTTCACTGCATTTCCCATCGATCACTTCATCCGTCATAATCGATAAATGAGGATCGATAAAGATTGACATGAGAACGGTAGCAATACCATTAATAATCGATGACAGGGTAATACAGGTTGCCCTTAGGTCCGGTGCAATTTTTCCGGCATAGATCGGAGAAAGGGTCCCGACGGTGAGTAGTGCAACCGCAATCATATTAAAAGCAACAATCTTAATCGGTAGCTTTTTATATTTAATCTTTGTTATATTCGTTGCCATAGGAATAGCGATGCAATCCTTCATATAGTTAAGCCCTGTTTTTGAAAAGCTATGAAGGATAAGTCGTGGTATGGACTTTTCAACGGAAAACCGCAATACCCCCCGATAGAATATTCTTTGAAAGGTTGGTATCAGAAAAGCCCCCACAAAGGTTGCAATTCCAGACACTACTATAATCGAATTAAAAATATTTAATAGCTCACTTGAATTTGTATTTCGTTCAACAAACTTTGTTAGTAATGGTAATTGAAATGTTACCGCGATTCTCGAGATCAGGGATAGGATATTAAACACAGAGTAAGTAACAGCTATCTTTCCGGTTCTTACACCAACCAGTCTGACAGAATATGCTAACGTACCGATCATTGAAATGATAAAATTTAGGATTAAAACAATTACGATTTGGGTGTACAATGATATCCTCCGTTCTAGTATCTATTTGAGAGACATTTGGCAATATTATACATCATCTTTCCAACAATATCTACATAAAAAGCGCAATCCATGGAATTTTTACCTTTCCTAGATTGCGCTTAGATTAATGAATTGAGCTAACCGGGTTTTCACTATAGCCATCATATAGATATGTTCCGGTCACAGATTGGTTGCTGTTAAATTTTATCCTATAATTACCGTAAGCTACTTCCCTCAAGGAATCTATATCAATCTCATCCGCAATAAAGCTATCCGGTGTCCCAAGCGCATTAATGACAGCGTCCAGTGAAGAGCCGACTTTTACTTCCGGTGCATTCGGTACTTTTTTTCCGATTGATATATTAATCTTTCCTCTATTTTGCCATTGAACCAGTAACAAATTATGATCAAATACTAAGGTGGAATTGCCATAGGTTACATATCTCGGGTAACCTGCTCCTCCATCTAAAATCTTAGTAGGATTACCTAGTGCTTTCATCACTTCATTTAAGGAGCTTCCCCGTGTTATGCCAGCCTTCGTAGGTTTCACAGAACTATTCCTTAATTTCAGGCTGCCTTTATTCACCCATCCGACTACCTTCCCGTCCGAATTGAAGGTAATTGTAGAGCCATCTCTATATTTAATCTCTGATTTCTTAATTACTACAAAGTCACTCAGATGCGGACCATAAGATATACCTCCGGCAAATTTCAGTTCGAAATCATCCGGTGTCTCCATCGCTTTTTCTACTTCATTTAAAGTAGAACCCAGAGTAAAGGAACCTGTATTCTGTTCATAGCCATCGGATACCTTAGCGTTGTACCCACTGTAATAAAGATTAGACCATCCGATTACAATGTATTCATCATCGATTTTCTGTAAATAAATATGAGCTGAGCGCATGCCAGGAAAGTAATAGATTGGTTTCGTATAAAGAAGCTCCAGATACCCATTGGCATATTCTTTATCATGCGTCTTGCCTAATATTTTATAGACATCGGATAAGCTTGTCCCGATTGTTACATATTTCGGGGTCGATGGCGTCTTAGCAACTGTCTTCACCGTCTTGGAGTTATCGCTATATATATTTTTATTATTCTCAGTATAGTATGCCTTAACATAGTAATAATAAGTTTTGTTTTTAGATACATCATTATCCGTATAGTTCAGAGATGTCACGGTCTTATATTTCTTATAGGTACCGTTTTTTGAAGTTGACCTGTAGATGATGTAACCCTTGCTTCCCGTGACATACTCCCATCGTAGCTTTATCTTATCATTTTTCACCCCTGTCGCAGACACCTTAGGTTGTGCAAGCTTTGGACTTGCAGTAGCCACTTTGGAAAAATGGCTACTGCCATAATCATAGGCAAAGACCTTATAATAATATGTAGTCTTTGGATTAAGGGCAGTATCTTCATAGAATGAGATATCTCTATAATAATTATTGACTATACTGGTGAGCCTTGCAAAGGGACCCTTATCCGAGGTTGCACGATAGATGGTATACCCCCGGACGCCTTTTACCGAGTTCCAGGTCAGCCTAATACTTCGCAGACCGGTAGCTGTTGCTTTTACTGATTTTGGAGTATACGGATTGACAATGATAATGTATTCCGCTTGCTTTGATCCAATTACTGCGGTTATTTTTGTTTTACCCGGGCTTACTGCAGTCACCACACCATTGGCATCAACCGTAGCAACATTATGGTTTTTACTTGTCCAAACAGCTGTTTTGTTCTCACTTGTGTTCATAGGATAGTATAATATGTGAAGCGTTTGTGTTTGACCGGAAAACAGTCTCGTTTCCATCTCCTGTGAGACGATATCCTCGAGCGCAATCTCTGCTTCCTGTGAAGCTGCAAAATAGGAGCAAAATAATCTGTTTCTTTTACAGTAATCCGCTGCATAGGAATCCCGAATAACCGAGCAAACAACATCTTTACCAACGAATGTCCCTGAATAAATACTGGTGATAGATTTCGGCAGATAGATATTCTTTAGATTATCACAGTATTTAAAAGAATCTCTCCGGATCGTCTTAAGACCCTCCGGAATCTCTACGCTTTCCAACGCACTGCATTTAAAAAACAAATTGTCCGGAATTACCTTTAAGTCCTTGGGAAGCCTGATTTTCTTTAAACTCGTACATAATAAAAATGCAGCATCACCTATTCCGGTAACACTGTCAGCAATCGTAATATCGGTCAGGGATTGGCATTGATAGAAGGCGTTCCAGCCTATATTCTTAACACCCTCTGGTATAGTTACGCTTGTAATATTTCTGCTGCCATTAAAAGCATCATGATCAATACTTGTAACAGAATATTCTTCCCCCATATAGGATACATTTGCAGGTATCTGTACCTCACCGGACAGATTCACTTTATCCTTGGCACCGATCAGTGCCACAATTCCGTGATTAGAATCTTTCGGTAATGAAGTTACTTTATACATCAGAATTTGACCACTATATTCATATTCAAAGTTATCATTTGTGTAGACACTTGCACTAAGTTCTTTCGCAAATGCCGTATGTCCTACAATGAATAGAAAGGCAAAAATCATTATGGGACAGATCAGTATCTTAATTTTGCGCATAAGTTCCCCCTGAATCTAAATTGCTATCATTAATGTAACTGTCATTTCCATCTTATGAAAGCATTCATTATCGTACCATAAGTTCAAATAATTTGACACGGTACTTAATGGTAATGCAGGGGGGGTTCCGCTATTCCATCAATAGGAAACATACATTATTAGACTAACCGTTACTACTGCTTTTCTAGCAAATTCAAGGTATCAGATGGGTATTTGTATCATTCCCTAAGAAACTTATGTCAGATCATTCGCCAAGGGACCTTTAAAACTTATTTCATGGCATAAGTATTCGATATGCCTCAAGTATCGATATGATCTGTTCGGTAAGTTCCTCGCTTATTTCATTCCATCTTAGAGAAAATGAAGGAAAATAAGGACATTTTGTCATACCCTCGAACGCTACCGCTGCAAGAGGTCTGGTTCCGCTTTTGTCAGTCTGCACACAATATCTGCAAAGATCACAGTTCTTTAACTTCTCACTTATTAGCTTTTTAGCCGTACCGGGCCATTCATCGGCTCTGCTCAAAAACTCTGCAAAACGCGGTAATCTTATATGTAGTGTTGCAGGTACAATACAAAGGTCCTCATAGCTGATTTCAATTCCAAGATGTGATTTGTCCGCCCAAGCCTTTTTTATCGGTTCCGGCTTTTTGCTGTATTCCTTAACATAATTGAGTGATAAATACCGCCCGTCTAGCATTATCTCTCTACGATATCCAAGCCCTTTCAGCTTTGTACATAAATCTATGACCTTGCCATTTGCATCAAGCATATCATCAAAGCTGTGACTTAACCAGTCTGTGTTTGGGTCAAATGCACACCGGCTGAAATAAAAAACTGGCTTTGCCAAATTCTCTGCTTCCTCGGATTGTGTTGCCGCCGCTATTTCAGATAGCATTTTTAAGCCTTCTGCAATTTCTTTTCCACAGTGGATTTCAAGTCTTTCCTTTTTGGTAACGGTTACACCTGCTGCTGACAGTACAGATATTAATATTTTCTTAGGTGAAAAACTTTCAGCTGATGCCAAAAGACCTCGCTCGGTGACCTCTGCTTGTCTGCAAAAAAGATACATCTGCTCCATCAAATCCTCTATCTTTGCAAGGGGAGTGCGAATTGCTTTCACATCAGCTTCTCTTCCCTTTTGCGGTTCCCATGGACGGAAGAAAACATCGGGTACAGCCTTTAGTCCAATATCATCGCATTTCTCTCCGATTGTCCGATAGATTGAGAGAATAAACTCATGAGCTGCTTTCTTGGATAAATCATTATCTTCGACAGTAGCACAGGTTGCTTCATAAAATGCAGCCGATCTTGCGTAATTATTTTGATAAATAGTACCGTTTTTTGCTTTCATATTCTGCTCCTTCATTTAATGTATAGTACTAAACTGCAAGCACCGCGGTTCTCTTGCTTTAGGTGTTTATTTTTCTAAATTTTAGCACTTTATTTACATCGGGTAAACCTCAAAATAAGCAACAATCGAATTTTAAAGCAGTAAAAAAGCAGGTTTCCTGTATAAATCCTCCGTACCGGATTTATGAAAATCAGACATTCTGGAGTATTAGGTAATCAAAACCGTGCAAAAAGGCTGATTATATGATATATACCTATATATTAATTCTACAAATCACAAAAAGCGCAATCCCCAGAAAACTTTAATTTCCTAGAATCGCGCCATTTAGTATTTGATACTCCACTTAACTCTCTTTATGGAACACTAGCACCAAATGCACATCCTTCTATTACATTACCCTCTTTTTTTAAAATTGATATACACTAAGTAGCAGCTTTATATTTCTCAGGAACTCTTACAAGAGTAATTGAATTAGGTTATGTCACATCATATGGTTGATTTATAATATAACACAGTATAATATAGTAATATAGCATTCAACATATCAATAGTTATCATAGTGGATTAAAACGTTTTATGCGTGGTTTTAACGGTGTTTCCACTAAGCAATTGAATAACTATCTTATGTGGAATAACTTTGTAAACTATGCGAACGCAACCGACACAGAGATAAGTAAAATTTTCTTAACCTTTGCGTTGGCGACATTGAAAACGGATAGTCAGCAATATTAGTTTATAGGTAAAGAACATTTGGATATATGGGAGGATTAACCAATGAAGAAAATTTATCAAAAAAGTGAAATTTGGTTTGCAATCATTTGGATTATCATTTATGTATTCGGCTCAAGCGCAGCCGACTCTATTTCAGAAAGCATTGGATTGGCTAAGGTAATTACATTTCCATTTCTTCTGTTAACAGGTAGTTTTCTATTCATCTGGATAAAGAAAAATGGCTTAATGGAATACTATGGTCTTTGCAAGACGCCATTTTCTGCAAGAAAGTTCTTGTTTTGGATACCGCTTTTTGTGATATTTTCTATTAATCTATGGTTCGGTGTTACTGTGAATACTGGTATTGCGGAAATGGTATTGTATTTTTGCTTTATGCTATGTGTCGGTATTGTAGAAGAAATTATTTTCAGAGGTCTATTGTTTAAAGCAATGAGCCATGACAACCTAAAATCTGCTGTTATCGTTTCGAGCATTACATTTGGATTAGGGCACATCGTTAATCTGATTAACGGGCGCAGTGAACTTCTACCGACTATTCTCCAAATATGTTATGCAATGGCAGTAGGCTTTTTATTTGTCGAATTATTTTACCGCGGAAAGTCTCTGATACCATGTATATTAGCACATAGTATTAACAATGCACTAAGCACAATTGCAAATAAAGCAAATATTACTGATATAAAACAAATTTTGTCCTCAGCCATTCTTTGTATTCTTTCGGTTGCATATGCTCTATTAATTATGCGGAACATACCAAATAAAGATGAGAATGGTACAATTTAAAGCGCATTCCCCGGAAAACCCTGATTTTCCTAGGATTGCGCTCACAATTGTCTCCACTTTGATTAAGTTTGTATCGAGGAATACTCAGGTAGAAGCTTCTAATGGCTCGCATATATTTCGGGAGACTATACTCTCTTCATATTGGAACACTTATTTTAAGCCTCTTAAACACATTTTTGTTAGCTACGTGTTTGCTACGTTCATTGTTCTATATTGTTTGGGTTTGTTCACAGTTTGAATAGAGAATTATACGAAGTAATGCGCAAAAAAGCAGATACCCTAATTATAGTATCTGTTTAAATTTTGTCAATGTCAGCGCATTAGTTCGTGTAATATAAAAATAGCGTATCACACAAGCTCCTTCACTTAATGCTTATACTCATTCGTGAAGTGATTTGCCCATCATGACCATACTATTCCAACTGCTATACCCACGTTTTTGATAATATTTCTCTGTTTCATCCATACGAGAAGTGAATAGATAAGTTTCATCAATACCTTGCTCTAATAAAAGTTTTTCAAATTCATTTAGTAATTCAGTTCCAATACCTGAACCTCTTAAATTTAATCGAACACAAAATTCTTTTATATTGAAATGTGTACAATCAAAAAAAGGCTCTGAATTTCCCAAAATCATACCACAAATTAAGTTTTCTTTTAAGCAAACAAGACCATAAAAACCTTCACAATGCATCATCTGAAGTAAACGTTTAGTCACAGTATCAATTGTCCACTTATCATTCCAAGGTGGTGCATTAAAAGCTTCAACATACATTTTTGCTAGTTCTGTTAAATGTTCCTTTTGCATAGGTTCAAATATCATAAGTCGTTTTCTCCTGATCAAAATTTAAATAATCAACATTTCACATAGTAAACGTTTGCGAACAACATAATAAAATATAACTAATAGATTATTTATACCATGTTCTACCAATTATATCAACTATTTGTATTTTACTATCAATGTACAAATTGTTTAATTATAACCCTTGACTTCTATTAGCAAGGTTTAGTGTAACAAAAAACCTACCAACCTTATCATCATAGTTGATAGGTGTACCAAAATTATACTTATTTGACATACGAAATTATTTCAAAGCTTCCATTTATAAATATCTTTGCTTCCATTGTAATGAACTCCAGAATGCAATATTTAAAACTTCCCCTTTTGAGTAATTGTTCTAAATATTGAGTAGGCAAATTAATAACCTCACTTTCTACATCTTCTATGACATTTATAATATCATTCAATGAAACTGTATTATCATCAATATAGTAATTAACTCCAGCTTTTATATTCCGAAAATATTTTACTTTTTCAGATGATTTCTTTGTAATAAATTAAATTTGTCGTAACCTGTTAGACATTACCTTTTCCATTGGACAAATATAAGGATAACCGTTTTCTGTAACTGAGCCGAGCGAAAGAGTTTCACACTGTTTGATAGTCGTATATCTGTTTCTTATTAAATTTACTTAATATTTATTACGCTGTTGTGAAATATTGTGTATCAAGTTAACTATTGATTATTCTTAGTTCCCTGGTGTTTCATAAGCAAAGGGTATTAGATTTTTTGCTTTTGTTTTCTTAATTTCATCTTGAGTGTTTACTATAACAAAACATTCTGGACAATAATCAATCAGCATTTGCCTACAATTTCCACACGGTGAATAAATATTATCGCTATTATCACCACCAACTGCTACAATACATTCAAACTCTCGTTTTTCAGCAGTTATAGCAGTGCCCATAGCTATCATTTCAGCGCACGCACCATGGGCTAAGTAAACATTTACCCCCCTAAATATTTCACCATCTGTACATCTCAAAGCACAGCCCACAGTATGTCTGTAATTTTTACTATCATAGTTTGTTTTTATAATATCCTTAGCTATTTGAATAAGAGAAAAATCCTCTTCTTTTAAATCTTCAAACATAAAATCCTCCTATTATATATGTAGTTCGTCATATATTACAATTGTGAAATAAAGTGTTCTATCATAATGATTTTAAAATATAGTATTAGATGTTTTTCTTTAATGCTTTTACAGCTTAATTTATAATTATTTTTGTATAGGTAGTGAATTAAACCAAGTAGTAAGTGAATTGGAAGAGATAGGGTTACTAACTCCATAATAAGTATTATTTATCTCTACAACATCACCATCACCCGTTATTCTCATTTTAATATTGTCTCCAGAGTAGAAATCATAGTAATATCTATATCCATTTCTATCCTCTTGGTTCGCTGATTTTGTATAATCTCTGTCATCTATTAAATTAATAATTTCTTTGATTTTTTCTTTATCATCGGTTATAACATAATTACCATTGCTCCCATCTCTCATTAAAACTTTTGTTATATTTACTTTGTTAGTTCCCAAAAGATTTTCAAAACTTTTTGGAGAGTTCTCAAAGTGCTTAATTAAAAAGACAGAAACTATAACAATTAGCAAAAGTGCTGATAGTATTACCATAAATCTTTTTTTGGTCAAGCTTAACCCTCCCTTTCAATAAGCATAATGAAGGTTACAAAATCCTGATAAATTTAGTTACTAATTATTAGACGACAGTCCTATGTTTTAAGTTCACTATTGTAACAATTGCGATCTTCTTAATTACTAAAAATAATTATGTGCGTGTTTCATAATTGAGCTTTTAAAATCTTAAACGCAGTAAAGCAATCCTTCTTTCCAACCATTTCAATAATTTTATCCGCACATTCTTCCGTTGTATTATCATCTGTATCAACAGTAATGTCATATGTATCTTGTGGATTTAGGATAGTAAGCTGACTTTCGGCCTGTCCAATATTACGGTCACCACGTTCTATTTCGCGTCTTCGTAATTCGTCTATTGAACATATAACGTGAACGAATAGCACTGGGTATTCATGTAATAAATCTACGCTTTTCTTAAGCAAATCACCTTTTTGGGTGCTAATCAATACGTGGTCAACTATAATGTTTTTCCCCCTATCAGAAAACAGTTTAATTGTATAGTTAAGCATAGATAAAGCCTGATATTCAGTTTCTGATGCATCTATATCCCATAGTTTTTCAGGACTCATGTCACAAAAAGTGTCATTAGCTAGCCAATAATATGGTTCTTCTAATTTTTTTTGTAAAGCTCTTGTTAACGTGGTTTTTCCTGAACTAGATACACCGTTTAACCATATGATAATCCCCTTATTCATTAGAAGTTCTCCTTATAATTCGTGTTCATTTTTCTTTTCATATATATAAATAATTATTGCATAGTTATCTGATTTATCTTACTAAATGGAATAGACTTTATGTTGCTTGTATATGACCAAACAGAATGCGCTCCATTTTCATATTATTATCTTCTCAAACATAAATTATCGAAATTCACAATCTCTAACAATTGTGAAAGGAATTCTAAAATTTTATTTGTAGCTATCATACATTATATTATAAGTTATTACTACTTTTCTATGATCTATTTAATAGCTATTTGTTCGCTTCCCACATTGTTATAAACTTTCCCAAGCTATCTCTTATTACTTTAGCAAATCATATAAAAAACGCAACCCACAGAAAACCTTGATTTTCCTTTGGTTGCGCTCATATTAATCTTTGATACTCGACTATACTCTCTTCATATATTCGCCGCTTCTGGTGTCGATCTGAATCTTATCACCCTGCTCAACGAATAACGGTACATATACAGTAGCACCTGTCTCAACAACAGCGGGCTTTGTAGCACCCTGTGCTGTATCACCCTTGAATCCGGGCTCGGTATCTGTGATAACTAATTCTACAAATAACGGAGGCTCAATAGCGAATACCTGTCCACCATGGGAAAGCATCTTAACCATCTCGTTTTCCTTAACGAACTTAAGAGAATCGCCAACAGCATCCTCATTCATACCGATCTGATCAAATGTCTCAACATTCATGAAGTGGTATAACTCACCGTCAGAATACAGATACTGCATATCGCTTCTCTCAATGTGTGCCTGGGGATATTTTTCTGTCGGGCGGAAGGTTCTTTCAATTACACCGCCATTTTTGATATTCTTTAATTTTGTTCTTACGAACGCTGCACCTTTACCGGGCTTTACATGTTGAAACTCTATAATCTGATATACGTTATTGTCCATTTCAATTGTCAGACCGTTTCTGAAATCGCCTGCTGAAATCATATACAAAACTCCTCCTTAAAATTGACTACTCTTAAGTCTAT
>JAEZLZ010000087.1 GCA_023415055.1 Bacillota bacterium | reverse complement strand
TATCCCGAAAGAGGCCGTGTTCCAAATCCACAAAAGACTCGTTCCGCTGCTGCGCGAGGTAGGAATCCGAGTGTTCGAAGAAGAGCGGGTCCCCGGTGGACACCCGCATCCGCTCGGCGATCTCATCGGTCATATCGAGAAAATAGGGCACCGGCCGCACGTCCTCGTGCCGCAGCGCCTTGAGCACGGCTTCGCGTTTTGTCATGGTTTCCTCCCTTTGGCCGATTCGTTTCCACCGCAATACGCACCAAACGATCACATTCCCATAGCGTCGGCAGCAGCAGTCTTGATCCTCACGCCTTGCGGCGGCAGGTTGCGTGTCAGAAAATCCACCCCACCAGCTTCGATAAACAGAATCAGCCGTTTGCCTCTTTCGAAAGTTTTGCGGTATGCCAAGATATAAACGGGCGCACCGGCCCGGGGCCTTCCGGTTCCCGGCTGCCGCTTTTCTATGACCCGAGAATTCCAAACCCCAGATCAATGCCGCGAACAAGCAGGGGCTTTACACCTTCACCATACTAAGCCCGATTTTGCCACGCGCCTTGTCGATGTTCGCAACCCACACGGTCACCGTGTCGCCGACCGAAACCACATCACTTGGGTGACGGATAAAGCGATTGGCCATTTTCGAGATGTGGACCAATCCATCCTGCTTCACACCGATGTCCACGAACGCGCCAAAGTCCACGACGTTGCGGACGGTTCCTGTCAGTTCCATTCCGACCGTCAAATCGTCAAACGATTTCACCGCGCGGCTGAAAACTACGGGCGGCGCATCGTCACGCGGATCTCGTCCGGGCTTTTTGATTTCCGCCATAATGTCGCGAAGCGTTGGTAGTCCTACGTCAAGCTCTTTCGCCAGCGCGGAAACGTCCTCTATTTCGCCGCGCCTGATGACTTCCCGCGCAATATCGTAGCTTTCGGGATGAACGCCTGTGTTATCGAGAAACTCCTTGCCGTCGCGGATTCGCAAAAACCCCGCACATTGCTTGAACGCCTTATCGCCGAGCTTCGGCACTTTCTTGAGCTGCCTGCGGTCGATAAACGGGCCGTTTGCCTCGCGGTAGGCGACGACATTCTTCGCGACCGCCGCGCCAATGCCCGCAACGTAGCCGAGCAGGCTCGCGCTGGCGGTGTTGAGGTCAACGCCGACGCGGTTCACGACGTTCTCAATCGCCCCGGTCAGCGCGGCATCCAGCGCGGTTTGGTTGAGGTCGTGCTGATACTGCCCCACGCCCATGGACTTCGGCGGGATTTTGACAAGTTCCGCAAGCGGGTCCTGAAGCCTCCGCCCAAGGGACATCGCGCCGCGCGTCGTCACGTCAAGGTCGGGGTATTCTTCGCTGGCAAGTTTGGACGCGGAGTACACCGACGCGCCGGCCTCGTTCACGATCGTGTACTGAATTTCTCGGCCTGACTTTTGAATAAAACCAGCGACGACTTCTTCCGTTTCCCGGCTCGCCGTTCCATTGCCAAGTACGATTATGTTGATATCGTACTTCCTGCAATAGTTCTCAAGCGTGCGCTCCGTCCCCGCGATGTCGGACTTTGGAGGCGTGGGGTAGATCGTCGTGTAGTCAAGGAGTTTCCCGAACTCGTCCAAAACCGCAACTTTGCAGCCCGTTCGGTACCCCGGGTCGATTGCGATAATCCTCGCGCCCTTGACGGGGCGGGCAGAGAGCATATTTTCCGTATTCCTGGCAAATACCTTGATCGCCTCCGATTGCGCCCGTTCTGTCAAATCTCGGCGCATTTCACGCTCCAATGACGGCGCAATAAGCCGCTTGTAGCTGTCGGCCAGCGTAGTTTTCAAGAGCTCAGTAAATATACTCTGTCCCGTGATAACACGGCGCTCAAGCATCTGGGCGGCTTGCTCCGCGGGCGTGTCCACCTTGACCCTCAGCTTTTCCTCGCTCTCGCCGCGATTGATGGCCAAAACACGGTGATTCGGGATTTTGGCAAGCGGCTCTCTGAAGCCGTAATATGCCTCGTAAGCGCTCTTTTCGTCCTTGTCGGCAGCTTCACTGACGATCACGCCGCGGGAGCGCGTGAAACTCCGCAGCTCGGCGGTAATCTCCGCGTCGTCGGCAACCTGCTCAGCGATAATATCACACGCGCCCTGCAACGCGGCTTCGGCAGAGGGAAATCCGACGTCCGCACGGATGTACTGCTCCGCAAGTTTCAGCGGTTCGCCGCTTTGGAGTTTCTGTTTCAGGATTAGCATTGCCAGCGGCTCCAACCCCGCATCCTTCGCCTTGCTTGCGCGCGTGGCGCGCTTCTTTCTGAACGGCTTATATAAATCCTCGACGCGTTGCAGCGCTGCGGCTTTCTCAATTTCTGATTGCAATTCCGGCGTGAGCTTGCCCTGCTCGTCAATCAGGCGGATTGCTTCCGCTTTCCGCGCTTCAAGGTTCTTCAGGTATGTCAGCCGCTCGTCAAGCTCGCGAAGCGTCACATCGTCAATGCCGCCCGTCGCCTCTTTGCGGTAGCGGGCGATGAACGGTATCGTGTTGCCGTCCTCGATCAGCCCGACCGTTGCAGCGACCTGTGCAGCGGACAGTTTGAACTCGGATGCAAGTACTTGTTGTATGTTCAAAGTCTTCCCCCCACATATAATCCTTGCTGGCGGCTTTATAGAGGGCAAGCCGCTGATGAGACACGCTCTCAGTCTTCGCGGGTCGATTATTCAACCTGATGTCGCGCAGTTTAACCT
>JAEZLZ010000079.1 GCA_023415055.1 Bacillota bacterium | reverse complement strand
AATTTTGTTTTATAAAACACAAAGATTGATAATAGCAATAAGAAAAGTCCGATATAAACTGTAACATAAGTCTTTTGGAAGAACAATGGACCTAGTACCGGAATATCACCCAGGCCCGGAACCTTCTGAATATAGAATTTCGTGCTGTTGGTAATTCCGTCGCTGTTGAATTTCATCTTGCAAAACAGCAGGATAACCGCAGGAATAAACATATTCAAGGCTGTACCTGAGATGGTTTGATCTGCCTTCATATTTACTGCCGCAAAGGATAAGAACATGGAATACAGAATTCCAGCAACTGCTGCTACTACCATTCCGATCAAAAGTATCAGCTGAGCACTGATCCGGGTGTCCCTTACAAGATAAACCGAAAGGCAGCCAAAGAATGCGCCGAATAGCATGATACCTTCGAGTGCAATATTGATGACACCGCTTCTCTCACTGAACATACCGCCAAGTGCTACCAATAACAAAGGAATCGCAACCGGTAGCATATTTTGAATTAGATAAAATATGATATCCATCTTTTATGCCTCCTTGTCATTCTTTTTATCTGAGATTTTTCTACCAGTATCTGCTTTGGTGCGGGGCTTCAAAAATCTCTTGATTGCTGAACTCATAATCATTGCAAAAGAAGAGAAATAGATGATCACCGCAATAAGTACATCGATAATCTCAGGTTTATAACCATAGAAGCTGCTGACCAGTGAACCGCCCCTTTGAATATGAGATACAAACAATGCAGAAAAGATAATCCCAATCGGATTCGAATTGCCGAGCAGTGCTACGGCGATACCGTTAAAGCCGTTTGCCGCGATGACATTAATAGGCTCATAGGTCATACTGCTGCCTGTTATTCCGGTAGGTGCGAGTATTGCGAAGGCACCACCGAGTCCTGCCAGACCACCTGCGATCATCATCGTAAGAATCGTATTTCTGGTATCATTCATACCGGCATATTTACTTGCATGCTTATTGAAGCCGGTTGCTTTTAATTCATAACCAAAGGTAGTCTTATTTAATACGATATATAGCAAAATCGCAAATAAAATTGCTAGAATAATAGCAACATTTACATTGGAACCTTGTACGCCCAGAGAAGGTAACTGTGCAGAATCAGGCAAATAAGCCGTTCTGGTCATGTTCGGTATGTACATAGCAGCATTATTTGTGACAAACATATCCACCAGATACATACCAATGTAATTGAACATAATGGAGGTAATAACCTCATTCACATTCATCGTTGCTTTTAGGAGACCGGGAATGATGCCCCATAGCATACCACCGATCATTCCGGCAAGAATACACACAATCCAATGGATGCCAGCCGGCAGCTTCCACATCATACCTACATAAAGTGCAAAGAACATACCGAAGGTATATTGTCCTGAGGCACCGATATTAAATAATCCCATCTTGAAGGCAAAGCCGACAGAAAGACCAGTCATAAGAATGGGGGTAGCAAAATAAAAAACATCACCGAAACGAGAAAAGCCACCTCCGAGCATTGTCATAAATCCATAGAACGAATTCTGCGGACTTGCTATTATCATTACCAGGAATCCAAACAGCAGCCCCAAAAAGATCGCAAGCAAAGTAGCTGTAAAGGAATCCATCCCTTTACTTTTTAAGATCATGGAAGCCTTTTGTTTCAGCTTTTGTGAAAAAGTGTTATTTGACATGTTCCTAATCCCTTCCTTTTCGTTTTGCACCGGACATATAAAGTCCCAGCTCCTGCACTGTGGTTTCCTTCGGGTCAAGCTCGCCAACGATTTCCCCTTCATACATTACCAGGATGCGATCGCTTACATTCATAACCTCTTCCAGTTCAAAGGACATTAACAATACTCCCTTGCCTGCATCTCTCATTGCCACCAGCTGTTTATGGATAAATTCGATTGCCCCGACATCCAGTCCTCTGGTTGGCTGTACTGCGACCAGTAGCTTATGCTCCTTATCGATCTCTCTGGCTATGATTGCCTTCTGCTGATTACCGCCTGACATTCCTCTCGCGCTGGAGACCGCCCCATGTCCGCTTCGAATATCGTATTTTTTAATTAAGTCTTCGGCATATTCTCTGACCGCTTTCTTCTTGATAAATCCTGCCTTCTGAAATCTTTGCTGCCAGTACCTTTGTAAAACCATATTTTCTTCCAGCGAATAATCAAGCACAAGACCATGCTTGTGACGATCCTCCGGAATATGACTTAAGCCGGTCTTCGTCTTCTCACGAATGGATAGCTTCGTGATATCTCTTCCTGACAGTACAACTGTACCTGCTTTGATTTTTTCCAATCCGGTGATAGCCGAGATTACCTCAGACTGACCGTTTCCTTCGATTCCGGCTAAACAGACGATCTCTCCAGCTTTAACCTCAAAGGATACATCCTTCACCGCATTTTTTTTATTTATTTTCGATGGCATCGTTATATTCTTGACTGATAGTAATACTTCACCTTTTTTCGCTTCTTCCTTATGGACGGTAAAGTTTACATCTCTGCCGACCATCATTTTTGATAATTCTTCTTTCGTTGTATCCTTTATATTAACAGTACCGATATATTTACCCTTGCGTAATACGGTACAACGATCAGCCACTGACATAATCTCGTTTAATTTATGTGTTATAAATAGGATTGATTTTCCTTCTCTTGCAAAGCCGCGCATGATTTCAATCAATTCATCAATTTCCTGGGGGGTCAGCACAGCGGTCGGTTCATCAAAAATAAGTATTTCATTCTCACGGTAAAGCATCTTTAATATCTCTACGCGTTGCTGCATACCTACAGAGATATTCTCAATCACAGCGTCCGGGTCCACCTGTAATCCATATTGCTTGCTTAGTTCAATTACTTTCTTTCTAGCTTCCTTCTTTTGCAGAACACCCATGGAGTTAGGTTCTACACCAAGGATGATGTTCTCCAGAACAGTAAATATCTCTACTAATTTAAAATGCTGATGAACCATACCTATCCCCAGACGATTTGCATCGTTTGGATTTGCGATTGCAACCTCTTCTCCATTCTTCAGTATCTTGCCTTGCTCCGCCTGGTAAAGTCCGAACAGAACGCTCATCAGTGTTGATTTACCTGCACCATTCTCACCTAACAGTGCATGAATCTCGCCCTTTTTTAACTGCAGGGTAATATCGTCATTGGCTTTAAATCCACCAAATTCCTTTGTAATGTGAAGCATCTCAATAATATAATTTTCCATACTTACCTCACCATAATCTTTCTTATAGGTAATAGAGTCACAACGATAGAAAACACACTTCGCGATATTTCTATTGTCATGAAAAATGGGGAAAGGTAATTGCCTTTCCCCATTTTTATCAAACGATAGAATACACGCTTCGCGATCGTTCTATTGTCACAAAATATAAGGCTAATTCATAATCTATAATGTAATTATCTGGTCTGAACGTTTAATTTCTTCAGATTAAGACCGGTCATAAGTTCCTCTGCTGATGCAACACCGGTTGAATCTGCAATCGTAATGGTACGGATCGGTGTTACGCCGCCGCTTACAAGTGATGCATAAAGAGTATCATAAGCAGCTTTGTCAAAGGACTTAAAACGATCAAAGGCATTAGCCTTATCATCACCGATTACAGTGGTAGGAAGTCCGACACCATTATTTGCAGCATTGAATACAGTTGTCTTGCCTGAATAAGTTTCCCAGCTCTTACCATTATAAATGGAATCGAGAACTGTCATAACAGA
>JAEZLZ010000083.1 GCA_023415055.1 Bacillota bacterium | reverse complement strand
TCTCCTTGGGGTCTCGGACGGTAACCCTCTCCTTGAGGGCGATTGCCCTGGTAGCCTTCTCCCTGGGGTCTCGGACGGTAACCCTCTCCCTGAGGACGGTTGCCTTGGTAACCGTAGCCAGCTTGCTGGCTATCCCCTTGCGGTCTCGGTCTACCCTCTCCTTGGGAGCGATTACCTTGATAACCCTCACCCTGAGAGCGGTTGCCCTGGTATCCCTGTGATCTCTGGCCCTGATGTCCCTGGTTATTATCACCCATTGGTCTTTGAGGTCTCTGGTTATATTGCTGTCCACCTGATCCTTGTGTAGTTACTCGCTGTCCCTGTGAATTCTCACCAGTATTTCCTGTATTATTAGAGCTTTGATATCCCTGGCCCTGGTTGCCATGCTGACCAGTACTTCCCTGGCCTTGATATCCTTGCTGTCCTTGCTTCATTACGCTTTGTCCTCCTACGGGTCTTTGCCCACTACTTAATTGACTGGGCTGCCCCTGTCTTACTCCATTTTGTTGCTGACCAGTTGCAGATATTAGTCCCTGCCCTATTGGTCGCTGTGCACCTTGCTGTCCCATAGGTTGATCACCTTGTGTAACAGGTCTTGTATTTGCCGGTGCTGCAGGTCTTTGCCCTGCAGGATGGTGTGCCGTCTGTGTCTGAGACTGTACCGGATGAGCGGTCTGTCCCGATGCCCCTGCTCCGGTAGAGGTTTGAACCTTTGCAACCGAACCGGGTGTTGCCTGTGCAGTAGCATGTACTGCCGGTCCCGCAGCTTGCACCGGTTTTGCTGTTGTAACCTGAGCGCCTTTAATAAAATGGTTTTTTACTACCTGAACCTCATTATCTTCCAGGTTACTGCTATGTGATTTCTTTACACCGAAGCTATGCTCTAGATAGTCGAGAATATCCTTACTCTCTATCGAGCCCTTGATATGATCATTTATTTCATTCTTCAACTCATATATCTTCATTTTCGCCATACTTACTACCTCCTTATCCTTCCTGCATCATTTTCAATTGCTTATCAATTGCGTCTGCTAAGCCTTTGTCAAGCACTGCCAAAGAAGCACGAAACTCTTTGCCCATCGCATGACCCAAGTCATCTTTAATGCCAAAGAAATAAATTGGCACATTATAGTAAGTACACATGTTAGTAAACATTTTCTTTGTATTATCTGATGCGTCCTCTGCTACTACTACCAAAGCAGCTTTCTTTTCCTTCACTGCCTTCTCGGTAGAGAATTCGCCACTTACAAGCTTGCCTGATTTTGTTGCAATTCCAAACAGGTTAAATACCTTCTTTTCTTCCGGACTCAAGCAAAATCATCTCCTTCTCCAATGTTTCTATCAATTCCCCGGGAATGCTCACCTTGAGAGATCGCTCCAAGCCCTTAGTTTTGATCGCCTTCTGCAGACAGGCCAAGGAACAGCATACATAAGCACCTCTGCCATTCTTCTTTCCCGTAGCATCAATTACTATCTCCTCTTCCGGTGTCTTTAAGATGCGGATCAATTCCTTTTTCGGCTTCATCTCTCCGCATCCGGTACACATTCTTAACGGTAATTTTTTTGCCATCTATATCCTCCTAGCACAACTGCTCAAGTGTTAGTCTGTGCTAAGTGCATTCTTTGCACTTTGATTATTCAGGCACAAACTTTTAGGTGTGAATAATGCTTTTCATAATTCACACTAATATCCCATACTCTGGGATTCGCTCTTGATATCAATCTTATATCCTGTCAGCTTTGCGGCGAGTCTGGCATTCTGGCCTTCCTTACCGATAGCAAGAGACAATTGATAATCCGGAACGATTACTCTTGCGCTCTTCTCAAATTCATCTACCGTTACGGAAACAACCTTCGCCGGACTGAGTGCATTTTCGATCAGTCTTGCAGGATCATTACTCCAATTGATGATATCTATCTTCTCGTTACGAAGCTCGTGTACAATTGCATTTACTCTTGCTCCGTTCATACCGACGCAGGCACCTACGGCATCTACATCCGGGTTGTTACTCCATACTGCCATCTTTGTTCTGGATCCGGCTTCTCTGGATATGCTCTTTATTTCAACGGTTCCATCCTGAATTTCGGTAACTTCAGCTTCAAATAATCTCTTCACCAGCTCCGGATGGGTTCTGGAAACGGTGATTCTGGGACCCTTGGTAGTATCCTTAACTTCAAGAACATATAATTTGATACGGTCGGTAGGTTTGAACACCTCGCCTCTTACCTGTTCATTCTCAGTTAAGATAGCATCGACCTTACCTAAGTTGATACTAACATTATTTCCCACATAACGCTGTACAATACCGGTTACAATATCCTTCTCTTTACCGCTGTACTGGGTATATAAAACCTTTCTCTCTTCCTCACGGATCTTCTGGACAACTACCTGTTTTGCTTCCTGAGCAGCGATACGTCCAAAATTCTTCGGGGTAACTTCAATCGCCATTACATCCCCGACTTCTTTTCTTGCATCCTTCATTTTAGCCTGAGCCAGACTGATCTGCATGATTGGATCGGTAACCTCTTCAACCACTTCCTTCATTGCAAATACATTTACCTCTCCTGTGATTCTATCAATATTAACCTTGATGTTATCTGCTCTGCCATAATTATTCTTGCATGCTGCTACCAATGAGTTCTCCAACGCCTCAAGTAAAATATCCTTACTGATATCCTTTTCCTTCTCAATTTGGTTTAAAGCTTCAATGAGTTCCCTATTCGCATCCATTTTTTCCAAAATCCTCCTTAGATAATCATAAATTCTTGATAGCCTGATTGGGAGGATTTATCCTCCTTCGGTAGTTATAATGTAGTACTGGTATTACTCTTTTCTCTAAAAATCAAAGGTTAAACGAACTGTGGCTATATCCGTTCGTGGTATATCCATCGTCGTACCATCCTCAAACTCCAGTGTTATCAAGCTCTGATCAAAGGACTTGAGCAATCCGACATATTCCTTCTTCTTGTTCACTGCCTTATATAGCTTGACTTCAACCTCTTCTCCGAGACTTTTCTCAAAATGTTTATCTTTCTTCAATTGTCTTCCGAGTCCGGGAGAACTTACTTCTAAAACGTAGGAATCTGAGATGAAATCATGCTTATCCAATAAATCACTCAGGGTTCTGCTTACCAATACGCAGTCATCAACTGTAATACCGTTTTCCTTGTCAATATAAGCTCTTAGATACCAGTTACCACCTTCCTTTACATACTCTACATCATACAACTCGAAATGATTTTCAGCTAAAATTGGTTCCAGTAACTGTTCTGTCTTTCGCTCATATTCTTCGTGTTTTGTCATTCAAATCCCTACTTTCTAACATTATTGATAAGATCCTTGGTGGCTTTCCATTCTCTAAGGTTCAGAGTATGTAATTCAAGCAGATATGCGCAGACCATATTGGGTTCGCACAAATAAGAAGAGTGGACTTTCGTCCACTCCTACTTAGTCTTATCATTTTGCACCATAGTTATTATAGCAAAAGAAACCAATAATTGCAAGCACAATATTTTCTAAACATTTCAGAAGTGACCGGTTGTTGTTTACAGGCATTTACCCCATTTGGTTAAATCGCTGCAAGAAATCTCTGGTTCTCTGATTTAAGGTATTTCCGAATACCTCTTCCGGTGTTCCCTGTTCTACAATCACACCTTCATCCATAAATATGACGCGGTCAGCCACATCTCTTGCAAAAGCCATCTCATGTGTAACAATGACCATGGTCATCTTCTCCTCTGCCAAGGACCGGATTACTTTTAATATCTCACCGGTTAGCTCCGGATCCAATGCGGAGGTCGGTTCATCAAAAAACAAAATGCGCGGGTTCAAGGCCAATGCTCTTGCAATTGCTATTCTCTGCTGTTGTCCTCCGGATAACTCGCAGGGATAGGAAGCTGCTTTATCTCGCAGATTCATCTTATCAAGTAATGCCATCGCTTTCTCCGTAGCTGTCTTTTTATCAATACCGAGGACCCTCACCTGGGCATCTACAATATTACGAAGTACACTAAAATGCGGGAATAGATTAAAATTCTGAAAAACCAGCCCGACCTCCAGAATAATCTCATGTAAGGTCTTAGCATCTGCATAACCGAGGGATGAATTGGTATCCACCATCAGTTTTCCACCAATCTCGATTCTTCCCATGTCAATCTTCTCAAGCTGAGTCAGGCATCGAAGCAGTGTAGATTTTCCTGATCCGGATGGACCGATGATTGCAACTACTTCTCCTTCCTCCACCTCAAAGGAGATCCCTTTCAAGACCTCAACTTTATTGAATTTCTTTTCTATATTTTCCGCGACTAATAACATATTTTCCTCCCGGCTGCAGACGAAACAAACTTTCTTACTGCTGCTTTGCGATCATCTACGACTTTTCTTTTTATATCCATTTTTAGTTCTTGTAATAGTCCATCTTTTTCTCAATCAATTTAAAGGATACTTCCACCACGGTATTCATAAACAGATAGAATACTGCAGCAATGATGATCGGGATTGTAGAAAAGTATTTGGACTGCGTCGTCGTTGCAACACGAAATAACTCAACTACAGCAATCACCTGCGCCAATGAGGTATCCTTCACCAGAGTCATCAGTTCATTGCCGGTAGCCGGTATTACATGCTTCACAACCTGAGGAAGTACGATGCGCATAAAGGTCTGGAACTTAGTATAGCCCAGAACTCTGGCAGCTTCATACTGCCCTTTCGGAATTGCGGCGATACCCCCACGAAATATTTCACCAAAATAAGCTGCATAATTTATAGCAAAAGCCAGGATACATGCAACCATTCGATCTTTATAATTATATCCGAATATGTAATAGGGTGCATACATAAAGAAAATCAATTGCAGCATCAAAGGTGTACCACGGAAAATCAGCTGATAGATCCGGATCGGAAAGCTGATGATAAAGATCCGGCATCTTCTTCCCAGCGCTACTAAAAATCCCAATGGAATAGAGAAAAGGATGGTCAGAAAAAAGATACTGAGGGTGGTCAGTGTTGCAGACAGCATATTAGGGATCAGATAATCCAAGGGTACATTATCTATTATCATAAAAAACCTCCGATAAGCTTGAAATAAACAGTTTCTATTGTTTAGAATAAAATATATAGTAGTTGAAAATTATATTTTCATCTGCTAACACTTTACCATATTACCACAGTAGCATAAGCATTTCAATTGTTTCTTAATAGAAATTTGTTCCAAGCAGATTTATTCCATCCATGATAAACCGGAAATTTGTGCCCTTCGTATTGTAAAATACAGCAATGGAGCCATTCACATACTTCTGATAAATCACTCCGAAATTCCATTCTCTCACTCCTGCTACCCTGGTTCCGTCTTCGACAAGCTCCTCAGATCCTCCGTTCTTGCTATAGTAAAGAGTTCCCTCGCCGTTATGATAATTCTTAAGATAAAAAACAGAATCACCCTCGTAATTTCTGCAAAGGTCTCTTACCTCTTTACTGATTAGCTGTTCTTTCTTCCCAGGCTCAATATAATATAGATTATGATTATATATATAGAATATCTTCGATAAATCATCGGACGCCTTATATTCGGCTACATTCTCTGCCAGAATGCTTTGTTTCGCTTCCCCGTAGATATCTGTCAGCAGTATTAGGGTATTTGTGCTATCAAGATACAATAAACTGCTGCCGTCCACAGATAACATAGCGCTTTCGTCATCCCCGGTTATTGCCATTTCTTTTACTGGCTGCTTCTCCCGAAACAATTGTATTGAATTATCGCTGCTCCTCAGAAGCTTATGGTTAAAGCTTTCAATACCATAGTAACGATAAAGAGCAGAATTCGAGTACATGATTCCCTTCCTTGGTATCAATATGCCTGTCAGCATGTGATCTATAATCTTTTGCCTTTCTGATCCCTGCCCACTGATATAATAGTTTCTACCATCTGCGACTAAAACCTGAGAATAGTCTTTGTTAAAGTAGAGTGTGTTACTGACATTCTTCGATAACAGGATATCCTTCCCATTAATTCTGACATGCAGAGTGTCAAGATCTGCATCCTTCAAAGTATAATAGTAAATGTTATTCATATCGTAGGATACCGCAAAGACGCAGATATTATCTCCCACCAGTTCCGGTGTCCCATTATTTCTGACAAGAAAGGATTGGATCTCCTGCGGATTTGTGTCAGCCGATTCGATATAGGTCAGATAAGAAATCACTTTACCTCCCGGTAAGACATTCAGTAATTCAAACCGTTTTGCCTGATTATCAATCATGACATCCGTATTCTTCGTAACGTCGTACAGCTTCAGATAATATTTCCCAAGTCCACCGGGAATGGAATAAAGAATGAAGTTTCCATCATTGGATAATGCAAAGGCTTCAACCGTAGAATCAAACGTTTTTAAACGATTATTATTGACATAGATACCGGTCTGCAGATATCGGTTATATAAAATCGCCGCGGAATGATCCGGAGTATAATAGGGTTGATAATAACCGTTTGCTTTAAACAGCATATCGCCCTGAGCATTAAAAACATATGTTTTATTCTCGTTTTTGTCGGAATAAATCTCGATAGCATCCTTCGCTTTTAATATGTAGTCTGTCTTTTCGCTCATGCTCCCAATATAGAGCACGATGCATAGTGTCAGTAAAATTCCCGTAACGATACCTAGGACAGATCGTCGGAACGTTTTGTCCTTCTTCAAGCTTTGGTTTTCTTCCTCTTCGGTTATATCTTGATTTAGCCCTTGATACATATATTGACTTAAGGCTTCGTGATTCTCTTCCTTTAGACGTTCATGTAATACCTGCTGTAAACTCAATTGCCTTTGCTGTGCCTGTTTCCTCAATTTCCGCTTTGTCATCCGCGAAGCTCTTGCTTCATCTTTGCTTCTTACTCTTTCTTCCTTGCGCTGTTGTTTATTGGCAGAAGATTTTACAGTGGAATTTGAAATCACGTTGCTTTCTATTTTAGAATCGTTCCTTGACTTATTATTTTCTACATTCTTCGTGACAAGTACCTGTGAAGGCTCATATTCTGTATCAGCTTTGGAAAAGCCACGATTCTCATCCTCCTCTGTGACGCATGCTGAAAAAGACTCATCAAAATACTCCTTCTGATCAGTCATACAATAGACACAAAACGTTGCATTATTCTCATTTTCTCTGCCGCATCGCTTACAAAGCATGATATCCCTCCATTGGAGTTAACTGGCAAAATTATCTATAGATAAATTATATTCCAGCTCTTATTCCATGTCAAATACAGGAGGGAGCATTAGTATCTATAAAGCACCGAAAAAGGTCCAGGAGGAATGAAGCTCCTGGGCCCTTCTAATAAACTAACTAGCTGCTTCTCTATGATATATCCATTATTGAATCGTTGTGATATCTGTACCGAACCATTTGATGGAAATCTGTTCCACTGTTTTATCTGCCTTAAGTTCATTTAATGCCTTTTCCACGGCTTCACAAAGAGCAACATCACCCTTACGGAATCCAATGGCATATTCATCCGGCAATAAGGACTCAGCAAGTACCTTATAGTCCTTACCAAGGCTGGTGATCATATAATTTGCCATTACAGTATCCATAAGTACTGCATCCGAATTACCTGTCTCCATATCCATTAGGGCAGTATCATATTTGTCAAACGGATTAATCTTTCCCAAAGATTCGCGAAATGCTTTATTTGTCTCATCGTTCAGCGCTTCTTCTGCAGAGGACCCTCCCTGTACTGCAAGCTTCAGACCCGCCATATCTGCCATTGTAGCGATGGCGCTATCACTCTTAACAACGAGCGAAATATCATTCGTCATATAAGGCTTCGACATCGTCATATTTTCCTTCCGCTCCGGAGTAAGTGATAATCCGTTCCAGATACAGTCGATGTTTTTTGTCGCAAGTTCCTGCTCCTTTGCTTCCCACTTGATCGGCTGTAATACCAATTCTACACCAAGCTTCTCGCATACTGCTTTCGCAAGATCAACGTCAAAACCGATGATATCACCATTATCATCGGTAAAGCCCATCGGTGCAAAGGTATCATCCAGTCCCATAACAAATTTACCGTTATCCTTTATGTACTGAAGGGAATTATCCTCTCCGGTATCTTTCTGACATGCAGTTAAACTTAAAATCATCAGGGACATCAATAATAAGCTAATCCATCTCTTCTTCCTGTTTTTCATATTCTTCTCCTTAAATAATGAAATATTCTTTGTTACTTTTGTTCAAATACGCTTTCCTTTAGTAGCACTTTACCATATTACCATAACAATGCGTTTTATGCAATTATAAATTGTATGGAAATTTATTCAAAATCGTGACTTCGTTTTTGTAAGATATCTATCATACAAGCGATTGACTGCGTAAAAAAGAGAGAGTACATAACATTGAATATGTATTCTCTCTTTTTGCACATGATTAGATAACAAAGCTTCTCTAATGGAGTGAGTTTGAAATTATCTTTATTGCTTTATTACAATTAGTAATGCTAGCTTTTTCATAACTTCCACCGAATTCTCCGTCCAGAGTCCAATCCATCTTTTCGGAGGTAATGGTTAGACTGGGGGTTTGAATATAATACATCAGATTTTCATTGATTTTATAATTAATCAGAGAGCTTACAACCATCTCCAGATCCAGAATATTCTTCGGCATCTTGACTAGAAGTACCTCAAGCAATCCGTCATTCAGGCTGGTCTTGTCATAATTTAGGTTCTTGAAGCCACCAATATACAAAGAGTTTGTTACTAAACCGATCAAGAATTCTTCCTCAATCACCTTGTCTTCATACTCCACCTTAACATATTTGGGCTTAAGCTCCGATAGTTTTTTAATACCCTCCAGATAATATGCCAGGTTGCCTATCACGTT
This sequence comes from Bacillota bacterium, assembly GCA_023415055.1. Classification (GTDB taxonomy): domain Bacteria; phylum Bacillota; class Clostridia; order Lachnospirales; family Lachnospiraceae; genus Mobilitalea. Next base: position 7,930 of record JAEZLZ010000083.1, on the reverse strand, counting down.
CTTGTTTTTCTGAGAGGTGGTATAGGATATATCCGTAAATGCACCAAAGGCTGCCACATAGATAAAGTATTTATCGTTAAAGCTACCGATATCCATTGAATAGGGCTTCCCAACCAGAACATTACGAACCGCATTCATGATATTTCTACTAATCTTAAAGCTATGGCCTACATCATTCATAGAACCGGCAGGAAGCAGACCAATCGGAACCACTTTGTCTGATATCATCATTCCGGTGATAACTTCATTTAGTGTTCCGTCGCCACCTGCACATACCAAAAGATCATATGGCTCCGGCTCGCTTACTACAATGTTTGTAGCATCTCCCTTCTGCTGAGTCGGATAAACCTGAACCCGGTAGCCATGCTTGACAAAACTGTCGACGATATCAAAGAGTTTCGCTTTTATCCTCCCTCTGCCAGCCGTCGGATTAAATATAAATAGAAGCTTCTTCATAAGATTCCTCCAATCCGGTGGTAATGATATGTGCTACTTTACGTTTCTGTCATTCGTTGCTTGATAGATAAGATTTAGATTACTCTGATATAACATGTACTTACTATATTGATTGTTAATTAATCTAATATACAAAATCGATATCGCTTTCACTAAACAAAGGGGCTTTAGCATCCTTATCCGATAATATTGGGTTGTCGATCCCCCACTGAATACCAAATTCAGGATCACTCCAACATATCGAACGGTCTGCTTCTGTATTATAAATATTATCTACTTTATAAAGGAACTCCACATCCTCTGTCAAGGTTATAAAACCATGCAAAAAGCCTCTTGGGATCAGCAACTGCCTAAAGTTAACTGCAGATAATTCAACTGAAGTCCATTTTTTATAAGTTGGAGACCCCTTACGAACATCCACTATAAAATCCATAATTGCTCCTCTAGTACATCTAACCAGCTTCGCCTGGGCTGCGTCTCCCTTCTGGCAATGAAGACCTCGAAGCGTTCCTTTCTCGGCAGAGAAGGAATGATTGTCTTGAACGAAACTATAATGAAATCCTTTTTCTGCAAGTGTACTCTCTGACCAGCTCTCATAGAACCAACCTCTGCGATCTCCGAATACCTTCGGTTCTAAAATATAAACGTCCTTTAATTCTGTACTAATAATATTCATGATATACAATTCTCCCATCTTAATTCCATTTATATCATTTTTACATAAGTATTTATCTATCAAGTAAGTTAATTTCTTTGTTTAAACCGGAGCTCATTTGTAGAATGCGTTACATTCAAGCAGACAATTCTGCAATTTCTAATTGATTGTATACTTAAATAACTTCATCGGTAATTTATATATAAACATAGAAGGAAGATATTACTTGTGCAACACCTTCCTTAAACAAATATATTCTATTGATAGTTAATAAAGGATCTTACCCTCGGACACCTTTCGCAGATGTTGTCCATATGAGGATTTACCATAGCGAGCTGCTGCTTCAAGTAATTTCTCCTTATTGATCCACCCGTTAATGTAGGCAATCTCCTCTATCGCTGCGATCTGAATTCCCTGTCGCTTCTCAATTACTCGAACGAATTCGGAAGCATCACTTAAGGCATCCATAGTTCCTGTATCAAGCCAGGCATATCCACGTCCCAATGTGACAACATTAAGTGTTCCAGCCTCCAGATACATGCGGTTTAAGTCTGTAATCTCCAGTTCACCGCGTTTGGATGGCTTAACCTGCTTCGCCAGCTCACAAACCCGGTTGTCATAGAAGTATAGCCCGGTTACGCAATAATTTGATTTTGGCTGCTCCGGTTTTTCTTCAATCGATATCGCTTTCCCTTCAGCATCAAATTCAACGATACCGAAACGCTCCGGATCCTCCACATAATAGCCGAATATGGTGGCTCCATGCTCTTTTCTCGCTGCTTCCTTCAGGTGCTTCGTTAAGCCGCTGCCATAGAAGATATTATCTCCCAGCACCATAGCACAGGAATCACCTGCGATAAATTCCTCGCCGATAAGAAACGCCTGAGCCAGTCCATCCGGGGAAGGCTGTTCGGCGTAAGATAATCTGATGCCATAATTGGAGCCGTCGCCAAGAAGCTTCTTAAAATTCGGAAGGTCATGAGGTGTTGATATGATGAGAATATCCTGAATTCCCGCCAGCATCAGCGTGGATAAAGGATAATATATCATGGGTTTATCATAAACCGGTAACAACTGTTTTGAAGTTACCATAGTTAATGGATATAGCCTTGTGCCGGAGCCTCCGGCGAGAATGATACCTTTCATTGGGTACCTCCTATTTTTTACTTATTTTATTTTTAATTTAATCAAATCATAACGATAATACAAGCCTAATGTATCGCAAATCAATAACAACCTAATTTGTATTACAACAGAATAGATTCAATATTTGTGGCAATTTCACGGAAATCTGAATAGGTATCATATAAATATTTAGCAATTACACTCATTAATTCGAAGTCAATCTCATGATCCAAGTCAAGTACTGCGGTATCCATCATCTTAATTGCGTCACATTTTCCCTCAAATAATGCCTTTTTGCTCATTAGGAAGGAAGGCTTATAAGCATACATGGAGGCATTCATATCAAATATTTCCGGAGCCTCCTGACGTGTATGAAAGGAAGATTTGATCACCCTCTCATAACCATTTTCAGTCTTCTTAACCATATTAAAATAAGGATTTCTGCGGGAATCCGTCACCGAAAACACTACATCTGCATCTGTCAATTGTTTTCGTTCAATCAGATTTTCAATATCCTTCACGGTTCTAAGCGGTGAGGTAATGTCCAAATCCACTACCATGTTATAATCAATCGATTTTCGTTTTGATATTTCTTCATAGGTATTTAAAATGACAGAAACCTTTGGTGTATTATCTAATCCAAGGTCTGATTGTCTTTCTACTATATCAATATCCAGGTTAAGCTTATCGCAAAATAGATTTATTAAATCAGTGCTATCCGTATTCAGTGCTATATCATAATGATTCTCAGGATGGAGCTTTGTATATAGATGAATCGCCGAGACAGTATAAAATGGCAACGGATAGTCTAAGAAGTCCTTTATATTCTTATTGCGAATCCCTTTGGATCCGGCTCTTCCGCAAATCGTGAATAATATATTCATTCTACTTTCCCTCCTTCGTGAGCCGAAGCGTGTGAAGTGCAGTAAGAATATCATTATCATTCTTCTCCACTCCTGCAAGGATATCATAAAAATGTTCCATCTCTTTCAAATAAAAATCATTGCGCTTCTCTTTGAAAGATATTGTTTCTTCTTTCTTAAGATATCGTACCTCACTATTCGTAATATCCCCTATTATTGTATCCGACTCTGTAAATATACATATTTCTCGGATGGTCTTACGACCAAAATAATCCAAATGTAGCTCCACAGCCATATGAGGATATCTGGCTATATAAATCGATAAATCATCACTATCAATCTCAAGGTCAGAAAAATGGTCGCGGATATTGAAAACGCTCTCCGGATGTCCAAATAAATAAGAGATGTAGTCCCATTCATGAATTAGATCAATGGATACTCCTCCGCCTTGATCCTTATGGGCACTATAGCATTCCCTATAATCCTGATTAGGTCTCCAATCCGGCAGATAGCTGGAGCAGATGGCTCTCGCACTATATATTTTCAAATTGTGTAGTTCCTTCTTCAGGTATTGAATGACCTCTGTATATCTTAACGGGCATGCCACATAATATACGCCATTCTTCTTAAGACCCAGATCTCGAATATCAATATCAGATTGATCGAAGACTGGCTTCTCTATGAACATATGCTTTGTTTTGTTCGAATATTTTATTATGGTTTCATAATGAAGATGGGTCGGATTGGTGATAAACAGGATATCATAATCATCCGGAATATCATCGTAGGAAAGATAGGTATTACATATATACGCAGCCTCCTCCGAAGTAATCGGATTTCCCGTACCACTTCTGATCAAATCAATCTCGAACGAAATGTTCCTGCTGCTTAATACCTCCACTATATTACGAAGATGTCTTCTTCCAATAGAACCTGCTCCGATTATTCCGATTTTATACTTTAAGTTCATTTTAGGCCTCGATTCTATCGATGATTCTCAGTATACTACTATCCTTCTCAAAGCTGTAGGATTGTGGCTTTCCTTGTAATATTGTATCAAAGAATGCGATAATTTCATTCAAATAGGCATTCTCTACAACAAAGCTACTATAATTTTCAAGTTGATCGATTGCTTCATAAAGTTCAATATTCTTATTCTCTTTTAATTCATAATCATATTGATAGAGTCCGGTTGGCGAACCATTCCAGCTAAGGTATAGTTCTTCCCCGAAGATCTCCAGATTTCTTACTGCCTTTCTTGATACAACATCAACCGCCAAAAGCCCCTTATGTCCGGAGCTGTGTTCCAGCATAACAAGATAATTGTCACAGTAATCAATTTCCAGTTTGCTGATTTTATTCTTGGTCACTTTGATATCGATAATCGAACCAAAGGCTTCTGTTAACCAGGGCAGTTCTATCGCGAATATTTCTCGGCAGCCATTCGAACGCTTATCTTCTACGAAGAAATTCTTATAACTTTCCCAAGGATGCCAATCCGGTAAATACTGTCCAATATGATACGTATAATTAAGCATACCCCTCGAGTTCTGAACCAATGACATAATTTTCTTTATTTCATCCCTGTACAGAAATGTGGAGGAGAGAAAAAGAATACGTCCTTTCTCTGCAGCCAGTTTCATATTTCTCTCATATCCATCAGAGACCAGATTAAGTTCCGTAAACACATGAAGCCCTTGCTCCAGGCATTCTGTAATGATCTTATGATGGGATAACGGAGAGGTGCAGATAAAAGCACCATCTAGCCCTTCACCGATACACTCTGATAACTGATGGAAGGTTGCCATTTCATATTCTTTTTTACAGAATTCTCTGCGTTCCTCATTATTATCTATCCCAATGATTTCAATTGATGAATCATATTTTTTAATTAATCGAATTCTTCTGCGACCCATGGAACCAAGTCCAATTATGACAACCTTCATAACGATCCTCCATGCTATAAATCATAAAAAGTCTTTTTCAAATCAATCGGATTGTTCAACGTTTTCTTAATCCGGTCAATGATTTTATCAGAGGTTGCTCCATCACCATAGGGATTGCTGACACTGGCAGCTACCTGGATAAATTCATCGCTTAAGGCTTTGTTCATTGCTGCAATTATTTGGGCTTCCACCGGTTCACAATTAATGATACTGTCGGCCTGCAATCTTCCCTTTTGCCGATCACCTATATTAACCGTAGGTATTCTAAAGCTTGGAGCCTCCAATATCCCACTGCTCGAATTACCAATCACCATGTTGCAATATTTTAATAAACTGAGATATCTCAGACTTCCTAACGAGCTGAAGGCGATGGTATTCTCATTCTTCTTGACAAATTCGTCAATCAGCTGGTTAATAACGCGACCATTGGTATCCGCATTCGCTTTTGTAATAATAAACTTCATTTTTGGATAATGCGTAATCGCACGAAACAGTTCTGTCACCTGCTGCTCTGAGCTGTTGTTCTCAAGTGTTACAGGATGAAATGTAACGACTGCAAGGGGTTGCTCCAGCTTACATTGGAGTGATTCTTCGAGCTCATTTTTCGAGTATAATTTCTCATTCAGAATATTTTCTATCCCTATAGCACCAACGCAGAAAACCCGCTCCGGATTTTCTCCCAATTGAATCACACGTTTACGATATTCCTCAGTACTGGTAAAATGCAGATAGCTAAGTTTTGTGATCGCATGCCGAATTACATCATCTATCGCGCCTTCCGTGATCTCACCTCCATAAAGATGAGCAATCGGTATTCTCTGATTCATTGCAGCCATACTAACCGCAAGAGTCTCATACCGATCTCCCAATACAATCAGCATATCCGGCTTCAGCTTCTCAAAGTAATCCGAAAAGCTAATCATAGCCAGACCCATTGATTTTGAGATCGCAGTAGGGGTATCTGAGCTTAACAGTATCTCAATCTTTTCATCAATCCTGATCCCGTCATTTTCTATTTCTTTATAGGTAAGTCCAAATTCAGATGACAAATGCGCACCTGTAGCAACTACACGCACGTCAAATTCCTGTACCATCATTAACTTTTTAATTATCGGCTTGAGTAAACCGTATTCTGCTCTGGTCGCTGTTAATATACAGATTCTTTTCATAGCTCAATCAACTCATCTTCATCAAAGTTTCTTATCGCAATTTGACCCAGCACCTCATACCATTGCATCGGGCTGATACCATTGCCGGGTCTCTTCACTGTAATATTGTCCTCTGTAAATGAATCCCCTTCCATAATCGCCTTCTTAGCAACGATACTTTTTCTTGCAATGGCAATATTTTTCACTTCCGAAGCCGCGGGCTGCTTTCTTCCGTTTCCAAGAGCTATCTCAATATTACGAATTGAGGTTATCATATTCGTAAGCTCCAATGGCTCAAGACTGGCTAAATGATCCGGTCCCTCCATGCTTCGATCCAGAGTAAAATGCTTCTCGATCACCGTAGCTCCCAGTGCGGTCGCAGCAATCGGAACTTCAATTCCGCTGGTATGATCCGAATAGCCTACCGGTAATCCAAATTGCTCCTTCATCGTTAGCATCGCCTTAAGGTTAACATCTTTGTATGGGGTAGGATACTGTGTTGTGCAATGAAGCAGTGTAATATCTGCAGCACCATGACGCTTTAGAATATCTACGGCTGTATAGATTTCCTTCATCTCACACATACCGGTAGATAAAATGACCGGTTTATGTAAGCGTGCAATCTTTATTAGATATGGTAGATTTGTAATATCACCGGAGGGTATTTTCCAGGCTATCATGTCAAGGCTTTTTAGAAAATCGATACTATCCAAATCAAAGGCAGTAGAAAGAAAGATGATATTTTTCATCTTACAATAATTATTTAATTCAATGAAGTCTTCATAAGGCAACTCAAGCTTACGAAGCATCTCTAACTGACTTCCCTCTGAATTGGTGTTCTTCTTCTGATACTCTGCTTTCTCTGCTTTTTTTGAGACAATATTCTCCGACTTGAAGGTCTGAAACTTGATGCAATCGGCACCTGCATCCTTAGCGACATCTACCAACTTCTTCGCCAGCGAAAGATTGCCGTTATGATTAACACCTGCCTCTGCTATGATGAATACTCTCATAATGATTTCACCTCCCTGCAAGGATTTCCATAGGCCATTACCGAGTCGTTGATATTGTGTAATACAACGCTTCCCATACCAATGACGCAATTGCTTCCAATCTTCACCTGCTGCTTTATCGAAGTACCTGCTCCGATATTTGTATTCTTACCTACCGATACGCCACCACATAAGACAGAGCCCGGTGAAATGTGAACAAACTCCTCAATAGTGCAATCATGTTCAATGATAGAGGCGGTATTAATAATAGCCCCTTTACCAAGGACTGCTCCCGGATTCACCACGGCATGCTTTCCGATATAGATTCCTTGGTCAAGTACAGCATGCTTACTGACGCTTGCTGTATCGTCAATAATATTGGGTATCGAGAAGCCGATTCTCTCAAGCTCAGAATATAGCTTGATGCGTTTGTCCGGATAGCCTATGCTGCCCAGGGATAAAAAGGCATAGTGATAACCCTCCTGATATAGCCCTTCCAGATCATCATCGCAGCCAAGAACAGGTATGTCCATCATATGCATTCCGATATTCTCAGCTTGATCGATAATAGCTATCTCCGCATATGTATGGTCAAACAACAAGCTATCCAGAATGACTTTACAATGACCTCCGCCACCAATTAAAAGAAGCTTCTTATTCATCTCCATATAGTCGCTTTCTCATTTCTTCCATTTCTTCTATCTGCCCCATATCCATCCAAGCATATTCACTGATTGGATAGACG
>JAEZLZ010000036.1 GCA_023415055.1 Bacillota bacterium | reverse complement strand
TAATTCAACAATTTGCCGATCCTCCACAGTATCACTCCATCCCTAGTATATTTCCTATACCTATATAACCGGAATTTAATGATTTGGTTGCATTAAATCCGTTAAACCAGGCTCTTAAATTCTTCCTTAAATTCTTCCTCTTAAATTCTTCCTGCCACTTTTTTCGTTATTTATATATTCATCAACCATAGGATTCGTATTTGTCATAAGAGATCATCTCATTTTCTTATACTACAATCGTTTTTCTGTTAATATTTACAAGTTCATTTTATCGTAATTCGTAAACCTTGTCAAAGATTGCATGAGACTTCCTTAGATGGTGTATTCTTCTTTGAACGAATAACTGCAAGAGCAGTAACCTATTGGCTTAGTAAATATTGCAGAGATGCAGGAATTACATGCAAAAGTCCACATTGTACCAGAAGAACAACTGCAAGCCGCTTGAGTACGGCAGGAATGCCACTTGATAAGATTCACGATATGCTTGGACAGGTTGATGAAAAGACTACCCTTAGCTATATTTACAATCCAAATACGGAACAAGAGAACCTGGACATTATGAATAAGGCTCTGAATAGTAGACACAAAAAGAGCAAGAAAAACTGGTGCAAATACGATGCACATATCGACGCAACAAAAAATCCCTTCAAAATCAAGGGACTTCGTAAGCGCGAGACGGCGCACGAGGTCCACTGGACCTCGGATCTGCGCGGACCGAAGCGGAGCGGAGACATTCGAACTTCGAGTCCAGGATTGGACTCGAATAAAGTAAAAAGGATATCCTAATCAAGGATATCCTTTTTACTTTCTGACAGCGCGAGACGGGATTCGAATTCTATCCCCTCGAAAAAATACTGATAGAAAGGGACTTACCAGCACATCCCATTTATACGTACTCAAGTAGGTACTCATCTTATTTATGTATAGAAATCCTAAATAAAACTAACTTGTAGTGGAATTTTAAGAAAAGAAAAACTCCCCGATATAATCGGGGAGCCTCCAGAAGCTATACCATTAAGGTCATACGGCTTCGATGAAACATTTATAATGTACCCACTGTTATTACTATGGGACTTAATCTATTATCTATCTTACACTATTATTATATTCATATTTTTAATTGTTGTCAATTACAAATTGTATGTACGCAAAAATTTCTGTTTAATAAAATTGAAATCTTTTGGGTGAAGTGTACCAATGCATTTTCTCGTTGCATCAAAACGAGCTTTACTAACAGCTTTTATTTCTTCGCACTGAACTACACTATCTTTATCTAAAAAATCATATGAGATATTTCCTTTTTTTATAATACGACCTGGATATATTTTTTTGTTGTCATCAGTAGTATTTGAATACAGTAAATACCATGAATCCTGCAATGGCAAATCTCTAACATTTAACTTTCCTTTTGCATTGGTAATAGCTAAAACTACAATTTTCTCGGCTTGATTTATTTTATTATTTGACATGACTAAGACGGGTCGAACCTTATTCTTTTCTGTACCAACATTATATCCTAAATCGCAATACCAAATTTCTCCATGATTAACTTGTAGTTTCTTCGTTGACGGTTTTTTTGAACGATTATGGTAACCTAATTTTTTATTAAGCCAAGTTCCAATATTAAAATATTCTAATGTCTCTGCGTACATTATTTTATCCCCCAGTAGTAATATGTACTATTATATACGATTAAAATTTAAAAATAATGATAAAGGTAAAATTTACATAATTTCGCGCTTTCAAAACTTACTTATCGTAGAAGTCTGAAGAAATTATTCCATAATAACAAACATTCCTATAACCAGTATTACATTTATTAAAATTTCTTAATATGCCTTCTAACAAAAAACCACTTTTCTCTAAAACCTTACATGAAGCAATATTTAATTGTAAAGCAAGTGCTTCTATTCTTTCAAATCCTAATGATTCAAAGGCATATTTTACTATATAATTTGTGATTTCCGTGGCATAGCCCTGATTCCAAAATTGGGGTAGTAAATTATATCCAATGACACACCTATTAGCGTTAGAGTTATAACCAATTATCCCAGCCTCACCTATATATTCGTTTGTATCCTTTTTATAGAGAGCCATAAAATCATAATTTCCATCTAATCTATTATCAATTAACTTTCTAAGTAAAAGATTTGCTTTTTCTATATCTGATAAAGGAGTAAAAGTTGAATATTTCCAAACTTCTTCCATTGATTTTAACTTGAAAAAATCATCTATATTTTCAAGTTGATAGTCTTTTAGGAGCAATCTTAATGTTTCAAGTGCCATATATGTCTCCTTATAAATATGGTAAGATTTATATTTATTTATTTATCAAAATCTATTATATCATCCAATTTCACAAATTACAACTAATTCCAATAACGGTTACTCATCACATTTATGTATGGGTAATAAGGAAAAAGTATTACAGAAGCATCCATACCAGATAACATCGCCAATTAAGGAAGGCGGACGCTGGATGACCTATATCTTGGATACAGAGGTGAGTAAGAGGATTAAAATAACTTCCTACACCGAGGATGGGATATATCAGAAACTATACAAGATTTATTTTCCAGTAAAGAAAGAAACATTGGAAATTCTGTATCCTCTGTGGATAGAGAAACGTAAGGGCATGAACCTGAGTAGTAGAACGATTCAAAGATTTTATATTCTGCGATAAAGTGGGTAGAACTAAGATTCGTGAGGTCGATAATTGCATCCGTGCGCAGTGCGTGCGTGCAGGTATTGAAGTAAAATCAGCCCATGATATTCGTAGAACAGCAGCATCTGAAATGGACAGAAAGAAAATCCCAATCGAAGACATTCGCTGGTATCTCGGACATAATGATATTGCTACTACTCGAACCTACATAATGAACAACCAAGGGAAGCAGAAAACATCAAAACAGATTGTAAACGCTCTTTCAGAGATGAATGGAAGCGACGTACTCATGCGTACTCAAAACACATAAAAAGAAAAATCCTCAGAGACCTTGATTTTTCAAGATTTCTGAGGAAATTAGTTAAGCGCGAGACGGGATTCGAACAAATCCCCGCACACACAAATACTGATAAATAGGAGGTTTGCGGCTTCTGTTATTTATTTGCACACTTGGTTGCACACATAATATGAACTCCTTTGGTTGAATGAAAAGTTCAATTAAAGCAGTATTGTTTTGCCCTATATTTTTACAATATAGCTATCATAATTAATCGATTTGCTTCACAATAGTGGAAAAATAGAATTGATTTATAATACATTTATCTTAACTTATTTTTTGATAAATTCTATTCCATTCCATTTGAAAATATCTTCGCAGTTTTTCCCTTTCGAATTATCATAATATTCTTTCTTAAACGTAACGTTATCTAACTTTGTAAGTTTTGTAGAGTAATATCCTGTTGTGTTACTTATGAACATAGAAGGATAGCCATTAATAGGTAAAATCTCTATTGTTCCATCTTTTCTTAATGTAAACAACTTATATTCATTACCATTACTTGAAGCATACTGGCCAATTGTAAAATCTATATCACCATCATTGTTATAATCGTCAAATTCAATATCAAAAAGAGAATTAAATATCAAAGGCTCTGTGTAAAATTTACTTAATTCAATTTGACTAATAATGTTACCAGAATCATCTATCAATTCAATATTATAATAGCCCTCCCAAATTGTGCCCATACACGGCCCCGGAGTCCAATCTTCATAATATTTGCCCTTTACCATTATTAACCTCAAATATTGAGATTTCCCAGTTATAGGATATAAGTTATTACTTGATATTATGATAGGCGATTGGATTGTAATATCAGGGTAAGGCTCATTACTCTCAACGGGACGAATGGGCGAATTAGTTGACGTAGGAGGAGCTGGTAGAATCGTAGATGTGGGGATTGTAGATGGAGAAGGACTTGAGATACTGGTGGAAGTAATAATGTTATCATTTACACTACTGTTATTACTTTGGTTTGAATTGTTTTTGCTGCTTGAACATGCAGTAATTGAAATACTTAACAGAAACACTGAAAGTATACACATAATTTTTGGTTTCATCTAAATCTCTCCTTTTAAAACACAGATTGCATCCTGTTTTTCCTGATTATATCATTGATTTCGTCATAATGTAAACTCCCAAACTTAGCAGTCAAGTCGGTTTATGCAGAGAAGTGTATTTCTACACCTAATCAGAAGGGTACACTTATCAAATTAGGCATGATAACGGTTACTCGTTATGCCTTCGAGTAAACAGTTATCATTGTTATGTGACAATAAAGTTTTTGAAATTGAGACCAAGGAATTTGTTATTTTAAAGGGTTCTTAAATGGGATATTTTAACTATGTACATTGTGGTTTTGAAAAGTTGGGATATCAACATACCTATCGATATTTTCAAAAATCAGTTTGTAAAATTAATATTTAACGCAGTAAGTACATTGAAAACTAAACTTTAATGTCATTTTCAAAAACTATTATGTAGTTTGACAATCATGTCATTTTTTTCGATATCAATGAATGAATACTAGCATATTAGAATTGCATTCATGACGAAAGGAGAAAACAAAACAAACAAAAACATGTTAAAAATAACAAACAAATGAAACAAACAGACTAAAAACATAATTTATTTTATTTTCGTAAGGTGATATCAGTTATCTGATAAAGCCTTATTGCCGGTAAACCGGCGGTCTGTAAGAAGAAAAGAAGAGAGAACGAAGTTCTCTTGACTTAAGACGCATCTGCAGTTGAACTTTATAGAACAAACCACTGTTCAGGAGATTGTAGACCATTATAAATCGCTCCATTCATAATGGTCAGGCCGGATACCCTTTAACTGTATCCTTAGGAGTAATAATCACTATGCCCTGTGATTTAAATAAATTGGGCGTGCTCAGCTTTAACTAATTAATACAATCAAAGGACGTGGTAAAAATGGCTCGTTACAGAGAAAAGAAACATCAATCATTAGTTCATCAAGTAGAGATGAAATTAAAGTCAAAAATGGCAATCGGTCATTCAAAATATGATGACCAGAGGGCGGAACGCGCGCTTCTGAAAGAGAAGCGGAAAACGGATGCAAAGGCAATGTTAAGTTATCAAGAACGTATTTCCATCCATAAGATTTATACTTGGAGTACTTTTCAGGATTATCAGAAACATGCCTGTTATTTCGTAAAATGGTGTAAGGAACGCTACGGCTGTAGAATGCTTTCCGAATGTAGGTCATATGTAGATGAATGGCTTACGGAAAGGTCTGTGCTGGCTCCTCATTCACAGAAACTAGAAGCGTGTGCCCTAGCAAAGGTTTTTGACTGTACTACAGAGAATTTTATGAAAACTGCAGTACGTCATAGGTCTGGTATCACAAGAAGTCGGAAAGCGGCAAAACGAGATAAGAATTTCTCTGAATCAAAGAATAAGGAATTCATAGAATTCTGCAAAGCAACCGGATTACGCAAGAAAGAATTGAAATGCTTAAGAGGGACACAGTTAATCTTTAAGAATGGAATCTACTACATAGCTGTTACCAGTGGAGCAAAAGGTGGCAGATACCGTGAATCCCCTATCATTTCAAATGTTGATGAAGTTGTAGAACGTATGAAAGTGGCAGGCATCAATAAAGTATGGCCTCATGTACCAGATATGGATGTTCATTCTTATCGAAGTGAATATTGCACACAAATCTATAATACCTTAGCTAGACCAGTAGAAAAGATACCAAATAACGAACGTTATCATTGCAGGAGTGACCTGAAAGGTGTCTGCTATGATAAGCGTGCTATGCTAATCGCCAGCAGGTGCCTTGGTCATAACCGAATCAATATCATTGCAGAACATTATTTACGCTAACTCTTATGCCCGCAGGATCTGCGGGCATATTGTTGTAAAAAAGCTTCGTTTTTAAAATCTCCTATCATATTGTTCTATGAAACACGAAGCAAAGTGTTAAAAACAATTAACAGGAGGTCACATTATTATGCTTGATGCATTATCTATCTTGCAGGAAGCTTATGAATGTGGTATCTTGGATTCAACAGAAGTCGCAATAAAAATCAATATGACCAAAGAATGCTTTGTAAAAGAGCGTCATCCGTATTCCATCTGTGCTAGGAAAGATGGACGCTACATAACCACCGTAAGGAAAGAAAATGAAGAAAGACAACAGATAGCTGCACCGTCGTATAAAGAATTGATTTCTAAGCTTTACGATTATTATAATGACCGTAAA
>JAEZLZ010000116.1 GCA_023415055.1 Bacillota bacterium | reverse complement strand
GAAATCCAGCCACAAAGCCGAAAGTATCTCAATATCGCACTTGCATTCTCCGCTTCAGATTTATTACTGCTTATATTCTCATCACCTTTATCACTACCATCCTCATCTTCTAACGCGTAAGAACAGTTACGTAAATATAAAATGATACAATCCTTGGCGTCTGTCTCGTATAGTAGCGGAACAGCTTTTGACTTTTCAATCAACTGCAAAATGCATTCATAATACAATCTTTTATTTTTGCAGCAAAGCGGATTAAAGAAATAATCATATTCCGCATTTTCGAATAAAATCATATGTAATACCTCCTTAAACAACCGATCGTCAGATACTAATCCATAAAATACGATTTTACCTTCTCTGGCGTATCCAACAGTACTACCAATGACTGCACCTAATACTGGAACTAGAATAACAGACTGTCCTATAAATAATTTCTATCCGGAAGGCTACATATTCTATATATTTTTCTTTTTATCAGTAGGACAATACATAGCACCTAATATCATGACATTTGAATTATCCTGCTTTAGATGGCAACTTTCATCACAATAAACATTGTATTTCATTCAGCCCATCTCCTCTATAATGATATTGTTTCTGCCCCATACAATTACTTTCCACCGGCACATTATTATACAATATCCTTCTGTCCCTTTTTCAGGACTCAATATGCACAATTTCATCAAATCCGCAATTCAGCTCCACGCAAATACGAGCCAATATATCTAATGACACCTGTTGGTCATTATTCATCTTTGTAAATGTGCTTGGAGCAATCTGTGTCTTTTTCCGTAATTCTGTCTTGCTCATTCCCCGATCAATTAATAATTTCCATAATGGTTTGTATGTGATTTTTATCTGACTTTCCGCCATATTCCTACCCTCCACATATTATGTAAACAAGGTTATTTTCACAAAGTATAGTATACAACTTTTTTTTCATTGAAACAATAAATTATTATGAGTTCTCGAAAGTATTTAACATATATTAGTAAAGATTAACAAAGAAAAGCAACCAGCATTTATTATCACTGATTGCTCATTATCTTTATATTTGTTCTTTCATTTACTTTCATTTACTAATTCAGAAATTTACACCCTTCGGCGCACAACAACCTATCTTTTTAACACATTACAATATAATACTAATTAGCGAACAACCTTTAAGGTGTGCGAAAAGGTATTATCCCTTCACACCATTTCATCTTGTCTTCAGAAAAAGTACATATTATTTTGCTAAAAGCACAGATACATTTCTGCTCTAAATTGCCTACAAAGCGCTTAAACAGGGGCTTTACGCGACAGCAAGCAAACCGTCTCCACATAGCTTGTCATGGAAGCATATCCACTGCTATAGATAAATTTGTAATAATCATGTACCTAAAGCAGCTCAGAATATGGTACTTCTTATAAAAAAGCAAAAAAAATTATTGAATATGTCGCTAGTCTCCGAAAGATGTTTCTGTTAATATTATTCCATACACTTATCAGGTCGCTTGACCTTTCAAAAGAAATTGATACTTTGCGGTTCTTTATATACTTAAGAACGTCCTCCCTAGCAAAGAAAAGAGCAGACAAATAATCTGATACACCGCGTTCAGAAGCTCTATCTGTAGAAATCCTGTATAGTTCTTCAGTATCATCAATTCTAGAACAAGTAAGCCTTAAAAGTTCTTACAATTGTATTGATATACACCTCGAATAACTTCTTTTCAGACAGAAAGCTGATATATCCATTAATCATTTGGAAGTTGATTTCCTCTACTTCTGTTACACTAAATTCCTGCTCTATGTATCGGAATAAGGCTAGATTATTGTTGCGGTAGACTTGATTGTTCTCTCACTCAGTTTTCCTATCCTACAGTCAAAAAACATCTTCGCAAAACATAAAAAACCTCCCCATACGTTTGTTTGATAAACGTTGAGAAGGTTTAATTTTGTACATCCGTAGCTGAATATACACAATTTGTTGCGTACATCATCACTGGATGAATTTTACCTTGTTTTTAGATTAATATTAATGTTATAAAAGCATCTCAAACCGTTGATTTTATAGGCTTCGTCAAATTGTCTGACTACTCATCCCAATTATGATATACTTCTTGTACATCATCATCCTCATCGAGTAAGTCAAGGATACGGTTCATCATCTTGATATCATTGTCATCCTTCAGTTCAACCCAGGTCTGAGGAATCATAGTGACATCTGCCTGAACCATCGGAATCTTAGCCTTCTCAAGAGATTCACGAACAGCGCTGAAATCGTCGGGATTCGTTAATACCTCAAAGCTATCCTCTTCCTCTGCGAAATCTTCTGCTCCTGCGTCCAGAGCAAGCATCATCAGATCGTCTGCCTTCATATCGCATTCTTCCTTATCGATGATGATCTGACCCTTCTTATCGAACATAAAGGATACGCAGCCGATGGAGCCTACGTTACCGTTACCCTTTGTAAAAGCATTACGTACATTACCTGCAGTTCGATTCTTATTATCCGTTAATGCTTCCACGATAATCGCAGTTCCGTTCGGGCCATAGCCTTCATAGGTTACTGTCTCATAGTTCACTGCATTTGCATCTCCGGCTGCCTTCTTGATACTGCGGTCAATGGTATCATTGGGCATGTTGTTTGACTTTGCTTTTGCTATGATATCCTTCAGACGGCTGTTCGCATTCGGATCCGCTCCGCCTTCCTTCACTGCAACTGCAATTTCACGTCCGAGCTTGGTAAAGATCTTACCCTTCACGGAATCGTTCTTTTCTTTTTTATGTTTGATGTTCGCAAATTTCGAATGTCCTGACATCTTAATTCTCCTTAATACTGATATTTTTTATATGTTCTTGAAAGGAGCACCGTGGTCTCCTTATCGGTTGTATGAATAATGAACGCTATATTGCCAATAACCTTAAATATTTTATCACCGTTTGATAACTTCGGCAAGCAAAATTTATCATTGGCATTTTCCTTAGTCGAGAGCTCCGTTGAAGCCTTCCTAACGAATCCATATTTATGTTTACATTTCAATAGAATGATTGAGAGGAATGCCTTGATATAATAGCAGCCAGATTAAGATTAATCTGGCTGCGTATAGTAAAAAACCTATTATTCTATTTGATAATGTATGGAGTATTATCTTACTTATTCTGCATTCAAAAGCTTACTTAATTTCTCCATCACCTGAACCGTCTCTTCTGTCGTGCGGACCGCACACATCACGGTATCATCCCCTGCGATGCAGCCTACGATGCTGTTCATCTGCAAAGCATCCAGTGCTGCTGCAACTGCCATCGCCATGCCGGGTACCGTTTTAACAACCATAATATTTTGGGCCATATCCATGGACACAAATCCGTCTCGGAGTACACGGGTATATTTCTCACTCATACCGGGTTCTGTCTTCTGAAGCACGATGTACTTTTGTCTTCCACCGTCCACGGCAACCTTCGTGAGCTTAAGCTCTCTGATATCCCTGGATACAGTTGCCTGAGTAACATTATAACCGTCCTTCATCAGGCGGTCAGCCAATTCCTCCTGTGTCTCGATATCATATTTGTTTATAAGCTCTATAATTTTACTTTGTCTGCTGATTTTCATTCTCTTTCCCAGTGCCTTTCTTGTAATAGTGACGGTTCCTAGTATCCGTCCTTGCCAAGCTTCGACCGAAGAATCTCATAGATCCCGGCGTGATTTAGCTTAATCAACTTCGTGTTGTGCTTAGCCTTCTTCATTAGGATAACATCATCCGTGCCCAGGTCAATCACTTTGTTGCCATCGAAGGTTACAATCGCTTCCGCTTCCTGTGTCTTCTTGCTCTTACCAACAACTACTTTTATCGTATCCTCTGCCGAGACCACAATGCTCCTCGGACTTAACGAATGTGGGCAGATTGGTGTAATAACCATAACACTGGCCTGTGCCATAACGATTGGACCACCGGCGGAAAGATTATACGCGGTGGAACCGGTAGGTGTCGATATAATTACTCCGTCACCCCGAAAATTATCAACCAAGGAATCATTAACATAAATACCAAGACTGATAATTCTTGAAAATCCTTTTCTGGCAATTACAACATCATTAAGTGCAAAGCCCATTGAAAATTCCGGCGTCTGCTGATGTTTGGACACATGATGGACCGTACCTTCAATCATGATCCGCTTCTCAATCTGGTAATCATCCCGAAATAATTTCTCTAATGATTCCGGAACATGATGCTCCTCAACCTCAGCCAAAAATCCTAAGGTACCAAGATTTACGCCCAGAATAGGAATGTTATGCGTCATCAAGTCATTTGCTGTCTGTATAATGGTACCGTCGCCTCCAAGTACAATGGCACAATCAATATCCTTAGGAATAACTACCGGACCAGCTTCCTCCTGTACCGAGGATACGCTTGAAAGAACGGCAGACTTGCCGGCCTTTTCTATATAAGCAACAATCTTTTTCGTAACAATGAAGTCCATATCCTTCTCTTTATTGGTGATAATCAAAAATCTGTCCATCGGATTGCTACTCTCCTCAAATGACTGCAACGATACATACACTACAAAAGTCTATCACAGAATTCCATAAATTTCAATATATCGTGCATAAAATTCAGAATAACTTAATAAATATTCGAAAGCTTTAAGCTGTTTTTATATATCATTCACTTTCTGACAGTACTCCATGCGCTTCATTTACAATTTTCATGATTTTGTCATGAGATATTGAGGCGCCTTTAGCATATTCTTGTATATTCTCGTCAAACTTTAATTTTCTTAGATATAATAAATATTCAATGTTACCTTCCGGTCCTTTAATTGGAGAAAAATCCAAATCAATACACTCAAACCCAATCTCTGCCGCATAAGAGCTGACCAGCAAAATGACCTCTTCGTGTACCTTATGATCACGTACTACGCCTTTCTTACCGACCTTTTCGCGCCCAGCTTCAAACTGAGGCTTGATCAGGCAGACAATCTCGCCCTCCTCCAGAAGCAAATCACGCACCGGAACAAGCACCTTCGTTAAAGAGATAAAGGACACATCAATGGACGCAAATGCAATTTCCGCCTGCAGCTGCTCCTTGGTTAGATATCGAATATTGGTCTTCTCCATAGATACTACTCTTGGATCCTGACGAAGTTTCCAAGCAAGCTGGTTGGTACCGACATCTACAGCATATACCTTTACTGCACCGTTTTGCAGCATACAATCGGTAAAGCCGCCGGTGGAAGACCCCACATCCATGCAGACCTTTCCTTCCAGTGAGATTCCATAACGGGCCATCGCTTTCTCCAGCTTCAAACCACCGCGACTGACATACCTCAGTGGATTACCCTTGACCTCAATCAGAGCCTCCTCCGAAAATGTGCTTCCCGCCTTGTCCTCACGCTGGCCATCCACAAATACATTGCCGGACATAATGATTGCCTTTGCCTTCTCCCTGGATTCCGCCAGATTTCTGTTGACCATCAGTACATCTAATCGTTCCTTCATTCTATCCTCCGATAATGCTGTCACAAGCATTATTAATTCCTATATCGACTAATTTTATAGCTCACTTCTAATTCTGTCCAAGATACTCTGCGGATCCAGTCCGAATCGCTTATGAAGCTCGTTCACTGCACCATGCTCGATAAACAGATCCGGTACCGCGATATTAATCAGCCGGATGTTCTGCAGTCGTGCTTCACACAAATAATCGGCCACCTTCTGTCCGTAACCGCCACTCTTTATATTCTCTTCCAGAGTAACATAAAGCCTATGATTCTTAGAGAGTTTATATAATATCTCAGTATCAATCGGTGAAACAAACCTCGTATTAACTAAGGTTGCATTCACTCCCTCTGCCTTCAGAGACACGACGACCTCCTCTGCGGTCTTGACCATATTGCCCACCGCCAATATTGCCAGATCATTTCCTTCCCTAAGTATCTCACATCTACCATGTTCTATTGGTGTCTGATGCTCGGATAAGCCCTGATATGCCTCTCCTTTCGGGTAACGAATGGCAACCGGTCCTTGATAGGTCACAGCATAGCGAAGCATCTCCTCGAGCTCGATACTGTTCTTCGGGGCCAACACAATTAGATTCGGTATATGAGATAAAAATGATAAATCAAAGGTTCCCTGATGTGTCTTTCCATCCCGGCCTGTAATTCCCGCCCGGTCGATTGCAAATACCACAGGCAGATTATTGATGCAGACATCGTGAATTATCTGATCATAGGATCTCTGTAAAAAGGTAGAGTAGATCGCTACCACGGGTCGGAACCCCCCCATCGCCAGACCGGCTGCAAACGTAACTGCATGCTCCTCTGCGATACCAACATCGAAGAAGCGTTCCGGGAACTGCTTCATAAAGTCTGAAAGACCGGTCCCAAAAGGCATCGCCGCCGTGATTGCAACTATTTTCTCATTTTCCTTCGCCAGCTTAAGCATCGCATTGGAAAAAGCCTTGGTGTAGGAAATCGTTTTGTCCTCACGCATTGGCAGTCCGCTCCCTATATCAAAGGGATCCACTGCATGAAATTTGCTCGGATTTTTCTCGGCTAATTTATAGCCCTTTCCTTTTTTGGTCAGTACATGTACTACTACCGCCTTCTTTGCTCTGGAAGCAGCCTCGAACGCAGCCAGCATGGAACCGATATCATGTCCATCGATTGGTCCGATATAAGTTAAGCCCATATCCTCAAAGAACATACTGGGCAGCATAAAATATTTAATTGCATCCTTAGATCGCTTTAATTTATCTACGATAACTTTACCGACCCCCGGCATCATGTTCAGAGTATTCTCCATATTCTCCTTGAAGCCCGTATATCTGGAGCTGGTACGAAGTTTTGCTAAATAATTAGCTAAGCCCCCGACATTTTCCGATATCGACATGTTATTGTCATTCAATACAATAATAAAATTTGTCTTAAGCCTTCCGGCATTATTAATTGCTTCAAATGCCATACCGCCGGTAAGTGCACCATCACCAAGAACAGCCACTACCTTGTGCTTTTCACCGCTCAAATCTCTTGCCTTTACAAGTCCCAGTGCCGCAGAGATAGCAGTCGAACTGTGCCCGGTATCAAAGGAATCACAGCAGCTCTCCTCCCGCTTGGGGAATCCGCTTAAGCCGTCCATCTGCCTAAGGGTAGAGAACATATCCTTTCTTCCGGTCAGTAATTTGTGAATATATGCTTGATGTCCCACATCCCATACCAGCTTATCCTGTGGAAAGCCCAGAAATACATGCAGTGCCATCGTTAGCTCAACAACTCCCAGATTAGAAGCCAGATGGCCTCCGGTTTTGCTGATATTCTGTATTAAAAAGCCGCGGATTTCCTCCGCCAGCCTGTCGTAATCCTGTTCCTTTATCTTCTTGATATCATTTGCTTGATTTATGTTGTCCAATAGCTTTGACAAGCGTTACCACCTCATTTCCAAGTAAATTTATCCCTATATGACTGACTATTACTAATTTTCTCGATTAATCAGCATTGTTATCAACTGTTTTAAAAATTCATTCTTGTAGGGCAAAGCTTCATAGCTCTGCATTGCCCTCATTGAGATATGGGCTACTTCCTGATTGGCACTTTCCAGGCCCATCAGAGATACGTAAGTAATCTTCTCGTTTTTCTCATCACTGTGAACCGGCTTACCAAGCTTTTCTGAGGTGCTGGTCACATCGAGAATGTCATCCTTTATCTGAAATGCCAGTCCGATATCACCGGCTATCTGTTCAATCTTAATAATATCCTCTTCGGATGCTCCTGCCAAAATAGCTCCAATCATCATGGATGCCTCAATCAATGCCCCGGTCTTTAGACGATACATGAGGTCAAGACGGTTCCGTGAAGCCTCTCCATGGCACTCCTCCATATCGATTACCTGTCCGCCAATCATTCCGTAGATTCCTGCTTTTGCAGCTAATACCTTCATTGCCTTCGCTATCCTACCACATAATTGTGCATCTGCAGAATCTGTTTCGTCTATAGCATCAAAGGATTTCAATGCAGTTTCGAAGGCATAGTTGAGAAGACCATCCCCGGCCAGGATGCCCATTGCTTCACCATAGACCACATGGGTTGTCTTTCTTCCTCTTCGATAGTCATCATTATCCATCGCCGGAAGATCGTCATGAACTAAGGAATACGTATGAATCATCTCCATCGCAGCCATAAAAGGTTCCACAACCGCCGGATTCTCACCTTCAAAAAGCAGGTAGGTCTGCTTCATCAGAACCGGTCTCAGGCGCTTCCCGCCACCCATCAACGCGTATTTCATCGCTTCCATGAATAACTTCTGGAATCCTTCTTCCTTAGGACTGAATTCAATTAATATCTCCTCAACTCGTCTAACATTATCCTTCAATTCCTGCTCAAAGTTCATTGGCTTCTCCATTTTCACTTAAAATGATCAGTTCTTTTTCTACTTTATCGATGGAATCGTTACAGGTCTTTATTAGCTTCATACCCTCCTGATACAAAGTAAAGGAATCCTCTAAGCTTATCTCCGGTTTCTCTAACTCCTCCAGAATCTGATTCAGTTTTTCAAAGGATTCTTCTAATTTTATCTCTTTCTTTGCCATAGTTACCTCCGTTCATCAGCCACATCTTGTGATAGTCTGCTCTTCTCTTTCAGATCTTCGACTCGTGTCGCGATATCACCGTCCAGAAGAGAAACGGTTAGCAACTCCTGCCTCTTAACTCTTCGGATGCTTTGTATTGGTTTATTATCTTCCCCTACGATAAGGGCATAGCCTTTACTTAGCTTTGATAGAGGTGATAACCCCTCAAGACGTGCTATGTAAAGCTCCAGACGATGCCTTTTTTCCTTCAGCTTCTGGTTCATTCTCTGCTGCAGCTTCTGCTCTGCATCAATTAAATATTGCCGTTTCTGCTTTATTTGATAAGCAGGACTGGCATAGAATAAACGAAGCTTAAATTGGTTTGCCCTATTTCGATATTGACTAAGCTTCTGCTGCAGCTCCCGCGTCAGCTTTCTTGAATAATCTCGGATTGTACTCTGAAATGCCTGATAATCATTCACTGCCAGCTCCGCTGCAGCGGAAGGAGTCGGCGCTCTCAGGTCTGATACAAAATCCGCAATCGTCACATCCGTCTCGTGTCCCACCGCGGAGATAATCGGTGTCTTACATTGATAGATAGCCCGAGCAACAATCTCCTCATTAAATGCCCAAAGATCCTCGATGGAGCCTCCGCCACGCCCGACAATAATTGTATCAACCCCGATTTTATCAAGAATGGCGATACCCTTAGCTACACTTTGTGCTGAGCCCTGTCCCTGAACCTGAGCCGGATATAAGACTAACTGGACATAGGGGTTACGTCTTCTTGAAATATTAACGATATCCTGAATCGCAGCTCCGGTAGAAGCAGTCACTATTCCGACCTTTCTTGGATACACTGGAATCTGTTTCTTGTTATCCCGGTCGAAAAGCCCTTCCTCCTCCAGCTGTTTTTTCAGTCTCTCATATCTCTCATATAAGATACCTTGTCCATCGAGTACAATCTCACTGGCATAGAGCTGATATTTACCATCACGCTCATAAACATTTACGCTGCCGTATGCGATGACGCTTTGTCCTTCCTCCAGCTTAAAGGCTAAACCCTTACGCTGTCCTGCGAACATAACACATGCCAATTGCCCCTGAGCATCCTTTAGTGTAAAATAAATATGCCCCGAGGTATGATATTTGCAATTGGAGACCTCTCCCTTAATATAAATAGAGCTCAGGAGCCGGTCTCTCATAAATAAATTCTTAATATATTGATTAATCTCAGTAACTGAATAAGCCTGTCCCATACATCCTCCACGGTAAAGCTTGCGAACAAGCAGTCATAAGCACCCACCTGAGATACGCATTATCACCTGCAATGTAACACTCAGAACAACAATACTCTTACCAAACTTCCTGTAAAGCAAATCCCAGTCACATATCTTCCCAATCCACACTATGGAGGTATTGCCATCAATCTCTTTCCACTCTCTTGCAAAGCATATCCCAGACAATCTTTCTTCTCAGACTACACCATATTTTGAGTATAGGGGAAGATTTTGCGCAGACCGGCCGAGCAAGGATGCTGTCTTATGCATCCGCGTGAGGGAAAGGCAAGTCAAAATCTTTTCCTATACTCAAAACACCTCGTAACCTCGACTCGAATACCTATCTCTTTCCACTCTCTTGCAAAGCATATCCCATATAATCTTTCTTCTCAGACTACACCATTTTTTGAGTATAGGGGAAGATTTTGCGCAGACCAGCCGAGCAAGGATGCTGTCTTATGCATCCGCGTGAGGGAAAGGCAAGTCAAAATCTTTTCCTATACTCAAAACACCTCGTAACCTCGACTAGAACGCTCTAGGCCAGCTTTGCAAGCACTCCATTGATGAAGCTCGGCGATTCATCTCCTCCGAACTTCTTGGCAAGCTCAACTGCCTCATTGATGGCTACCTTACCTGGAATATCATCGTCAAAGCGAAGCTCATATACCGCAAGACGCAAGATGGTCAGATCCACCTTACCCATACGGTTTAGCTTCCAGCCACTGGAAGCCTCAGACAAAATTGCGTCGATTTCATCCAATTTAGCAACGATCGCCTGAAAGCGTGAGGTCAGATAGGAGTACTCTTCGATCGTTGGTTTCTCCAGCTCAGATATATATAACTCTATCTGCTCATCTAATTCCTTTGCCTCATGAAAATCCTTACGGAATAGCATAAGGAAAATATGTTCTCTTGTTTCTCTTCTTGTCACAGTTTAAGTTCCTCCTAATCTGTTTAAAACGCCTACAGCGTATATCAAACGAGAGATTACTCCC
The DNA here is from genome assembly GCA_023415055.1 of Bacillota bacterium. GTDB lineage: Bacteria > Bacillota > Clostridia > Lachnospirales > Lachnospiraceae > Mobilitalea. The sequence goes on along the minus strand of JAEZLZ010000116.1, from coordinate 1,913 downwards.
ATCTAATCAAAAATACCCATAGCCTTCATCAATAGTCTTTTGTTTTTACGAATAAACAACCCTTAGGATGTTACTAAGGGTTGTTTGGGATGCATTTTACTCTTTTACGATGTTAACTCCGGCAATACGGATATTAACTTCCTTGACCTGCAAACCGGTCATGTTTTCTATCGCCAACTTCACCTTTTCCTGCACCTGCTTTGCGGTCTCTGGAATACCATACCCATAATCCAAGGTAAGTGCCATATCAACTGAGACTGCATCCGGGCTGACCAGTACCTTAACCCCCTTGGATAAGTTTTTCTTTCCTAACTTTCCGGCGAGCTCATTGGTAACATTTCCGGAGGTAGCGGATACACCCTTCACTTCGGTAGCCGCTAAGCCTGCGATGGTAGCAACAACCTCATCCGCGATTTGCACCTCTCCAACCTTACCATTTTCATGTATTTTATATGTGTTTCTGATTTCCGGTTCTTTATTCACAATGATTACCTCCTAAGTTACTAATGTTATCCGGTACACCTAATTTGTTTCCAGTCAAACACCTATTTACAATTTAATTATTCAGGGCTAAAGTGTCAGCAACGCTTTTGACCCTTTTATCATATTCAGAAGAACAAGAAACCGTAATCTTAACAAGAGACTTCTTGTACTTCTATACAAAATACTTTGTATTATATTTCTATTACTATATAGTATTATACCAAATTACGCAACATTTGCAATTATAAATAATTTTTTACAAATCCTAGCACCTCAAATGCTAAAAACTCGTTGCAAACTTTCCATTGTATATATAAAAATTGAGGCTATCGCAGAAAGATTGCGCGATAGCCCCAGTTCCGATTGCATTCTAAGTGGAGACTGGACTATTTTTGAAATTATTCAGAGATAACTACCGGATTAATACTAATGTTTTTTACTTCTACTCCGGTCTTATCCTTTACAACTTCTTCTATAATTGCTAACTGCTGGTCGGTTAATGCTTCTGAATTTACAACAACATCAACCTTGCCATCATCCATAAATACGATTGCATCTGCAAAGCCCTTTGCTTCAAGCAGCATCTCGGTCTTATTTTCCTTTGAGATAATATCGGTAAGCTCAAGCATACTATTGACAGCCAGGTCCTTCTGCTCCTTTGTTGCACCTTCGCTGTTAATAATCTCAGAATACATTGCTTTGTTCTTTGCTCTGGCCTGCTCTCTCTCGATTCGATTGGAAGCAAAGTAGCTGGCATCGATTGCACTTCCTGCATTTGCTAATACTGCTTCGCCAGGAACGCCTTCTTCCAGATCAAGTTCTCCGTTGTCGCTGACTTCCTGCGCACCCGCCAGCATATCTTCATCAGAGATATCCGTCATTTCCTCAGTGTCCTTGCTTTCTGCGGTTTCACTGCTCTTATCCTCGGATGCAGCCTCAGCATTCTCTTTGGATGCCTCTGCTGATTCAGCATCAGCAACAGTCCCATCTTCCGTACCTTCTGTCAGTTCCATATCCTCGTTTCCTGCATCTGCAGACTCCGTATCGGTTACATCTGCCACTTCGACTCCTTCCGAGTCTGTGAATTCTTCATAATCATCTGTATTCTGAGCATCCGTGGCTACGGCATCCTTTTTGTCTGCAAGATCATCATTGGTGAAGCTCAGATAACCTGCGATGACAATCATAATGGCCAATGCTGTAATTATGATGTGATTCTTTTTAAATATATTTTTCATTTTTGACCTCCTGATCATTTTATACCTTTATTCATTTTCATTACTTTAACCTTATGCGCAGGTACGTCAAATAATACCTCAACCGCTTCCATAATGTCCATTTTGACTATGGCACTATCTCCACCTTCCGCGATCACAACGACGCCTTCTATCTCCGGTTCAAGTTCCTGCAATATGTAAGGCACTGAATTT
>JAEZLZ010000106.1 GCA_023415055.1 Bacillota bacterium | reverse complement strand
TGTGGGTGGTTGTTTACATTATAACAGAAATCAGCCATACATACCCTAGAAAATATGAAGTTTTCAACGTTTTTTAAAGGGTGGTAGAATTTAGTCCTGCACCGGAATTTACTTTTTCAAGTCAGCACTCAGTTAATCTTCCTCATAGGTCGTCTGTCGATTTCCTACTGCCTCCTGTGTCTTTTCATTCACTACCTTATAGATTGTAATGATGATAACCAATCCAACCGGCCCCAGGATAAAGCCAAGAATCGAGAACAGCTTGACACCAATGTACATGGAGATAAGGGTATACAGCGGCTTAATGCCGATCCGGTTACCAATCAGCTTCGGTTCCAGCACCTCACGGACGATCTGGCACACCAGGTAGATCGTAATTAAGATCGCTGCCGCATAGATATTACCGTTCATCAGTTTAACAATCGCCCAGGGAAGGAATATCACGCCGCTTCCGATCAGCGGAAGCGCATCCGCAATGGCAATTCCGATACCGAGAAGCGCAGCGTAATTATTATGCAGCAAGGTGAGTCCGAGAACACAGATTACCGCAACAATAATCATAATTATCACCTGAGAGCGAAGATAAGCCACTCCGGCTTCTGACAGCTTTCCGGTGATTCTGTGAAAATCCTTATATAAGCTGTGTTTGCTATACCTCTCCTGAAGTACGGGAAGCTCCTTCGCAATCAGAACCGCAGCAACAAAGATGATTAGTAGCACTCCGAAAAAGGCAATCATCCCGATGGTGATCGATATTGTATGCTCTGTTATCTTCGGCATCAGATCATTCTTTACCCGATCCACAGTCCGTGTCAGATTATCATCCACCATCCCGCGCAATGTCCCTGTCTCAAGACCAAAGAGCTCATCACAGCCGCTGCAGATATGATCCAGCTTGTCAGCGATCGCACCAAGATAAATAGGAAGATTACGAAGGAAGGCAATTGCTTGCTTTACTAATATATTAATTAATAGGATGATACCGGTTCCAAACACTGCAAAAAGTAATAAAAGCGCCAGAGTACCGCTTAAGATTCGGGGCATTTTAAACCGCCGATATAGGCTATCTGTTACGGGTCGAATCAGCCATGCAAGAAAATAAGCCACCAGAAAGGGCAGTATCAAACTAAGCAGATATCGAAAACACAGGTATACCCCTATCGTAATCAACAGCATAATGATCGGATTTTTGATTCGCAGCAGCTTCTCCCATATTGCCTTCATGAGCTCACCTCCTTACTTGTATCATAAATTGTTGTTCCATCCTTCATACGCTGAAGTGTATCATCCAATCGTGCATAAAAGCATGCAGTACGAAGAGCTTTCCATCACGTGACTCAATATCTAACAATAGAAAGCACGCTTCGCGAACTTTCTATTGTCATGAATGACAGAAAAAGAGAATTCATCTTAAGATGAATTCTCTTTATTTATTGTCTTCCAAACTACTATGATTATCCTTGGGGAATACATGTAAAAATAAAGCTAAAATTATCAAAATATAGTATATGACTTCCATCACTTCAAAGCCTGATAGATCGTAATATCCACAATCTGATATCTGCCTAAATCGCAGTAAAATAGCTTATTTTACTTCAATGGGAACATAAGGAACCTGAGCAAGATATGCCGCCTTTACATACTGCAGACCTTCCAGCACGAGGTAATCATCATCGTTTCTCTCTACCTGAATTGTTTGATCAATTGCATAGAGATTATCTCGATATTTCCGGACCAGATCCGTCAGTGCATCCTTATCCTCAGCCGTAATGTCCGCTTCCGTAAGGAGACGCTTCGGTGATACCAACATTTTGGTAGTCTCCTTACCAGTCCTAGCATATTGCTCCTCAAATGCTTTGGCTTCCTGACGTACAATCTCTGCGATCCTGTTCTGTGTACAATAGGTACTGTCTATGATCAGATTGTAATTGGAAAAATCCATATAATTAACATTATAGATATCTTTATATCGAACCTTCTCGGTTGCAGCACGCTCTGCCAAGAGCTTCTTGGCTTCCTCAAAAGAGGTATATTTCTCTTCTGCCCCGCGCTGATCATTCATAACACGCTCTGCCGCTACACTCAGACTTACGGATACAAATACCTTAAATGAATGCTCGACAAAATGCCAAGCCAGTCTGGAATCAAAGATGATATCCTTATCCTTGTTCTCTCTGGAGATTCTTGCCGTCTCATCATCAATCATCTTATCATACTTCTTATCGGAGCACATCAGTTGGTTCAGTTCCAGCGTAGTCATATTCATCTGTCTTGCCAGTTCTCGCTGAACCTTTCCCGTTGAATATATTTCAAACCCGTACTTCTCATTTAACAGCTTGCAGACAGTGGACTTTCCACTTCCAAGATTACCTGTCATCGTAATATGCATAAATAATACCTCTTTCTAAAGCCTTCATTGAATCACTAAATAATTATACGTATTATAGCCGAAATCAAAGAAAAAAACAACTATTATGCGTATTCTGTGCTTGAATCTGATAAAAGAGGATTACATATTTCTCACAGGGTAATCAGTTCTGCGCCAAGCCTGACTGCTTCGTCCTTATCATGGGTTACTAACAAAACAGTCTTTCCCTTTGATTTCTGAATAATATAATCCATCACCTGAAGCTTTAAAGCTTCATCCAGTCCCTTGAAGGGTTCATCCAAAATGAGTAGGTCACTCTTCACGATAAGAGCTCGAACAATGGCTACCCTTCGCCGCATGCCTCCGCTGTAATGCTGAACCGGTTTACCAAGTTCCTCCTCCAGCCCGACCTTCTTTAGATCCTCTTGAATTGTCTTTAACGAGATGGATCGATCACAAACCAGCCTGATATTCTTAACCGCGTCCCAGTGTTCGATTAGTCGATCCTCCTGGAACACCACAGCCATTTTTATCCCACTAGTTCCTTTGATCTCTCCGATATCCGGCTTCACAAATCCCATAAGCATCTGAATCAGAGTCGTCTTTCCGCTGCCGGAGGCTCCCATCAGGCAATACCGCTGTCCCTGCAACAGAGTCAGATTCAAATTTTCAAACAGAATATGGTCACCGAAACGCTTGCTTACTCCTAAGAATTGTATCGACATCACGGCCTCCTTTCCGAGTGCAATAGGAATACAACGACCTTTTCAAAAAAAAGACTGATCAGGATAATTACAATCGTCCAGGCAAGAAGCTCTTTCGTCATCAGATACAGTTTTGCTTCATAAAGTTTGGCTCCGATGGAGCCTGTCGGGATTCCGATTACCTCAGCTGCGATTCCGGCTTTGAAGCAAAAGCCAAGACCAACCGTGACTGCCGTCAGGAAGAAGGGTTTGACCGAAGGTATATAGATGGCTGTCACCCTTTTGAACCGACCCACATGGAAAATGTTCGCCATCTGAAGCAGCTTCTCATCTGCGACAGCAAGGCCTTGAATTACATTGGAATAGATCATCGGCAGCACCATCAGAAAGGAGATCAGCACCGACAGATTCCTCGACTTGATCCATACCAGAGCCAGAATGATGAAGGATGCCACCGGCGTAGCCTTAGTTATCTTCATTACCGGTGAAAAAAGCTCCTCAATCAGACGGAAACGATAGGATAATACCGCCAGAAGGGTACCGGCGATGAGAGCCAGCACAAACCCGGTGATGATGCGAAGGGAGGAGTACAGAATCGTCTTCCAAAAATCAAGACTCTGCACCAATACAAACAAGGTCTTAATAACCGCAACCGGAGATGCCAACAATATCTCCTGGCCGATGAATAGACTTGCCAGCTCCCAGACTATTAGCCAAAAACCGATGACAAATACCTTTGTAGTAATTTTTTTCAAATTAGGATTCCGCTTCTTATCCTTCTTCATTCACATCACCTCCTATCTGCTATCTTAAAGCATCCTTCCTTATACAACCAAACAGGTCCATAATCCTAACCACGTTTGCCGATGCTGCTCATATAAATTTTACTGCATATAATAAAACTCCTCTGCCGGAAGTGCTCCTCCAACCGACTGCGGATTTTGGTTAAATAAAGCCGTCAGATATCCGTTCACCTTGGTCTTCATATCCTCTCCGGTGAGTAGAGTAATATTGCAATAAGGAAGTGCTTTCTTAATCACTGCCGCCTTAAAGATATCAAATTTCTCAACCAAAACAGAAGCTTCCTCAACATTTTCATTGACATAGGCTGCAGACGTGCCGTATTCCTTCATAAATGCATCAAAGGCATCTTTATGACTTTCTAAGAATTCGCTGCGAACTACCACTACTCCGGTAACTACACTGCTTCCATCCTTACTTACCGCTTCCCATTCCTTTGCAACATCAAGTGCAATATGCACCTTATCGTTATTCATCATAACGGTGGTTACATAAGGCTGCGGCAGCATAGCTACTGCATCGTTGCTTTCGCTAAGAAGTGCCGCCACCTCGGTTGCTTCCGTCTTATACTCTATGGTGACATCATTTTCAGGATCGATATTATTTGCTGACAGGATATAATTCAGGGTATATTGGGGCGTGGTTCCAAGACCTGTAGAATAGATTGTCTTGCCCTTCAGATCAGCAACGGAATGAATGCTGTCGCCGGTCTCCACGATATAAAGCACACCAAGGGTATTCACTCCTGCTAACTTTATCTTGCCCTGTGTCTTATTATATAAAACGGATGCCAGATTACACGGGATGGCTGCGATATCAAAATCGCCTTTCACCAGTCCGGTACTAATTTCATCTGCTGCTCCGGCAATTGTAAAGGTATAATTATTTGCTGCTGCACCCGAAGCATTATCTTCCATTACTTTCACCATCCCGATTGCAGTGGGTCCTTTTAATGCTGCAATCTTAATATCTGTTTTCTCGGTTGGATTTGGACTTTGTGTCGGTGCCACTGTCGCGGAAGCCTCCGCGGTCTGATCCTTCTGCACTGCCTCTTTGTCTTTGTCCGCACATGCGGTAAGCATCATAATACATAACATAAATATAACGGCTAATCTTAGCTTTTTCATCCTTATCTACCTCCTGTTTCCATACATGGTCAACGGTAACTTATCCTTGATTCCTATTTCTTTGAATAAACTGTCTTCACATTCACACCTTTAATCATACCAAGCTTGCCGGCCAGCGTGCTGATAATATCCGCTTCCGCATTGACAACAACGCTGATAATATTAATATTCTTTTCGCGATACGGAATTCCCATTCGTCCGATGATATATTGGCCATAGTCGTGCAGCAATCCGTTCAATCGCTCCACTGCTTCAACATCCTCCACAATAATTCCGATCAGTGCAATTCGTGTCTCCACATCGATATCCTCCTTCTATCATAAAAAAATCCCTATGCCACAATGACATAGGGAATATGAATATACCATATTAGATCGTCTTCTCATCCGGAAACTCCTGTCGTCAGAACGATTCGTATCATACTAATCCTATGCCTCTCCGTCAGAAGCTCTTCTGAATTGGCTAAGATAATATTAGCATTTTGTTAATAAATTGTCAACCTTATCGCTTACTGTAGTAAATCCTTCCATCAGCCTTCCAAGCTCAGCAAATTTCTCGTTATTGATACGGTAATGCATCCATTTACCGTCTCGTCTGCAATTTACCAGTCCTGCTTCACATAGAATTCTCATATGGTGCGACAAGGTCGGCTGTGATATCCTCAATAGTTCCAGGATCTGGCAGGCACAGCGTTCTCCGTCCTTTAACTGGTCTAAGATCACCAGCCGGTTCGGATCAGCTAACGCCTTTAATTCAAATGCCCTTTGATTATACATTTCGCTCATTGATTCCCCACCTTATTTATACTTTAAAACGGTAACCGACTCCCCAGATTGTCTCGATATATTGCGGCTTTGATGTATTATATTCAATTTTCTCACGTATTTTCTTGATATGAACTGTAACCGTAGCAATATCTCCCACGGATTCCATATCCCATATCTCCCGGAAGAGTTCGTCCTTGGTGTAGACATGGTTCGGATTCTGTGCCAGGAAAGTGAGCAGATCAAATTCCTTCGTCGTAAAAATCTTCTCTTCTCCGTTCAGAAATACTCTTCTTGCCGTCTTATCTATCTTCAATCCGCGAATCTCAATTGCTTCATTTTCTTTCACACCCGAACCAATCAATCTCTCATATCTGGCCAGATGTGCCTTTACTCGGGCTACCAGTTCACTTGGGCTAAAGGGCTTCGTCATATAATCGTCTGCTCCCAGGCCCAGCCCTCTTATCTTGTCAATATCATCCCTCTTGGCAGATACCATAATTACGGGAATATTCTTTTCCTCCCGGATTCTCTTGCAGATTTCAAAGCCGTCCATCCCGGGCAGCATAAGATCCAGGATAATCAGCTCGTATTCCTCTGCCAGTGCTCTTCTTAATCCTGCATTACCGTTCGTCTCTACCTCCACTTCAAAACCACTTAGCTCAAGATAATCCTTCTCCAGCTCTGCAATTGCCACTTCATCTTCAATAATTAAAAGCCTGCTCATAGCTGCACTCCTTTCCAACGGGGTTCTGTTTTTTCTTCAAAATAATTCTGGTCTTCTCCGAATTATTTTTACACTTTTCTTAAAGTAAAATATATCGTAGTACCCACGAACGGCTCGCTGGTTGCCCAAATCTTACCCGAATGGTCTTCAATAATCTTCTTAGATATGGCAAGACCCAGACCGCTTCCACCTTTCTTAGAATTACGGGAAACATCCGCCCGATAAAAACGTTCGAAGATATAGGGTATATCTGCCTTAGGTATTCCGACTCCGTTATCCTCAATTTCAATCTGTACGTACGCTCCGATGTCATGAACTCTAAACTGCAGAATCCCTTTGGATTTATCCATATATTTTACTGCATTTCCGACGATATTATTTATGACACGCTTTAACTGTTCTGCGTCTGCCACTACCCTGATCTCTCGATCCAGATCATTATAATACTGGATTTCTATATTCTTTACTTCAAGATCCAGACCGATCTCTTCCAGGCAGTCATCAAAATATTCGCGGATATTGATCTCCTTAAAGGTATAAGGTATCGTGTTACAATCGATCTTGGCATAGAACGATAATTCATCCACCAGTATAGACATATCATTGGCTTTGCTTAGAATGGTCTGTAAATACTTCTCCTGCTTCATGGGAGAATCGGCAACACCGTCAATCAAACCCTCTGCATAACCCTGAATCGCCGTAAGAGGCGTCTTCAGATCATGCGAAATATTACTGATTAATTCTTTGATATCCTCTTCGTACTTGATGCGGTTATCGATAAGCTCCTTCAAACGAATCCTCATCTCCTCGAAGTCCTCGCAAAGCTGCCCTATCTCATCCGATGTATCGGACTGCACCGAATAATCCAGGTCGCCGTCCTTAATTTGGCTCATACCGATACGCAGGATATTCAAAGGTTTTAATATACTGCGATAGATCCAGAGCATCAGCATCAGTGCTGTAAAAATGAGTACTAAAAGGAAGGAGAGCGTCGTCTGTGAGATTAACGCTTTGATCTGCGGGAACAACGTATTCAGATCCGTTATGATAAAAACCGTTCCTTCTGAGCCATCCGTAAAATAAAAGTCCTGCGATTTTACCAAAAATGGACTTTTTCCATTGACATACATTCCTCCGTCCACATCCGTGCTGTATTCCCCAAATTTCTGAAGATAATTCTTAACTTCATTCAGCATTCCTTCATTACCGATGTATATAAACTCATCCTTCTTACGAACGGCTAAAGAAGAATATCTTCCTGCCAGCTCCGAATTCAGATGATCAATAAAAACCGGGCTCTCCAGCTTCTGAGGCTCCTTTAACGCAGCCAGCTTAACCTCGTTATAGATTCCTCTGGTCAGACGGTTCAGTATCTGAATCGGATTCGTAATTACCTGAACTGTATCCGCTTCCACATCATAAGACTCCTGAATTGAGTTTGTCTGCAAACTGATGATAGTTCCTGCCGCAATGGATAGCAGCATAATCGGCATCGCTATCATGATAAAAAAAGCAGTCAAAAGCCTGTCCTTAAGTCTCAAACCATCTCACCTGTTTCCTTTCTTGTTTATCGACCGTTAAAATGTTCATTCTGATAATAAGTATAGCATGGTCTCCCCAAAAATGCACAGAAAATTACTCTATCTTTTCTAAAGATTCCATGAAATATACGTAATAAAGAAAGCCATGAACCTCATGCGGCTTTTCCCATACGGAAAAGATACAATCAGAACATGGCTTTGAATCAATTTATGAATTATGCTAAGTATTTCTTAAGCTCGTCCGCCTTATCGGTTCTCTCCCAGGGGAGGTCAAGATCCAATCTTCCGAAATGTCCATACGCTGCTGTCTGCTTATAGATCGGTCTGCGAAGGTCAAGCATCTTAATGATACCCGCCGGACGAAGATCAAAGTGCTTACGAACAATTGCTACCAGCTCGTCCTCACTGAGCTTTCCTGTGCCGAAGGTTTCAAGCATAATCGAAGTAGGCTCTGCAACACCAATGGCATAGGATAATTGAATCTCGCAACGATCAGCCAAACCCGCTGCAACAAGGTTCTTTGCAACATAACGTGCCGCATAGGAAGCGGAACGATCCACCTTGGTACAATCCTTCCCGGAGAAAGCACCGCCGCCGTGTCTTGCATAACCACCATAAGTATCAACGATAATCTTTCTGCCGGTTAAGCCGCTGTCGCCGTTCGGTCCGCCGATCACAAAACGTCCTGTCGGATTAATATAGAATTTGGTATTCTCGTCAATTAACTCCTGCGGAAGCACCGGGTCAAGTACATATTTTCTGATATCCTTACGAAGCTGCTCGATCGAGATCTCGTCATTATGCTGGGTGGATAATACCACTGCATTCAGATGAATCGGCTTTCCGTTATCATCATATTCCACAGTCACCTGTGACTTGCCATCCGGACGAAGATATTTTAAGGTTCCGTCCTTTCTGATCTTGGTTAACTGCTTGGTCAATTTGTGAGCAAGGGAAATCGGGTAGGGCATATATTCCTCTGTCTCATTGGTTGCGTAACCAAACATCATACCCTGGTCTCCTGCACCGATCTTTGAAAGCTCCTCATCCTCAGTCGTATGCTCCTTCACTTCGAGAGCAGTATCTACACCGAGTGCGATGTCCTTAGACTGCTCATCCAGAGCCACGATAACACCGCAGGTATTTGCATCAAATCCATATTCAGAATGATCATATCCTATCTCACGGATAGTATCACGAACCACCTTCTGAATATCCACATAGCCTTCCGTAGTGATCTCGCCCATTACTAACACTAGGCCGGTAGTGATTGCCGTCTCACATGCAACTCTGCTCATCGGATCCTGAGCAAGTATTGAATCCAGTACAGCGTCAGAGATCTGATCGCATATCTTGTCCGGATGTCCTTCGGTTACTGATTCTGAAGTAAATAATCTCTTTTGCATAATTGCCTCCATTCTGTAAATCAAACAAAAAAATAAGTCCGCAATATGCGGACTTGATACCAAAGTAAATCAAATCCTCTTATTGTTCGATTGCTCGCTCAGGTTGGCACCTTCCGTTTATGGGGTTGCCGTGACTTCATAGAGCCTTTACTCTCCGTCACTCTGAATAAGAGAAATATCATTTTATGAAATTATAATTGTGTCGTATGAATAGAATATAACGAAAGACTGAGTTCGTCAAGTAGTAATTATCGGGATACTTGTTGTCAACCGGCCTTCAGCTTAAATTTTTTGATTGCTTTCATATCGGTGGAATCGACCTTAATAATCGCTGCACCCAATAACTGCATCTTATTTTCAAACTGCTCATATCCTCGTTCAATGAATTCAATATTTTCTACGATTGTATAGCCCTCTGCCATAAGTCCTGCCATCACGAGAGCAACTCCCCCGCGAAGGTCCGGAGCACATACGCTGGCACCGGTCAATCGGTCTACGCCTTCAATAATCGCGGTATTACCTTCCACCTTAATGGAGGCACCCATACGTGTCAGCTCATCTACATATTTAAAGCGATTTTCAAAAATACTCTCGGTAACGATGCTGGTCCCCTTGGATATCGCAAGCAGAGTTGTCATCTGCGGCTGCATATCGGTAAGAAAACCCGGATAAACAAGTGTCTTAACATGAGAATTACCTAATTTTCCGTCCGCCTTCACACGAACCATATCATCGAATTCTTCTACCTCAGCACCGATTTCTAAAAGCTTTGCGGTAAATGCCTCCAGATGCTTCGGTATTACATTCTTAATCAAAATATCGCCTTTCGTCGCTGCTGCCGCAAACATAAAGGTTCCTGCTTCAATCTGGTCCGGGATAATGGAATACTCACTGCCATGCAGCTTCGGTACACCTTTGATACGAATGATATCCGTACCTGCGCCTTTAATGTTCGCTCCCATGCTGTTTAAAAAGTTTGCCACATCAACGACATGCGGTTCCTTTGCTGAGTTTTCGAGAATCGTAAGACCCTCTGCCATAACAGCTGCCAGCATAACATTAATCGTCGCGCCAACGCTGGAGCAGTCAAAATAAATATGCGCTCCTTTTAATTCTTCTGCTTCTGCACAGATCATACCGTGCTCAATCTTAACCTCTGCACCAAGTGCTTCAAAGCCCTTGATATGCTGTTCAATCGGTCTGCTACCGATATTACAGCCACCGGGTAAGGCCACCTTACCCTCTTTGTACTTACCAAGCAATGCTCCTACCAGATAGTAGGATGCTCGAATCTTTCTTACATAATCAAAATCCACATCAACGGTATTGATTTTGCTTCCATTGATCGTAATGGTATTTCTGTTAATACGGTCAACCTTTGCGCCAATATCTTCAATCGCCTGTAATAGAACGTCAATATCTTTTATGTCTGGTACATTTTCTATTTTAACAGTTTCATCAGTCATAACAGCTGCAGCGATGATTCCCAAGGCTGCGTTCTTATAACCACTGATTGTCACCTCACCAATGAGCGGCTTTCCACCTTTAATAATATACTGCTCCATTGCACACCTCATACTTTATCGAACTTAGGTTTGTTAATTTTGCATATAAAATGCGTTCATATTTTGTTAAGTTTTTAATACCAATTTGATTATACCACAAAGTGCTATTTTGTAAATTGTTTTTTCAAAAAAGCCAATTTGCCCATGATCGGATAATTCGGGCTTTTCCTAATAATCATCACCCTGATATCATTCACTTACCTCCTTAAAATGGAATTTATTCTTTTACGCATGTTCGTTTCTTGAATCTATACTCATATTTTAAGTAATAATCGAACTTATATTCTTACCAATCACCGGATTTCTTAAGGAAATATCACTTTTATTTACCTATTGGATGTTCAAATTACTTTTTTTTACATTTTATATTATAAATTAAACCTAAATAGTTGAATATTCAAGATGATATGCTATAATGTACTTATTATATGGGACTTTTGTAGTATTTCTAAATATTATTATATACCTATCAATGGAGATGAGTACTATGGCCAACAATTATATCATAATAGAATCCGTGGAAGGCAGTGTAAAAAACCGCGTAAAACAAAGTTTAAAATTTAAGACTGGAAGCTTTGTCTGGAGAATTAAATTTACAGCTCCTCTCAATCCCGCCACAGTGAATAATCGTAATCTGTATGTAACCACTTTGAATCAGACTCCTCTGCCTACCAACATACGTTATAATTCTGTAGACAACTGTATCGAGATAGAGCCCTTGGCTCCTTATACCAAAAATGAATCCTATCTCCTGCATGTAACCACGAATGTAAAATCAAAATTAGGGCAAAAGCTTCCTAATGACATCACAATCCAATTCAAGGTTTGATCATAAAATCCTCAGAAAGCACCGTTAACACTTCTACATCTCTAAGCTTGCCCATAGAAGCAAGATTCGATAATTGTTTTCCCGTTCTGATATCCGCAGCATTCATTACCGCCTGCATCAAGCTATAGATTTGCTCAAGGTGCATGTTCGGTTCAGACTGCTTCGCAATCTGATTAATCTTATGTATCAAAATCGGCTCTGCCTTCGAATTCAAGCAATAATCCTTTTGTCTCAGACAAGCATAAGCAAATCCCATCAAATCCTCCTGCGTATACTGCGGAAGATGGATACGATTTTTGAACAGATCCATCAGCTTCGGATATTCCCTGAAAAGTTTGTTCAGATTCATTTTATTCTCTTCGAATATCACTGCGATATTACCCCTCAGGCTTTTGCACAGCTCAAGTAAGCTGTCGATGGTGTCTCTCCTTAACTCACTGGCATCCTCTACCACAAGACAGCAGTCTTTCAACGTTTCTTTCTTCGACATAATATCAACAGAATTTAATTTTTCTGCTTTAATCTTCGCGACTTTGGAAGATTTTAGCTTACCTGCCTTAAACAAAAACATAGTAATGTCCTTGGCTAACGTCGTCTTTCCCGATCCCGTCGTACCGGTAATTAAGATTTGTACTGTCTTGGTATGAACGTCGAGTATTCCTTCCAGGCTCTTTACAAGCTGTTTTTTAACGGATTTCACATGCAGAAAATTGCCAAAGAGGTCCTCCGGATCAAAGTCCAATTCCTCCGCCATCTGCTTCAGCTTCTTATCATCTTCATCCATATCCTCTTCTTCTAACATCTGATAAAGTGCCTTCTCTACCTCCTGCTCAGCAATATCACGTTCCGACCGTTCATCGGCATCGTAGTTGTACACAGACATATCCTGCCCATCATCAGGGATCTCGGCTCCGTCTTCTGTTTCCTCCTGCTGATTTTCTAGCTCCTCATCCGCTATATCCTCAGCTATAGAATCATCATTTAGCTCTTCCTCATCATCCGTCTCAAAATCCGATTCCTCGTCCGAAGCTTCGCCTTTTGGTAGTGTATCCTCATCCAATTGTTCTGCGTCTTCCACTTCCGGTTCGATCTCCTCGGTCAGGGTACTTTGGATATCCTTTTTCAGATCGTCCATAAGTTCAACTGTTTCTTCTTCAACAGAAAATTCAGCATCCGGGTAAACCTCTTCTGCCTCTACTTTTTCCTCTTCTCCCTCTGCTGCTTCCTCTTCTTCCCGAATTTGACGGATATCCAGAACTGTTGTATCTTCCATGGCACGACGCTTCAGTTCCTCCAAGATCATCTCTTTATTGGTCTCTCCAGAATAGTACGAGCGAAGAATCTTAGCCTTCTCCACATAAGCACCTTCACCGAACCACAGAATGATATCGGAGCATTCGTTGATGCACTCCTTCTCCATTCCAGCCTTATAGTAGGTCTTTGCAAGCTCGTAAGCCCATTTTTCCATGTATTCGGCTTTCTTCAGTGTCTTCAGTGTCTCAATCAGTGTCTCGTAGGGCGCACCTTTTTGCTTATCAATTTTATACCGGAATATGTATTTATAGAAATCTCTCGGGGCGAGCTTTTCATATTCTGTAAGAAAACGCTCTGCCTCCCCTATCTTCTGATCCTTGATGGATAGATCAACCAGTCGGTACAGGGACCTTCTTGATTTTGTCTTTTCATATATTTTAAGATAAAGCGGCAGCGCTTCCTCGTATCTGTCATTTTCTGCATAAACCTCTGCAGCTAAGCCAAGGTCTGACATATTTTTAATCTTTTTAAGCTCCACTGTATCAAGAACCTTTTGAGCAGACGCCATGTCACCTTCTTCCATACGTCTTCTCATCTCTTCTATCTTTACAATGTTTTCATAGCTTCCCATGCAGCAACCTCCTTTGTATTTTATTGAAACCCTCAATACAACTGCCTAAGGCTTTTTCTCTCCCTATAATACTACCATTTGTCTCCTGATTAGACAAGTATAAACAGCTGGAAGTAATAGAACGGAAGAAAGAATGTGCCTTTTATTGTATAGGACGCAGTTAGTCCATACAATAAGAAAAGGCTGCCTTAAGATAAACTCAAGACAACCTTTTATACCATATATTTTAATATGCATCCCGGTATGGAATGCTACCGTGTGTAATTTTATCTTGGGTGATTATTCCTTATTATAGTGTACAATGGTACCACCTCCCGATAATCTAAGTAGTTACTTATAAAACTTCTTTTGTATAATCTCATTATAGGATTAAGCGGAATGCTTGTCAATATAATTTCTGTTAATTTATATTTTTTTAATATATAGTTACTCTTTTTGCACGCATCTTATTATATTGTATATAAAATTTAAATATTTAACAGAATTTTATACAATAATCAACCTATAGCTCTTACATATCACGATAATAATATAGTGTATCAATCAGTTCTTGAGGAAGCTCTACACTTTCTTTCAAAAGCATGCGGTGTCTTCCCTCTATCTCGCGGACCTTCTTCAGCTTCTCACGATAGTATCTTGCCATTGCCTCTTCAAACAGTGGCTGCAGCTTAATCTGCTCTCTTATCTCCTTTGCAAAAGGGCAATAGGTAGCCATAATTTCTCTAACCGGCTTATTCAGCTTAATTGCACCCATGGCTTCATAGTTGATCCATTGTTCATAATCGATGACAAAGATTTCGCGGCTGCTGTTTCGTCCTTTTTGAATCTGGGCTTTAATTCTCTCCTTCTTCTCCTCCGATAAATCCTTATTCTTACGATAGAATTGCAGATAATCACTGTATTCCGAGGTAAGGGATTTATTCTGGATATCGTTCCAGGCAACGCCCTCAATCGTACGGCACAACTCCCAACGGAACCTACCCAGGATACGAATCAACAAAAGCCCGAGATTCACATCGGTGAAGATGGGAAGTAGGAATCGCGCGGGGGTATCCCGCTTCTTGCCTGCGATCTCCTGCCACATAACTCCGTTACTACCTACATTCGGAAACAGAATAACATCCGGAAACACCCTTTTCATCACATATTCTTTCACGATATTTTTCTCTTTACTGGAGTAAATAACCTCACGGTCAAACACAGAATAATCCACACGCATAATACCAGTAATTGCTTCATTAATCTTAGTGGTGGTAACAAAGAGCTTCTCAATGCCATTCACCCATTGGTCCTTATATAAAAACGGAATAAAGCTTGAGATTTGTCCATTTGTGGTTCGATTGTTATATCGGAACATATTCTGAATCTCATACTGCAGCTTCTTCAACGGGTCAGTCAGCCACAGCACAGCTTCCCGTTCGGTTAACTGATTCTGCTTTCGAAGTCCTGCCAGATGCTCCGAATATTCCAAATCGAATTCATTCTTAGAAGGCTCCTTCTTCCCTTCATAGATCAGGGTAAGCCAGGACTTCATATCATACACATTGCAAAGTGTCTGTTTCTGTTCTTCTTCCTTGAGAAAATACAGGGAAAGCATCTGATCATTATTCAGAAGTCTATCATCAGCAAAACCGTATTTTAGGAACAGATCTATGATACGAGGTACCTTTTTTTCTTTATGAGCTCGTAAAAATACGGGCAGATAAATCTCATAATGATTCTCCGCAAGCTTTTTACGGAGGTTACGTCCAATGTCATCTGCGGAAAACTTGTCTTTCTTATGAACGAAGTCCTGCATCAGTGTCTGCATTTCCTTAGCCTTCTCACCCTCTATTCCGGCATAAGTAAGAATCTTTGAAAAAGCATCCTTCATCTCCTCCAGAGCAGTCTGGGTATCCTCCTTGGAATACTTGAGAAAGGAAGCTGAGTTGACACTTTCTTCTTGGTTCGAGGTAAGAAGCAGATGATATACCTCCTCCATCTTCTTTCTATTCGCTTTAAAGCTTATTCCAAGCGTCCGTTCAACAAAGGTCTCCGTCTGGTTCACCTGTTCAATGATGTCATCCATGATCTCCATTATTTCATTGCTGGTTCCACTGGAGTTATCCTGGGATATCGAGAATTCGGCAATAAGATGGAACAAACAGGTATCTGTGTCATCGACCAGACAATATGCCATGGTGATAAGCTCCTGTGCCATCTCATTGAGCGACAGGATCTGCTGATTTACTACATTGACCTGATCTTCAATCTGATACATAGTAATCGAGTTGCCGTAGGAATAAAAAGCCTTCACTACATCCAAAGGTAAATTACGGCATTCAATATAGTAATTGATGCGATCCGTTAAGAGCTCCAGTTCGCTGTCAATAAGCTCAAGTCTTGTAATTCTTTCCGATACCGGCCTTTTGATACCACGGCGAGCTGCCATATCGGTGTATCGCTTATAATATTCCGTCAGGAACTGATAGAGGGCGGAACTACACCGGACCATTCCATGGTAAATATGATCCAACTCATAAATCATCTTATAGAAGGAGGCTACCATAAAACCGTGGTAATCCTTATTGATGCTTAATATATTGTCCAGTTCCTCCACTCGATTAATCGGATATACAAAAATAAGTAAATCATCTACCGCCGTATAGGTGCTGAGATATTTACCCTGATATAAATCATTAATTCCCAGGAAGGAGCCGGAGCCAACAATGATCTTTGCACCATTGTTATGTATCATTACCCTTCCTTTGATTATCATTCCAATACTAAATACAGCGTCTCCCTGGGCATAGATCGTACTACCCTTCGTAAACTGGTTCACTGCATTCGGATTCATCTTCCACTCCATGCTTGCACCGCCTAATCAACGACATTAACTAACAGTATAGAATTATTATATACTATTTCCGCGGTTTCAAAAAGAAGAATGTGACTTTTTCATGACTACTAGTACAAAATGCTTATGATAAACGCAACAAAACAGGCTATTCTAATAGCCCTTGAAAATAAGTCTATAGCCGTTAGCAATCTTAAATCAATATTAGAAGCCTGTATTAAGGATTCGGATTCGCACAAAAGTAGTGAGGGCAAAATAGTTACAAAGGTACCTGTGGTGTCATGTAATTAATTAAACAAGTTCTGGTTATATGTTTAATTCTTACAGCTCTCTTACTCCGGAAGGATATTCAACGAAAAATATTACTGTATATAGGTTATAAACCGGAAGGCCACTTCTTGTTAGTTACAAGATAATGGCCTTCTTTTAAGCAATGTTAAAAGATTTTTGCTTTTTCGATTTTAATATTGAGACATGATAACATAGAGCATGGCATTTACTCATTATTCTTCAGATCCAGTTCAACTGTCACTTTATTTACTTTTATATCATCCATAAATCTACTAAGAACTGCTGTATCGATTGCTGGTTTGTAACCTACCATCTTTAACTGGTGTAACAAAAAAGTGAATATGAGGCAATTTTTCGTTCCTAAACCTTGGCTTTTTTTGGCTTTTATAGTTTCCGGAACTACCTCCATATCTAATAACCTTATTACTTACTATTTAACTTTCAACCTTATTACAACTTGAATTCTGAAACGATATCTTGTAATTTGTTCATATTCTCTTTGCTACTCTCAATTACTTCATATCCCTTAACTGTCTGTTGTGCAGTCTCAGCTGATTTTGCTGCAATTAAGTTAATACCCTCCGCAGTCTGATTAATTGTAGCATCAATTTCCTTAACTGCTGTAAAAATGCCATCGACGTTATCATTTAATATAAGAACTACTGAATTAATTTTTTTCATCCCATTCAAAAATGCTTCTGCATCCGCCTGATACTGATTGCTTACTCCATGAAACTCTTTATAATCCTTTAGAATCAGAGATTCAAAAAAATTCATTGACTGATCAATACAGTCGGTTAATCCTGATACTGCTTCATGTACCTGACCCACTATGCCATTGATATTCTCTACTGCCCTTAATGTCCGAGAAGCTAGTACACCTATTTCTG
Source organism: Bacillota bacterium (assembly GCA_023415055.1). Classification (GTDB taxonomy): domain Bacteria; phylum Bacillota; class Clostridia; order Lachnospirales; family Lachnospiraceae; genus Mobilitalea. The sequence goes on along the minus strand of JAEZLZ010000106.1, from coordinate 3,581 downwards.
TTGCTACAACAGCAAAACCTCTTCCAGCGTCACCTGCTCTGGCAGCTTCGATATTCGCATTCAATGCTAATAGGTTCGTCTGTGAAGAAATTTGTTTTATAGCGTCAGTGAGTTCATTAATCTTTGCTACTGCAGTTGATTGTTCTACAGCAATCTCCATCTTTTGCTTGATGGATTCATACATGGAGCGAGTCTTATCACTCGATACTTCCGTTGTTTTAGCTAACTCTTTTGCACGTTCTAGAATTTTCTTTGATTCTTCTTGCCCTATCTTTGACAGCTTTAGAATATTTTCTGCTTTTTCACTTGCTTCACCGATATTACTTGTAATACTTGTAATATTTGCTGATGTTTCTTCCATTCCTGCTGCTATTTGCTGGGTAGCTGCTGAACTATCTTCTGCTCCATCACTGTATTCCTTCATAATTACATCTAGTTCACCAACATTTGTAAGTACACTATTCTCTACCTCCGAAATCTGGTTTACCATGTCATGCAGCGTATCTTGCATGTGCAACACAGCTTGTGCCATTCTTCCAATCTCATCCTTTTGACACAAAACTGATGTTTGCTCATTGCTACGAAAATCAAGATTAGATATGTCTTGAATCATCTGAGTTAATTTCTTTATTGGTCTTGTAATTCTTAGGCTTGCAATAAACCCTATCGCAATTGAGAAGATAATGACAGCGATAATTGTATAGACGATGTCATATACTAATCCCGTCGACTGTGCAATGATTTCTGAGTGAGGTGCTGATAATACGTATTTCATTTGATTGTCAAGATTAACATAAGTCATATCTTTTAATTCATCACAATAGGTATAAGGAAGAATTTCATTTTCCTTTGAAGAGTCCTGCAATGTTTCTACTAAAGGAGCTAACTCACCATTAGAAACATCCAAAAGAGAGGAATTCATTTCTAGTGACTTATGATAAGCTACTGTATTGTCTGCATTTAGTAAAAATGCATATCCAGTATCATAGATAGATGTTTGGTCGATGACCGTTGTCAATTGGGAAAAATCGATATCCATACCAACCACACCAATTAATTCATCTTCCATATACAATGGAACTACATATGAGATTAACACTTTATTGAGGTTCTCATTTAAATATGGATTCATCCAAGTTGGCTTTTTATTTTCAACGGGTATATAGTACCAGCCAACATGTCCAAGATCTGTCTTATCATAGGCCGTAAAATCTGTTGGCACTAAATTCTGGAATTCGGCATCAAGGGATTCACGATTGATAAAAAGACCTGAGGTTGGCTCTGTAAATTCGGGATTATAACGCAAATATGCTGTGAAAGCTCCTTCTGTTTCCATTGCAAACATCTTTAATGTAGCACTCAATTCTTGTGATATATTCTCAACATAGGCATCGCTTGTTTTAAAGCTCTCTAAATTCATCTGGCTTAAAACAAATTCTGACAATACATCCACGGATTGTTCAATTCTTGTAATCACTCCATTAATTTGTTTGCTTTTATTTTCACAAGTTATTTGTATTATCTTTTCAGCGTGCTCATTGACAATTCTCCTTGAAGTAGTGATACTAAATACTCCAATCACAATAGTGGCCAAAACTGACGTTAATACAATGACCAATATAAGTCTTGTTTTAATTGATTTCATATGTATCTTCTCCATTCTTTACTTATACCCTGTACGTTATTTAGGAATATGCTATATTTAATTAGGCTTTGTCACAACATTTTGTTGATATTCAGAACGTTTGTTTGCGAGTTCTTTTTTAGTGTGTTATAATACCCTTATAAATCGGGTAGGCGGTAGATAATTATTTTATCTACCGACCTCCCACAGCACCGTACATACGGTTCCGTATACGGCGCTTCTCTAGTTTTCACAGATTTTCAAATATTGCTCCGTGAGTGATAGAAATCCTAATTCTCGGAGCTTCTTATTGTTAAATGCGGTTTGCAACACAAAATAGCCACTACAATACCATTCGCCATTTCGCATATTAGCACATATCCATGCCTTTTCTTCTTCCGCACCTAACTTCTTAAGGTTACTAAATTTCGTTTTGACTTTCTTCCATTGATTCCAAAAGATGCACCTTATTCTATGACGTAACCATTCGTCTGTTTTACTTAGCATACTTTTCATATCTGCTTTACCCTTCCTCTTATAAATCGTGTCAATTTCAATGCTCTGTATTCGTTACCCCGTCCATTATTTCTTGATGTGAGCTCTTTTAACTTTGCATTCATTTTCGCTTATAACTATTCTCAGAAAACTGCTCTTCATAAATCGGAGAAAGTACTTGTGTAATTGCCTGTTGGAACACTCGGTCAACCACTGTTGGTACTCCTAGTTTTCTGAATGAGCGGACGCTTCTGCATTGCTGCTCGGCTTCCTTCAGATTCGCAATCGCTCACGACACCCTTGCCATTGGCTATGTCTTTCCCACTACTAGGGCAGACTAGGGACTTCAACCCATAAGATTGCGCCCATACTGGGCGCACATTGTAAAAGGAACGCTGTATACTCAGCTTTCACCACAAGAACAGAAAAAGCTATCCTCAATGATTTCATATCAACTACCTATTGATAACGATTTTGAGCAATTTGTCAAAGATGAACGCTTTACATCTGGATTCGTATGCCCTCATTGTGGTAGTATTGGTCATATTTCAAGAAATGGTCATGTTTACAAAGCTGATAAAGACGGAAACAAAACCATTGATAAACAACGTTATGTCTGTAAGGACTGTGGAAAATCCTTTACTGTATTATCTAACTCAGTTGCATCCGGAACACGCAAGAATCTTAGTATTTGGGAATCATTCGCTAAATGTATGTTGAATGATTTTCTGTATGTAAATCTGCGAATATTTGTGGTATTCACCGTAATACAGCTTTTGCATGGAGACATAAGCTCCTGAATGCCCTCCAGCAACCTGCTGAAAAAACAAGGCTGAATGGTATTATAGAAGCAACTAAGAATTTACATACTGTTTATGATGGAAAAATCTGCTCTGAATCAACTCTTTGTACGGATAAAATGAATGCTTATGTTAGATTTGCTAAAAGTAAAAATATTCAGTTGATACAGCTAAAATCAGGTAAAGAGAAAAAGGGTATTTACAACATTCAAAGAATCAATAATTATTATACGGAACTTAAGAAGTTCATGGATAAGTTTAATGGTGTGGCTACAAAATACCTTAACAACTATCTTGTATGGCATACTTGGTTTGATATAAAAGGTCATACACAGCTTGAAAAAGCTAATTTCCTCTTAGCTAAAGCAATGACAAGCATTCTTTTTGTTCGCTTCAGACTATTGTCAATGCGTCTATCAATACCATTAAATATCTGAATTTGAGTTATTTAAATATAGAAGAATTATTAAACTAATGGATAAAATAGAAGGTATATATATGTTTGAATTAGTAATTCTGTTACTAATAGGGTTGATTTTTAGTTTTTTGGGGTGGCGTATCTGGAAAAAAGAGCAGATAACACTAATCCATGATTATCACTATACTAAAGTGATTGAAAAGGATAAGAAACCATACACAGAAAAAATGGGTAAAGCATGTAT
>JAEZLZ010000074.1 GCA_023415055.1 Bacillota bacterium | reverse complement strand
GTTATATACTGCGATAGTTAAAGACCTCTGTACTAAAGATGTCGTTGGCTATGCAATGGGAGACCGCATTACAAAGGATCTGGTTATTAGAGCAATGGAAATGGCAATAAACCTTGAAAAGCCTCGGCATGGCTTGATTTTCCACTCAGATAGGGGAAGCCAATATTGCTCAAATGCATACCAGGACTTGCTTTCAGGGCATAAAATAATCCCTAGTATGAGTCGTAAAGGTAATCCATATGACAATGCTGTAGCAGAAAACTTCTTTAGTAATATGAAATGTGAGTGTACCAATTTTTATCGGTTTAAAACAAGGCAAGAAGCCAAACAGGCTATATTTGAATATATAGAAGTTTATTATAACCGTCAAAGACGTCATTCAAAATGTGGATGGATGCCACCTAAGAAATATAAGCGGTTATTCAATAAAATTGTAGCCTAACATTTTTTATAATAGCATTTAAAATAGGATTAGTCTGAGAATTGCATGTAAATATTTACCTTAATATCAAATGAAATCAAGAATGCAGGATTACTAAGAAAACAGGAGATATGATCACGAATTAGTGTCCATTTTTAGCAGAAGGGCTCACTCAAGCAAATTTCTTTATAAGCAACATTGCGTAGAATGCGTGTGAAAACAGTTCCGCCAATATGAGCTGTTGGAGAAAGATAAACAATATTTATATAATTATTTCGCTTGATTTCTCTTCCTGAAGTGGTTGCATAAGCATCAATTTCAACATCCTGCCGTTCCACATGTCCTGCAACTTCGTAAATCAGCTCTCCACTAAATGCATCCGCTTCCACCATATCAGAGTCCATGTTACGCAACAAGTGGCTTCTTTTTAAAGGATACATTTTTTTAATTACATCTTCTGGTTCCATCATGATTTTCTTCTGCTCACCAAGTAGCTTATATGCTACTTGGTCACCTTTGCATATTGCATTTAGTGTTATTTCCATTTTTGAAGTATCTTGAGGGAATAAATTAATAAAACTTTCGTATAAAGGAGTCCCATTAAAGAAGACGTTTGTATCTCTCATCCTAGCAAGTCGAAGTATATTGGTAAAATCATTCGGGTTGCGTAAAAGCAACAATGCTTCCAATACACTGGTTTTCCCGCTATTGTTGTCTCCAGCAATTATATTTACATGATTTAATTCTTCAACAGCAAGATGATGGATTCCTCGAAAATGTTCAATTTCTAGGTTTTTAATATGAATAGCCATTGCAACACCTCCTCACGGTCTATAGATTCAATTATTTAATATTTTTAAAGTCCATCAGCTATTCTTTTAGTAAATTAAAGAAAAACCTCAACTTATATTTTCAGTTACAGAAATCGTCATTTTGCTTTAATTTGATTAAAACATCACAAGCAATCACCAACTATAGCAAATATGTAATGAAAGTAATTAATAACTCAAATTTCTAAGATAGCATATTCGCTTTGGAAGAACCCCCAGAAATGCTTAGACCAATAAATCCAAAATTAACAGCAACACCTGAAACATGGGTGTTTTTTATCAGTTCTTTTATGCCTTTTTTAATCATGAGACATCCCTCCTTCAAAACATTCACTGGGTTTGGCTGGTGGTTCTGCCAAGGACCGCAAGGGTAGTCTTTCCAAAACGAATATACTACTTTATTACTTTAGCTACTTCGGAATAGCCTTAATCAAACCAATTCGCACTCTACCAAGACTCTTTCAATAACTTCCCAAACTGCTAAAGAAGGATTTTCTTTGTAATACCTGTATCCCTTATACTCTTGCAAAACATATCCGTTTTCTGCATTTGTTTTCATGATATGTTTAGCACGTTCAACGGCATCTCTTACTTCCTGCAAAGTCAATTGGCTCAGGATTCTTTTAAAATTGTACTCATGTTTGTATTCATCCATATTTTCAAAATTTTCACCGTATGCACGGTTAATATGCGGCAAGTACAATCTCCTATGAGCTAATGAACCATTGCAGTTTGACTTATGTAATACAATCCATAAATCAAAAGTTAGGTTTGAATACCCAAATTTATAGTTTATCTGCTTACCTAAATCTTTTGCTTGTTTCATGTTATCCATTGTTTCTCTGAATTCTCTTACATGAACATCTTCATCACTTTCATAATCAGAAATATGATATATATCAGTTTTCCCTGTCACGACAATTGATTTGGCACGTTTTAAGGGATTCTTTTGAACAGGGCAATCAAAGGAAACCTTAAACACAGATTCTGGAGTTTCATTTATGAGACTTTGAAGCCATTTTAAATACCATTGTTCAGTCTCGCCTTCTACACTAAAATAGTACTTCTTCGTTTGCTTTAATTTTGCCATTCTACACCTCTCTTTCTCTCGAGATTAATTCCTCAAAGATTGGTGTAAAATCAATATCTTTTATCGCACCGTATTGGCTGACAAAGTAGTTTTTCATGTAGTCTTCGTGCTTTCTAACACCCTTTTCGCCAGTAGTTCCAAAATCAGACAGGGAGTATAATACACTGTTATTGTTGCCATCATCTCGTTCTACAAACTTTATCTCATCTCTTCTAAAGATGTTGGAGTTTAAGAATATCGGATTATGAGTATTAAAAATCAACTGTGCATTATTTACGTTAATCTCATCATTGTGGAATACATTTATTATGCTCATTAGCGCCATCGGATGAATTGATGCATCAAATTCATCAACTACTAAAGTACCGCCTGTCAAAATAGCTCTTATTACTAAAGGAAATATGTTTACGAAACGAATCGTTCCGTATGATTCAAATATTTCTGCAGCAACAATTGCATTTTTTTGATCCTTCGTGTTTTTAAATATTGAGCATAGCTTTGCATCAGCCTCATTTTCGCTTATTACATATCCTAGTGCATTTGAATTGATCCCAAACAGCTTTGCTGCATTATTTGTTGTCGTTTCAACATAAACAGTCTGTTTTTGTGGGTCGACAAATCGTTTGATAAGTTGTAGTGAATCCGCTCTATAGATAACCATGAACTTGTTTGTAAACCAATTAGTGATCAGCTTAACAAAGCTTTGGCTAATTATCAGCTTAAACCCATTCATCAAAAACAGCTCTTCATCATTTAAACTGTTCTTTGATATTTCAATGATGCTATCCTCATTTCTATAAATGTTATCAGCTAAGAATCGGCTTATATTCTTAAAATCCCCAAAGGACAACTTGTCATCCCTGACGAATATCTTTTCATTATTTACGTGAAGCTCTTCTCGTAATACCTTCCTTGTGTATTCGTTATCTAAAAAGCATCCTAAGTCCAAGCTCACTTCATAATGAATCAACAAATCATTTTCAATGAAATCTATAGAGAATAAAACAGGCTCAGAACATTTTTCCATATTATTAGGTATCAATTCTAATGCACTTGAAGCTTGATTCGGCGAAGATTGATCTTCTGAATTTCGGATATGACCCCTAAGAACAATAGCTCTAAAAGTGTCCATGGCACCAATAATATTAGTTTTACCTGATGCATTCGGTCCATATATAACTGAAGAGCACAGTCCCTTTACACTTTTCCCTTTTGTCTTTTTAACTAGCAAGCTATAATCTAGCCCCTTTTGTTTAGGTGCTGCTGTCATAGAAAACACAGCTTCATCAACAAAAGACTTATAATTCTTAGTCTTGAATTCTAAAATCATATTTTTTATCTCCATTCTGCAATTTTAATGCAAAATCACAATTAAATTATACTAATATTATACGCACAAGTCAAATTTGTTATACAATTTTGCATAAATATTGCAAAATTATTCCCATTCGATTTAAAATAAAACTTCTGCCAATAGGGAAGAGTAGATTAAGAAATAAAGAATACTATACAATCTCTATCGAGTTTTCGTTATTAGTAAACCCCTATTTTCTTCTGAAATATTATTGGAAATATGCAGAGTGTATTAAAGTAATAAATGGCAATACTATTTTCATAAAATTCTGTAAGTATGTATCTGATTTTTTAATGAAATTTCTATATTTTTAATCTTTCGCCTCGTTTTTACAACTCTCTTCTCGGAAACGTGTAATTTTAGACTGTTAAATCACACAAACGTGAAAAGTGGGGAGAGGGGGGATTTGTTTGAAATTGAGCAAAGAATGGTAATTATTAATTTTTCTATATCATCAAGTTTTGATTTATCTAAAACTTCAGCAATACCATCAGAAATCAACTTATTTATTTGTTCTTTTGCACATTTAGGTGATAATATATTTTCAATTGTTTTATTGTCTAATTTGCTATTTAGCATTGGCGTAATCTTCTAACATAATGATTTGGTCGATAACTGTTTTTATAAATTCAATATTTTCTTTTGTCTTTTCGTTTTTCACACGATCCATAAAAGAGAAATTGTGTTCTACTCTTTGATTTCCATTATTGTTTAATAGCCTACCTACCGGCACATTTAAAGTTGATGCAATCTGTGCAATTTCGGCAACATTAATCGCCTTTGCTCCTAAGATGATTTTACTCATAACCTGTTTAGATATATTTAATTTATCCGCTAGATATTGTTGTGAAACATTTTTCTCCACCAATACAGATTGAATATTATCTCCTACCTGTTTAAAAAAATTATTTTCCATTTCATTTCACCTCTTAAAGTTTTTAATCTGATATTAGTATAAGATTTTCCAGTCCATATGTCGATGTTTTGCTAACCTGCTAATTTTGTTTTTGTAATTTCATTGACCTCGATTGTAACAAACTACATAACCTAACTTATAATCTGTAAAGTGGCCTATAATTATTATCTTTCAAATTTTCAGAATTCTGACTGTATTATATATAATTAAGAGCCATTTTCTTTCTTTTTTTCTGTGTTAAGAATTATCATTAAAACCCTTTCTATTTTATTCCACAGAAAGTAAAACTTTTGTTTTTCTTGAACACTCATAATTGTTATTATTCATCATGAAAGCCATAAACACATTATTTTTTGCACCTCAATTTAATGGAATAAACAATGTCCTCAATCAAGAATAGGTTTTACAAATTACAACATCCGAAACTCAGCCTGCATCACTGCCTCTTCTTCTGAATGCCATAATTCCTCCATTTCTTCTCTGGTTGCGATGGGGAAGTCCTTTGGTTCTATTTCTCCCTGCTGTATGGGTGCCAAATGAGGAATAATATCTCTGCATAGTTTCTGATTTGGACAGATCATTATAAACCCGCCATATATAGATTCACAAATCAGCCTGTCACACATATCTGTCATGATAATCTTATCTGCTGTATAAGCATTCTTTCCGATAAAGTTTGCAATGTTCTCTGCAGTCATCGGAAACATATAATCAGTGTGAATTCCATTATCGCCTTTTTTATATACACAGGCATATCCGAGATTTCCATCTTCCTGTAATTCATATAATTCTTCTGTTGTCATCTTCTCCCTCCAATTTCTATTCATAATGATTTAAAAACAGTTGCTACAAGCACAAAGTGTTGCTGATAGACATAGAAAAACCGCAGCTGCTGTACTGGCAGTTACGGTAATGGTGATTCCTATTAAAATTCACATAGTGTGCCTTCCATTTTAATCCTCATAGCAGTCCACTTCCTCCGTCATTACAATCCCCGAATGAAACTGTATTTCTATTTTCATTCCTTTGGAGACTCTGATTGAGCTAATGAGCCTTTTCACAAGCTCTTGGTCGAAGTCTCGCACTTGTGGGTTTACCGTGGTTATGGCTTTGTCTAGTGCCTCCACTCTTTGCTGATAGTTCTCTGCCTTTTTCTGTGTTTGTATATGCTGTATTTTTGCCTTTTTTAGTTCGTTTATCTGCTCTGATATGTGTTTGTAGGCATTGTCAAAATCATCGCTTACAGCTCCTTGTTTTGCGTTATCTTCGATGAGCTTCAGCATCTGCTTTTGCAGTTCCTCGATTCGGTCATCATATTCTGTTGCTATCCCTTGAGTGCTATAGTTTCCTATAACCCTGATAACATTCTCCCTGAATGTTCCTATGAAGTCTCCGTTGTTTTCTACTACTTTGTTGATGGCTTTCATGATAGCATCGTGGAGCTGTTCTTCCTTCAATGTGGGGGAGTTTTTGCATTTGGAGCTTGTTCCGCTTTTCAGCCTATCCTCGCACCGCCATACTGCTGTTTTCTGTCCATATTTTGACCAGGTCTGTCTGCGATAAGCATGACCGCATTCTGCACATACCAGAAGTTCGGTCAGTACATATTTGGAGCTGTATTTGCTCTTTTCTTTTTTCGCTTTGTTTGCTTTTCTGGTTACTGTAGCTTTATTAAGGCTTGCCCTTCTGGCTTTTTCCACTTGAACCTGATGGAATAATTCCTTCGGTATAATTGCCTCATGGTTATCTTCTATATAGTATTGCGGAGCATACCCATCATTTTTTACTTTCTTCTTTGTCAGAAAGTCTACGGTGTAGGTTTTTTGCATACAGGCATCTCCGCAGAATTTTTCATTGGAGAGCATTCCATCAATTGTTCCGGGATGCCAGTGCTCCAGTCCTGTTACTGTTTTGATTCTGTCTGCTTCTAGTCCCTTGGCTATCTGGATTATGCTTTTGCCCTCCAGATATTCTCTGAAAATCCGTTTCACTATAACAGCTTCTTCCGGCACTATCACAAGGTTTCCATCTTTGTCTTTGGTATACCCTAAAAATTTTGTATGATTGACAGATATGATTCCGTTTTCAAACCGTCTTGTTAATCCCCAGCGTGTATTTTCACTGATGTTCCTGCTTTCTTCCTGTGCCTGACTGCTCAGGATTGTGATAAGCAGCTCACCGCCGCTTTCCATTGTATTTACTCCCTCTTTTTCGAATATTACGGGGATATTCTTTTCTTTCAGCTTTCTTATGTATTGCAGTGCATCTACGGTATTTCTCGCAAATCTGCTAACTGATTTTGTTAGTACTAAATCTACCTTTCCTGCCATGCAGGCTTCTATCATTACATTGAAATCGTCACGCTTTTTGGTTTGTGTTGCACTTTTGCCATCATCGGCAAATATTCCGGCACATTTCCAGTTGGGATTGCTGTTTATTTTTTCTGTATAATAATCGACCTGTGCTTCATAGCTGCCTTCCTGCTGTTCAAGCAGGGTACTTACTCTGCAGTAGGCTGCTACCCTAAGCTTTTTCTGCTCTACTCTTACATGCCTGTCGTATTTTATTTGAGGCGGTATTATTGCTACTGTCTTTTTCGTAACTGCCATGCTTTTCATCCTTTCCCTTGTTTTCTAAACTCGTTGATATAATTGTTCCGTTTATATATTCCACATCTACTTTGCTATCTTGATATACGGTAATTTGTTTTATGATGGTTTCAAACAGCTCTTCCTCGAATTCGGTTATTTTTTCTATACCGGCTAATGCTTCTTTTATTTTCTCAGTATTGCTTTTATGATCATCTATCTTCAAAACTTTATATATAAGCTCTGCCCGCTTGAAAACCAGTTCTGCAAGTTCAAGTGAGGAAAAGAGTTCTTCCTGTTCCAGTTCTTTTATTCGGTTTTCTGTCTGTCTGAGTTCAAGTGTCATTTTCAGTGGCTTCTTCTTAGGTACCTTTTCCAGCAGCCACTTCTTCTTTATAAGCTCATTTGTGGCAGCTATAAATATGGCCATTAGTTGGCTATCAGTATAAAATTGATTTTTACAGCAAACGCTATTTTGAAAAATATATTTTTTACATTTCCACTTTATTTTTTCTGATGGCTTTCCTGCATGTTCGATATATTTTCTATAAGGTTCACCGCATTCTCCACATCTGATTTTTCCACTGAAAACTGTCTGGTTCCGCATGGCATAAATCTGCTGTGTTCTCCCAAGCTCAGCCTCTTTGGCTGTCCTTCTCTGCTGAGCCTTTGTAAATATATCTTTTTCTATGAGTTTGGGATAAAGGGTATCGCCTTGGTATTTGACATTTTGCAGTATTTTTCCAACTGATCCATGATTCCAATTTGGCTTTTTATTGGCATTGAGAACATTCTTTGCAGTCAGCTCTTTTGCAATGGCAATCATTGATTTTCCATTGATGTAATCCATAAATATTCTTTTTATAATTTCAGCTTGTTCTTCCTGTATTTCTATATTGCCGTTCACCATTTTGTAGCCAATCGGCATATGCCTCTGCATCATGCTTTGCCACCACCCTTATCTGCATACTCGGTTAATTCTAAGTTATTAATCAGCCGAAAGGTTATCTCTCCGCTGTTCCCGATTAGTACCTTGTTTACTGTATGTAAAAATAGATTTTCATCATATGCATCCATTATTTTAGGATTATATTTTATAATCTCCAGAAGCCGTTCGGTTCCGGCTATTTCTGTTTCAAATCCGTTGTTATCAAGGAGACTGTTACGCTTTTTCTTTATTTCCTCGATTTCAACATTAAGTGCATTTTGCTTCTGTATAAAAACAGCAGAGTCCAAATATCCCTTTTGTACTACTTGGCTAAGGATATGGCTCTGCTCCGTCAATTCCATGATTCTGTTATTTAAGTTTTCGATTTCTTCTTCCTGCTCTTTGCTCACTCTTAAATTTCTAAGGGAGTCAAGCAGCGGATTCAGTATTAAGGTATAGTTGCTTGAGAGCTTATTCCACATTTTTAGGTATGCAGCTTTAATGGCATCCTCTCTGATAGGTTTTGTTCTGCAGATTTTGCTGTTTTCGATGTGATTCTTGCAGCTCCATTGGATTTTTTCGTAAGGCTTTCCGATGTATATTTTCTGTCTGCGGAAAATTCCTCCGCATTCCTTGCACATTATCTTACTGCTGAATTTATAGCGGTTTTGATATTTACCGCTGTCATCCATACCCATTTGGCTTCTTCTGTATTCCAAGATTTCTCTCACCATTTCACCTTGTTCTCTGGTGATTATTGGCTCATGGTTGTCTTTAATAAAAAACTGAGGCATCTCTCCACGATTTATTTTCTTCGTGTAAGGGAGTACCTCAGTTGTATAGGTTTTCTGTAGTATCAGATCACCTTCATATATTGGATTATGTAAAATATCTTTCACTACGCAGTCATTCCATTTTTCAGCAGTTCTGACAGGCGGTATATTATCTTTTGTCAAATCCCTTGCTATTACATATGAGCCTTTTCCGTTTAGATATTCACGGTAAATCCTGCGGATAACAGCCGCCTCATCTTCCTTTATGATTAGTTCTCCATCTTGATTTTTGGTATAGCCGTAAGCAACGCAAGTAAGATTGAAGCTACCATCTTTGAATCTTTTTTGTATTCCCCATCGAATGTTTTGCGATATGTTTTCCGATTCCCCTTGCGCTAGAGAGCTTAGTATTGTAAGCATCTGTTCGCTCTGCTCCGAAATGGTACTGATGTTCTCTTTCTCAAAATATATGGCGATACCGAGAGATTTTAATTTTCTTATGGCTTCGATGCTGTCGATGGTATTTCTTGCAAATCGTGTAACGGATTTTGTAATGATGATGTCAATATTTCCATTTTCACATTCTTTCATCATCCGCAAGAACTCTTCTCGTTTTCTGACCTGTGTTCCGCTTTTTGCTTCATCCGCAAAAATCCCTGCAAATTCCCAATCTTTCCGTTTCTCGATATATGTCTTGTAGTATTCTACTTGGGCAACATAGGAATTGTGCTGTTTGGTGGAATCAGTACTGACCCTGCAGTAAGCACATACTCGTCTTTTCGGTCTTAATTGCTGTATTACTTTTTGCCTCACAGGTTCAATCTTCATTACCTTTTTTGCCATATGATTTTTCCTCCTTTCCAGAAATAAATTTTCCTTGTCAGCAACACACAATACTCCAAACCTTTTCTGAAATCAAGTGTTTTTACACATATACTTTTGCGAGTTGCGGAGAAAATGATTGTCGGTTCAAATCATCTATTTTTTCATATTCCTCTTCTGTCACAATTCCTCTTCGGAGCAATATCTGCAGCATCTTGAGTGCCATCTTGTACTGCACTTCCTGTCTAGATTGCTCCTTTGACATTCTATGTTCTTTTGCGGCTTCAGCTCCAATTTTATATATATCAAATTCCATCTTTATGCTCCTCTCCATGTCATCTTTAATATGCTTAATATCACAAAAATAGGGATTACTTTTCCCACTGTAATCGCACTGCGAAAAGCAGAGAGAAAGCAAAGTCAGTTACTGACCGATAAATCAGGTAATAACTTTCTTTTGTAATCCCTATGGCTTCTGACATTAAGTCAGTTTCCTTTAAGATATAAGCACTGTATTTGACACAACTTCCCCAGTGCCAACCTTTCTCAAGGCATTAGGGCGATTTCACAAACTGGGGTCAGTTAACCTCATCATAGGATTCTCACCTCCTCCGGGATCTCCGCAGGCTGCCCCCAATTTGATATTTATGGCTGGGCAGAAGTATCATTGTAGGCTGATGAGGTCATTGCGAAACAGCAAAACTGTACGGAATAAAAGTTCCGCTCTACTGCTTTCAGACCAGATGGATTCGCTCGCACCTTATTGTTCCCTCTATTATATAATCAGAAAAGAATAAACATAGTTCATAGCTTCAGGCGAAGTTTTTACTCCATCTATAGCTAAGACTTCAATAAAATCTTTTTCCCAAGAGAAAAATCCATTTGCATGGATTGTATTCTAACTTTACAGGTGGTCCTGGCGCATCTTCCTTTGTCGCTTGTCCTTCTCAGGCTCATCAGCTAATGTATCTGTGAAATCGGATATAAAATTATCAATGTACTTTTGAGCGGATAAAAATACCCCCTCACTTACTTCCACGTTAAATGAGAGGGTTGGACGAAAAATTTTATAAATTATTTTTAAGTTTTTCTAAAATCCGATATTTTCTATATTGCAATGTAGTCCTTGAAATACCGCATTGCTCTGCATATTCTCTTTCACTTTTACCTTTATAAAATAGAGCTGTAATCAATTTAAATTCCTCTGCATCCAATAGTTTCAGACTTTCTATGAGCCTTTCAATCATGGTAGCCCAAAATTGCTACTTCTTCTACATCAATATTTCCATAATGGAATCTGCTTCTTCCAGCCGTTCCAGGGAAGCTTCTCCGCTTGGTATGAAAAAAGCTTTCTGTTTATCTTTATTACCGCAAACTTCTTTGTTTTGAGATCATATTCCTGGTTCTGTAATTAGGAACGCTTCTTTCTCCTGTCATATTGCATTTTCTCCATTTCTGATTTTTGAATAGGTCTGTTTTTAAATAAGAACTGTAAGCATCAAAACAAAGACCACCTTGACAAACCCTAACGAGCAGCAGTCTTACATGATTCTGGCACGTTAGATGGAAGCAAAAGTTCAAGTGTATTAATATTATTGAGAATATCCCAATTTGGGGGCGTTCTTGAAAATATAAACTAGATAAGCATAAGGATTTTGACCATTCTCTTTTGCGATCCTATGATACTGGAAATCACAGCGCTTGCCTTGGCTCCACGCGGTGTATTAGCAAAAAGAAAGTTTTTCCTGTCTATCACAAATGGCTTGATGGAACGCTCTGCTAAGAAACTGCTTGTCCTAAACCTGTTTTGGTCGCAGGGCTTAAGTATTTTAGCCATACAAAAAACTCTTCAAGCACAGGCTTTGCCAGTTCATGACGTTTTTGATAGCGCTCATCAGGACTTAGGTTTTGCAAATCGCACTCAATATCAAACAGTCGATTACAATACCGTTTACCTTGGAGGGCTACAGAGTTTTCTCTATCTTTTGGAGAAAGAAATTTGAGCGCTTCATCCCACTTGTGTCTCGTGTGAGCCTTATTCCAGTTCTCGAATAAGGCTCATTATCCCAGATGTATAATTATTCAAGGAGATTCTGCACAGGCTGTATAACTGCTGAATTTTCACCATTCTTCTCAAATAATCCTGCCCCCTATTACAATAGAAATGTACCTTAATATTTCTGTTGTGAAAGGAGACAGTTATGAAATACGGATG
The DNA here is from genome assembly GCA_023415055.1 of Bacillota bacterium. Classification (GTDB taxonomy): domain Bacteria; phylum Bacillota; class Clostridia; order Lachnospirales; family Lachnospiraceae; genus Mobilitalea. The sequence goes on along the minus strand of JAEZLZ010000074.1, from coordinate 10,973 downwards.
CCAGTCGTTTGATTCATTGAAGAAGGGTCTACTGAAACAACTTCAGGACAAGGCCTACAGAAATCATACCATCAATAATTATCGCCGGAAGTTGAATCAGCTTGAGCGATATATGATTGCGAATGACATTGTCACTTATGACCCGTTTGTCGGTCAGAGATTTATTGATGATTATCTTTCAACGCATGTGCTCAGCAAAGGTAGTCGGCAATGTATTAGCACAGTCATTCATCGTTTAGATGATTACTGTGTTGATAAGTATCAAATCCAGCGAAAACCGGAACTCACCCCGTTGCCCGAAAGCTACACATCATTGATGGATGCATATCTGCAGAAATGTAGAGATGATGGAAACAGGGAATCAACAATCAGTGGAAAGAGATATTTTCTTCGAGGAATTCTATTGCCATCTCGAATTCCTTGGATGCCATCATCTTAGGGATGTGGACGCTGCTATCATCGGCAAGGCATGCCTCATGCAGAACAACAAAGACGGATGGGCTGTTATCAGGATGTTTCTGTGGTATCTGAATAGTGCCAGTCTGACAAATCATGATTTCTCAACGATCATACCTCATTTTAAGAGAGCGTTCCACCTTCCGACTACCTATACAGAAGATGAAATCAAACGTTTTGAGGAAACGATAGATACTAACTCCAAAATCGGGAAACGCGATTTTGCCATGCTGCTTCTCGCAACTCGGCTTGGTATGAGATCTGGCGATATAGTAAACCTCACTTTTTCGTCGCTTGACTTCGGTAACGACACTATCAGTATTACACAGGAAAAGACGGGTGAGCCTCTTGTCCTTCCCATGATCCCGGCGGTAAAAACTGCATTAGCTGATTATCTTAAGAACGGAAGGCCGGAATCGGGTAAGCCTTATGTATTCCTGAGGGCAAATGCCCCGTTCGAGAAGATAACTGCTTCAGTAGTCCGCTTCGAGACTAACAAATATTTCGGTAAAGCTGGCATAAATATCATTGATAAGAAACATGGTCCCCATGTGTTCCGTTCTTCTCTGGCCAGTTCAATGATAAACAATCAGGTGTCATACGATGTAGTACGGAAAATTCTTGGACATACAGACCCTGATGCCGTTAAGCACTATGCAAGGGTTGATATCGAGAGGCTTCGCGAGTATGCAATTAAGCCTCCTGTACCTTCCGGTTGTTTCAAAGATTTTCTGGAAGGGAGGCAGCGACTATGAGAACATTCAATAGCCCCTTCCGGAAAGAACTTGAAGATTTTCTGTCCTTGCAAAAAGCATCACTCAGTAAGAGCGCATATGCTCATGACTGTCTTTATCTTGCAAATTTTGATACGTTTGCAGCTGGATATACAAATGAAAAGTCCGTATCAGAAATCCTGATTAATGACTGGATTCATACCTTGGACGGAAAGAGCAGTTCCATAGCAAATGAGGTCATAGTCATACGTATTTTTATAAAGTACCTTAACAGTACCGGGATTACTGCTTACATTCCTCCGATACCCAAGGTCGCTGATGACTATGTCCCATATATCTTCTCAGCTGAGGAACTGGAACGGATATATCTACAGGCAGACAACCTTGATGTCTCAAACACAAAGAAGAATCCGTTGATTCATTTTGAGTTCCCCATGGTCATTAGGCTCATGTATGGCTGTGGGCTCCACATAGGAGAAACGCTTGCCTTAAAGATGAAGGATGTCGACCTGATTGGTGGAATCTTGAATATGAGGTATACAAAAGGTGACAAGCAGCGTTTGGTGCCGATGAATCCTTTACTGACTGAGACTTTGGAACGTTACTGTCTGGCAATGGGAATCGTTGGGGTTCCAGATGCCTGGCTGTTTCCTATTTTTGAAAAAGATGAATCAATGACACCAAAGGATGCCCAACACTGGTTTGAGAAGATACTCCATCTTGCGGATATATCTTATCCTGGACGGAAAAAGCATGAACGTGGTCCTTGCCTGCATTGCATTCGTCATATTTTCGTCTTCAGGTCTTTTGCCGCTGCAGAAAAAGCCGGGAGAAAAATCGATGATTCAGTACCTTATCTCTCCATATATCTCGGGCATGACAGCCTACAGGAAACCGAAAAATACATGAAGTTTAGCAGTGAACTGTTTCCCGAGGCGATGGAGCTGTTTTCTGATTATTCAGCAGATGTATTTCCGGAGGTGGCGTATGAAACATAAAGTCTCCTCATTTCTTGAACCAACAAGTATCTACCAATCGTAGTACTTGAGGCATGCATTAAAAGTGCTATTTCACTTACTGCAAATCCTTCCTCATATTTTTTCTTCGCAAATCGAATTCTTTGAGCTCGATTTCTAGTATATAAAAGTGCTTGCATTTCAGGAGTTCTTGAAATTTCTCTAACTTGAATTTCCAATCTCGCTGGAAAAAGGCGTAACATATATTTTTCAAGTGCTTCTGATAGATTTTTTAACAGATGAAACCGATCACTTACCTGAGTCGCATCAAGGTGAGAGGCTGAAATCGCTGACGAGTATGTAAGAGAGCCATCTCGGGATACAACCTTAAGATTTGGAAATGTTTTTAACCACTGAGTTACTGGCTCTTTATCCCGAGAATCCAATAAATCTATAATTCGGTGTGATTCAATATCAACCATAATTGTTCCATAGGAATAACGTTTTTTAAATGCAAAATCATCAATACATACCTTATAAACTTTATTTTTATCTATTACCCGAGGTGTTTTTTTTAATCAATCTGCAAATCGTACTTTTACTGACTACTGCTGCATCATTTTTTAGCATTGTAGATGCAGCAACTGAACTTAGCCTAGATGACAAGTTTAATATTTTTTCTATAAGACGTTTTGTCTTTCTTGCTTTATATTCAATAAAATCAAACCGCTCTGAAAAAGTTTTATGACTGCATTCCGGATTTGAACAAAACATTTTTCTATTCCTTATCAAAATTATAAACTGATTATCCTGAATAGGGAGGTCTTGAAACTCTTTCTTATATATGGAATGTTTTTTTGACGATAACATTCCACAATATGGGCATATTGCTTCCTTACGGTTGGATTCAACTGTAATTATACATTTATTATTCTTTAATATATGCTCTACATAGTTGAGTGAAGGATCAAGTAATTTTATAAATTCATCCACAGCAGTTGCCTTTCTAAATCGAGTATTAACAATATTATACAATATTAAAAAGGAGAATTCAACTAAAGTGGGAAAGAACCTTTTTGACGCTTACTCAGAAATGGAGAAGAACGGCACTTGATTTGCGAAGTGCGTGTTGGCTTTTTCATACTTCCTCCTGAAAAAGGGCATAAAAAGCAAGAAATAACACTTCTGTTACTCCCGGCTTTTCCGCCCTTATTTAAACATAATAGATGAAGTTATATTGATTTGCCATCTTTAGGTGTTGCATAAAATATTAAATATTAAAGTCCTTTCGCCTACTTCAAAATTCACTTCTTCTCAATCATTGTTTGCAACAGATACTCTCTTACCTCAGGTTCAATTTCCAAATTATTCAGTATAGTCTTTATTTCTTCAAGATTATCAGAATCAGCATATTTCTCTTCAATAAATGATCTATCTATTACTCCATCTCTTATTAAAGATGAGTAGCCCTTTTCAATATAGGTCTGCTTACCATTTAATTTGGCCAAATATAATAACACTATCCCTAATTTACACCCCGAAGTAATATAATTATGTTCAAACTTCTTACATGGTCTCCAACCCAGTTCTTTTTTTACAACTTCCATAAATTCCACTGGTTTATACTCAAAATATTGATAGTAATTTATAAAACTTGCATCTGGCATCTGAAAGAATGGTAATAAATCCTCTCTGCCTATACTTTTTACATATTTCTGTATATCATCCATCATTATTGTCAATTTGTTACTCAGGTTTCTTTGATACATAATCCTTTTGGGGTCAGTTTCTATTGACTCTGCTTCTCCATATACATTAATTTGCTCTGGGTCATATCCAGTAAAAACAAAAGGAATATTAAAAGCTTTTGCAAAGTCCGAAGCCACTTTTTTCAAATAAACTCCACATAAATAACATATCTGGCTACAATCATCCTTATATAACTTTTTATCAGTAAAAAGAAATTTATAATATGAGATTACATCTTTAAAACTCGGTTTAAATGTAACCAATGGGATACCTAACTGAGTTGAGACACTTTTTGAAGTCATAAATGTATCTTCGTACTCAAAACCGTTGTCTATAGTAAGAGCAAGTAGGTTTAGATTATAATCGCGTTTTAATCGCAAAGCAAGATAAGTACTATCTTTGCCTCCACTCAGCATAATCAGACCATCATAGTTATATTTCCCTTTTACTTTATATATCATCTCCTCAAATATTTTTTTCCTTTCTTCAAACGACATAACCTTAGTTTTTTCCTTACTTTTACATAAATTACAGATTCCATCTGAACCAACAATAATGAAATTAGTTCTGTCTTCCTGAATTAAGCAATGTGAACATTTTTTTAACATAAAAAATCAATCCTTTCAATACTATAAAAATCAAATATATACATACTCAACAGCCTTTTTTTAAGGCTTTTCAATAAAACCACATTCATTAAAATAGTCAAAGTATTTTTTGATAATTTCTTTATTAATTTTAGGGCATTCTATTCCTGAGCCCTGCAAGCCTTGTCTAACATTGTCCGACATGTATTTTAACACTTTATGAGGATCATATTTCTCAGCTGCTTCAAATACTTCTGCAGGTATTTCAGAAAGCTCACTTTTAGATTTCATCTTCTCTTTTAGTTGCTTTTTCCACTTATTAATTGGTACTTTTTTTATTGGATAACCAAGTGATGTTATCCAGCTTGCCAATTCACTTATAGAAAAAGTATAAGGGGATACCATATTGAAATTCTTATTCATAGAGTTGGCTTTAGTAGATAGATAAACAATTGTACTGCTTACATAATCTACTGGCATCCAATTATAAAAAACATCTTTATTTGGAATTATCCCTGATAATGCCATACTTCTTATTGTTTTACATGCAAAATCACCTGTATTCCATACACCAGTTACACTGTTACCAGACACCGTATCAGGTCGGTAAATAGTAATAGGAACCCCCTGTTCTCTAGCATTCTGAACAATTTTTTCTGCAACCCATTTACTCTGAGTATACCCAATATTATTTTTTAGGCCTTCGTTTTGAATAAGCTCTGTATCGTCATTAATTGCTATGACTTGACCTGATTTATCTTCCGGCAGATGAATATTATCATATACAGAAATCGTAGATATATAATGTAGTGGTTTAATTTTTGATCTTGCAGCCAATTTTAAGATTTCTATCGTTCCCAAAACATTTGCCTTCTTTAATACTGAATATGGATATACAAAATTAACAAATGCCCCATTGTGAAATATTATGTCAATACTAGTTGATAGTTCTTCAAATTTCTGTTCTGTAAGACCCAGCAACGGCTTCTCTAAATCCCCGATTACAGGTACAATCCTTGTCATTATGTAATTCTCACAGAGCAGTTGTCTCTTTATTGAATTTTCAATCTTTCTCAGTGCAGCAGCATCGTCTTCTGCCCGTACGAGACAATAGATATCAGCTGATTTATATGTTTTTAAAATATCAATAAGGAGATTTGTTCCAATACTTCCTGTTGCCCCTGTTAAGAGAATTCTTTTTGGATTAAACCAATCCGAACCAAGTTTCCCCTCTATTCTTGCCTCTTCTTCAAAGTCAATATTCATGGCATGCTGACTCTGACTGTCATCAGCTACAGCACTCTTTCCATCAATTATTTTAGCCAGATGTTGAATAGTTGGATTAACCAGTAACTCTGTAAGTGGTATCCTAAAATTAAGTTCTTTCTCTATTTTATCTATTAATTTAATTGCGATAAAGGAATGCCCTCCTACACTGAAAAAATCATTGTTAATACCGACCTTTTCAATCTGTAGAACATTCTTCCATATCTCTACAAGCTTTCTTTCTGTATAATTACGTGCTTCAGTATAATCTCTTACGCTTCCCTTTATTGATGCATCAAGTCCTAGAAGTGCATTCCTGTCTACCTTACCATTTGAATTGAGAAGAAATTCTTCAACTTTTATAAATACAGACGGAACCATATATTCAGGAAGTTTATTTCTCATAAAAGCGTGTAGTTCCTCAAGTCCTATGGTGTTATTAATATTTTCCGTATAATATCCTATAAGTATGTTTTCTCCTGATTGATCCTTTTTTGCTAGAACAACGGCTTCTTTAACCATAGGATGTTGTGATAAAACAGACTCTATTTCTCCGACTTCTATTCTTAATCCCCTGATTTTAACCTGATTGTCTATACGTCCCAGGAATCCAACGACTCCATTCGGAAGGTAATATGCTAAATCTCCGGTTCTATACATAAATGCTTCAGGCTTCGAAGGATCAAGGTCTTTCTTAAACGGATTCCTTACAAATTTCTCTGCTGTCAATTCAGATCTGTTCAGATATCCTGCTGCAACCCCCTTGCCACCTATACAAAGTTCACCTGCTATACCAATAGGAGTTGGATTAAGTTCCTTGTCAAGTATATAAAGCTCTGTATTTGGAAATGGTCTCCCAATAGGTACAAACCCTTGACTATCCTCCTGAATTTTATCACAATCAATAAATGTACTATCAATTGTCACCTCTGTAACACCATAGGCATTAATAAATCTTGTACCTTCAATAAAGTATTCTTTAAACTCAAAGTATTCTTTCATATTCCAGCTATCAGAACTTATTACAAGTGCTTTCATGCTATCAATTATTTTGTTTGCTCTTTTCATATACTGAACTAGATGTCTTATAACAGCAGGAACGAACTCCGCAAATTCAACCTTCTCTGTTTGAATTATATTGTAAAGCTGCTCTGGATTCAATAAATATTCACGAGGGCAAAGAATCAGTTTGCCACCTGAGCAAAGTGATCTTATAAAGTCACCTACAAAAACATCAAAAGTGAAGTTTGCCATCTGTAGATGAGTTTTACATATATTCTCAAGCAAATAACTTTCTTGATACCCATAGAATATATTTGTAACACCTTCATGTATGATTTTTACTCCTTTTGGGGTTCCTGTAGAACCTGAAGTATAAATTACATACGCAAGGCTGTACTGAGGTATTTGAACATTAAGGTTTTTATTGTCATATTTATTTAGTATAGAAAATGTTTTGTCAATCTCTACTATACCTATATTATTTCCTTTAAAGTCTGACGCAAACCTTGTTTCTGTTAAAACTGCTCCTGCATTTGAATCTGATAAAATAAATTCCTTTCTGTTAATTGGATACTCTGGGTCTATAGGTACATATGCAAATCCGGCTTTGAATACTGCCATAACTGAGGTAACAAGTTCAATTGACTTTGTAAGACAAATGCCAATAATACAGTGATTTTCTCCCACCACCTCACGCAGATGGTTTGCCAACTGGTTTGCTTTAGTGTTCAGTTCGTTATAAGTAATTGTTCTCCTTTTACCATGCTCATCTCTTCCCACAACAGCAATTTCATCAGGTTTCCTTAGTGCATGTTCTTCAAACAGATTATGAATATGCTTATCCTCATTAAATGATACTTCTGTGTTATTCCATTTTTTAATAACAAGTTCTCTTTCCTCAGAGTCAATAAAGTCATATGATATTATTTTCTTATCTGGATCGGAGATTATATCTCTTAACAACATTACAAAGTGGATTTTAAGCCTTTCAATTGTGCTGTCATTGAATAACTCTTTATTATAAATTATATGGGTATCAATATAATCTTCTTCCTCCATCATCTCAAAATCTATATCAAATTGCCCTTCCTGCTGAGGTATTTCAAAAAACTCTATGCCAGAGTTTATGCTATTTTGCTTGGACATCATATGTTGACTTATAAACTGAAAAGTCACTTGGAATATAGGAGATATCCCTGCATCCCTTACCGGATGTAATTTTTCACAAATCGCCATAAATGGGTAGTTTTGGTGTTCTAATGCTGAGTATACAGTTGTATTTATCTTATTCAGTAAGTCTCTAAACGTTGGATATCCTGATAAATCTCCTCTTATTACAATTGGATTTATAAAATATCCGAATGTATCATTATACTTATTTCCCACCCTAGCATTTGCAGTAGTTCCCACCAGTATATCTTCCTGCCTTGAATACCTGTACAATAATACCATAAATGCAGTAAGCATTATTGTATATAATGATTTTCTTTCTTTTTTTGCAAACTTTCTGAATTCACTTGTAAGTTCTCTATCCACAATAATTTTTTTTGTTGCACCTTTTTTTGTCTGCATGGGCAAGCGTGGTCTATCCTTGGGCAAATTCAATACAGGCAGTTCTCCGCCAAGATTATTTTTCCAGTAGTTCCACATATCTTCGCTGTTAAGCATCTCATTCTGCCATGAAACATAGTCAAAATATTTAAAGTTAGGTGTTATCTCTGGAATATTTTGTGGATCTTTCAAAAGTATTTCATAAAAATTCCATAGATCCTTTACAATTATTCCTGTAGACATAAAATCTGTAATAATATGATGAATATTAAACATTATCACAATATCATCTTGTTTTATTTTAAATAAAGTAATTCTAAACGCTGGCATATTCTCTAAATCAAATGCAATATTGTACTCTTTTTTATTCTCTTCAATGAGCTTGTCCTCGCTCCAGTTTGAGGCATCCACAATCTTTATTCTTGGTTTATATATTTCATGTATAATCTGATATGGATTCCCGTCTTCTATTGTAAAGGTAGCTCGCATTAACGGGTGTTTGATTATTATTAAATCAATGGCACGACTGAATACCTCAATGTTCAAATTAAATTTAATTCTCACGTGGTAAGCAGTATTATACGCACTACTCATTGGGTCAGTCTTGTACTCGAAGTAAATTGATTTTTGACCGTAGGATAACGGGTAATACATCTTATCTTTTTCCACATATTGTTCTTCAGCATTTTTTTCCGCTTCTTTTATTTCGTTGTTTATCTCGGTATTTTCATTTTGCTCTATAGCAAATGACGAATCTCTTTTTTGTTCATATTCTACGGCTCCGCACATAAAGCTATGAATGTACACATTCTCTAATTTAATATTGAAGTCCTTATAAATGCTTTCAAAATTCATTCCACCAATTGGTACCAAACCCATATTGAACTCCGACTGCCTATCTAGTAAGACCTGTCCAATGGTGCCTGCTTCAATTTCTGCATAGTTTACATATTCGTCACCAAGAAGGTTCTTGTTTTCCCCATTATTTAATACAAGGAAGATGAAAAATTTCGCTTCCTTGCATATAGCTATGTTAAACGGAGTATGACATTTGCTTATTGGCTGAGAAAGTGTATCATTTATCTTTATTAATTGATTTTGCTGAGCATCATACTTATATATTCCTTCTTCAATGGACTCTACACCACATTCCTTTATATAAAGAAATATATCCAATCCAGGTACAACCGCAGGGGATGTATATAGCCCTTTGTACCCACTATTTACTTGTTCTTTCCTTAATAAAGATAACAACTTTGAGAAATCTTCAAAAGGAACCATTTTATCAATATAGTGTCTCTGACTAGAACGTAATATATAATTGCTGTGTTCTACATTACATAATGCCAATTCAATGCTTTCATCAGTTTCCTGAAATTTTCTGATGTGCATCTGTTGCTTTGTCAACAAAACAAGCTCCTTACGGCTTAGAATATTAAACTTTCTCTCTCTTTGAATTTTTAACAAACTATCTATAGTATCAAATTCTGTCTTTCCTGTGTAATGCTTGTATAGACTATTTTTATAAATATTGTCTATTAATTCTGATCCATCAAAACAGGTTTGATCACTGCGATAATCAACATACCCTCCCATTAGAGAGAAAACAAACATATGTCCAGAGTCTAATTTAAAATATTGCTCAATCTGCTTAAAATCAAGACCTATTGTAGGATATAGACCGATATTGAACTGCGACTGCCTGCTTAATAAAAGCTGAGCCATGTAACCTGTATCAATTCTTGACAAACATGCACTATAATCAACATAAACAGGCTTTACTGCATTTAACTGTGCAATAAAGAAAACCATGAAGCTACAGTGTTCAAAGATTGGCTGGTTAAATACATGGTTTGCAGAATTACCAATCTCAATATCTTGCGAGATAGGGAATAATCTATGAAGCAATGTATTGTAATAATATATTCCTTCAACAAGTCCTTCTACAGCATCTTTTTTAATGTAGACATAGGTTTGTACACAGTTTCTTCCTCCCGCTGAAGGATATAAATACTTTGATTCACCCTTAACCTTCTCCATCTTCAATAGTCCGAGGAAGTTTGAAAAGTTTTCAAAGGAAATCTGCTTATTTTCAAAATTAATTGTGCTTGAGGACTTAATAAATACGTCCTTCCTAAAGTTTGGCTGTCCAAAAGAGATAGCAACTTCAAGATTATTGAGGCTCTCTTTTTCAACGTCACTTCCTATAGATGAATTTGACTCAGAAGTTGAACAAACAACTTCACTCATTTGCGTATCCTTTAAGTATTTAACCACATCCTTGATAGTCGGAGTTGACAAAAATACCTCTACAGGAATTGTTACTCCATATCTATCGCTCATTATTTGTGTAATAGTCATTAGCGTTAGCGATGTAGCTCCCAAGTCAAATATATCATCATTCTCACTAATTTCTTCAGTGCTCTCCAGTGCCTCTTTAAAGATTGATATCACTTCACCTAGCAATTTTACATTATTATCTACATCCATAGTAGCTTCAATATTGTTGAGTTCCTCTTTTTCAACGCCACTTTCTATAGATGAATTTGTCTCAAGAGTAGCACAAACTTCTCCACTCATTTGCATATCCTTTAAGTACTTCACAACATCCTTGATAGTCGGAGTTGACAAAAATACCTCTACAGGAATTGCCATCCCATATCTCTCGCTTA
>JAEZLZ010000107.1 GCA_023415055.1 Bacillota bacterium | reverse complement strand
CGATATTGGTGGGTTTTTAAGAATAGTAGGAAGCGCAGGTGTCTCTGTTTCAGTATCAGATGCGATAAGCGCTGTAGAAAGAGCAAAAACCAGCGTTCGTAATTTACTCAAAAAGAGCCGCAAACTTGACCAATCCTCATGGAATTGGGGAAACCCAAGCCGTATCCACTATTTTGATGGAGATTGGCTAACGATTGATGCGATAACTGCAACTGGCTATGTCGAAGTGTCACAAATCGTACCGGCACGCCCGGCAACAGAATACGTGGTAGGCGTAGATGTAAAAGCAGGGTCCAGCCCGTTTGAGGTAATTATCGGGACGAGCAACAGCAGCGGGGTTTTTACGTGGTTCGTTGGTGAGTATACCCAAAGTGCGAGTTCTCAGCAACGGTTTAACAAATTGATAACAACACCATCTGATGCTTCGAACATAGGTATCTGGTTTCGTGCACATCCAGGAGCAGGCGCACATTTGTGTCATGCGTCTCTATACGAGGGCAATAAAGATCCTGGCTGGGTTCCGGCTCCAGAAGATATCGAAGAACGAATGAACGCCGCGGAGCTTAAGCTGACGCCACTACAAATACTTCTTGCCATTGCCGGATATAGCCACCTCAGTATCACACCAGATGCTATAGAGATGCTTGGCGGCCTTATACGGATGATTACAGATAACTTGAGCGTGATCATTCAGAAGAACGGTGTCGAAGCGCTGGAAATAAGCGGAGAGGGTATATCTAGTGATCTACCTATCAGTTCTCCAGAGATAAGGTCCCCATCTGTTGTAGGTGTGCAACAGGTCTATACAGTGCCTTGGGCCGGTGCTCCGCAGGCTACCATAGACAATGTTAAAAAGTACCTATCATCTGTAGTATACCTGGCAGTACCACCAGGCTACTATCAAGCTGATTTAGCTTTGCGTGGGTATGTGGGACAGCGGTTAGTCCTCACATTTACTGGTGATACGATGATCGAGGGATCAATTAGTGCTGCTGGAAACGCAAGTGAGATTTTGCTAGAAAATACAGGCACAGGCACGGTTACTATATTGCATGGGTCGGCTGCATTCGCTCCTGTGAATGCGGTAGGTGGCCGGCTAAAACTTGTGAAGATTAGAGTTACTGGTAAGGTGCGAACAGCCCCCGGCACCGGAAGTGGTTTTGGGATAGTTGTTACTGATGGATGCTACTTGACAGCCGATCACTGCACCGTAGAGCGTACAAATAACTATGCGATTTTTGGTGATTTGGGATGCGTAGTTGATATAGTCAGCTGTAACGGAGGGCAGGCCGGAGGCAACTATACTACTCTACAAAACTTGGATTGTGGTGTGCTGGTCACAAGAGGCAGCACGCTCAGCTTATATGATACATGCCCTTTAGGAGCGATAACTCATTATGCTGCATGGCAGTCAAACCCACCGATTGGGACGCCTACACCCACCGCAAGCCCTGGGGCCGCGCCGGTGGTCACCACGCAAACACTCAAATATACGTTGCTTGAATCAGGTACACTCAGAAAGAAAAACACAGAAAACAGCTGGGTCTGGTTTAACACAACGCTGGTATGGCAGGCGGATAATGATTCCGACTATGATAGCCGCATAGGAGTGTACATCCTGCCTGCTGGCATAGCATCAGCCATTGCAGGGCGGGCGATTATTTCAGCCCGTGTAAAGGTGCAGCGGAGCGCGTCATATGGGATATCAAACCCTCAAACCTATAACCTTCACTATCATAGCTATACAGCAAAGTCTGGGATCACCAGCGGCACAGCAACTAGGCCTGTTATGGTAGACACGGGAGTTGATATCACTCTCTCTCGTGGCGAAACCAAGACCGTTGACTTGCCTTCCGGGCTGTTTTCCTTACTTTCAAACGGGACAATAAAAGGCTTTGGAAACTTGAATTCGGGCAATTCTCTGGCGATGGACGCTGTTTTTGAGCTTGAGATTACCGTGCAGGGGTAAACGGAGAAAGGATGATGCCAGTGAAAAGATTGATAGATATCGTTTTGCCTGAAAAGACAGAGCGCGTGCAGATCGAAATTACCAAAGTCCATGATGACGGCAGCTATGAGTACAGAGGTATAGGATGCGGCGGAAGATCGTCTTCTCCTGTGTATGATGAAAACGGTGATCCTGCGGATATTGCTGTAGATACGAACGCTGACGCTGATATGCTGGCTGCACTAAAAATTTTGCTAGGAGGCGAGTAAAATGCCTGATCCAAAGGCAATGGCAAAAGCGATGCGTATAGTGTTATCGACTGCTTCGGCAATTGCAGCGAAAAGCGCGGCAGCAAATGACGTAATAGACATGGGGCCTCTTCTTCCCATCTGGTCCATGGGCACATATGCCATTGGCGACGTTCGCATGCATAGTGGATACCCCTGGCGCTGCTGCCAAGCACACAACAGCGCCGGCAATCCTGGTTGGTCGCCTGGGGCGGTGCCTGCTTTATGGGCACCATATCATGCCACTGATGCAGCGCATGCGCTGCCTTGGGTCAAGCCCACAGGGGCACAGGATGCCTACCAGGTGGGTGAGCACATGATCTGGACCGACGGAAGGGTGTATCGATGCAATACGGCTGCCGTTGTGCATAGCCCGGCAGTGGTTCCTGCTGTATGGGGGGTGATTCGGTGACAGGCCCTATCTCTACTGAATTGTTTCTATCAAAGTGCCGTGAGATCCAATCGGACAAGCCTTTATACAAGAATGCTCATGATGGCAGCGACGGCTTTTGTGATTGCATCGGCCTGATCATCGGCGCGATCCGGCGCGCTGGCGGCACGTGGCCTGGTATCCACGGCAGTAACTATGCAGCCAGGCGCGAGATGGCCACCTGGCTGCATATCACAAGCGCCAGCCAGCTGCAGCCTGGTATGGTGGTCTACAAAGGCCGTGACAGCACCAACAAAAAGTATGCCCTGCCCGCCAGGTACAAGCCTGGCGGTGCTTATCATAACGGTGACCTGGTTGACTACTACCATGTGGGTGTGGTGATCAACGCCGCGCCGCTGCAGATTATGCACTGCACATCGTGGAGCGGTGGCAGCGGGATCAAGGTGGATACGCAGCTGGGGGCATGGGCATACGGCGGCTGGCTTGCCCGGGTAAGCCAGGGGGGAGGTGAGAAAAGCATGGATGTACTTTGGGTGGGTAAGGTGGTCGGCGGCGCTTTGAACCTGCGGTCAGAAGCCAACGAAAAGGCTACTCGAGTATCACAGATACCCAGCGGAGCACAGCTCAAAGTGCTGGACAAGCCTGCTCCTGATGGCTGGGTGTACGTCGATTACAACGGCAAGCAGGGTTATGTCATGGTAAGTTACCTGGTCAATGTCGAGAGTGAGCCTGATGGCAGCGCTCCTGAAGGCGAGATGGTAACGATCAAGGTCAGCAAGGTGCTGATCAAGGAGCTGGTGGCAACGTTGGCGACGGTTGACCTTGGCATAGACCCGCTTTAATACACATGGGAGGCGATGTACAATGGATGAATTTTGGAGAAACGTGGTGAAGGTGGTGGCGACGATCGGCGGCGCAATCGCGGGCTTCTTTGGTGAATGGACCATGCTGCTCACCTGCTTGGCTATCTTCATCACGCTTGATTACCTGACAGGGTGGCTAGTGGCGGCGCGTGGGCTCAGCCCGAAAACCGAGGATGGCAAGCTGAGCAGCAAGGCCGGATTTGATGGGCTTTTGCGCAAGGGCGCAATTATTGTTGTAGTGATCATGGGTACTGTTTTAGACAAGGTATCAGGCAATGAGACGGCAATCTTTCAAACGGCCACGGTATGCTGGTATGTGGCAAATGAGGGCTTGAGCATTGCAGAAAATGTGAAGTTGCTAGGCATTAGGCTGCCGGGCTTCCTGGAGAAGCTGCTGGAAGCTTTGAGCAAAAGCAGCAATGAACCGCCGGACGGCGGCAAGATAGCGTAACGTATAACCATATGAACCGCTCCTGGATAGCCAGGGGCGGATTCGTGTTTTTTGGGGTAATGTGTGCATTATTGTGTGCAAATGAAAGGGGTTAATATTATGATTCAGCTTTATCAGGGAAATGCCATGGACATTATCAAGAACCTTAACGGAACCTTTGACGCCGTGATCACCGATCCACCTTATGCAAGCGGCGGATCCACCTTAGCCGAAAAGCAAAAGAGCACGGCCGAAAAGTATACAGGCACCAAAGGTAAATGCCCGTATCCAGACTTTGAAGGGGAAACCATGGATCAGCGCAGCTGGACCAACTTCATGCGTGAGGTACTGGAAGTTACCCGGGCAAAGTGCAACCCGGGTGCGGTGTGCGCATTGTTTGTAGATTGGCGGCAGCTGCCAGCACTATCGGATGCCATGCAATGGGCCGGATGGACCTGGCGGGGCACGGTGGTATGGGATAAGATATCCTCGCGGCCACAGAAAGGGCGCTTCCGGCAGCAAGCTGAGTTTGTACTATGGGGCAGTAACGGTAAGCTGCCTATTGATAGGCCTGTGCCCGTGTTACCTGGTCTATTCCGGGCAGCCAATGTCAGCCCAAACGAGCGGCAGCACCAAACGCAAAAGCCACTGTCGGTGATGCGGGAGCTGGTCAAGATCTGCGTGCCAGGCGGCCGCATCCTGGACCCTTTTGCCGGCAGCGGAACAACCCTGGAAGCGGCCAGGCTGGAAG
>JAEZLZ010000059.1 GCA_023415055.1 Bacillota bacterium | reverse complement strand
GAATTGCATGAGCCCGTCCTCGTCAGTCTCCACGAGAAAATCAGTCTCGCGCATGTTTCGTTCCAGTTCAGGGAACAGGTACGCCATCGCCTGGGCGTAGTACCAAACATGCGTGCAGTTGCCAGGGCAACTTCCAACGTTGTCCAGGCATCCCTCAAAGGCAAACATATGCCCGTTTTCGATGCGGAAGCAAGTCGTACTCTTAAGGATGGCAAGGTTTGCGGAAGCCGCATCGATCACACACTCTGGCAGTGTGGAGCCGTACAGCGCATCCGCGAACTTCCTGCTGTCACCTTCGAGGCGCTCAAGATTCTCAAGGAGGTACCGCCCGGCGTCCCACGCGCTTTCAAACTTCGTGGCATAGTAGTTGCGCACTGTTTCCCCGCTGTACGCCCCTGCACGAATGTTTTGGATGTCCGGCCACGCCTTCACCCGGTTGGGGAAGTACCAGGCGATGGCAAACTCAAAGGCATGCGATTCCCCCGGCGCCAGGTCATGCGAGATACAGAGGGAGCCCACCTTGATCTTGACCGGCTCGTCCAGCCGCCCATCCACCCCCATGCGCGGCGGGGCCGCTTCCAATATGCCGTCCTCCCGGAAATCGTCCCAGAAGTCGTGGATGCCGTCGACGCGCTGCCCCATCGACCACTCCGGCTTCGCGGTCACATTCTGATCGCGCGTCATCAGCGCGAGGTTGCCGTATTTCGGGCTGCCGCCGGGCAGGCCGGAACTGTCAAACAGCACGCCGCGCAACGTCCCCTCGTCCTGGAAGCGGTTAAACGTATCCGCGCAGTTGATGTACGTGCCGTAGGCACCGATGCGGTCAAAGCCGCTGGCGTTGTAGAGGGAACCGGCGACAGAAACCTTCATTGGGCTGCTGGACTGGTTTTCCACCGTATAGCGCATGATCGCAGCGGGGATCCCGGAATCGTCGGCGTTTAGCGGGATAAACGGATTAAACGCGTCCAGCCGGGCAGAAAAAGGCAGTCGGTCGTCGGAAAGCTCTACCGTCACGAATGGGAAACGCACCCGCATTTCAGAATTCCTGAAGCGTGGCAGACCGGAAACCGTCGGTGCATCCAACCCGTTTGCAGACTCAAAGGGCGGCGTCAGACGTGATTCGAGCACGCGCGTAAACTCCCCGTCCACGTTTTCAGCGCGCACGGCAAAGAAGGTATAGGGGAAGTTATTGCCCCTGTCCGGGTGATTGAAAATCTCAAAATCCTTAAGCTGCCCGCGGCTGCCCACGGAAAAACCGCCCGTTCCGATGCCTGCCATCAGCATGCTCGCTTGTGTGTGCTGTGCCGTGTAGCGCTTGTCGTATCCCATGCGTTCCGCGTCGTTTTTCATCTTGACAACCATCCTTCCTGAAGTTTAAAAAGCAAGGGCGGAAGCGGATTCCCGCCTCCGCCGCGCTCGTCTCAGTGGAGTTTGACGTAGTCCTTATAGTCCTTGAAGATCAGATACCTGGGCGCTTCATCCTCCTCGATGTCTGGAAGACGGCCCTTTGCGCTGTGGAAGCGGTTGTCAACGGTGTCGTCGTTGGTGGTGGAGACCTCAAAAAGCATGACTGGACCGGTGCCCGGCACACCCACCCAACGGTGGTATTGCCCAGGCATCAGCGTGATGCTCTCGCCAGGTTTCAAAACCATCGTGCCTCCGGCAGGTACCGTGACACTGCGCCCGTCCACAGCGACCGTTACGTCCGTATCCGCGAAATCATCCTTCTCGTCCGAATTGTACATCTGCAAAAGGAGGTCACCGCCGCCGCGGTTGATGATGTCCTCCATCTTGCTCCAGTGGAAGTGATAGGGCAGTTCCTGGCCGTCGCCCACCAGAAGGAGTTTCTCCGCGTATGGCTTGGGGTAGCGCTGCTTGTCGTGGAAGTTGCCGTTGCGGAACGTAAAGATCGTAAGGCCCACACGCGCAAAATCGCCGCTGCCGAAGTCGGTGATATCCCAACCCAGCATGTTGTCGACGAGCTCGCGGGAATCTGAGCCCAGGTTTTTCCAGTCTTCAGCGGTCCATTTGGCAAAGGGCGGAAGCGCGAGGCCACGCGACTCGACAAACGCGATGGCGTCCGCGATGATCCTGTTCAGTTCTGATCTTTTCATTTAGGTTCACTCTCCTGCTAGAATTCGATAACCGAGTAGATTCCCGCGTTTTCCACCGTCAGCACCCCGCCCATGACGCGGGCCGCCAAGGCCTGGTTTTCCGGGAAGCTGTGCGTACGCACGCGTCCGGCGGCGGGCACATTCAGCTTGACGGCGATCGGCGGGAGGGGATCCAGCCGGTGGGTAGAATCATTGAAGTTGTAATTGACGATGTGCAGCGCATAGCCCGCTTCCGTCTTGTGCAGCGCGATACCGTACTTGCCGTTGGGCGCGGCTTCGATGGCGGCGGGCGCGGCGGCGAGCGCCTTCACGAGCGCGTCCTGATCCGAGTAATTTGGATGCGCGGACAGCGCTTCCACCGCGCAGCCGTAGGTGATCACCTCGCCGCCCGCCGCGTGGAAGGCGTTGACCGCGGCCGCGGTCGCTTCGTCCATCAAAAATGCGTCGGGCACGACCAGCTTCTTATAGCCGCTCAGCCGCTCCGGCGTCAGCGGCTCGTCCGGGCTCTCGTAG
>JAEZLZ010000008.1 GCA_023415055.1 Bacillota bacterium | reverse complement strand
CGATGGTCCGCCCCCCGAAGCGATCCGCCGGGACACCAGCTTCGACCTGACCAGCCTGTTGCGCGGCGTCAGCCCGTCGGTGGAACGTGTGGAATACCGGCTCGGCAAGCCGCACTTCCTGAGGCACGGAACCCACCCGCTGCTGCAGTTGAGCGTCGAGAACCACACGCACCCCTACAGCCGGCGCGCCGCCGACCTGCTGGAATCCCATGCCGATGGCGTTTGCCTGGATTTCGGCGCGGGGAATGTGCCGGAGTCCGCCTTCTACCCGCATGTCGTGCGCCTGGACGTGCTGACCTACCCGTCCATCGACATCGTCTCCACCTCCGAGCGGTTGCCCTTCCGTGACAACGTCTTCGACGCGGTGGTGTCGCAGTCGGTCTTCGAGCATCTGGAGGATCCCGCACAGAAGGCGTGGGAGCTTTGGCGGGTGATGAAGCCCGGCGCCCGCGCCATCATCGACACCGCCTTCCTGCAGCCGGTGCACGCGGATCCCAGCCACTACTTCAACATGACCGCCTATGGCTTCGAGCAGGTGCTGAGCCCCTTCCGGATCCTGGACATCACGGTGGAGTCATACCAGCGCCCGTCGAACGGGCTGATCATGCAGCTCGAGCACATGCGCTACTACATCGCCGACGGGGTCTGGCGCGACCGGGTGACCGACCTTGTGGCGCTCCTGCGCGCCGAGGGCGCCGCGCTGGACCAGGATCTTGGGGAGATCGGGCGTGACGTCAGCGCCGCAGGCTATGCCGCGCTGGTGGAGAAAGCGTAATGGATGCCCTTTTTCCGGCGCAAGCCCGGTGGTCTGGAACGCATCCCGTAAAGTGGGAACACAGCATTCATTTAGCGAGGCTTGCATGAGCGAGATCCTTCATCTCAAAGTGGGGCAATCCATTCTGATTGCCCATCCCGAGCATAACGGCACGCGCGAGGCTACACTTTATCCGGCATTGCCGAACATCGACCAGCCGTCCCTGCCAGCCGCACCACTTGATGTCCTTGCCTCGATTCCGCATTTGCGCATCGATACGGTGAATGGCTGCAATCTGTCCTGTGTCTTCTGCCATTCCAATTTTTCCGCCAAGGCGCGGCATATGGAACAGCAGGAGTTCGCAGACGCACTGCTCGGCAACCGGTTCTCCAATCTCAAGCTGATTACTTTGGGCTGTGCCTATGAACCGCTTATGGGGAAGAATTTTGAGACATTCCCAAGCGCCATTGCTGAACTTCGCGGCTCATTGAACGTCAATATTGTGACCAATGGACTTCTCTTCAACAAGAAGGACATCGCCCCTTGGGTTGAATTCGGGTTGAAGAAAATTTATGTGTCCGTATACAGCCACTTGGATGACATATACGAAAGGACGGCCCGCAACGGCGGCAAGTTCATGCAAATTGAACAAAATTTGCTGAACCTTCGTCGTCGCTTTCCGGAGCTTGAGATCAACATCGTTACCCCGCTCTGCAAAGCCAACGATGTGGATGTGCCGGATTTTTGTGACTGGGTGTTCGAGCGGATCGGTGCGAACTCTCTTGATCTGCGTCGTGCGTTTTTTATCGATAAGCCTTCGCCTGGCTATCCAGCGTACACCTACATGGAAACGGCGACCACCGCCATGGGGCGCAGCCCGATGCTGACGGATCAGGAGTGGATAAGCATTCTAGAAAGCTGCTCGAAATACATGAACGAAGCAAACAGAAGAACAATTTCACTTGGAGAAGCCATCAAGTATGACAGTATCGTACTGTCTCCATCGATGACTACATCTTAGATTTTTGCTACCGAGTGAGTTCCACTTGTTCTCGGCGCCTTTATTCGGGGAAGGCGTCGAGCTAACTACCCGAGAAATTCAACTGCAAGAAGTCGGCCATGTTCAAGATAAAAGATGTCACAAGAACACTGCTTAGCATTGAAAGCAATGAGCGATCGGAATTTACTATAAAGGTAAATGGCAGGGCCGCAGAAACCATAAAGCATACCATATATTTCCCAGCTAAGCAAGATAAATGCTTCACCTTGCATTTCTTTAGTGACACTCTGTCTGATGGAGATCAGATCGAGGTCACGTCCACGGCCTCTGCATCGCATGGTGAAACCAAGAATTTCCGGTTCTTTGGGAAACCGGGAGATCTGGAAATGTCTGCCTTGGCCATAACCAGCCTGCCGGATATGGCGGTGGACCGGATTTCGATATCCGGTCATACGGCGGAATTCCAAGGGTGGGTTCTTCCTTCGTCACCTTATGTTCAGTCAGGATTTCTGGCAAACGGCCGCCTATGCGACGCTGAATTCCGCAAGACTACTCGACCGGACTTGGAACGAGTGTTCAGGCACACTGGGTTGGCTACCTGCCCCCTGGATTATCAGGCAAAGGTTTCCTTTGACGATAACTCTGATTTTTTGGACATCCGTTATACGGAGAACGGCTCCGAGTTCGAGACGGTGCACGCAACTTTCCCCATCAAAGCTCATTGTCATCCCTTGCCAGGGGGAGAGCGCATGGGTCGGGTCTACGGCAACTCGTCGGAAGCGTCATTCCTTCTGACTGGCGCCACGTCCTTTCGCAAGCCCGAGAGCATCATCACTCGCCATTTCAGTGCCGGCAGAGGTAAACAGATCCGCATATTGGATTGGGGATGCGGTTGCGCCGGGGTTGGGCGCTACTTCATAAACAGTCCCAATTTCGAGTACCACGGAGTGGACATCGATTTTGACAATATCGATTATTGCCAATCCACGTTTGCCAACAAGCGTGCCACTTTCTCCGCCTGTTCGCTGATGCCGCCGATGGACTATGAAGATGGCTCATTCGACG
>JAEZLZ010000146.1 GCA_023415055.1 Bacillota bacterium | reverse complement strand
CCCATTGGATCGTTAAGTGCTTGAAGAGCTGAACCACGGATGATTGGAGTATCATCACCTGGGAAGTCATAAGAGCTTAATAAGTCTCTGATTTCCATTTCAACTAACTCTAATAATTCTTCGTCATCAACCATATCACATTTGTTTAAGAAAACAACGATATATGGAACACCTACTTGACGAGAAAGAAGGATGTGTTCACGAGTTTGAGCCATAGGACCATCTGTTGCAGCAACTACAAGGATTGTACCGTCCATTTGAGCTGCTCCTGTGATCATGTTTTTAACGTAGTCAGCATGTCCTGGGCAGTCAACGTGTGCATAGTGACGAGCTGGTGTTTCATATTCAACGTGTGCTGTTGAAATAGTGATACCACGTTCTCTTTCTTCTGGAGCTTTATCAATGTTTTCAAAATCAACTGCTTCACCTAATTTATATCTTTCATGAAGAGTTTTAGTGATAGCTGCTGTTAATGTTGTTTTACCGTGGTCAACGTGTCCGATTGTACCAATATTAACGTGTGGCTTGGTTCTTTCATATTTAGCTTTAGCCATTTTGTTATTCCTCCTTTAATATAAGCTGAGTATTTTTTCTCAGATAATTTGATTATATTCAATTTGTAGCTACTTTGCAAGTAGCTACAAATGATTTATTGAGCTAAAAGGTTATTAGTTACCTTTACGGTCTGCAATAACTTTTTCTTGAATATTTTTTGGACAAGCTTCATAGTGATGGAACTCCATAGAGTAGTTACCACGACCTTGTGTTCTTGAACGAAGGTCTGTTGCATATCCAAACATTTCAGCAAGTGGAACGTAAGCTTTAATCTCTTGTCCTCCACCGATTGCTTCCATACCTTCCATACGACCACGACGAGAGTTGATACTTCCGATAACATCTCCCATGTAATCTTCTGGACAAGTTACAATAACTTTCATGATTGGCTCAAGAAGCACACCTCCTGCTTTCTTCATAGCATCTTTAAATGCCATAGAACCAGCAATCTTGAAGGCCATTTCTGATGAGTCAACTTCATGGTAAGAACCATCATAACAGTCTGCTTTAACACCAAGTACTTTGAAGCCTGCAAGTGGTCCTGCATTCATAGCATCTTGGATACCCTTATCAACAGCTGGGATGTATTCTTTAGGAATTGAACCACCAACTACAGAGCTTACGAACTCATAAGTGTGTTCAGAGTTAGGGTCAAGTTGTGAGAAGCGAACTTTACAGTGACCGTATTGACCACTACCACCAGATTGTTTAACATACTTAGATTCAACATCTACATTTTTAGCGATTGTTTCTTTATATGCAACTTGTGGTGCACCTACGTTTGCTTCTACTTTGAATTCTCTCATCAAACGGTCAACGATGATTTCAAGGTGTAACTCACCCATACCAGCAATGATTGTTTGTCCAGTTTCTTCATCTGTCCAAGTTCTGAAGGTTGGATCTTCCTCTGCAAGTTTTGCAAGAGCAATACCCATTTTCTCTTGGCCAGCTTTTGTTTTAGGTTCAATAGCAACCTGAATAACTGGTTCTGGGAATTCCATTGATTCAAGGATTACTGGATGATCTTCATCACAAAGTGTATCACCTGTTGTTGTGATTTTTAAACCTACAGCTGCAGCGATATCACCTGAGTAAACCTTTGTAATTTCTTGACGTGCATTGGCATGCATTTGAAGAATACGACCAAGACGTTCTTTTTTGTTTTTAGTTGAGTTGAGTACATATGAACCTGCTTCGATAGTTCCTGAATACACACGGAAGAAAGCAAGCTTACCTACGAATGGGTCAGTCATAATTTTGAAGGCAAGAGCTGCAAATGGTTCTTCATCAGATGAATGTTTATCCATTTCTTCTCCTGTTTCAGGATCTGTACCTTTAATAGCTGGGATATCTGTTGGTGCTGGCATGAATTCTACAACAGCATCAAGAAGTTTTTGTACCCCTTTATTTTTGTAAGCTGAACCACAAAGTACTGGGATGATTTGCACATTAATAACGGCATTACGAAGGGCTTTACGAAGATCAGCTTCTGCTATTTCTTCACCTTCAAGATATTGCATCATTAAGTCTTCATCAGTTTCACTGATTGCTTCAATCATAGCTGCATGGTATTCTTCAGCTAAATCTTTCATATCTTCTGGGATTTCTTGCTCTTCAATAACTTTACCTAAGTCATCTTTGTAGATGAAGGCTTTCATTTTGAATAAATCAATAACACCAACGAATTGATCTTCTGCACCGATTGGTAACTCGATTGGCACTGCATTAGCACCTAATCGATCTTTCATCATACCAACAGCTCTGAAGAAGTCCGCTCCCATGATGTCCATTTTATTTACAAACGCCATACGTGGTACTTTGTATTTGTCAGCTTGACGCCATACTGTTTCAGATTGTGGTTCAACCCCACCCTTTGCACAGAATACGCCTACAGCACTATCAAGTACACGTAAAGAACGTTCAACTTCTACAGTAAAGTCAACGTGTCCAGGAGTATCAATGATATTGATACGGTTATTTAACCAGAAACAAGTTGTTG
>JAEZLZ010000040.1 GCA_023415055.1 Bacillota bacterium | reverse complement strand
CCGCCTTGCGGTACTCCTGCAGTGATGCAGTCGGGATCGCTCGGACGGCCTCGATCGCCTTCTCCAGGTCGTCTCGGTCGCGTCGGGCGACAGCGAGGTTCCGCTCGGCGTTCTCCAGCTGGTAGCGCGCCATGCGGAGGTCCCCTTCGGCATCGCTCACGGCGCGGCGCGCCGGGTCGCGCGCGGCTTCCAGGGTCTTCAGCGCGAGGTCCTTGCCGCGCGTCACGCTACGCTGCGGCACGCGGGTGATGTTGTCGGTCACGGCGCCACCCGCGCGCTGTGGAGAACGAAGCCGCGGCGAACGAAGATCTCCGTGTCGAGCGCGCTCCAGGAGGCTCCCGCAAGCTCGGCCTCGATGTTGTCGGGCCAGTCGCGGTGCGACTCCAGGAACTCCGACAACGTCCGGCCGCTCGCCTCGGCGATGGGCGCCCGGGACCAGCCCTCGAACTGACCTTCGTCGATCTCGACGGTGATGGTGGCGAGCTCCGCCCTCGTCCTCTCGATCGTGTAGATGACCTTCGTCATTCGTTCTCCTCACTGGGCCACAGGTGGCCATCGGTCTCGGGGGCGACGTAGTGCTCGAAGAGGAGGTCGTCCTCGTCGGTCGTCGCACCGCGGCCCGTCCTGGTGACGACGGTCTTCAGTACCCGGTAGGGCCTGTTGAGATGCAGGGCGACGGGGTAGCCCTTGTCGCCCTCGACGTGGAACTCGTGGCGGGCGCTCACGAGTTCCACATCCGGGCGTGCGCGTAGAGCACGCCGTACCGCTTCCTGGTACTCACGCGTCTCCTCTCGTCGGGGTGAGCCAGCGGCTCACGGTGGTCTTGCTGACGCCGAGCTGGTCCGCGATGGCCCGCTGGGACAGCCCTTGGTTCTGCAGGGCGCACGCTCGGTCCCGCGGCGACTCGGCCATGAGCCGGATCTGGTCCGTCCGCGGCACGCGCTGGTCCTGGGGGTGGACCGCAGGCGTGTCGGGCTGGACCGCCCTGGTCCGCTCGAAGGCCAGGCCGATGACGGTGTGGGTCGCGGCGAAGACGGCAAGCGGCGCCAGTCCTGCGATGCCTGCGCCCGCCCAGGAGCGCCAGTCGGGGTCCGTCTGGGCTCCCAGGACGTGCGCGGCGTTGGCGGCCACGGAGACGGCGGTGAACGCTGCGAGCGCGGACCAGGCGAAGCGGGTCGACTCGCCCCTGGCGCGCTGGACCAGGACGGCGAGCGTGTAGGCCAGGAGCGCCCCGTCGACGAAGACCGGGACGGCCCACCTGAGCCAGTGGGGCACCTGGGCCCACGCGGCGACCGACACGAGGCCGGCGAACGAGACCGCGAAGGACACTAGGCCCAGACATGCCACGAGGCCCGCGGTCGCAATGACCACGGGCCTCGTGTCGGGGTTCAGTCGGGGGCTACTCACGGAATGGCCTCCGCCCGAGGTTGTTCGGCGCCACGCCGTACGTCGGAAGGTCATCGCCGTCGATGGGCATGCGGAACAGGTAGCAGTCGCGCTCGGCCCGCCGTGCGTGCTGGTTCGTCTTCTCGTGCACGACCTCGAACGCCGGGCTCTGCAGTTCCGCAGCCATCAGTCCTCCTTCTCGTCGGCCACTCGCTCGATCAGAGCCGAAGCCGAGACGCGTCTGGTGCTGGCACCGGCCAGGACGTCGAGGACCTCATCGGGGTCTTGGCGCGTGGGGTCGGGGTCGATCACTTGTCGCCCCCTCGGATTGCCGCGAGGACGTCCGGCGTGAGGGCGTAGTGCGCGATGTGCTCGGCCAGGATGGGCTGCAGCCATCCGGGGGCGCCGAGGTCCCTGTCGGGGATCCCGTAGTTGGACCACTGATGGCCGCAGCGCCGGGCTCCCGGCGTTCCGTCCTTCTTCAGGTGCAGCCCCGTGACGCTGACCTTGGTCACCATCGCGCCGTCGTCTTCGATCACGAGAGTGTCGGGGAGGAACCTGCGGGTGCCGGCGAACTCCTGAATCGCCGGTGCGCCTTCGATCGAGTAGCTGGCGAGGCTGCTGTAGTTCGTGTGGCGTCCTGTCTGGTGGAACGTGGCGGTCACTTCCATCCCTTCTCTCGGGCGAGGTTGGTCAGGGCGTCGATGATCGGGCCCGTGTCGATGTCCGGTGCTGCGTTGTCCACGGCCGCGGCAATCTCCTCGCGGAGGAGCTTGCGCCGCTTCAGGGCGACGGTGCGCCGGAACGTGGGGATCTTCTCCTCGATGAGCTCGTCGTCGCCGACGACCGTCGTCGAGGGGACGACGTCTGCGGAGAATGCTGCGCGCTCGAAGGCCATCAGCCCACCGCCAGTTCCATCGCGCGGTCCAGCCCCTCGGGCGTGAGCTCGCGGCCCTGAGCGCAGATCCGGATGTAGCCCTTCTGCAAGAGCAGCTTCTCCGTGTGCCGGGGGAACGTCGGCTCGCCGAGCGCCTGGGCGATCGTCTTCTCGCCGGCACGGCCGCTGGGGGAGAGTGCGAGGACGCCGAGGAACTCCTGCGCGGTGCGGTCCAGGCCGTCGTGCGTGAGCTTCGACCAGGCGAACATCTTGTCCATCGGGTAGTGGTCGCCGGTCCAGGACTCCACCGGCCGGGGGTCGTCGAGGATGGAGTCGCGCAGGATCCGCACGAGCTGGGTGATGACGCGGGGGTTGCGGTTCGAGGCGGAGACGATCATCTCCCGGTTGAACTGCCCCGGCGGCTTCAGCCCGACCTCGCCGAAGAGACGCCGGCCCATGAGGTCGACGATCTTGTCGGCCTCCTCGTCGGTGTACGACTCCAGCACGGGCTTCACGGTGAAGCGGGACAGGACTGCTTCGGGGAGCTTCTGGGCGTCGGTCGTGGCGCCGATGACCGTCACCTTCGGGACGACGTGCACGCCCACGGGTGTGACGATGACGCCGTCCTGCAGGAACGACAGCAGCCACTCGGACTTCGCCCGGCCGCCCGAGACGAGAAGATGGATCTCATCGAGGAACAGGATGTCGCCGTCCTGCATGGACTGCAGCGTGCGCAGGGCGTCGTTGACGTCGATCGCACCCTGCAGCTCGGCGAGGCCGGCGTCGAGGTCCTGGGCGATCAGCCGGACCAGGGCGGACTTGCCGATGCCAGCCTGCCCCGAGGCGATGAGGGTGTGGTCCATCCGGGTGTTCCGGATCTTCGCCGAGCGGGCGGCGGCCCGCAGGAACGCCTTCGCCTCGGCCTGGCCGACATAGGCATCCCACGTGCGCGGGTAGTCGGTGCCGTCGAAGAGCGCGTCTCCGCGCTTGACGGTGTTGGCCGCGCGCGCCGCGAGGCGCTCTCTCATGCTGGTCGTCACAGAACCTCCTGGTCGTCGTTGGGGAACAGCTCCAGCGCGGCAGCGAGCACGAGCGAGCTGATGTCGGCGACGAACTGGTCGTCGCTGTAGGTGGCGTGGATGACCGCTCCGTCGAAGCGGTCGGCGAGGATGGACGCGGCCTCATGGTCGGGGGCCTTGGCGAAGAGGATGACGTTCACGCCGTCCGGCCGTGTCGCGTCGGCGAGCAGCATCCGCGCCTGATGGTCTTCGATGGTGGAGTCCTCGCACGCGCCGCGGGGCACGATGTCGGCCACGGTCAGGTCGGGGTGCATGGCCGCGAGGACCTGCATCCGGGCGACGGCGCGTGAGGCTCGCTCCAGCAGGTCGTCGAACGCGGAGACCGGCGTGTCTGGAGCGGCCCGCTCGACGCTCACGGTGAGTGCTGCGAGTGCGTTGCGGACAGCGTTGAGCCGGTCATTCGGGGTCATAGTCGTCATGGTGCACCCTTCTGTAGGAACACCTGGGCCAACTCGGCGAGGGACCGGTTGAGCACATCCACGCTCGCGCCAGTCATCGTCGCCTGGTCGCCCAGGAGTTCGGCGTATCGCTCGGCGCGCTTGACCAGTGCCTGGTGCTGCGAGAGCAGCCGCGCGTAGAGCTTGGGGGTCGGGTTCTCGCGAGCCTTCACCAGCGCTGCGATGAGGTCGGTGATGTCGCGCTCGTTCTCCTCGCGGAACGCGTCGATGAGGCGCTCGCGCTGGTCGGTGAGGTCGACCAGGGGGATGAGGTCGACCCGGCAGCCCGCGAGGGTTGCGATGGCCTCAGCGAACCGGTGGAGCATGTCTGCGTGCGCGATGGGGATGAAGTGCACGCTGGGCTTCAGCTGTACGGACTGCATGTCGGACCGCATCGTGTCGAGGATCAGCGAGCGGATCTTCGCGCCGTCGAGCGTCTCGCGGAACCTCGTGTACTCGTGCTTGATGCGGGCGAGGTAGGGGCGGAGCCGTTCGCGCTCGACGGGGGAGGTCGAGGCCGCCACGACCCACACGGGGCCCCGGGCGCTGGACTCGTCGATGATGCCGTTGCGCCGCACGGGACGGTGGAGCTGGAGCTCGCCGAGGCGCTCCCACTGTGAGAGCTGGTGGCCGGCATCGTCGCGCTTGTGTCGCATGACCTGCCGGGCGTCGACCTCGGGGTTGCGGGCCGCCACCTCCTCCAGGCGGACGACCGCGGTGACGGTGGGAGAGAGCGGGTAGGTGTACTTCTCGTTGCGGCCACCGGTCGCCTTCTTGAAGGCGTTGACGGAGCCGGTCGTGTCGGGGATTCCCTTGGGGTCGAGGCCGCGGGACACGAACGCCTCGATCAGCGAGTCGCGGTCGTGCTCGCCGTCGGCGCCGGTCGTGAGCGCGATGTAGCCGAGCAGAGCGTCTTCGGGGAGTCGACCTGACGAGGTCAGGTACTTGCCAAGTGCACTCATTTGCCTCCTTCCTCAGGCGCGACGAAGGCCCCAAGGGGGCATCCCCCCGGGGCCTTCGTGCGTTCAGTGAGCGACGGCTATGCCTGCCGCATGATGTCCCTGACCTGGGACACATCGGCCAGGTCAGAGAC
>JAEZLZ010000118.1 GCA_023415055.1 Bacillota bacterium | reverse complement strand
ATCTTCACTTCTTTGATCCTTCTGTGCTGCTTTATAATAATTACCAGGAAATATCAGAAAAGATTTACTATTCTGTTCTTGATCGTTGCGCAGCTGATCCTATTTGTGCAGCCTCCGAGGACTGGTATGCAGGTTACGATGCTCGATGTTGGACAGGGGGATGGTATTTATCTGGAGAGTATAGAAGGTACGAGCTTCTTGATTGATTGTGGCAGCTCACAGGTAGGAAAGGTCGGCACCTATCGATTGATTCCGTTTTTAAAACAGGAAGGAACCGGATTAGTCGATTATGTTATACTCACCCATATGGACCAGGATCATATCAACGGAATCATAGAATTGCTGGAAAAGGGTGCTATCCGGATTGGGTGTCTGCTTCTTCCAAAGCGTAGAAACAGGGAGCAGGCTTATATTGAGCTTGAAGACTTGGCGAGAAGAAGAAAAGTTACTGTGCGTTATATACAGACGGGAGATTGTATCAAGGAAGGAATGCTGCAAATCTACTGTCTGCACCCGGATCTTGAATTTGAGGGATCCTCTTCGAATTCCTGCTCTACGGTATTAAGTATCACTTATGGTGAATTGGATCTCCTTCTCACCGGTGATCTGGAGGCAGAGGGAGAGAAATTGTTGATTGACAGATTAACAGAGGATTATTATCATAAGAGATATAATATCACTCCGGCAAAGGATTATGAGATCCTTAAGGTGGCTCATCACGGATCCGGATATTCTACCTCGTCCGAACTTCTGAAACTACTGCAGCCGGAGATTGCACTGATTTCCTGCGGTCTGAATAATCGATATGGGCATCCGCATCCGGAGCTTCTGAAACGGTTGGAGGAAGCAGGTGCCAGAGTTTATCTTACCTATGAGAGTGGGGCTATCACACTATTCACCGATGGGAAGAAGCTTAGTATAAAGCAATATAGGATCGATGGTGAATAAATGGAGGATGGAAATGATTAATTATTATATTGAACAGGCATATGAGTCGGATGTAGATAGCATAAGTGCTATTATGAGAGAAACTGAGAAAAAGTTACCGGACCAGAGATATTATGTAATGGATGATGATGTATTCATCAAGGCTCATATTCGTGAAAAAGGATTCATATTAGTGGCAAAGAGTAAGAATGAAACGATAGGTTTTCTTATTGTACGTTTTCCCATGAATGAGCATGATAATTTGGGAAATGACATAGGATTAAGCTCAATGGAATTAAGTTTCGTTGCACATATGGAATCTGTTGCTGTTTTGCCGGAATTCAGGGGAAATGGAATACAGCGGGCTCTGTTATCAGCAGCTGAAAAAATGCTTAAAATGAGAGGTTACAAATATATGATGGCTACTGTGTTTCCCCTTAATACGGTAAGTGTAAGTAATTTTGAAAAAATGGATTATAGTATCGTTGATACAAAAGTTAAATACAATGGGTTACAGAGACACATTTTTTTAAAAAAACTTGACGAGCAGATTAATGGCTAGCCTCTTATTCATGACAATAGAAAGTCCGCGAAGCGTGCTTTCTATCGTTTACCTGAATATTTCCTGATTCTAATGCAGATAATAGGTATATCTGTGAAGGAGGAGATAGAAGATGGAAAAATTGCTTTATATTGTTGCAAATTCAAAACCTGAAGAAATATCATCAAGTAAAACGGTAGGTCGTGCATTAGTTAACGGTATTATGGACAGATATAAGAATCTGAGTTTAGAGGAATTGGATTTATATAGTGAGAATGTTCCACGTCCAAAGTACAGCTATTTTAGTAGCCGTAGTACTTTAGTAAATGCAGATGCTCTTTCAAAATTATCAGCCCAGGAGCAGAGTGATGTACAACAAATGTCAAAATTATGTGACCAGTTTGTTGCTGCCTCGGTATATGTGGTGGCGTCCCCTATGTGGAGCTTATCTTTTCCGGCGGTATTAAAAGATTATATTGATTGCATTATTCAAGCAGAAAAAACAATAACATTTACAGACAATAAGCCGGAAGGACTATTAAATGATAGACCACGTACATTTATTTATGTACAATCCTCTGGTGCTAATATTCCATGGATAATGAAGCCGATTCTTGATAAGGGGCTAAATTACGTAGAAGGCATTATGAAGTTTATTGGCATAAGCAAATTTGATGAACTTTTGATAGATGGTACAGGTACTACAGAAACAGAAAGATCGGAAGCTATTGAAAAAGCAAAAAGTAAAATTGAAACCATAATTAATGAAATACAATTATAGTTTTTTTGTATATATGTGAGACTATAGCGTTGATTTAAGCAGGTAACTAATCAGGTGCCTGCTTTTTATACGATATTATAAATAATTTCTTTTTCATATACGCTGTCATTGTAATCTTCATACTAACTTATACAATGTACATGATTTTGTTCTTAGGAAAGTGCTTTGCAATTTCAAATTCTATAAATTCTCTGCCTTTTTCCTTTGCAGTTGAGTTGTAGCAGTATTTCCCCCGTCCTCTTCCTGTCATTATATTTTTATCATATAAGTCAATTGCATTAGGAAAAGCTTCGCTGTTAATCATTCTATGAATATAACTGTATGTCATAAAAATTACTTCAAAAAACATCTCATTCTTGACCTTCTGAGATAATGTTTCAGATAGAATATCAAATAATTCTCTATATAAAACCTCCCATTCTTCAAGTAAAATTACAGGAGCTACTAGTAATCCGACTTTGTATCCGGCTTCTTTTAAGCTATTTATCGCTTCTATTCGGTTCTCCAGAGAAGAAGTACCAAATTCTACTTTTTTAATAATCTCATGTGGATTAACGCTAATTCTGATTATTGTCTTGCCCTTATGTTCTATATTTAATAATGAATCCACCATATCAAATTTAGAAGGAAATGTTATATATCCCCGGCCTTTTTTTCCGAAATTCTCTATTGTCCATTCAAGGTTGCCAGTAATAGTATTTTCAAGTATCAAGTCACTATTACTTCCTATCTCAAAGGTCAGTTCTGAACTGCTCTGATTGGAAGTTTTTATAAGCTTGTCAAGCATCTGTTCCCTATTTACGAAAAGCCGCATGTAAGAACATTTATTATAATTACATACTAAATAGCAGTAAAGACACATAGCACTACATCCTGAGGATGTATATGGTACTAAAAAGTCAGAGGTTTTTGAATTAGGTACATAGTTATGAGTTTTTCGGATACCAATCACAAGATTTTGCTTCATTCTAGCAAACTCACAATTCTGATTGTTTCTGAGTTCCGGGATATTATTATGATTACCAATTCGAACCCATTCAGCCGACTTATATTTTTCTAAAAGAGCTTTTCCAAGCGAGTAATCTAATGCGGTATCTTCATAATATATAATATTTGGTTTCAATAGACCACCTCCTGATATTTAGTTTGTCTTCATTGTTATTTAATTATGCCTAAGCAGCGGTTAAGCGGTGACTCATATGATCGGTGAGATAAAATAATTCGAATTACATATATTATAGGCATGGGGAAGAACAGTCCACATCCCATCTTTTTGCTTTACAAATAGGATAATTCGCCTATAATTATAATTGTGTAGAAAGTAATATTACAATATATGGAATTTAAATGAACATAAATAAATAATTAGAAATGGGCAAAAGAAGGAGGACTACTTATGATTTTAAAGGATATGTTGGAGCAATTGAAATATACCTGTATTCAGGGTGATGTAGATACAACGGTTGAGGAATTGGTCTATGATTCGAGAAAGGTGTCAAAAAACTGTGTTTTTCTGTGTATCTCAGGTGCGGTATATGACGGTCATGCATATGCCGCAGAGGCCGCAATGAAAGGTGCGGTGGCTATTGTTGCAGAAAAAGATGTGGAACTGCCTCCCGAAATCACGGTAATCCGGGTTGAAGATACAAGACTGGCGCTAGCGTATATGTCGGCAGCATATTTTGATCATCCCGCACGAAAGCTAACCACCATCGGAATCACAGGTACGAAGGGCAAGACCACCACCACCTATATGATCAAATCTATTCTTGAGAACACGGGGAAAAAGGTGGGACTCATCGGGACGATAGAGACGATTATCGGAGAGACCGTGATACCGGCAAATAACACGACGCCGGAATCTTATACGATTCAAGAGACCTTTGCCAGAATGGTGGAGGAAGGCTGTGAATGCGTCGTAATGGAGGTTTCCTCCCAGGGTCTTAAGCTAAACCGTGTAGCCGGCTTCACTTACGATTACGGAATCTTTACGAATCTTGGTGAGGATCATATCGGTGGCGCGGAGCATACCGATTTTGAAGATTATCTGACCAGTAAGAGCAAGTTGTTTGGTCAATGTAAGCTGGGACTGATTAACATTGATGATGAGCATGCCGAACAGATACTGCGTGGGCATACCTGTGAAATTGAGACCTTCGGTTTCTCAGAGAATGCAGATATACGAGCAAATGATATTAAGTTATTACAAAGACCCGGTTTTTTGGGCATTGCATATAAGGTAGAGGGACGTATGAATTTGGAAGTAGAGATGAATATTCCCGGTAAATTCAATGTCTATAATTCCTTGTGTGCGATTGCTTTATGCAGGCATTTCGGCGTAAGCGATGGGGAGATTCTTAAGGCACTGAGCAGTGTCAATGTCAAAGGGAGAGTGGAGCTGGTTCCGGTATCAAAGCATTTCAGTGTCATGCTCGATTATGCTCATAATGCGATGAGCCTTCAAAGTCTGTTATCCACACTAAAGGAGTATAATCCGAGAAGATTGGTTTGTTTATTTGGTTGTGGCGGCAATCGATCCAGAAGCCGCCGCTTTGAGATGGGTGAGGTATCCTCCGTCATGGCAGATCTGACTATCGTTACTTCGGATAATCCACGCTTTGAAGAACCGCAGGATATTGTAAATGACATTATTACAGGTGTAAAGAAGGGTCCGGGCGAATATGTTGAAATCATCGACAGGGAAGAAGCAATCCGCTATAGTATAGATCATGCCAAAGATGGCGATGTTATCGTTGTTGCGGGAAAAGGACACGAGGATTATCAGGAAATCAAGGGAGTAAAGTATCCCATGGATGATCGTGAGCTGATCCGAAAGGCGGCTGCAATCAGTTTGAATCCACTTCTGAAATAAAATGTATGCAAAATTTACTTACGAGGGAGGCCGCTATGTCTGATCAAAGCTATGCAGATATCATTATTGATATCTCCCATGAGAACCTGGACAAGACATATCAATATGCGATTCCGGCACAACTGTCGGAGCAGGCGGTCATCGGTGCTCTTGTTATAGTGCCCTTCGGAAAGGGAAACAGACAGATTAACGGATATATCGTTGACCGATCGGAAGAACCGAAGCTTAAGAAGGATATGATCAAACCGATCTCCAGTGTGGTCAGCGATGCGCCAATGATCGAAAGCCATCTGATTTATCTTGCTTATTGGATCAAGGAGACCTTCGGAGGGACTATGAACGATGCACTTAAGACGGTGATTCCGGTTCGTAAAGCAGTGAAGATCAAAGAACAAAAAAGTATACAATTAGTGATTGGCAGCGAACAGGCGAATCAATTGTATTATGAATATCAGAGGAAGAATAACAAAGCTCGGCTCAGATTGTTGGAGGCTTTACTCAAAGATAGAATTCTTGATTATGATGTTGTCGTAAATAAACTCAATGTATCACGGGCGACGATTCAGAGCTTGGAGAAGCAGGGGGTTACAAAAACCGTTGCCGAGCAGATTTACCGTAATCCGATTGCTTCGCAGAAGGAAGAATTCCGTCCGGTTGAGCTGAATGATGAGCAGAGGTATATTGTTCAGGACTTTATCAATGATTATGAAAGCGGCGTTCGTACCGATTATCTCTTATACGGAGTGACCGGAAGCGGAAAAACGGAAGTCTATATGGAGATCATTGCCAAGGCAGTCAGCCAGGGAAAGCAAGTGATTATGCTGATCCCGGAGATTGCTTTGACTTATCAAACCGTGCAGCGGTTCTATCGTCGCTTCGGTGACCGGATTTCCATTATGAATTCTAAGATGTCCCAAGGGGAACGTTATGATCAGAGTGTCCGTGCTCGTAACGGAGAGATAGATATTATGATTGGTCCAAGATCTGCTTTATTTACACCGTTTCAACGACTGGGATTAATTATTATTGATGAAGAACATGAGAATAGTTATAAAAGTGAGACGACACCAAAATACCATGCAGTCCCGGTTGCAAGAATGCGTGCCAAACTAACGGGCAGCTCGGTATTCTTAGGTTCAGCCACTCCCTCCATGGAGACTTTTCTTGAAGCAAAGGAAGGAAGGACGAAGCTTTATAAGCTTAGTAAAAGAGCGAAGGAGGCAGAACCTCCCGTTGTATGGGTTGCTGACCTTCGGGAAGAGTTGAAGAAGAAAAATAAATCCATTTTCAGTGAGAAGCTAAAGGAGTTAATCACAGATCGTTTAAATAAGAAGGAACAGATAATGCTATTCCTGAATCGAAGAGGCTATGCGGGCTTTGTATCCTGCCGCAGCTGCGGTCATGTAATGACCTGCCCTCACTGTGAGATTTCTCTGACCTCTCATAATAACGGAAGTATGGTCTGTCATTACTGTGGATATACAGAGCATCAGCCTGGAACCTGCCCCAGCTGCGGTTCAAAATATATTGCAGCCTTCGGTACGGGAACACAAAAGGTAGAAGAATTGGTGAAAAGGGAATTTCCCTATGCCAGAGTGCTTCGAATGGATGCGGATACAACGAAAAATAAAGGCGGTCATGAGGCGATTCTATCTGCATTTGCGGGACATAAAGCAGATATCCTCGTCGGCACGCAGATGATTGTCAAGGGACATGATTTTCCTAAGGTAACCTTAGTCGGCATCATCGCGGCTGATCTGTCACTTTATACCGGCGATTATAGAGCAAGCGAAAGAACCTTTCAGCTTCTTTGCCAGGCAGCAGGCAGAGCCGGAAGAGACGTATTGCCCGGTGAGGTTGTGATTCAGACCTATCACCCGGAGCACTACAGCATAACGGCTGCTTCTCTGGGAGATTATGAGAGCTTTTATGAACAGGAGATTCTATATCGAACACTGATGCAATATCCTCCTGCAGCGCATATGCTTTTAGTTCTGGTAACCTCAAAGGAGGAGGACAAAGCAGAAAGAGCAGCAGAGCATCTCGGAGAGGCTTTGAAAATATACCAGGAGAAGAATGCAATCTTGCTCCAGTTAATCGGTCCGGCTCCGGCAGCCTTATCCAAAGCGAATGATACCTACCGCAGGGTAATATATCTAAAACATAAGGATTACGAGGAGCTGATCCGAATTAAGAATTATCTGGAAGGATATTTTGCCTATTCTCAATATTTTTCCGGCTGCAATCTTCAATTTGATTTTGATCCGTTGAGCAGCTACTAAATTAAAGTGTTGATCCAATAGATTGCTATTGCAAGCTTGCTTATAGATCAATTTATTGCATCAGGAAGAGTGCGCAGCACCCTGGTCACACTTTAGCCCTATTTATGATATTTTTATGAATACTCATGACCGGAGCCGATATTTTGTTGATAAAATCGGTTGGGTTATGATATTATATAATAATTGCTTCCATGATTTACTTAAAGAAGCATGAATAAATTGGTTTCTAAGT
This sequence comes from Bacillota bacterium, assembly GCA_023415055.1. Classification (GTDB taxonomy): domain Bacteria; phylum Bacillota; class Clostridia; order Lachnospirales; family Lachnospiraceae; genus Mobilitalea. Next base: position 1,993 of record JAEZLZ010000118.1, on the reverse strand, counting down.
TAGAATGATTCGATAGAGAGGATGGATAGTATGGCAATCAGAAATATCAGAGAAATCGGAGATCCCGTTTTGAATAAGGTGGCAAAGGAAATAAAGGAAGTTGATAGGAAGCTTCTTACATTAATCGATGATATGTTGGACACCATGTATGATGCAAACGGTGTAGGACTTGCAGCACCTCAGGTAGGCATTCTGAAACGTCTTGTGGTAATAGATGTATCAGAAGAAGGAGATACTCCAATTATATTAATCAACCCTGTCATTATCGAAACTGAGGGAGAACAAATCGGAGATGAAGGATGCCTTAGTGTGCCCGGAAAGGTCGGTACCGTAAGCAGACCTAACTATGTAAAGGTAAAAGCCATGAATGAAAAAATGGAAGAATACACCATAGAGGGTACCGGATTATTAGCGAAAGCCTTCTGCCATGAGATCGATCATCTGGACGGGAAGCTCTATGTTGACCAGACCATCGGTGAATTACGTGATGTAACCGTTACCGAAGAGGTACAATAAGCCTTATTATCAGGCTATGGAAAGGACTGAACTGGATGAAGGTTTTATTTATGGGAACGCCCGATTTTGCGGCAGTGACCTTAGAAAAATTAATCGCTTCTGAGCATGAGCTTTTGGGAGTTGTTACCCAACCGGATAAACAAAAGGGCAGAGGACATGAGGTTACCTTCTCACCCGTGAAGGAGCTTGCGCTAAAAGCAGGGATTCCGGTATATCAACCGATTAAGGTGAAGGATCCTGATTTTATGTCTCAGATCGAGACTATGTCACCGGAGGTAATTGTTGTGGCTGCCTTTGGCCAGATCTTACCGAAAGCATTTTTAGAAATTCCGCACTACGGATGTATCAATGTACATGGTTCCTTACTGCCCAAATACCGCGGAGCTGCACCGATTCAATATGCTGTTATTGACGGGGAAAGAGAGACGGGAATTACAATTATGCATATGGATGTGGGTATTGATACCGGAGACATGATATTGCAGGAAAGACTTCCTATTGCGCCAGATGAGACCGGCGGCAGCCTGTTTGATAAAATGGCAAAGCTGGGCGCGGACCTATTACTGATTGCACTCAAACAGCTTGAGGACGGTACGGCAGCCAGAATAGTACAAGATAATGATCAGGCTACCTATGTCAAGATTCTGAATAAAGAGATGGGCAAACTAGATTTTCATGAACCGGCAGTGAAGCTGGAGCGTTTGATCCGTGGATTGAATCCTTGGCCAAGTGCTTATACCTATCTAGATGGAAAGACGCTTAAGCTTTGGCAAGCTGCGGTAGAGTCACAGCTTACAAAAGAGGCAGTTCCCGGAGAGATTATCGAGCTTCGTAAGGATGCTCTCGTGGTAGCAACCGGGGAAGGTGCCCTTGTGATTCGGGAGCTTCAGCTGGAAGGCAAGAAACGTATGACTACCGATGCATTCCTTCGCGGTTATCCGGTTGCGACCGGAACCATCCTAGGTACCAAATGACGTAACGACAGACGTGCTACCACCTCATAATTCGGGGCAGTGGCAGAATGGAGGTTATTATGGGATTCTACCCTTATTTTGATTCAACTTATATTCTTGTATTAATCGGTGTTGTAATATCGATGCTGGCTTCAGCAAAGGTAAAATCCACCTTTGCAAGATACTCACGCGTTCGCAGCATATCCGGGATGACCGGAGCACAGGCAGCTGCAAAGCTGTTACAGGCCTCTGGAATTGTGGATGTGAGTATCGAACAGGTTTCCGGCCAGCTGAGCGATCATTATGATCCGAGAAGTAAGGTGCTTCGTTTATCTGATTCGGTTTATCATTCCAATTCCTTGGCTGCAATCGGTGTTGCGGCACATGAATGTGGTCATGCGATTCAACATCAGAATTCTTATATGCCCTTGAAAATCAGAGGACTGCTGGTACCGGTTGCTAATTTTGGATCCATGGCAGCCTGGCCTTTGATTTTGATCGGATTATTCTTCGGAGGCTTCCAG
>JAEZLZ010000101.1 GCA_023415055.1 Bacillota bacterium | reverse complement strand
CTCCTTCTACTGCCGTCAGAAGGTATGAAAATCATATCACTAACGTATGAAGGAGTAAACTCTACTTGTGCGAAGGTAAACTCCACAGGATAAAAGAGAAGTGGAATTAAACTTTTCAATTTTCAATATAGATATATTGCAAAAGAATACTGGATTTTTCTTTAAAAAGAAGGTATAATCAACCACGTATGAACGCTGGATAAGATAGGAGTATTTTTCAGGTCAGCCATGATCTGAGTATTTGATGGAGGTAGCTTTGAAAACACAAGATTTTTACTATGATTTACCTGAAGAACTCATTGCACAGGATCCGTTGGAGGACCGTTCCGGTTCCAGACTGCTGGTACTGGATAAAGTGACTGGTGCAATAGAACATAGAATATTTAAGAACATTACTCAGTATCTTCGTAAGGGAGACTGTCTCGTCGTCAATAATTCGAGGGTAATTCCGGCCAGATTGATCGGCGAGAAGCTTCATGAGACGAGCATCAATGAGAATGAGGAAGTGCATGGAGCTAAGATAGAATTACTGTTACTTAAGCGCAGAGAAAATGATATCTGGGAGACTCTGGTGAAACCCGGCAAGAAGGCAAGAAGCGGGACGAAGATCAGCTTTGGCAACGGAATTCTGATTGGGGAGATTGTTGATATGCTGGAGGATGGTAATCGTCTGGTGAAGTTTGCTTATCAGGGCATCTTCGAGGAGATTCTTGACCAGCTTGGACAGATGCCTTTACCTCCATATATTACACATGAATTAGTAGATAAGAGTCGATACCAGACAGTATATGCAAAGTATGACGGTTCCGCCGCTGCACCCACAGCAGGTTTACATTTTACCAAGGAACTACTAGCTGAGGTAGAAGAGATGGGAATACCCATCGCCAATGTTACCTTACATGTCGGACTCGGCACCTTCCGTCCGGTAAAGGTGGAAAACGTGCTCGAACATCACATGCATTCGGAGTTTTATCAGGTGACAGAGGAAGCGGCAAACATCATCAATCAGACAAAAAGAAATGGCGGACGTGTTATCTGCGTGGGAACAACAAGCTGCAGAACTATTGAATCGGCAGCAGACGAACAGGGCATGGTACAGCCGGGCAGTGGTGATACCTCAATCTTTATTTATCCGGGCTATCGTTTTAAGGTATTGAATGCATTAATAACAAATTTCCACCTGCCGGAATCGACTTTGATGATGCTAGTGTCTGCATTAGCGGGCAGAGAGCATATCATGTCAGCTTATGAGGAAGCGGTGAAGGAACGCTATCGATTCTTCAGTTTTGGTGATGCTATGTTTATACATTAAATTTTTAAGCACTTTATTATGACATCCGTCATATCTTGGGGTATAAAGTTAATATTGTTAGCATAACTTAGGTTAGTATCAAAAAACTTTTCAAAATAGCTATTGCATTTCAGAAGTAAGTGTGCTAAACTCACCAATATAATTTTTAGACAAAGAGGTCAAAGCGATATGCTTTGGCCTCTTTTGTGATTATCATGGACGATGAGGTCAAAGCGATATGCTTTGGCCTCTTTTATTATTATCATGGACAATGAGGTCAAAGCAATCTGCTTTGACCTCTTGTCGTTTTATCATCAAAAATCGGGTATGGGTTAGGAGGTGTTGGGATGAGTAACTATGAACGTGACAAAAGGCAGCCGGTGCGGAAATCGATCATTATGTTCCTGCTTTATTTCGGTAGTCTGATGATTCTATTTTTGGGTATGTTCTTTTGTGCCTTTAGCATGTTGAACCATATTTGGTTAAAAGTATGGAACACATCAGTTCCGGGGGTGGTCTTCGGTTTGCTGATCGTTTATCTGGGAACAAGATATTACTTTATGGTCGATGAATTTAAGAAAAAGCTTTACGCCAAAGATAATGATTTTTCTTGGAGCAATTTTAGAAAAAGGAAGAGAAGTATAGTCTAGTACAAAAAATAACAACAAATCAAAGGGAGGTATTGTTTTATGAAGAAGTATGGAAAATTTTTCGGACTATTTGCTTTGATTGCCGGCTTGGCGATCGGCCTGGCAATGGCCTTTGCATCCTACGGCGGCTCTGATCCAACCGGTGCATCTTATGTTACTGCTACCGGAACTGAGACGCTGGAGGATGTGGCTACCATTGCCAACAAAGCCTATTATGGTGCTAATTACACATGGATTATGATCTGTGCTTTCATGGTATTCTTCTTCCAGTGCGGCTTCGCTATGGTAGAGACCGGGTTCTGCCGTGGCAAGAATGCAGCCCATACCATGACAATGAATTTTATGGTGTTTTTAGTAGGTGCCATCGGTTACTTCCTTACCGGCTTTGCATTGCAGTTTGGAGGCTCCGGCGGAGCAGCCGGTCTCGGAAACGGAGGTGGCGCTCTTAATTCAATGCTTTCTATCCCGGGGATCGGCGGTATCATGGGCTTAAAGGGCTTTATGTTAACCGGAAAGGGAATTTATGATCCTGGTATCTATGCCTTCTTTTTCTTTCAGATGGTATTCATGGACACCACAGTAACAATCCCTACCGGAGCCATGGCAGAAAGAGTGAAGTATTCGGCATATGTCATCATTGCATTATTCATTTCCATGTTCCTCTATCCCTTATTCGGTAACTGGGTGTGGGGCGGCGGATGGTTATCACAGTTGGGTACTAATTATGGATTGGGTCATGGTGTCGTTGACTTCGCCGGATCTGCTGTAGTCCATTCAATGGGAGGTATGATTGCTTTGGCAGGTGCTATCGTAATCGGCCCAAGAATCGGTAAGTTTAAGAAGGATGGTTCCAGCAAAGCGTTCCCGGGACACGATATTCCAATGGCTATAATAGGCACGATTATTCTATTCTTCTGCTGGTTCTCCTTCAATGCAGGATCCACGTTAAATGCAGCTGATTTCAGACTCTCTGTGGTAGCTACGAATACGATGATAGCAGGTGCCATTGGTGGTTTGGCTGCAATGTTCTATATGTGGATCAGATATGGCAAGCCGGATCCTTCCATGACCGCGAACGGAGCATTAGCCGGGCTGGTTGCCATTACAGCACCCTGTGCCTTTGTCAATGCAGCTTCTTCCTTTGTTATCGGTTTAATCGCAGGTATTTTGGTATGCCTTGCCGTTTCCTTTGTGGAAAACAAGTTAAAGCTTGACGATCCGGTCGGTGCTATATCAGTACATTGTATCAATGGCGTATGGGGAGTGCTTTCTCTTGGACTATTTGCCGATGGGTCCTACGGTGCAGGGCTTAACGGAGTAGAAAACGGAGTGACCGGTCTGTTCTTCGGTGATTCCGGTCAATTTCTGGCTCAGTTTGTAGCTGTCGGAGTATTGATTGTTTGGGGCTTCGGAGTATCCTATGTATTCTTTAAGGTATTGGATAAGGTATGGGGCTTAAGAGTAGCAGCAGAAGCAGAACTGGATGGTCTTGATATTCCTGAGATGGGTGTTCTTGCATACCCTGATCTGCAGCTGATCAAATGTGAACTTGATTATGAAGCGGAGGGTAATGCTCCTGTAAAGCAGCTTATGAAAAGGAATAAATAATGACCCTAGAAACAGAGGTAAGCTTACAGTGGATGAAGCTTACACATGAATAAAGAATGGAGGATTGTATGAAAAAGCTGGAGATAATTATTAAACCGGAACGGTTAGAGGATTTGAAAAAAATACTTAATGATTGTAAAGCCAATGGTTTGATGATAACTAACATTATGGGTTACGGTAAGCAGAAGGGCTATGTGCAGATTTATCGTGGAACAGAAAACCATGTCAATCTGCTGCCAAAAGTCAAAGTAGAAACCGTAGTTGCTACTGACGTAGCCGAGATGATTATTGAACGAGTTGTGAAGGAGATTACCACCGGTAATTACGGTGACGGAAAAATCTTCATCTATGACGTGGATGATGTAGTTCGTATCCGCACGGGAGAACGTGGCCCTAACGCTATATAAAGCTTAATTATATAATTGCGAAACAATAACATTGGTCTAATTCATAGTGTTTCGCTACTATCTAGGTAATGAAAGAAGTAAGAGGAGAAGCTGAGCAGGGAAGGTTCTTAAAAAACAGGGTGCTAGCTGTACTCCCCGAAAGAGTCGGTGATAATGGTTTAATTTATTATCAAACTCTTCCGGGGAGTCTTTTTATGGGTAATCTGGTAATAATTTTCAAGGAGATCTGCTGTATTATAATGGAAAATTGTTTGCCATATGTCTTAAATTTTGCTAAACTAGAGAATGAAACAAGGATTATTAAAGGAAACGGGGGATTCTTATGTATACGAAGCAAGATTTAAAACGTGACATTATAAATATAGGCATTAAAGAGACGGACACTTTGCTGATCCATTCTTCTATGAAAGCAATCGGGGAGGTGGAAGGAGGGGCTGATACTGTTCTGGATGCGTTCTTGGAATATTTTCAAGCTGGATTACTTATCTTTCCGACCCATACCTGGGATCAGATTAATGATGAATATCGGATATTTGATGTGGCTACAGAGCCTTCCTGTGTCGGTTTGCTGACCAATCTATTCTTAAAGCGTCCAGGAGTGTTCAGGTCCTGGCATCCGACCCATTCGGTGGCGGCCTTCGGAAAGGATGCTGCAGATTATATCGCAGGAGAGGAGCAAAGCGATTCCCCTTGTCCGAGAAACGGTTGCTGGGGTAAACTCTATGATCGTAAGGCAAAGATATTGTTTTTAGGCTGCAGTCCGAAGAGAAATACATACCTTCATGGAGTTGAGGAGTGGAATCAGATTGAACACCGATTAACGGACTTTTACCATCCATATCAGATCATGACACCGGGTGGCAGACTGATCGACCGCCCGATGAGGGGACATCAGAGCCCTATTGGTGACGTATCAAAGAACTATGATAAGATGATGATACCCTTCCTTCATCATGGAATTGCAAAGGAAGGATTGATCGGAGATGCGAAATGTTACTTATGTGATGCAGTTGGAATGGCTGAACTTACTTCCTCTTATTTACAAAGAGATCCGGACCTGTTTTTAACAGGAGATCCGATTCCTGAAGAGTGGTTATAGTACAGAGTAAATAATAGTAACGCAGGGGCAGTCGCAGAGCGCATGTTCAAGTAAAAGGAAAGGCATTACACCCTACCTATATCCCATCATACACAGGTTGAAGGTTAGACGGTTAATTTTGTATGACATAGCAAGCATTTATGCTTGCTGATGGTATACTTAACAATAAGGTGTCCGTTAACCAGTGTATGGGGATGCATGTTGGAGTGTAATGCCCTTCCTTATTTTTTATGATCTGTAATCGAAAGCATTTATCGTTTTTTACTGTCCCATCTTAGCCAGGATGCTTCGCGCTACGCTGATACCGTTCGCAGAAGCTTGCTGTAAGCCGCGGGTAACGGCAGCACCATCACCGATGGCACGAAGACCTTCTATACTTGTCTCGAATTCTTTATTTACGACTACCTTGTTGGAGTAGAATTTAACCTCAACACCGTAGAGAAGCGTTTCATCGCTTGCAATACCGGGGGTAACCTTATCAAGTGCCAGAAGCATTTCCTTGATATCCACCATAATACGGTGAGGGAATACTAAGGACAAATCACCGGGAACAGCATCCTTTAAGGTGGGGATCAGGTTATTTCTGCAAAGTCTCTCTTCTGTGGTTCTTCTGCCTCTCTGGAAGTCGCCGAAGGTCTGAACGAGTATTCTGCCACCGCAGAGCATATTACTGAGCTGTGCGATGTGCTTGCCGTACTCAATCGGTGTTTTAAAGGGCTTTGTAAAGTTCTTGGATACCAGAATAGCAAAGTTCGTGTTATTGGTCTTGAAATCCTTTGACTTATAGGCATGTCCGTTGACAACAGCCAGATTATTTTCATAATACTCGGTAGCTACTTCACCGGAGGGATTGGTACAGAAGGTACGTACCTTATCGTCGAAGGTAGGGGTGTAATATACCAGCTTTGCCTCATAGAGGTTCTTATTCAGGAATTCCATTACCTCATCGCGTACCTCGACACGCACACCGATATCCACTGTTCCGACCTTAGTTTCGATACCGTGATCCTTACAGATGGAGCTGAACCAGTCAGAGCCCTCACGGCCGATTGCCGATACAATTTCCTTTGCATAGAAGGTATCACCCTTGGAAGTTACAATAGCCTTCGCCTGCTTATCTTCTATAATTATGTCCATGACCATGGTGTTAAATATCATCTCGACACCTTCCGCCAGCAGATGCTCCTGGAGTCTGGTATAGATTTTATAACCTTCTTCCGTTCCAAGATGACGAATTGGACATTCGATTAATTTCAAGTTTGCATTGATTGCGCGTCTTCTGATTTCACGAATCTCAGCTTCCTTATCCACACCATAGACATTGGTATCTGCCCCGAATTTGAGGTAGATATCGTCTGATTCCTTGATTAGCTCCATAGCTTTATCATAGCCCAAGATATCAGGAAGGTTACCGCCGACATCAGGGGATAAGGAGAGTTTTCCGTCAGAAAATGCTCCCGCACCGGCAAAACCGGTCGTAATGGAACAGGGTTGGCAGCCGATACATTGCTTGGTGGTTCTCTTTGGACACATTCTCTTTTCAATCGGTCTGCCCTTTTCCACCATGAGTATTTTCAGGTCTTTGTTTTCTTTTATAAGTTCATAGGCACAAAAAATACCGGAAGGTCCGGCTCCTATGATGATTACGTCGTAATTTTGCATCGTCAACACTCCTTTTGGAATTATATTGATCTCATAACCGTGCTAATTTTATCATAGAATAAACGACAAAACAAGCTTCTTCTTGTAGGTTAATCCAGACAAAATGCTTATATAAGCAGGGCTAATACGATATAAAAGGAGACCTTATCAGTCTCCTAAAATTATATGATATTTAGATTAAATTAAAGTGTTTTAAAGCATGTTCTATTCCGTTGTGATCCACATCCTCTGTTACATAGGTAACAATATCTTTGATGGAATCCGGAGCATTGCCCATTGCTATGGAATGTTTTGCGTAGGTCAGCATCGGGAGATCATTCTCACCATCACCAAAGGCATAGGTATTCTCATAAGGGATGCCTAAGTGTTTAATCATGAATTCAATCCCGCTTGCTTTGGAATAGCCCTTCGGAATGATTTCATAAAAATGACCGTCCCGCTTGATAAAATCAAAAATCTCCTTGTATTTATCATAGAACTGATCTGCTTGTCGGTCGTTCTCCGGCCAGATACAGAATTTATCAAAGGCAATCTTTGGATCCGTCCAGTCCTCGGCGTTAAAATTGTGTTTTTTCTGATAATCGATCAAATTAAGGATGACCGGATTCGTGGAGGTATAATCATAATAAACGGTATGGGAGCCTTCTAGTACAGCCTCCATTTGAAATTCACGAAGATCCTTGATGAGCGCTTCAATTAGGGTTTTGGATAATTCGGTATGAAATAGTTGCTTTCCCTGATATATGATATGAGTTCCACAGCCCAGGATAAGGCCGTCAAAACCTAGATTCAGAACTGTGTTATCAATAAAGGAATTCACTCTTCCGGAATTGATCATTACTACATGACCATTTGCCTGCGCCTGCGAAATGGCACGTCTGGTGCTTTCGGAAACCTGATGCGTTCTATGACTCAAGATGGTACCGTCAATATCAAAGAATAGTATTTTTTTATTCATGGTTATTCTCCCAAGCTTACTTTATACTTTAAGTTTAATACATCACTTTATAGCATATAATAACATATAATGTTTGAACAAGAAAGTCAAAAAGAAAATCAATGTGTATTCCTGTGAATCATCCTTAAAATGGTATGCTTCCTAAGAATACTGGAAGGATTTTTATTTCCCGCTCTTGACAATATCAGAAAAGTCGATTAATATAAGTGAAAAGATAACAACATTGAAGGTGAATGTAGTAGGATATATTTTCCCGCCAGAGAGAACTTGTCACCGGCTGAGAGCAAGTTCGGGGTTCAGATGTATCACGAAGTTCGGCACCGGAGTTGCTTCTAAGATATCATGATAAAAAGCTTTGGTTTACGATGCTTTTGTGATGGCAGAAGAGAAGCCGGATCAGTTCCGTTATAGCTGGCTAAGGAGTCTGCAGATCAGACTTAAACTTGGGTGGTACCACGATGCTTTCGTCCCTTTCGGGCGGGAGCTTTTTTGTTGTATAGAAATTCTATACAAACAAATTTTTTCCAGACGGAATGTGCACTCGCGCGTTAGGCGTTTTGTCAACAGTGACTATCGCGCTCATCAAAGC
>JAEZLZ010000021.1 GCA_023415055.1 Bacillota bacterium | reverse complement strand
CCTCCGGTCATATTGAGAATCAACATGAGCGCATGGTAAAAACTCCGTGGTTTGACCATGAGATCCCTTTTACCCAAGCGGCTGAGATCGGAACAAAAAAAGTAATCAATGATCATTCTACCATCGGTATCGTTGTTACGACTGATGGTAGTTTTGGTGAGCTTGCCAGGGCAAATTATAAGCTTCCGGAAGAACGTACCATCAATGAATTAAAGCATCTCGGTAAGCCCTTTGTCGTTTTGCTGAACACAAATAAGCCCTATTCGAATGAAACGGTCAAGATAGCAGAAGAGATGCAGGATGAATACAACGTCCCTGTAATTCCGATCAACGCAGAGCAATTAAGGAAAGAAGATATCACTAGAATCATGGAAAATATCTTATCCACCTTCCCGATTACCGAGCTTGATTTCTATATGCCGAAATGGGCTGAGATGCTTCCATCCGACCATTGGCTGAAAAAGGACCTCGTTGCCAGCGTCAAAGGATTATTCCAGGATATCTCTCAGATGAAGGATACCAAAGTATCAAACTTAGATTCGGATAGCCAGTATGTAAAACGCTTTAAGATTGACAAGATCAATATGCAGGACGGCGTTGTAAGTGTCAATGTTGAATTTGACGATATGTACTATTATCAAATTCTGAGTGACCTGATCGGTGTTCCGATTAATGGAGAATATCAATTGATTACGACACTGAAGGATCTTGCTGCCAAGCGCTCGGAATATGAGAAGGTATCCTATGCGACAGACCAGGTTCGTCAAAAAGGCTATGGTATCGTATCTCCGATCAGAAGTGAAGTAACCATTGAAGAGCCGGAGATCATGAAGCATGGCAATAAGTTTGGTGTTAAGATCAAGGCTACCGCTCCCTCCATTCATATGATTAAAGCAGATATACTGACAGAGGTAGCTCCAATCGTCGGTTCAGAAGAGCAGGCTAAGGATCTGATTAATTATATTCATACCAATGCCAAAGAGAATCCGGAAGGTATCTGGGAAACCAATATTTTTGGAAAGACGATCCGGCAGCTGGTGGAGGATGGAATTAATACCAAGATCAACAAACTGACGGATGAAAGTCAACTGAAGCTGCAGGATACGATGCAGCGTATCATCAATGACAGTAATGGCGGTTTGATTTGCATCATTATTTAATAATTTGTAACAAAAAGGGCTACCCGGTATATGAAAAAAATCATACCGCGGTAGCTTTTTTATCGGTGTGCCCGGCGGGCGCACGTTTCAGGATTTACTATGTGGATCTGATTTTTGTGTACTTGTTAATTTTGACTAAAATTTAAAATAAAGTTGACATAGAGTTGACAAAAAGAATAGTATTTGATATAATACTCACGTAACATATTTAACATTTATGTAACAATTAATTCATGACAAGTTAATTGATGCTTCAAGCATCAGAAACGACCTTGATTTCAACACTATATTTTACATATCAATTTACATATGTGACGACATAATCTTTCGTGTAATATTACAAGAAAATGTATGGAGGATGTATAATGATTAGGAAGCTCCTAAAGTTTTCCTTGGTATGTGTAACGGGAACATTAGTGCTCACAGCCAATCCTAAGACAGCAATGGCATATGAGGAAGCAGTTGCTGGCTTTACCGCAGATAAGATATCCTTCAGCGCCGGTAGTGGTGACGAGGGGTCAACAATATCCAGTTTATCTACTTATGAGATTCCGATTCCCGGTTTTGTTAATGTAGGAATTGCTGATGTCGATAACAATTTGAATATCCGTTCCGGACGGGGAGAAGATAAGAAGCTTGTTGGTAAGCTGCCAAAGCACGGCGGTTGCGAGATCTTGGAGGCCGATAATGACGGATGGACCAAGATTAAATCCGGTAAGGTAACCGGATATGTAATGAGCAAATATTTGATTACCGGTGCAGAAGCAACACAGTTAGCAAAGAAATATGGTAATTATATCGCTACAGCCAATACAAATGGTCTTCGTGTCCGCAAGGACCCTAGCACCGGCTCAGAAGTAATCGATCAGATTGCAAAGGGTGAGGAACTAATCGTTCTTGATTCAAGAATCATTACCGATGATGCGGAACATGGCAAGTGGGTACAGGTAAGACTGGACTCCGATGATTCCGAAGACGGTACCGAAGCTTATGTAGCCAAAGAATACGTGGATTTATCCTTCCAGTTGATTAAGGCTGTATCCATTGAGGAATTAGAATATGGTTCTGATGTTTCCTCCGTTCGTGTTAAGTTGATTAACATGGCTAAGCAGCACTTAGGTGAAGCTTACGTATGGGGTGGAACCTCTCTTGGCAGAGGTGTTGATTGTTCCGGATTTACGCAGGCATTGTATCGACAGCTTGGTATCTATATTCCTCGTACCTCCAGAGAACAGGCAAGAGGCGGCAATTCCGTTTCTGCCGGTAGTTTAAAACCTGGCGATCTTGTATTTTATGGAAGCTCTTCCTACATTAATCACGTTGCTATGTACATCGGTAACGGTAGAGTTATCCATGCAAGTAATCGAAGAGACGGTATCAAGATCTCAAATATGTATTACAGATCACCGGTTAAGTTTGCAAGATATATCAATGAATAGGAAACAATAATATGAGTATAGGAATGGTTGAACAGCTACTGTTCAACCATTTTCTTTGCCTGCTTCACAGGCATCGAAAGTTTTAGATTTCTGATTTTATAATCCAATATTCGTTCAGCAATTAGAATTCGGTTATTTTGAGTCATGCAAAGATTGACAGTGAAACATTTGAATCCTATAATAACCCTAGTAATTAAATCGTATTTACAGGCTTCCCTGACCGTATTTCAGAAAAAAGCTATTCTAGGTGAACAAAGAATTTGTTAACACAGACAGGAGTAATGAGACCATGGAATATATCATAATTATCGTTGCAATCATGATCGGAATTGTAATATGGAGCAGAATCAATGACATCAATAATAAAAAACAGCTAAGGCTTCGCCTTCTGCGGGAATGGGGAGACACTCCGAGTGAGGAGTACACCTCTGAAAAATGGGAGTTTCTTAAGGCATATTATTTATCGGTTCAGGATGCGCAGCTTGATGTGGATGATATCACCTGGAACGATCTGGATATGAATGAGATTTACATGGAGATGAACAATACCCAGTCCTCCATCGGAGAAGAATATCTCTATTCCATGCTTCGTAAGCCTTGCTTTTCGGAAGAGGAGTTAAAGGAACGAAGCCGCTTGATGAAGTACTTCACCGAGAACGAAGAGCCCCGAATCCGCCTTCAGCTTAGTCTGCATGAGATGGGCAAGCTGCGTAATATCTCGGTCTTTGAATATATTAATCGTTTGGAAGCACAGGAAGCTCAAAGTAATCTGATCCATTATCTTTTAGATCTTGGTTTGATTCTTTCGATTATCATGATTTTCATTCGTCCCGGATTAGGCGGAGTAGGAACCTTTGCCTTTGCAGTTATCAACATCTTTCACTATTACTCTTGTAAAGCAAAGATTGAGAATTATATTACGGTGTTTTCCTATCTGTTTCGCTTGCTTGACGGTACCAAAACGATTATTCGTCAGGACCTTCCTGAGCTTAGGAAATATACGGACCGTCTAAGGGAAGATATTCGTTTTTTTAGTAAGATTAAACGTGGTGCATTTATATTGGCTCCGAAGAGTGCAAACGGCAACCTGCTCGATATGATTCTGGATTATTTCCGTATGCTGTTTCATCTGGATCTGATCAAATACAATTCCATGCTTAGCTTTTTTAAGAAAAATCGTTCCATTCTCAATCGTATCTTTGAGAATATCGGTTATCTTGACAGTATGATAGCTGCCGCTTCCTTCCGCAAGTTGATTTACTATTATTGTGAACCTGAGCTTATTCATTCAGGAAAACCTTGCATCTCGGCAACCGATTTATATCATCCGTTATTAGAGTCACCGGTAACAAACTCGATCACGGAAGACAGAAGCGTACTTTTAACAGGTTCCAATGCATCCGGTAAATCTACCTTTATTAAGACACTTGCTATAAATGCGATACTGTCCCAGACGATCTTTACCTCAACAGCCAGAAGCTATCGTGGAAGCTATTTTATGATCTATTCCTCCATGGCTCTTAGAGACAATATCTTTAGCAGTGAGAGCTATTATATCGTGGAGATCAAGTCCCTGAAGCGTATATTGGATCAGGTCAACGACGATATCCCCATGCTGTGCTTTATTGATGAGGTGCTGCGTGGTACCAATACCTTGGAGCGTATCGCCGCATCCAGTAGAATTCTCAATTCTCTGGCTTTGAAAAATGCACTGGTATTTGCCGCAACCCATGATATTGAGCTTACACACATACTGGAGAAGAATTATTCTAATTATCATTTTCAGGAACGGATTGAAGATAAACAGGTTTTATTTGATTATCGTCTCTATCAAGGCAAAGCAGTCTCAAAAAATGCAATTAAACTTCTTGATATGCTTGGCTATCCAAGTGATATCATTCACTCAGCAGAACAGGCTGCAGGAGAATTTTTAACTAGCGGTGAATGGAGTAATCTATAACCGATAACCACATCGTTTTAAATATTTTATATGGAGGCATAGTATGAATGTTACGATATATACCGACGGTTCCGCAAGAGGAAACCCGGATGGTCCCGGTGGCTATGGAGCGATTGTTGTATTTATAGATTCCAAAGGTGTAACTCATGAAAGAGAATATAGTGCAGGCTTTAAGAAAACCACAAATAATCGAATGGAGCTGATGGCGGCGATTGCAGGATTGGAGGCTTTGACGAAGCCCTGTCAGGTGAAGTTGTATTCCGATTCCCAATATCTTGTAAAGGCCTTCAATGAGCATTGGCTCGAAGGCTGGATTAAGAAGGGTTGGATGAGAGGAAAGAATGAGCCGGTGAAGAATGTGGACTTATGGAAGCGCCTGCTAAAAGCCATGGAACCTCACCAGGTCAGATATGAATGGGTGAGAGGGCATAACGGTCATCCAATGAATGAGCGCTGTGATGTGTTGGCAACCACAGCGGCAGACGGTGATAATCTGGCTGACGATGTTTTAATGGAGTAAAATGAGGTGAACCGATTCTTGCAATCGAGCTTCTTTATGTTATAATTGTTATGATTTTAATTTATCGAATAAAATACTACTTATATTGTTGATTATTCAATCAACCACCATACTTAGTAGGATTAAGAACATTCCGTATACGAAAGGATTTGTTACCATGACGCAATTAACTCCTCTGATGCAGCAATACATGCAAATCAAGGAACAATATAAAGACTGTATCTTATTTTACCGTTTAGGTGATTTTTATGAAATGTTTTTTGAAGATGCCCATGTGTGTTCAAAGGAGTTGGAAATCGCACTGACTGGTAAGAATATCGGGCAGGAGGATAGGGCTCCCATGTGCGGCGTGCCCTATCATGCAGTGGAGAACTATCTTAGTAAGTTAGTCAGCCGCGGTTATCGTGTAGCCATCTGTGAGCAGGTGGAGGATCCCAAGCAAGCTAAGGGGATCGTAAAAAGAGAAGTCATCCGTATCGTAACACCCGGTACCAATCTAAATACTCAGGTACTGGATGAATCTAAGAACAATTATCTAATGGCAGTCGTACATACCACAAATGCATACGGCATCTCCATCGTTGACGTTACAACGGGAGATTATTATGTGACAGAGGTGGATACCGAACGAAAGCTGATGGATGAGATTTTCAAGTGGTCCCCCTCGGAAATCATCTGTAATGACACCTTTTTCGTATCCGGTGTTAACATTGATGCAATAAAGAATTATAATAATGTAGCCTTATCACCTCTGGAGCCCTGGTATTTTGATGATGAGCTTTGTGTTCGTGCGCTGAAGGAGCATTTTAATGTAGCAACCCTGGATGGACTTGGTCTAAAGGATTATACCATCGGAGTGATTGCTGCAGGCTGTATCATGCAATTTTTACAGGAGACACAGAAGAGCTCCCTGTCCCATATCATCAAGCTTTCCCCCTATACTTACGAGAAGTATATGCTGCTTGACAGCTCCACGGTTCGAAATCTGGAATTAACCGAAACGATCCGTGAAAAGACCAAGAAGGGCTCTCTCTTATGGGTCCTTGATAAGACAAAGACTGCCATGGGTGCAAGACTTCTTCGCAGTTTCATGGAGCAGCCTCTGATCGATTATGAAATGATAAATCAACGTTTGGATGCCGTCAGTCAGATGAAGGATAATATGATCACCAGAGAAGAAATCAGGGAATATCTGAATCCGATCTATGATCTGGAACGACTGATGAGTAAGATTAGTTATAAAAGTGCAGGACCCAGAGATCTGATTGCTTTCAGTTCTTCCCTGTCCATGCTTCCTCATATCAAGTTCTTGATGCAGAGCTTTGACAGTGAGCTGCTGAAGGAAGTATTTGATGAGTTGGATCCCCTGACGGATATTTTTGATCTGATTAATAGCTCTATCGCCGAAGAACCTCCCCTAAATGTGAAAGAGGGCGGGATTATCCGTGAAGGCTATAATGAAGAAGTTGACCGACTGCGCAAAGCCAAGACCGAAGGAAAGGATTGGCTGATGGACTTAGAGACAAAGGAGCGAGAGGCTACCGGTATAAAGAATCTGCGTATCCGCTATAACCGTGTCTTCGGCTATTATCTGGAGGTAACCAATTCCTATCAGAATCTCGTACCGCCTACCTGGATTCGAAAGCAAACCTTAGCTAATGCAGAGCGATATACGACACCGGAACTTAAGGATCTGGAGGATATTATTCTCGGTGCCGAGGACAAGCTGTTTTCTCTGGAATATGACCTGTTCAGCGAGATTCGTGAACAAATTGGTATGGAAGTAAAACGCATCCAACAGACAGCAAAGGCGATCGCCAAGGTGGATGTATTCGCCTCTCTGGCATTGGTAGCAGAACAAAATAATTATGTCAAGCCGGAGATGAATACCGGCGGTGGAATACATATTAAGAACGGAAGACATCCTGTCGTAGAGCGGATGATTTCTCATGATATGTTCGTAGCCAATGATACCTTATTGGATAATAAACAGAATCGAGTGTCCATCATCACCGGTCCGAATATGGCAGGTAAATCTACCTATATGAGACAAACGGCTCTAATTGTACTGTTGGCTCAGATCGGCAGCTTTGTCCCCGCTGATTCCGCTTCCATCAGTATCGTTGATCGTATTTTTACCCGTGTAGGTGCCTCGGATGACCTAGCAAGCGGTCAAAGTACCTTTATGGTTGAAATGACGGAAGTAGCGAATATATTACGGAATGCATCAAAAAACAGTTTACTTATTCTAGACGAGATCGGCCGTGGTACCAGTACCTTTGATGGTCTAAGTATCGCCTGGGCAGTCGTGGAGCACATCAGCAACCACCAGGTTCTTGGGGCTAAGACCTTATTTGCCACACACTATCATGAGCTTACCGAATTAGAAGGCCGCCTGGAAGGTGTGAATAATTATTGTATCGCAGTAAAGGAACAGGGAGAAGATATCGTCTTCCTTCGCAAGATTGTCAAAGGTGGTGCAGATAAGAGCTATGGCATTCAGGTTGCCAAGCTTGCAGGCGTACCTACCAGTGTTCTAAAACGAGCTTCCGAGATTGTCATGGAGCTGACAGGAAATGATCTTGCACTGAAAGCGAAGAATCTGTCTACTCCGGAGACAGCAAAGCCGGAGGATGACTTTATCCAGGAGGAATTCTCCTTTGACAGCTATGAATCCTCCCTTAAGAATGCCGAAGCATCCCGAAGAGGAAGAAAAGCAAAGCAATACAACGATCAGCTTTCTATGTTTTCTACCAGCGAAAACGAAGACATTATTACAGAGCTGCGTGATCTGAATGTAGCAAGATTGACACCAATTGATGCAATCAACAAGCTTTACCAGCTTCAGAAGAAGATAAAGGACAGAATCTAGGAGGTGCCCATGTCACTCATACATGTTCTTGACGAGGTAACCATTAATCAAATAGCAGCCGGAGAGGTAGTGGAGCGTCCCAGCGCCGTGGTAAAGGAGCTTATTGAAAATGCCATGGATGCCGGAGCGACGGCAATCACTGCTGAGATCAAGGAAGGCGGTCTTTCCTTTATCCGCATTACCGATAACGGCGGTGGAATTGCCAGGGAGGATATCCCCTTGGCATTTCTTCGTCATGCCACCAGTAAGATACGAACAGCCGAGGATCTTCTTTCCGTAACCAGTCTGGGTTTTCGGGGGGAGGCTTTATCAAGTATTGCTTCCGTTGCACAGGTAGAACTCATCACTAAAACCCCCAGTGCACTCAATGGTTTTCGTTATCTGATCGAAGGAGGGGACGAGAAAGCGCTCGAGGAGATCGGTTGTCCCAGCGGAACGACCCTCATCGTCCGAAATCTATTCTTCAACACACCTGCAAGAAGGAAGTTCTTAAAATCCGCCGTAACGGAAGCAGGTTATATCAGCGATCTGATGGAGCGCCTAATGGTATCCCATCCGAATGTTTCCTTCAAATTCATCATGAATAATCAGGTTAAGCTTCAATCCTCCGGCAATAATAGCAGTAAGGACATCCTATATCAGGTCTATGGCCGGGATATCACAAAAGAGCTGCTGCCGGTAGAATACGATGCCGACGGGCTTAGGGTAACCGGTTATATCGGAAAGCCCACTATTACCAGAGGTAATCGTAATTTTGAAAATTATTTTATTAATGGTCGTTATATTAAGAGTAATGTAATTACGAAAGCCATAGAGGAGGCTTACAAGCCGTACCTCATGCAGCATAAGTATCCCTTTACTTCTATCTATTTTGAAATTGATCCGGAACAGATTGATGTTAATGTACATCCTCAGAAGCTGGATATTCGATTAAAAAAAAGTGAAGAAATCTATCAGCAGACCTATCACCTTCTTCGGGATACCCTATCCGGAAAGGAAATGATTCCTAAGGTATCTCTGGTGACAGTGGCAGAGAAGAAGGAAGTACAGCCCGTGATACCGGAGCCCTTCGAACATAATCGCAGGAATCATTTTTTAGGACAATCCTCTTACAACGCAACTGCGTCCGTAACAGCTTCTGCCAGCAGAACCTCTGAAGTACAGAAGCAGATAAATTATCATAGTACGTCCGGCTCCCAGGTAAGCTCTGCCGGTGTATATAAGTTAGGAGAGGGTAAAGAAAGCTATCATATCTCTCCGTCACAAAAAGTTTCGAATCCACAGGCCAGCTTAGATGCACTAAAGATCATTTCTGAGACCTTAAATCAGGATGTCAGCCATCCAGACATTAACATAACGCCCGATCAAGTTTCACATAAAGTTGATCGAAACGACCTACGAGAATCCGATATCATGGATCCTCCGGTAGCTGCTCCACAGATTATTGTGAAAGAACAGATGAGTCTGTTTCCGACATCCGCAAAAGTTCAGGAGGAGAAGCCTTTTCTGTCGAAGCAGGCGGTTTCGGAGCACCGCATTATCGGACAACTATTTCAGACCTATTGGTTGGTGGAGTATCAAAAGGAATTATATATTATTGATCAGCATGCTGCTCATGAGAAGGTATTATATGAACGTATCATGACTGCTGCGGCAAATAAGACTTATGAATCCCAACAGCTGCTCCCACCGATTGTGCTGTCTCTGACTCTGAAGGAGCAGGAGGTATTGCAGCGAAGAATGGAGGAGCTCTTTCGTCTTGGTTATGAAATCGAACACTTTGGTGGTAATGAATACTCCGTTCGCGCAGTACCGGCTGACCTTTATGGTATCAGTGAAAAAGAATTGCTTATAGAGTTCATAGACGAACTGGCAGAGGAGGAAGGCTCAGGTAATTCACTAAAGGCCGGTTCCATTTTAGAGCGTGTAGCCTCCTTATCCTGTAAGGCAGCAGTGAAAGCGAATCATACCTTTTCCTATGAGGAAGCAAAAGCTCTGATTAATGAGCTCTTAACACTTGAGAACCCTTATCATTGTCCTCACGGAAGACCGGTTATTATCTCTATGAGCCAGTATGAGCTGGAACGTAAATTCAAAAGAGTCCTTTAATTGTAATCATGAATCTAGTTCAAAGGAAGGCAAGGTTATCTTAATGAATAAACGCCCCTTAATAATCCTGACCGGACCAACCTCGGTCGGGAAGACAACTCTTTCGATCGCTTTAGCGAAAGCAGTAAACGGCGAGATTATTTCAGCCGATTCGATGCAGGTATATCGTACGATGGATATCGGTACTGCTAAAATTAGTCACGAACAGATGCAGGGTGTTCCTCATCATCTGATTGATGTTCTTGACCCGGAGGAGGATTTTAATGTTGTTCGCTTTCAGCAGCTTGCGAAGGAAGCGATGGAACAGATTTATGCAAAAAGTAAGATTCCCATTCTGGTCGGAGGAACCGGCTTCTATATTCAAGCTGTTTTATACGATATTGATTTCACGGAAAATGATTCCGATACAACCTACCGAGAGGAACTGGAGCAGCTTCTTATGGAACAAGGTGGGGAGTATCTTCATGAGCTATTAAAAAAAGTTGATCCGGGCAGCGCGGCTGCAATACACCCCAATAACAGCAAGAGAGTAATTCGGGCGCTGGAGTTTGCGAGATTAACCGGAGATA
Source organism: Bacillota bacterium (assembly GCA_023415055.1). Taxonomy (GTDB): domain Bacteria; phylum Bacillota; class Clostridia; order Lachnospirales; family Lachnospiraceae; genus Mobilitalea. The sequence goes on along the minus strand of JAEZLZ010000021.1, from coordinate 48,354 downwards.
AGATCTCGGAACATAACAAGGAGCAAAGGCAAAAGGAATCCCCTTATCAGTTCTGCTACTTTGTACTGAATAAGGAGCGAAGCAGGTTATATGAGACAATCGACCAACGTGTCGACCAGATGCTTCAGGACGGACTTCTTTTAGAGGTGCAGGCCTTGGCAAACAAAGGTTATACCAGAGATCTTGTAAGCATGCAGGGCATAGGTTATAAAGAAATGCTGGCTTATCTCGAGGAGGAGTATACACTGGAGGAAGCAATCCGGATTCTCAAGCGTGATACCAGACATTTTGCCAAACGACAGCTTACCTGGTTTAAAAGAGAGAAGGATGTAATCTGGGTGGATAAGGACAGTTTTTCTTCTGAAGAAGAGGTGTTAAGCTACTTGATCGTATGTCTTCGTGAAAAATATATTCTTATAGGTTAATTACATTCGATTCTATAATTGTATCGATAGATCTTCATCATCTATTAGATTAAGAATAGATTCAATAAATAATATATGTTACAAGTAATCATAATTATATTATGTAAACCACAGTAATTTATATGTTAAAATTCGGTATTTATAAGATTAACTATATAGATTCACAAAAATTAAAATGAATTAATTAAAATAGAAGTTTTAGGAGGAAATACTTTGCAAAAGAATGAAATAAACAATATATATCAGGAACTGGGCGTTGATCCCAAGGTTCTTGACTTTTGTACTAAGATAGAAGATAAGCTTTCCGGACGATTTCAGGAAATCGACCAGATAGCGGAGTTTAACCAGCTAAAGGTATTAAAGGCAATGCAGAAGAACCGGCTCAGTGATATTCATTTTGCGGCAACCACTGGCTACGGTTATAATGACATCGGAAGGGATACCTTAGAGAGTGTATATGCAGACGTCTTTGAGGCTGAGGATGCTTTGGTAAGACCCCAGCTGATTAGTGGTACTCATGCTTTAACGGTTGCCCTGTCCGGTAATTTAAGACCTGGGGATGAGATCTTATCCCCGGTCGGGAAACCCTACGATACCCTGGAGGGTGTCATCGGTATTACTCCGACCAAGGGCTCCCTTGCAGAGTTTGGGATCACCTATTCTCAAGTGGACTTACTTCCCGATGGAGGCTTTGACTGGGAGGGAATCCGAGCAGCCATAAAACCGAATACCAAGCTTGCTACTATTCAACGTTCCAAGGGCTATGCCGATCGACCTACCTTATCCGTAGAACGAATCGGAGATCTGATTCGTTTTCTGAAAGAGCTTAAGCCCGATCTGATCTGTATGGTCGATAATTGCTATGGTGAATTCGTTGAGTTAACAGAACCGACTCAGGTTGGTGCAGATCTCTGTGTAGGCTCTTTGATCAAGAATCCCGGTGGAGGTCTTGCACCCATCGGCGGCTATATCGTCGGTAAAAAGGAATATGTTGAGAATGCAGCATATCGTCTGACTGCTCCCGGCCTCGGTAAAGAGGTTGGTGCAACTCTGGGGCTGAATGCCTCCTTATTCCAAGGCTTATTCTTATCTCCTCAGGTGGTGTCCGGTGCGTTAAAGGGTGCAATTTTTGCAGCCAATATCTATGAGCTTTTGGGTTACCGGGTGTTGCCGAATGGCAGTGAGAAGCGGTATGACATCATTCAGGCCGTAACACTAAACAGTGCGGAAGCGGTCATCGCCTTCTGTAAGGGAATTCAAGCGGCAGCTCCGGTAGACAGCTATGTCATTCCTGAGCCGTGGGCTATGCCCGGCTATCAATGCGAGGTAATCATGGCTGCCGGTGCTTTTGTACAAGGCTCCTCTATCGAGCTTTCCGCAGATGCGCCAATCAAGCCACCCTATACTGTATTTTTCCAGGGAGGACTTACCTGGTATCATGCTAAATTCGGTATTCTTAAATCCGTGCAGATGCTTTATGAGGAGAACATCATTCAGCTTTAATTTCCTGCCTTCGGACTTATGTGCTATCTACAAATTCTGAGTTTAACGTATACAAAACACCTTAATTGTGATAAAATGTTATTTGATTATGATACAGGAGGACAACTTTTTATGGCAAAAACATGGAGCAAAAACAACTGGGCACTATTTCTTTTATTACTGGCCGGGATTGTTGTCGGCAGCTTCTTAGGACATCTTGCTAAGGATGTAAGCGCCTTGAATTGGTTGAATTACGGAATGAATTTTGCCATCGGAGATACGAATAACGGTAACATTGTAACACTGGATCTTGGGATACTTATGTTGCAATTTGGCTTTCGTATCAAGGTTACCATTGGAAGCATCATCGGTATCATAGCTGCAATCATCATTTATAAGAAGGTTTGATTTCTACCTTTTTATTATAATTCATGACAATAGAAAGCACGCTTCGCGAACTTTCTATCATTGATCCATTACCCTGATTTCTTGGAGAGAGGAACTTAGGAGGATCATATGAAAGAAGCATATCTGACAGTAAAGGAATTACCTGTTTCCGAACGCCCTTATGAGAAATGTGAGCAGTACGGCGCATCGGTTTTATCCGATGCCGAGCTTTTAGCAGTCATTCTTCGGACAGGAACCAAACAACAACGAGCGATTGATCTGGCAGTGAATATTCTTAATTATTCCACTGCCTACCCTGGTTTAAAAGGGCTGAATTATCTTACAATGACGCAACTTATGAAAATCAAAGGAATAGGGCGGGTCAAGGCAATTGAACTTTTGTGTCTTACTGAGCTTACCAGACGGATGACGAAAGATACCTTGCGTGAAAGCCTTAAATTAACCACGCCACAGAGTGTCGCACAGTATTACATGCAGGACATGCGTCATCTGACAAGAGAGCAGGTTCTTTTGTTAATGATGGATTCAAAGAATAAACTGATTAAGAATATGATAATTTCCGAAGGCACAGTGAATACGTCCCTGATGCCTACCAGAGAAGTTTTTATACACGCCGTAAAACATGAGGCAGTGAATATTATTCTTCTCCATAATCATCCCAGCGGTGACCCGACACCAAGTGCCGAGGATATCCGTGTAACGAAGAAAATAGCAGAAGCTGGTAATTTAATCGGTATTTCGCTTATGGATCACTTGATTATTGGCGATAATAAATATATCAGTTTAAAAGAACAGGGTCTTTTTTGAATCGTATATGGCATCCCAGTAGTTAGTCCATATTACGATAATTATGACAGAACAAGTATTATGACTACTTTAGTGAAATAGGAGGTTACGTAATTATGGCTTCGAGAGCATTCGGTATTGATTTCGGTACCAGTACGATAAAAATATACAAAAAAGGACAGGGAGTTGTTCTAGACGAGCGCAATATCATAGCGATAGCTGACCGGAAGAATATAATGGCTTCCGGGAATGATGCATTCGAGATGTATGAGAAGGCACCTGCAAACATCAATGTTAGTTATCCCGTTCGTAACGGAGTAATCGCTGATGTTGCCAATATGCTTGCTTTATTAACACATTTTATGCATCGAATCGGTGGGTCTAAGCACCTTGGGGCTGCGGATTATATAGTTGCTACCCCGACGGATATTACTGAGGTAGAGCGCCGTTCTTTTTATGATCTGATCGCTAGCTCCAATCTCAAGGTCGGCAAGATTAAGATCGTAGAAAAACCGATCGCGGATGCGGTAGGGGCCGGTCTGGATATTATGACTGCACGCGGAGTTATGATTGTTGACATAGGAGCTGATACTACTGAGGTATCCATCTTGTCCTTAGGCGGTATTGTACTTAGTAAATTGATTCCGGTCGGCGGAAATCGTCTGGATGATGCGATCAAGAGTATGGTAAAAAGAAAATACAACTTATATATCGGTGATAAAACTGCCGAGAATATAAAGAAGAAACTTGCGTGTGCCTTAACTACCGTGGAAGCTTCGGTTAAGGTCTATGGACGTGACGTCGTCACCGGTCTGCCTGCGGAGATGGAGGTCAGCTCCTCAGACGTTTATGAAGCCATTTCTGAATATATGTTTGCCATCATAGATGCGATTAAGATTATTCTGGAACGTACTCCCCCGGAGATATCCTCGGATATTATAGACAGTGGCATCTATATTACAGGTGGCTCGGCTAAGATTTTCGCGCTGGATCAGCTGATGCACAGGGAAACTGATCTGAAGATCAATATCTGCCCCGATTCTGCAAATACGGTAGTAAACGGCCTCGGTAGAATTATGGAGGATCATAAGCTTGCCTCGCTAGCTGATGCGTTGCGACCGAAGACATTCGTGAACTAAAAAGAAGAATATCTATTTTAGGAATAAGTAGGAATAAAATATCGCCTTACCTGGATGCAAGTTCACGGTACGGAATGAAGTATGATGGAGATTTGGAATGAGACGAAGGACGAAATTTAATGTTAATCCGAAGCATGCTCTCATCGCGTTAGTAATTTTTTGTATCGGTCTGATATTCTTTTCCTTCCGGTTCGGTGATAAGTTGTCACCGGTAAAGGAAGCAGTCGGTACGGTAGTGACTCCGATGCAGGTTGGAATTAATTCGATTGGAACCTATATATCTGATAAGCTGGATACACTTAAGAGTATCAATGAGCTATTAGAAGAAAATGACAAATTAAAGGAACAGGTTAGTATCCTTACTTATGAGAATAAGCTTTTATTACAGGATAAATATGAACTGGACGGTCTTCGCAAGCTTTATGAGTTGGATCAGAAATATCTGGATTATCCTAAGGTAGCAGCCCGAGTGATCAGTAAGGATCCAAATAATTGGTATAATATCTTTACTATTGACAAGGGGTCCCGTGATGGTCTGAAGAAGGATATGAACGTTCTTGCGGGAAACGGTCTTGCGGGAATTATTACCGAGGTTCATTATAATTATTCTGTGGTAAGATCGATTATCGATGATAACAGCAGTGTCAGCGGAATGTTTTTAAAAACCTCAGACACCTGTAATGTTGTCGGTGATCTGCAGTTGATGGACGAAGGCAAGATTCGTGTTGAATTGATTAATAAGGATGCACAGATCAAGGACGGAGACGAGATCGTAACCTCACATATCAGTTCCAAATTCCTACAGGGTATTCTGATCGGTTATGTCAGTGATATTAAGCTGGATGCCAGCAACATGACCAAGACTGCTTATGTTAAACCGGTGGTTGATTTTGAACGATTGGAAGAGGTACTGATTATTACAGAGCTGAAGGAGCCATTGATCGATTAAAAAGATGAAATAAAGAGATTATGTTATGAAACAATAGAAAGTACGCTTCGCGAACTTTCTATTGTCATGAATTAAAGTGTCAAAAGGTGCTGCGCACTCTTCCTGACCCAAAAGATTGTTGTTGCAAGCAAGCTTGCATAACAATCTCTTGGATCAGACCCTTTAATCTTATATGTATCAAAGGCAGGAGCAAATTCATTCTTATGGAAGACAGGTTATCAGTGTGAGAAGGTTAATTGTTTATATACTTGAAATTATAATATTGTTTGTCCTGCAAAGCGCTGGCTTTCATTATTTCCAATTGGCTAATATAATGCCGAATCTGTTACTTATTTTAGTCGTCTCTACTGCTTATATGAAAGGACGAATGACTGGAATGATTCTGGGCTTTTTCTCCGGTATTCTGGTGGATCTGATGTTCGGCTCCTACATCATAGGCTTATACGCATTGTTATATTTGCTCATCGGATTTTTGATGGGATACACCAATCGCGTTTATTCTAACGACGATTATACGCTACCGATCATATTCATCGGTATCAGTGATTTGATTTATGGCTTTTTCTATTACGTGTTTGAATTTTTGTTAAGGGGCAGACTGAACCTTCTGTATTATCTCAGAAGAATGATCTTACCCGAGATCATTTATACTATCGCAGTCTCAGTACTGTTATATAAGCTGCTGCATATGATAAACAACCGTTTGGAGCGTAAGCCGGAAGAGGAGGTATAAGGTTGTTCGATGTTTTTTTGGATTATGTAAAAAGAATAGTAAAATCCAGATTATTCCCGATCACAATCATCTATATCGTCTTGTTCTTTGTTATCATAAAACAGCTTTTTACATTGCAGATTGTACAAGGACCGACGATCGTAGAGGAAAGTGAATTAAAATATACGAAAAACAGAGAGATTAAAAGTACCCGTGGTAATATCTATGATCGAAACGGTAAGCTTTTAGCTTCCAATGTTCTGACTTATTCTGTGGTAATGGAAGATAGTACAAAGATTGAAACCAATACACAGAAAAATGAAATCATCCATAAGATGATTCAAATCATTGAGAAGAACGGGGACACTCTGGATACTGAATTTTATATCCGCCAGAATGAAACCGGTGAGCTTGAATTCACTATCCAGGGCGATGCGCTGGCTCGCTTTAAGAAAAACGTATATGCCTATGTACTCGATGAAAACGGAGAAATACCGGAGAAATACCCCAGTGAGACAGCAAAGGATGTTTACGAATTCTTAAGAAACGGCACCGGTAATGCCTATACCAGAATGTTCGAAATCTCGGATGAGTATAGTACTGAGGAAGCCCTTAAGATCATGGGCGTACGCTATGCCTTATTTTTGAATTATCCCAAATATGTACAGATTACGGTTGCCTCTAATGTCAGTGATACTACGGTGGCGGCAATTAATGAAAGCAGTGCGGAATTACTTGGAGTAGAGGTTTTACAGCAGACACACCGGGTTTATGAGGATAGCTTATATTTTGCTCATATTATCGGTTACACCGGTCTAATCAGCTCCGAACAGCTTGAGACAATGAATGCCGACAAGGAATATTACGATTCTACTGATGTCGTCGGTAAATCAGGACTGGAGAAAAAGTATGAAGAAGTACTCGGAGGGACGAAGGGCAGTGAGACGGTCAGCGTCAATACTGCAGGTAAGGTTGTCGAGGTGCTGAAACGAAATGATCCGGTTGCCGGCAGCGATCTTTATCTGACGATTGACAGTGATCTTCAACGAAACACCTATCATATTCTTGAAAAACGAATCGCGGGAATTCTTCTTGATAAGATAGTTTCAGATATGAATTACGGCAGCAAGGGTGAAAGTGCTACCGATATTACCATCCCTATTTATGAGGTATACTTTGCTTTGATTAATAACAATATCATTGATATTGACCATTTCAAGGAGAAGGATGCTACCACCTTAGAGAAGGACACTTATGCACAGTATAAGTCAGAAATGACCTCGGTATTTCAGCAGTTGGATACATTACTCAGCCTGAATAATTCCGTCACGAATGACAAAGCTGGCGATATGGGAGAATTCCTGGAATATTTCTATACTATGGTCAGCAAGAATCTCTTTGTCTCGGCAAATATGGACAAGGATGATCCGGTTTTAAATGATTATAAGAACAATAAAATCAGTCTTTCCCGCCTGCTGGAGCATGCTCTGTCCAGTAATTGGGTTGATCTGGCTAAGCTTGGTGTTGGAATTGAATATTTTAGTGCGGACGAGCTTTATCAGAAATTAATTGATTACACCGAAGAGCTTCTGAAGAAAGATGACAAATTCAATAAAAAGATATACCGAAAATTGGTATTTTCATATAAATTATCAGGAACTGAAATTTGTCTTTTATTATTAGACCAAGATGTGTTATCATGTAAGGAAGATGAGATTGCAAAACTGAAAAACGGTGGTATTTCAGCCTATGATTTTATTAAAGGAAAGATCAGTTCCCTGGATATCACCCCGGCAATGTTGGCACTGGAGCCCTGTAGCGGTTCTGTGGTTATCACGGATGTGAAAACCGGAGATGTACTTGCTTTAGTTACCTATCCCAGTTATGATAATAATAAGTTTGCAGGTAAGATTAATTCCGAATATTATGCTCAGGTATCCAATGATAAGACAAGCCCTTTGCTGAACCGTCCTGTATCTGAGAAGACGGCTCCCGGTTCGACCTTCAAGATGATTACTTCTTTCGCCGCATTGGAGGAAGGAGTAACTACTCCGAATGAGAAGATTTTGGACTTAGGTAAATTTGAGAAGATTGATCCTGCAGCAAAATGTCATATTTATCCCAGTTCTCATGGTCTGGTAAATATTGTCGATGCCCTAAAGGTATCCTGTAACTATTTCTTCTATGAGATGGGTTGGCGATTAAGTATCAATAACGGTAAATTCGACCAGCAGTTAGGTTTATCAAAGCTAGAGAAATATGCCACTTTGTTTGGTCTCAATCGTCCTTCCGGTATTGAACTCAGTGAATCAGAACCGGAGATATCCACAGAAGATTCCGTCCGTTCCTCCATTGGCCAAGGTTCGAATGCTTATACTCCTGTTCAGCTTGCCGGATATATCACGACGCTGGCTAATCACGGTACAAGCTATAATCTTACACTGATTGACAAAACCGTGGACAAGAACGGTAAGGTAACCGATAATAAAGCGACTGTAGATCATAAGCTGGATGGTTTCAAGGAAAGCACCTGGGAGAGCGTATATGACGGTATGAATGCCGTGGTGAATGCTCCCGGCGGTTCCTTATATCCGCTGTTTAACAATATGGGCATTACGGTTGCCGGTAAGACAGGTACCTCTCAGATCAGCAAGGTGAATCCGAACAATGCATTGTTTGTTTCCTATGCTCCTTTTGAAGATCCGGAGATATCTGTTACCGTAGTTATTCCGAGGGGATATACTTCCCACAATGCTGCGGAATTGGCAAAGGATATTTATAAGCTATACTTTAATCTTGAAGATGCCGAAAAGGTTCTCGATAATAATGTAACTTTGCCGGAGGATGGTGGTGCCGGTGCTGCGATTGAATAGTAATAAACAAATGATTTAACTCACTGCAAGAGAACTATATTCTTTCTATAATTCACTTGTCGAAATAAAATCCGGAAAATGACCGGGAAGGAGTATTGCAATGAATAATTCTGTAATTATCAAGGGTAATAAATACGGCATTATTGTTGTTCTTAATCCAGACTTGCCCTTCGAAGAATTAAAACTTGTGATTACCGAGAAATTCAAAGAATCCAGTAAATTCTTCGAAAATGCGAAGATGGCTATAAGCTTTGAAGGCCGAAAGCTGTCTAATGAGGAACAAAGAGAAATCCTGAATATTATTGGCGAAAATACGGAGATGCACATCGTATGTGTTATGGATAATGATCCGGATACAGAGGAACAGTTTAAGAAAACTGTAGAGCAGAAGCTGATGGAGCTTAGCAATAATAGCGGCCAGTTCTATAAGGGTATTCTTCGATCCGGTGCTTCTCTCGAATTTGAAACCAGCGTTGTGATTATTGGTGATGTGAATCACGGAGCAAGAGTTGTATCCAAAGGTAATATCATTGTTCTTGGTTCGCTGAAGGGTAATGCATTTGCAGGAGCCACCGGCAATACCAATTCGTTTGTTGTTGCCCTTGATATGAATCCTACTCAGATCAGAATCGCAGATACCATCGCAAGAGCACCGGATAAACCGGTTAAGACTGAGGTAAAGGAAGCAAAGATCGCCTTTTTGGAAGAAGGTAATATCTATATTGAGCCGTTGAACAAGAATATTCTCCAGGATATCAATCTTTAGGAGAAACCGTGTCATTGGTTTAGATATATGCTGTCTGTATTTGACAGCGTCTTATTCATGACAAGTGAAACGATTTATCGTTTCATCTTGTATATAAGCAAGGAGGATCCTTCTCTTATGTTAGGGATGGATAATTCTCCAAATATTAGGAGGATATAGTAAACATGGGTGAAGTTATTGTAGTAACATCGGGAAAAGGTGGTGTTGGTAAAACCACTACAACCGCAAATGTCGGTACCGGCTTAGCTATGCTGGACAAGAAAGTTGTATTGATTGATACAGATATCGGTCTTAGAAATCTTGATGTAATCATGGGTCTTGAGAACCGGATCGTCTATAATCTGGTAGATGTAATTGAAGGAACTTGCCGTATCCGCAACGCCTTGATTAAGGATAAGCGTTATCCGAATCTTTATTTATTACCTTCTGCACAAACCAGAGATAAGAATTCGGTAACTCCGGAGCAGATGAGAAAGCTCGCAGATGAACTCAGAGATGAATTCGACTACATAATCATGGATTGCCCCGCAGGTATTGAACAAGGTTTTAAAAACGCCATAGCCGGTGCAGATAGAGCATTGGTTGTTACTACCCCTGAAGTTTCTGCGGTTCGTGATGCTGACCGCATCATCGGTTTACTGGAAGCAAATGAGATGAAGCAGACCCACCTGATTGTCAATCGTATCCGAATGGATATGGTTAAGCGGGGTGATATGATGTCCAGTGATGATGTATGCGAGATTTTAGCTATTGATCTGATCGGTGTCGTTCCTGATGATGAGAGTATCGTCATTTCAGCAAATCAAGGTGAGCCATTAGTCGGCAATGACTCCTTAGCAGGAAAAGCTTATATGAATATCTGTAAGAGAGTACTCGGTGAGGAGGTTCCTTTCCTTGATTTAGAAGAGAAGCAGGGGATATTCGGGAAACTGTTTGGAAGACGAAAAAAATAGGGAGGTAGCTTAATGGGCTTTTCGGATTTTTTTAAGAAAAAGGGGACCGGCAGTATTGCGAAAGATCGCTTGAAGCTTGTATTAGTTTCTGACCGCGCCGGATGTTCACCAGAGATTATGGAGCAAATTAAAAATGATATTATCGCTGTAATATCAAAATATATTGAAATCGACTTAGATGGACTGGATATCAAGATCACTCAGATGGATTCCGAATCCAACAATGGTTCAGTACCTGCCTTATTTGCGAATATTCCGATTAAGGATCTTAAGTCTTCCAAGAAGTAAGGATGTAGACCAGATGTTTAATTTTAAGCAGTATGACTTCAAACGATATAATATACCATTAATCATTATCGTAATTTTGATGGGTGCGATCGGCACCTATTTGATTAAACAGGTTCAAACACAAGATGAAAATTTATTTCTTAAACAAGTATTCGGATTGACCTTAGGTATTGTAGGCGCACTTATTTTGTCTTTAATTGACTACCATTTCATCTCGAGTTTTTATATTGTTTTGTATATAATAAATCTGGTATTTTTGGTTTTGGTTAAATTAGTCGGAGTGGAGCATAATAATGCAAGGCGCTGGTTGGATCTGGGCTTTTTTGAATTCCAACCCTCTGAATTGACGAAAATAATTCTAATAATCTTTGCTGCAAAGATATATACCATATTCCGGGCAAAAATTAATAATGCTTTCGTTTTATTGTTTGCTACCGTATCCATCGGCCTGCCTACCTTTTTAATTTTGATTCAAACAAATCTATCTACCAGCCTGGTTATGTTATTTATCTTTGTAATGATGATATTTGCAGCAGGCTTAAGCTGGAAGATTATTCTGCCGATATTAGTGATCGGAATACCTTGCATTATGGGTTTATTTTGGTATATTCAGCAAGATTATCAAGTGCTTTTAAGGCCATACCAGCAGGAACGTGTATTATCTATCCTCAATCCGGAGGAATATGAATCAACCATGTTTCAACAAGATAATTCCGTAAGTGCGATCGGTTCCGGTCAGCTACATGGAAAAGTATTCGATCAGGTTGCAGACCGGAATTATGATATTATACCGGTATCTGAGAGTGATTTTATCTTTTCTGTTTTCGGTGAAGAATTTGGTTTTATTGGGAGTTGTGTTTTATTAGGTTTATACTCCATAGTAATATATATTTGTATAAAAACGGCAAAACAGGCACCAGATTATATGGGTATGCTGATTGCCGTCGGAATTGCCTCCATGTTTACTTTTCAGGTATTTGTAAATATCGGAGTGGCAACAAAGCTGTTACCGAATACGGGAATACCATTACCGTTTTTAAGTTACGGCTTGAGCTCCCTTCTAAGTGGTATGATGGGAGTAGGAATGATTCTAAACATTGGCTTACAGCCAAAAAGGACAAGGGGCTGATCCCCAGGGGTTACACCAGCATTATTCTGTGATGACTTATTCCAGGAGAAGCATGGATTGAGCCGTACAATTTGATGCGGCAGAAGGGAGGTAAATATGAATATTGGTATGATTGCTCATGATTCTAAAAAGAAGCTGATGCAGAACTTCTGCATTGCTTATCGCGGTATTTTAAGTAAGCATAGTTTATATGCTACAGGCACTACCGGACGACTAATTGAAGAGGTAACCAATCTGTCCGTTCATAAATATCTGGCTGGTCATCTTGGCGGCGAACAGCAATTAGGTTCGCAGATTGAACACAACCAGATGGACCTGGTTATCTTTTTACGTGATCCGTTGACACCAAAGTCACATGAGCCGGATGTTAACAATATCTTCCAGCTCTGTGATAAGCATAACATCCCTTTGGCTACAAATCTAGCCACAGCTGAGCTTATGGTGAAGGCTTTGGACCGTGGTGATCTTGATTGGAGAGAGCTCTTCAAATCCTGATCCGTTCATTATATTGATATAAGAAATCTAATACTCGGTTATGAGATTAAAACCGGTAGAAATTCCATTCAATATATAAAAGTAGGACATAATTAATAAAATAGATTTATCTGCTTAGTATAAAATTTTATTCCGGTTTTTCTAATATAAATTTTTATATTATTTTACGGATGATCTATTTTATTTTTTTACACATTGTAATGGGCTCTTATTGCGTCAAAACTGCAGTACTCCAATAAATTATTTTGAATGGTTAACAGGATATATTATGTTTAACAGGAGATGATTCGTATGAGGAAAAGGCTGATTGCCAGTATATGTACCTGTATCGTTATAGCATCCTTAGGGGGATGTCAAAAATCCTCTGGAGGAGATTATCTATCCTTTCAAGATATGACTGCCTCTTCCGGCTATGCTCTTGATAACAATTTAACCAAAGCGGATTTTTTTGCGAAGAATCTGATCATCGTAACGGAAGAGGAGAATCAGGGAGAAGATACAAATTTAGACTCAGGTTCCAGCCTTTTGATGAATATTACGGATAAAAAAGAAATTTATGCCGATAATGTATATGACAGATTATATCCTGCCAGCCTGACAAAATTAATGACTGCTCTTGTGGTATTTCAATATGGGGAACTCACTGATTCTGTTACTGTCAGTTATGATGCTTCCCATATCACAGAAGGTGGAGCGAAGCTCTGCGGCTTTCATGAGGGTGATGTTATCTCAATGGAAGCTCTGCTTAAAAGCCTGTTGATTTACTCCGGTAATGATGCAGCGATTGCGATCGCAGACCATGTCGGAACGAGTGAGGAGAGCTTTGTAGCCTTGATGAACGAAGGTGCAAAAAAAATCGGTGCAGTACACACTAATTTTGTCAATTCCAACGGTCTTCATGATGATAATCAATATACAACAGCATATGATATGTATTTGATTTTTAACGAACTGTTAAAGTACGAAACTTTTCGTTCAATTATCGGTACCGATTCCTATACTGCTGTTTACAAGGATAGTAAAGGGAATGACCTAGAGAAGACCTTTGTCGCTACCAATGCCTACCTAAAAGGGGAAGCAACCGCTCCGGAGGGAATTGAAGTTCTTGGCGGTAAGACCGGAACAACAAGCAAAGCAGGTAATTGTCTTGTTCTGTTAAGCAAGGACAGCGCTCAGAAGGAATATATCTCTGTCATAATGAAAGCATCGGACAGTACCTCTCTCTATTCACAGATGACTTATATGTTATCCTTAATAAAATAGGTCACCCATTTACAAACCCAGGTTCACAATACGGATTTCTTTTATACACGAAAGAAGAAGTATCGGCAGCTTATTGCTGTTGTATCACAGAATATAAATTTTATAATATAAATATCTGATAATTGATATTTTTATAGTTGTTTTTCCATACTAATTGTACTATAATTAAGTTATAATAAATGGTTTTTGAGACATATTGTACAATCTAATATTTGGCACCGCACATCATTCGTTGCGTCCACAATAAGGAGGAGATTACAATGATACAGATAATTTCAGGTGAGAAGGGTAAGGGTAAGACTAAGATCCTTATCGATAAAGCAAACACCGAAGTGAGAGCTGCAAAAGGAAGCATTGTTTATCTTGACAAAAGCAACAAGCATATGTACGAATTAAGTAACAAGATCCGATTAGAAAATGTACGGGATTATTTCATTGAGAATCAAAGCGAGTTCGTCGGTTTTATCTGTGGTATCTTATCCGGTAATCATGATTTACAGTCAATTTATCTGGATAGCTTCCTAAAAATAGCTTATGTAAATGATGATAATTTTGAATCTGTATTCTCCAAATTAGAGCAAATCTCTGAGACGTTTCATGTTGATTTCATTATGAGCGTTTCCATGAATAATGATCAACTTCCAGAGAGTTTAAAGAAGAATGTGATTGTATCTTTATAGATACTAAATAATATAATAACAGGGATAATAGCAGAGGAGCGCCGGAATAACCGCCGCTCCTTTTTTCTTACATAATTATTCGTTTCTAAGTCTTCCGAAGAAGCTTAATGCATACAGACCGGATACACCGACCAAAGCATAGACAATTCTGGAAACCACTGTCATATCTCCGAATATCGCTCTTACTAAATCAAAGCTGAAGAAACCAATCAAGCCCCAATTTAACGCTCCAATTACGACTAAAATTAGAGCGATATAATCCAATGTTTTCATAAAATACCTCCTTCATAGCTATTGGAATCTATATCTCTTTCAATAAAACACTTGTAATTATGATATTGATGTTTCGAAAGAAAGAGATAACTCTCTTTCTATAGCGTAACCTATATTTTTACTTTTATACATTTCATGTCGTTAATTAATCTTCTATGGATAAAAAAATAGGTATAATGACTTAATACTTTGTTACTAGTTTTTATGAAAAACTTGATAAGGGGGTTTAAAAATGATTAAAAAGTAAGTATAATGTTAAAGGTAATCAAAGCACCTAATAGGAGGCAATTGCTTGAGTAACAATAAAAAGGTTGTAAAATTCAAAAAGCGCAAAAGTGTAAACATAGGTATTATTGTATTTCTAATTCTATTTTTATACATTGCCATCAATGTATATATCTATTTTACAAAGGAACAGCTGTCAATCTATGAGGTACATGAAGGCTCTACTGCAGTTGACAATCGTATTACCGCTCTGATACTAAGAGAGGAGCAAACAATAACAACAGATAAGGCAGGATATATCTCCTATTATCAGAAGGAGGGAGCACGAGTCGCAAAGAATTCTACAATATATTCTCTGGATGACAGCGGCCAGATGCTTGATATTCTTGCCACCGGTGACGTTCCAATCACGATGTCTGACAAAGATAATGCAGAACTGCTTCATACTATTAAGGATTTCCGGAATTCCTTCCGTGATGAAAGCTTCAAGCAGGTCTATGATTTTAAGGAGGATGCCGGAAGCACGGTACTTGACATTTTAAATACTACCATGATTAATAATGAGCAGACGCTGAAGGAAGAAACCGGTCAAAGCTTTTCTTATAATATGATTCGCAGTACCCAAAGCGGAATCATATCTTATTATACTGACGGTTATGAAACAGTTACTCCGGACAGTGTGAATACAGATATGTTCAAGACCGAAGCATATAAACGGACAAGCCTACGTACAACCGACATTGTTGATGTGAATACCCCCATTTATAAACTCATTACTTCAGAACAGTGGAAGTTAGTTCTTTCTTTGACCAAAGAGCAATACGAAAAACTTCAGGGAAAGGAACAAATCCGTTTTACTGTCTTAGAGGATGACTTTGATATGACGGCGGCTTTGGCTCTATCTGAGCGTAGTTCACAATATTATGCCACTCTCACATTAAATAAATATCTATCAAATTATCTTGAGAATCGTTATCTTGAGGTTCAGCTTGATTTTAATACAGTGGATGGACTAAAGATTCCACTAACATCAATCATAGAGAAGGATTTCTATCTTGTACCGCTTGAATACCTATCGATGGGTGCAGACAGTACTGATTCCGGATTGATTGTAGAGACCTATGATGAGAAGAGTGGAGAAGCTAAGTATACCTTCACTGCAACCGATATCTATTATAAGGATGATGCTTATGCCTACATAGATACGGAGCAGTTTCCGGCAGGTACCTATATCCATTCCTCTACAGGGACGGAGCGTTATACTCTTGGTCCGACGAATAAACTAACCGGAGTATATAATGTAAATCTCGGTTATGCTGTATTTAAACGGATCGAAATTCTGTATCAAAATGAGGAATATGCCATCATCTCTGACGAAACAGAAAACGGTCTTTCCGCTTATGATCAAATAGCTTTGGATGGCACCATAGCCAAAAATCAGGCTATCATTTATTAGGAGGAAGCCCCATGATGAAAGACAACATTGAACAGATCGAGCAGCGAATAGAGGCTGCCTGCATGCGCAGTGGCAGAGACCGCTCTGAGGTTACGCTGATTGCTGTCAGCAAGACAAAGCCAAATGATATGCTTTTAGAAGCGTATGCTTTTGGTATGAGACATTTCGGTGAAAATAAGGTTCAGGAGCTCGTCCAAAAGCAGGAAGCACTTGATGAACAGTTCAGTGAAAAGGTTCATTGGCATCTGATCGGTCATCTGCAAAGAAATAAGGTAAAATATATCATAGATAAGGTGACCTTGATTCATTCTGTAGATTCGCTACGCTTAGCGGAGCAGATTGAAGAAGAGGCTGCAAAGCGGAATCTCATCTGTGATATTCTTGTTGAAGTAAATATTGCTGAGGAAGACACGAAGTTTGGTGTTACGGCAGAGGAAGCCAAAGATCTCATATGCAGCCTTCAGTCCTTAAACCATGTTCGAGTGAGAGGCTTGATGACGATTGCGCCTTATGTAGAAAATCCGGAGAAAAACAGAATCTATTTTAAGAAATTGCGACAATTATATGTTGACATAAAAACAAAAAACACAGATAATATTGATAATGGAAACATTTCCAATAGCAATCAATATTTGACTAGTCCGGAACAGTTTAATATTCTTTCCATGGGCATGACTGGAGATTTTGAAGTTGCGATAGAAGAAGGTGCCACCATGGTACGGGTTGGGACAGGCATTTTCGGTGAACGCGATTATTCAGCCGGCGTATAGCTGATTGACCTATCGCTTGATATAGTAGAGGTTAGGTTTTGACCATCGTTTATCGTAATAAAATGGTTATGCCGCAAGCGGCGAGATGGAGGTATAGACGAATGTCTAATATTTTTAAAAACTTTTTAAATTCTATGAAATTAACGGAAGATGAGGATGATGATTACGAGGAATATCTGAACGAAGAGTCAGAGAAGGAACAAAAGCGGGCGATGCGTGCAGAACGTAAAGAAGCGAAAAGTGAACGATACACAGAAGCTCCGAAAAGTCAGCAGGTATCATCTGCATCACAGGCAGTTGCAGCTGATCTCAAGAAAGAGAGGATGGCCAAGATGGAAAGAAGTACAACAAGTAAGGTTGTACCGATTCGAACAACCACCAAGGGACTTGAGGTATGTATCATGAAACCTACCTCTTTTGAAGATTCTCAGGAGATCTGTGACATGTTGTTAACCGGCAGAGCAACGGTGATAAATTTGGAAGGCTTTGATGACAAATTGGCACAGAGAACAATGGATTTTATCTCCGGTTCTGTCTATGCTATAAATGGCAAACTGCATCGTATCTCGAATGCAATCTTTATTGTATCTCCTGATACCGTTGATATCTCCGGCGATTATCTTGATCTGATTCAGGAAAGCGGATTTGAACCTCCGACTTTCCATAATAAATTCTAAGCCATGGCTGCGACGGACAAAGAGGAGCAGTTACTGAAAAGACGACTAATTGATCTGGCTAATACTGCTGATAACCGCGGAATATGTATTTTCTCAGACTTTTTGAATTTGAACGAACAGAACATATTTTATAGTCTTAAAAATGAATTGCCAAGGATAAAGTATTTTACTTACGGAGGTTTTCAGGATGCCGAGAGAAAAATACTTTGTTTTTGTGGAAATGACAAATTGCAAGATCTTGAAGATATTACTTTTCCGATCACTTGTATCAAAGTTGCACCACTCAACAAACGTTTTTCTGATAGCTTCAGTCATCGTGATTTTCTCGGTGCTGTCCTTAATCTTGGAATAGATCGAAGCAAGGTAGGAGATATCATCATAAATGAGAATGAAGGCTACATTCTTGTTCACAATACCATTGCACCGTTTATTTTGGATCAGCTGGTGAAGGTAAAGCATACCATGATCAGCACCAGCGTAGTTGCGCAGCAGGATTTTCATTATCAGCCTAAATATACGGAAATAGTAGGAACCGTATCGAGCGTACGCCTGGATAGTATCCTTTCAGTAGCATTTCATAGCTCAAGAAGCAGTCTGACAGGCTTAATTGATGGCGGTAAGGTCTTTGTTAACAGCAAAGAGGTTCTCTCCAACAGCTATACTTTGAAGGAAAACGATGTGGTAAGTGTTCGAGGCTTAGGCAAATTTATTTATGCCGGAACTTCTTATCAGACCAAAAAAGGACGATATAGTGTTAATATATTAATGTATTCTTGAAGCATAATACTGCTTGATGCACGAAAAAACGAGCAGTTTGCACACATTTGTGAATTACCTGGCACATCCTATGTATTCGATTTTTAAACATGATATCCATAAAAAATGGAGGTATATATGTTAACACCATCGCAGATACAGGAGAAAGAATTTAAGACTGGCATTGGCTATGATAAAAAGGACGTAGAACAATTTCTGAAAGATCTGTCTCAGGATTATAATACTCTTTTGGAGGAGAATGAGAATCTGAAGCACAGATTGAAGGATGCGACCGAAAGTCTTAGTTATTATAAGTCCATTGAAAAAACACTTCAGAAGGCTCTGATTCTTGCCGAAAAGACTGCTCAGGACACAAAAGCGACTGCCTTACGTGAAGCAGAGGCTATCGAATTGGAGGCTAAGGTGAAAGCCCGTCTAATTATGGAGGATGCCAGAAAGCAGGTTGAATTTCTGGAGCATAAAACCTTAAATCTGATTCAGCAATACGATTTATTTAAGATACAGTTTGAGAACCTGTTACATTCTCAATTTGAATTATTAAATAGTAAAAGCTTTTCCATTGACACGGAAGATTTTAGATATCCGGCTTCAGAGAGTGCAAACGTACATAACGAAGCTGCAATCACTGCAGAGACAGAGGACACTACAGCAGAAGAAGCGGTAAGTAAGTACTTGTCGCACAAATATGATGAAGAGCTGGAGGATATACATCAGATTAAGTTTGATTTTCTTGAGGACTCTCAAGAGAAGAGTTATCAGACTGAGGACGGCTTTGAATTCTTTACAATGAAGGAAGATGCCGATCGATAATGTATCCAATCGTTAATCATGAATTAAGAGGATAGCATAACCTCGTCTTATCCTATGATGTGGTTATGCTATATTTCATATTTCCATATAAATACAATACAAAGGGGAAAAATGCATGAATCAAACTCTTACTGTGAATTATGAGGGTAAGCCTTCCTATGACATAATGCTCGAGCCGGATTTTGGCAAGCTGTCCGAAGCGATCGCAAATCAAAATATGCAGGGTCGAAAAATCATGATTATTACAGACAGTAATGTCGGCTCTCATTATCTGGAGGCAGTGACCGCTGCATTAACAGACAAAGCCGGTGTTATTAAAAGTATCACTATTCCAGCCGGGGAAGTAAATAAGAATCTGGATACCGTTCGTCAATGTTATGAGTGCCTGATTGAAGGCAGCTTTGACCGAAATGATATGCTCCTTGCATTGGGTGGTGGTGTTGTTGGAGATCTGACCGGCTTTGTTGCGGCCACCTATCTGAGAGGTATCCGATTTATTCAGGTCCCCACCTCCCTCCTTGCCATGGTGGACTCCAGTATCGGTGGTAAGACCGGTGTTGATCTTAAAGCTTATAAGAATATGGTAGGAGCCTTTCACCAGCCTAAATTGGTCTATATGAACCTATCGACATTGTTAACCTTGCCGGAAGCAGAATATTTCTCGGGTATGGGTGAGATTATAAAACACGGGTTAATTAAGGATAAAGAATATTATGAATGGTTAAAAGAAAATCAGGCAGCTATCGCTGCCAGAACCTATGAGACTCTTCGTGAGATGATTTATCGAAGCTGTTTGATTAAAAAAGATGTTGTGGAATTGGATCCAAAAGAACAAGGAGAGAGGGCACTCCTTAATTACGGTCATACGATAGGACATTCTGTGGAGAAGTTGAAAGAGTTTTCCCTGCTCCATGGCCAATGTGTCAGCCTCGGAATGGCTGCCGCATCTTTCTTATCCATGGAGCGAGGCTACATCTTGCCTGAGGAGTACCAGGATATTCTTAAGACGATCAGGAGCTATCAACAGCCCATCCGCGTAGCAGGCTTGTCTGACGAAGAGATTTTTGAGGTTACAAAGCTTGATAAAAAGATGGATTCGAATCAGATTCGCTATATTTTATTAAAGAAGATTGGACAGGCTTATATCGATTCTACAGTCTCGAAGGATGAGATGCTTCGCGCGATACAATCCATCCTAACTTAGTACCATTTGAAATGTCAGGCAGATATTCCACAAGAGTTAAGCAGCGGGACAATACCGCTCATTATTACCATTACATCTATGTAAAAACTATGTACCTATGGAGGACAATATGAAGGAAAGACTAAAGCATTCATTATTATTTATTATTCTAGTAGCAATCGACCAGGCGGTAAAGTTCTGGGTCAGACAGACTCTTATGAATAAGGATCCCTTGATTTTTATTCCAGATGTATTTAGTTTTCAATATCATGAAAATACAGGTGCCGTATGGGGTATTATGAGCGGAAAGGTTCAGTTCTTAAGCATATTTACCCTGATTATTCTCTTGTTTATCGTATTCTTATATCTTAAGATACCTCAGGATAGAAAATATAAGGCTTTAAAAATTATTACCATATTTATTCTTGCTGGGGCGGTAGGCAATCTGATTGACCGTATCTTTCTTGGACATGTGGTAGATTTTATCTATTTTGAGTTGATAAATTTCCCTCTGTTTAATGTTGCAGACAGTTATCTGACGGTATCGTGCATCCTGTTATTCCTTCTGGCTGTATTTTATTATAAGGATTCTGACTTTGCTTTCCTGGATCACATCTTCGGTTTAAAGAAAAAAGCTACTTCTGACCTGAATACTTCTGAGAACAAGGAAAACAAAGCTGAAGCCGATAGCGATGAGGATGAGAAAAAGAACTAATCCTACTTGAACGTATGAGTAGAAATAATATTATTATGTAAACCAGAAAGGATTTTATCAATGGAGGATGAAGCATTAGAACTGCCGGAGCAGGAGCAGACCCTGGAGTATATTGTGTCTGAAGAAAATCAGGGTATCCGCATAGATAAATATTTATCTGTGATTCAGGAAGATCTGACCCGAAGTTACATCCAAAAGTTAATCGAGGATGGTAGAGTATTCCTTAATGATAAACCCGTAAAAGCCAATTTAAAGATAAAAACAGGTCAAGTGGTACAGATTATCCTTCCGGAACCAATCGAGGCTGAAATCGTGCCTGAGGACCTTCCAATCAGCATTATTTATGAAGATAAAGATATCATTATTATTAATAAGCAAAAAGGACTCGTTGTCCATCCTGCCGCCGGACATGCTACTGGCACACTGGTAAATGCCTTGCTGTATCATTGCGGTAAAGAGCTGTCCGGTATTAACGGAGTATTGCGGCCGGGTATTGTTCATCGAATAGACCGAGATACTACCGGCGTCATGGTAGCTTGCAAGAACGATAAAGCACATCAATTTATTGCTGAACAATTGAAGGTTCATTCCATTACACGTAAGTATCAGGCGATTGTCTATCATACCTTCAAAACCGATGGTGGAAGAGTAGAAGGTCCTATTGGGAGAGACCCGAAGGATCGTAAGAAGATGGCTATTAATCCCAAGAACGGAAAACCGGCAGCCACAAATTATATTGTTCTTGAGAATCTGGCGAATCAGTATGCCCATATTGAATGTTCTCTGGAAACCGGACGTACACATCAGATCCGCGTTCATATGGCCAGTATTCATCATCCACTGCTTGGCGATACTGTCTATGGACCAAATAAGGATCCCTTTCATCTGGAAGGACAGGCTCTGCATGCCGGTATCCTAGGCTTTATTCATCCCTCCACCAAAGAATACATGGAATTCGAAGCACCTCTTCCTGATTATTTTACTGATTTATTAATGAAATTAAGACATAAGGGGTAACTTTCATTGAAAAGAAAAGTAATTGATGAATTAATTAAGTGGAAAACAGAAAAACATGAGTTTCCGATATTACTCACAGGTGCGAAGGGTGTCGGTAAGACCTACCTGTCTTACGATTTTGCCAAATCCTTCTTCGAGCAGATCTGCTATATCAATTTTGAACGTGAACCTCTTCAGTCACAGCTATTTCAAAAAGACGATGGTTTTAGTACCAAAGAGCGGCTGATTAAATATTTTAATATTAATTCTGAACAGCCTGTGCAGAACCGGATTCTTATCTTGGATGAAATAAGCTTCTGCGAAGAAGCATTACTGGTACTTAGCGAGCACCAACTAATCAGTACTTTTGATTATATCATTGCTATATCGAGTCATCCTCTGGCAAATGAATGGTGGAAGCATTTTCTGCATTTTCAGATCCATCCACTGGAATTTGATGAGTTTTTAAGGGCTACCAGTAATGATTGGTATATCGAAACTATAATCAATCATTACAACTCCTCATCAAAAATACCCGAGATCGTACATAAGGAGCTTTTGTCACTCCATCAGCTTTATCTTCAGATCGGTGGAATGCCTGGTATCGTAAATGAATACCTAAATCTGATGGATGCAGTGAATATATCCGAACAGCACAGCTTTCTCACCGGTTCGTATCATGATTATATCAACCGGGATAATTTAGACAGCGATGCATTAAAGATGAATCAGGTACTGGATAGTTTAATCTATCAGTTAACTAAGGAAAATAAGAAATTTCAATATAAGATCATTCGCAAAGGCACCACACACGCCATGTACCGCGAAGCTATTGAAAAGCTGGTGGAGCAAAATTATGTAATTCGATGTAATCGGATCCATACGATGGATCTTACACAGCCTTCCCAGGTTTTTCTCTTAAATGATGCCTGTGAAACAGATAATTCAAACTTTAAGCTTTATCTGAATGATACCGGACTATTATTCTCAAAGATAGTTGAAATACAAGGAATACAAGGAGTAGAAGAGCATAAGAAAGCTTTGCTTGAGAATTATGTAGCACAATCTCTTCAAGCAAAAAACTATCCCTTTGTGTTCTGGGAAAGTGAATCACTTGCCAAAATAGACTTTCTTATTGTCAAGGACCTTGAATTGATTCCAATTGAAATCTTTCTCGGTGAGAATACTCGCTCCAAGAGTATCAGTGTTTTGAAACAAAAATGCGACTTTCCTTATTCAATTAAAATTTCTGAAAAGAATTTTGAATACTCAGCTAACATAAAATATGTTCCTTACTATGCTGTATTCTGCTTGTAGTACCATATTTTAACTATTTATTTACGAATTTATTAAGAAAACTGTTGACAAAGTTTTTCTATTATTATAGTATAATAGTACGGGCCACGGACTACGCATGTAGTCGCTTATATTATCATTCGCTCGCAATTCATTCTACAATAGTAAGTTCCTTATTTTACTCAAACATAGCATTTAATTATGTTTCATAAATATATATATGTAATCAATTGGTTATATTGATCAATTATTATTAGAACTATAAAGTACAGCAGATGAATGGAGAAGCATATGCTGTATTTTAATTTCTACATATGTAGAATAATAGAATTATTACTAAGAGGGGTGTAGGATATCATGTCATCTTTGCCAGAGATACGTCTTCACGAAGGAGAACTCAATATTATGGAACTGTTGTGGTCCAATAAGGCCTTGGCAGCGAAGGATATATCCAAGATAATAAAGGAGTATATCGGTTGGGAGAAGAATACCACTTATACGGTTATCAATCGGTTAATCGAAAAGGGAGCTGTCAAACGTGAAGATCCGGGGTTCTTATGTAAGGCAGCTATTTCCAAACGTACTGTTCAGACGATTGAAACCAAGGTATTATTGAACAAATTGTATAACGGCTCATTAAGTACATTCTTAACAGAATATCTTAAGAATCAAGACCTGTCAAAAGCGGAGATACTGGAGCTACAGAGAATTATAGGAGAACAGAGGTTTTAATGAAATCTCTGTTCTTTTCTTTACTATTCATACCAAAAATCCTTTACATTTTTTGCTCGAAATTTTAATCAGTTCTTTGATGTTTGAAAATATCTATGGTAAAAGAAATCAGCATCGAATGTTTGCTGGATTTTTTTCATCAAAAGCTACTTGACAATATATAGTAGTGGTTCTATAATCAAGATGGCTACTATAGATTACCAAGTAGTAAAACGGGAGAGTGAATCATGGAAGATGCTCAATTATTAAAAGGAATTCTTGAGGGTTGTGTTTTGGCTATTATAGCAAAAGGCGAGACCTACGGATACGATATACTTTCCGTGCTCGAAAAACATGGTTTTTCGGATATTCACGAAGGTACTCTTTATCCGGTATTGGTTAGATTGGAAAAAAAGCATGATATTGTATGCAGAATCGGGAAGTCTCCCTTCGGACCAAAGCGAAAGTATTATTCCATTACAGAAGAAGGTAAGAAGGATTACGAACAATTTCTTTCTTCTTACAACAAACTTACCGAATGCGTAGATCACGTTATTAGTGACGAAAAGCCACAAAACGAATTGTATTAAATATAGAATAATCCAGTTAAGGATCAGTGGAAGGTGGAGCATATGAGTATTTATGAGGATGAGGATTATGCTGAGGCAAAGGAAAAGTTGAAGGATGGATATGCGCTGGAGTATGCGAAATGTGAAGCTTATATCCATTCCATGCGAACGATTAAAAGGATCGAAGAAGGCTGTTTGCAGCAGATACTGGATGATTTTTTATCTGCTCAGGCAGATGACAGAGTATTAAGTACAGTTACCGGGCCGGATCTACGTAGTTTCTGTGATAAAATTCTGAAAGCAGAATCAGTACGAATCTGGAATAGAAAAATACGTTTTATTCAATGGATCTTTGCAATTCCTTTAATAATATCTCTTACCATATTTATAAGGAGTTTTTTATATACTCGGTCCGGGCATTTTGGGGATAACGTGAATAATCTCTTTATTGAAGGATATGAATTATATTATTTCTTGATTTTTATAACTGGATTAATTCTGAAAAAGCTGATTTCAATTCTGTTTTTTCACCATTCGCAGCTACTGCGTAAGATTGAGGCTGCTGTTTATGTATTTATTATTGTGGTTACATCCTTTATTGCGGATCGTTTAAGCGTTACGTTTCCCATCACTATTCCAATCTCATTCCCTGTTTATATAACCATGTTTCTGCTTACTGTATTATTTTTTATTGCTTGCTGGGTTTATTATAAAAAACAAAATTGGTAGCGATAAGACAATGATGATACACAATTACAAAGGATGTATACCTATGCATAAAATAGCACGTTTGATCATATTAAGAGGTAATTCCGGTAGTGGAAAAACCACTACCGGGAAGGCATTACAAAAGAAATTTGGGCATGGAACAATGCTCTTGTCACAGGATGCTGTCCGAAGAGAGATGCTTTATGAAAAAGACGGTCCTGAACCGGCTGCAGGTCCTTTATTATCTGAACTTGCTCGTTATGGTAAGAAACATTGCGATATTGTGATTCTGGAGGGTATTCTGAATTCTAAGTGGTATTCAAAATTATTTGAAGATTTAGCAAATGAATTTAGTGATCATATCTATGCTTATTATTTTGATATACCCTTTGAAGAGACTGTCCAGAGGCATCAAAGCAAACCAAATGCCGAGGACTTCGGAGAGAGCGATATGAAGCGTTGGTGGGTTGAAAAGGATTTCCTGGATGTCATAACTGAAAAGTGTATCCCGAAGGAATTAAGCCTAGATGAGATTGTGGATCTGATCTATCAGGATATAAGAAACAGCGGATATATAGAATAAAGAATAGTTGCTTACAGATATCCATGTTATATAGAACTATTTTATTTAAAAATACGAAATTACAGATAATAATTATGGAGAATCACGATGGAATATAAGTATGCACAAAATGAAAATTATGAGGACTTTGCCAGTGGAAGAGTGCTATACCATATGGGCGGCGAACCTACCTTTCCGGTTCGTTTGACTCTGGAGCTATATGAGCGTTGTCTTTCCTATTCAAATAAGAAAACAAATATCACATTGTATGATTGCTGCTGTGGCGGGGCTTATATGCTAACTGTATTAGGTTTCTTAAAAAGCTATAGCATCTCAGAGCTTTATGGAAGTGACATCAATACAAAAAGCTTAAAATTAGCAGAAGATAATCTTGGTCTTTTAACGAATGATGGAATCCGCAAACGAAGAGTTGAATTAACAGCCCTTTTCAACGAATTCGATAAAGCATCTCATAAGGAAGCTTTATCTAGCTTGCATAAGCTTGAAGATCGAATAACAAAAGAGATGAAAACCGGAGTATTCAAACGAAATATATTCGAGACGTACGACCTTCCGTTTCAGCCGGATATTATCATAACCGATGTTCCATATGGTAATATGGCCCAATGGGTTGATTGCAATCCGGATATGAATCAAATGATGAAGGCTCTGTCTGAGAACTGCGGACAGGAGACTATATTATGTGTTTGTATGGATAAGAAGCAGAAGATTCAGACCGATTTATTTCAACGGCTGGAAAAGCAAATGATCGGAAAGAGAAAATTCGAGATTTATATCAAGAAATAGTTAAAATAAGTATCCTATACGAAAATTGGAAATAATTATATAAATTATGAGTAATGTTTGATCTGTTTGATCCAATGATATATTGGATTCGAACATCTTAAGAACTTTGTTTGTTACAATTATGATCGTTTCAGAGTTAGCTGATATGTAATATATAGAATAACCCCTCAGCTGTTGATAGGCGGTGACAAAATGTCTCAGATTCATGATAAACCGGATGAAATTAAGAGAAAACTCAGAGAGTTAAAAAGATTCGAATTAAAAATGTATTCGGCAAGCTCAAAGCAAGAATTCGACAGTAATTTTTCTCCAGTGAAAAATAATAATATTGATCTTATATGGAGTAAATATTTTGATCTCAAAGAGGAAAATCAGAAGCATGTAAAATATACCATTCAGCAGCTTATGATAATGAATAAAGAGGATTTTAAAGCTGTCATGAATGAATATATTTGCCATCTATATTATTGGTACTATGTAAAAAAAGGGTTTTCGAATTCCTACAATATGGATGAGGAATTTCTTGCACAATTAGGACTTCCTGTCTATGCAGATCCGGATGAAATCAAAAGAAAATTCAGAGAACTGGCTAAACTATATCATCCGGATAATGGTGGCGATTCAGATAAGTTCATAGAAATTATGGAGAAATATAATAATTTAAAGTGATAGTGATGTGATCAGCATAGGTGATGCCTTTATCGTCAGAGATGTGCATCACATCACTGACAGAGTGCTTTGCAATGTGCAGCGCTGCTGCTATTGTATTTCGTGACAATCCAGCGGCACTAAGCTCTAAGATGAGCTTCACATTGATTTTATTGGCCATATTTATTGGCCTCCCTTCTGTAAAATATGAGGATTCCCTCGTATTTATTTCACAAAAGGTTCTTCTTAAAGAGGAGCTATTGTGTGAATTGGATTTCAAGTGGATCCATTCCACATACAGGCGGAGCTATAAAGCGTATCGGTGGCTCCGCTGGAGCGAAATATTCAATAGCTCCATCGTTTAACACTATTGGACGCATAATAAAGTAAATAGATGTCCTTTTTCAATATTTGATATTGAAACTTATATTAATTCCAAGGGCCTAAATAATAGATGTATTCCTTTTCTAATATTTCGTCGTTTATTTGGTAAATTACATGAATATATCTTTAAAAAATTACAGTCTGATATAAACTTATCGTTTAGCTATAATAAATATTTAGAATATACTGTTCCAGATTATGTTATTGAATTATTAGGTAATTTTTATGAAATATATGAAATTGAAAATAATTTTGAGCAATAAACACAATTGGCTAATATAAACGTAATGCTATTGTGTTTATTTATATGTAGACATTTGCTTGTTGATGATATATAATTTAAAACAAAAAAATTATAGGAGTAGCTCTATGGAATATAATTATTTTATATGGAATTCTACAGTTGAAGAAATCGTTCTAGGGTATAAGGACTGCAAAGATTCATACTTATGTACGTTATGTGGTAAAGAATTTAAAAAAGGATTGATATTTTCAATAGAAGATAAGCTATACGATGCTTTTGGTGCAGTTAATAAACATCATATATCAGAACATGGATATACTGTGGATTATATACTAAACCAGGAAACCTCTCTAAGCGGAATATCCGATGTACAACAACAAATTTTAAAACTTATGTCAGAAGGTAAGGATGATAAAACAATTGCTCAAATCCTTGGTATTGCACAATCTACTGTAAGAAACCATCGGTTTAAATTAAGGGAGAAAGAAAAGCAGGCGAAATTTTTTATTGCGCTTATGCAGTCATTAGAAGAAAAAACGAAACGTTCCATCAGACAAGCTGACTCTGGTTTTATAGAAGAAATTCATCAAGCAGCTACCATGATTGATGATAGATACAATATTACGGATGATGACAGAGAGAAAACAATAAAAACATATATGAATGAAAACGGTTCTTTGAAGCAATTTCCAGCGAAGGAAAAGAAAAAGATTATTCTGCTTAGAGAGATTATGAAGAATTTTCAAAATAACAAGGAGTATGGCGAAAATGAAGTTAATCAAATATTAGAAAGTATTTATAGTGACTTTCCAACGTTACGAAGAGCTTTAATTGAGTATGGATTTCTAGAACGTTCTATTGATTGTAGCGTGTATAAAGTAAAAAATTAAATTAAGAGGGTGAAAAGTTTGGAAAACTGGATAAAAAGCTATTTGAATGAGGAAGGTAAGTTAATATCATTTCCATCTAAAAGAAAGTTAAAGATAGCCGCAATGTTCTATATTGCATCAAGTATTGATGAAGATGTAAAGTATTCTGAAAAGGAAATAAATGATGTAATTAATAAGATATGTTGCTTTAACGATGCTGCATTATTACGTAGGGAAATGTATAATTACCGATCCTTGGATAGAAAAATATATTGGAAGGAGGATATTCAGCCATTTCCTGAACAATATGATTTGTATTAACCCGATGGAAAAGGATGAAATAATTTGCAATGTTGACTATAGATGAAATTATGTTATCAGCTTATAATATAAAAGTTTTAAAATTAAAGAAATTTCAGGTTGGTGCAGCATCAGATACTTACTTAATTGAATCTGAGACAGATAAGTATATATTAAAACATCCATGTAAAAACGAAATAAATAATCCAGAACTTGAAATACAATTATGCAAATTTTTATTAGATAATGGTATTCCAGTTTCTGAATTTGTTAAAAATAACAATGCGTCCTATTTAACTTACATTGATGGAAAAACATATCATTTGCAAAAGTATATTGAAGGCATAAACTTCGGTTTAAATGAAGCACCGGAATGGCTGATGAGGGAATCAGCAGGTGTCTTAGGAAGAATACATAATATATTAGCGGATTATCCTAGGTTACCAGTAGGGATAGGAGAAGAATTTTTTTTGAATATGACACCCCAAAGAGCAATTGAATCTTATCATAATACGATGATAATTGCAGAGAATTACGGCGATATACAAACGATAGAAGAGTTAAGATTTCGCATAGAACTAATGAAAAATTTTCCATATCAAGCAATTCAAATAAATGAACTATCCTGTGGTAATACACATGGAGATTACTTTATAAGTCAAATTATAGCTAAAAACAATCAAATAGCAGGAGTTATTGATTGGACAACTGCGTGTGTTCATCCTTATGTTTGGGAAATCTTTCGGTCTTTTGTTTATGCTGAACCCGCTTGTAAAGATGGTGAAATACCCATTGATAAACTCATTTCTTATGTAAAAGAATATTTAAAATACCATAAACTAAAAAAAATAGACATTGAAATGATGCCGATAGTATATTATTATCAAATTGCTGTTTGTGACTATTATGCTCAATATTATTACTCAAATGCAGAC
The DNA here is from genome assembly GCA_023415055.1 of Bacillota bacterium. GTDB lineage: Bacteria > Bacillota > Clostridia > Lachnospirales > Lachnospiraceae > Mobilitalea. Next base: position 18,091 of record JAEZLZ010000021.1, on the reverse strand, counting down.
AACAGAGATATATTTATGAATCAAGCCAGATTTTCCACTAAAATAATGAAATGGCTAAGTGATAATATGCAAAGGTTACAAGAAGCGTTAAAAAGTATTTGAAAGCTGTTAAATAGATAAAACCAGATTATCCTAATAGTCATAGACATATAACCAATGTCCGTGTAGCAACAATTTACCACTTTTATGTCCGTTTTTTATATAATAAAAGCCTGCAAAAATGAATTTTAATCGCGGATATTTCTTCATTATATAACCACTTTTGTGTCACTTTTTTATCTAGATAGAGAGCTATAGAATAACGGCATTTTACCAGTTTTATGTCCTTGATGTTACCGGATTTGTGTCCCTCGACAACAGTCTGATTTATACAAAAAGAGAGTGATATTCCTGGATATCATACTATTCGCAAAACACATGTTTAACGAATAGTATGATTTTTTTATACCTTTTTAGCTTTTAACTATTCGTTTGAAACCAAGGTTTCACGATAACTAGAAAAGTTATCATAATAATAAAACAAAGGCAAAATGCCGGAAAGGTGAATGATTATGCAAGCAAAAATGAGATTTACTTATTTAGGTATGGAGGATTTTAAGGGTAAAAAGGACCCAGAAAAGACATTCCATCAAGTGTCACTCCTGCAAGGTTCAGAGATCGCAAAGGTATTTTTAGAGCAAGGCCAGGAGGTTCTTTTTTCAAATGTTAGTAAATTCGATGAACTGGATTGTAACGTTATGTTCTCTTTAGCAACTGATAAGTATGGAGCAAAAATTCAGTATCGACTTGTAAGCTTCGAAGCTGCTGAACCGGAACTTCCGGAAGGACTTTTCGATGCTGATAAGGTAAAGAATATTAAGGAAAAAGTCACTGCATAAAGCGATTGTCAAGAAAAATCGTGATTTTCTATTTTTCTTGACAATCTCATAAATCAAAATAATTGCTTCTGGGGTGGTTGCCCGCTCTCCTGCAACCACCCCTTAACCACAAAGTATTTTGATTTCATTCTTTAAGGACACTCGTCCGAGGTTTTCGGACAACGCTTACACGGCAAAATCTTTTAGGTTGTTAGGCTCAATGCCTTCAAACATATCACAAAACCCAATATAAGGAGGAAAAATCATGTTAAAGAAATTATCAACTGTTCTTGGAAAGTCCAAGAAGAAAATCTCTATGATGCTTGCGTTAACTGCAATCATGGTATTTAGTGTCACTTCAATGGCATTTGCAGCAGACCCAACACCGGCTGCCATTGACTTAGATCCTGTTAAGACTGCAATACTTGGGTCAGTAAGTACATCACAGATCGTGACAGTTATTGCTGCTGTTATAGCAGGCGGAATGTCATTTGTTCTACTTTGGTGGGGTGCAAGAAAATTATTCAGAGCTATCATGTCTGCTTTCAAGAAGGGCAAGTTAAGCATCTAATATTTATGTACCGGCTGAAAATGCAGTCCCTTGTAAAAAGCAAGGGACTGTTTTTATAAGGGGGAATAAAATGTCAATCAAGACGGATTGTGCTAAGGAAAAGCTAGGAATTAAGAATATTATTCCTTGGATTAAATTTAAGTATAGTTTCAATCAATCTCATCCGGAATACTTTGAAGCAGACGGCATCGTGGTTTATGTAGGGGAACAAGGCAGTGGTAAAACAATATCTGCAGTCAATTACGTTTATAATCTTCTTAAATCTTATCCTAATTCAAAGCTAGTAACAAATTTACAATTAAAAGATTATCCGATCGTTACCTTTGATGATTATTTTGAAACTAATAGTATCATCATTAAAGGAATGATAGATCAAGAATTAAAAGAATCTGACATTATAAAAATCATGTATAACAGTTATCTTGAAAAAAATCGAGTGTTCTTCTTCCAAGATAATGATGATTTTGGTAGATACAATAATGATGATAAAGGAGTTATTTTCTTGGTGGATGAAATACAACTTTATCTTAATAGCCTTGAAAGTAAAAACATTAATATGGATACATTAGTTCAGATATCACAGCAAAGAAAACAAAGAAAGCATATCATAGGAACTAGCCAGGTATTCGGCAGAATGGCAAAGCCGGTAAGGGAACAATTCAGCAATATAATCCTTTGCAAGTGTTATTTTCATATATTGCAACGTAATCAGTTGATAGATCGTGATAGTTTAGAGGATGATAATTCAACCGGAACTAATCTAAAAGGAAAAGTAAAAAAGGTGTTTATGTGGTTTCATCATCCAGATATGTATGAAAGATACGATACATATAAAGTTATACAAAAAGGTAAATTTGTATCCGGTGAAAATCAAGTAAAAGGGGTGTACAACGATGGAAACAATCAATTATCAGTTAGTCCTTGATCTTGCAATTGTTTATACTATGATCTCTATTCCAATCGGCTTAGTATTGGGAATAACGGTTAAATTATCAAATATGTTTATCAGCTTTGTAACCGGTGATAAGCATATAAGTCTGTGAGGTGCTGCATGAAAAATATAGTCATGATATCATTAATATTACTACTGCTATCATCTCCTGCTCTTGCTTATGCTGCTACTCTGGATGATGTGGTAACAAAACTTGACGAAATAAATTATACATGCCGTGCATTATGTATTATAGCCGGTTCAATTCTGATCTTTTTATCCTTTATACAATTTGGAAAGGGGCGAAAGAATGTATAAATCAAAGAAAGCTATAATGTCTATATTACTGATAATATCTATTTTATTTATCGGTACAACTGCATCATATAAAAAAGCGGAAGCATCGGCGGTAGTTGTCGCCGGTGCTGTTACTGTTGGTGCACTTATTTTAACTGCTGTAACCATGGTAGCAAGCCATAATGGTATAAAGCTTAATATAACAGATAAAGATGCATTTACAAAGTATATGGCTGATTTTTTCACTACTAGGGCAAATACTAATTCTGATGTAGCAATTTGGTGGAATAATATTAAAAATGCTGCTTATGATACAGAGGATACTACAAAGTTAATGAATAATACATTTGTAAACGGTGTATCTTCTCTTTTTAAGTATGCAATAAGATCAACAATAGGTTTTTATATGACGCTTAATCAATCAGTCATAGAAGCTATTCAAGATGGTATAAAGGCATATTATAAATATACAAATCTTATAGCTGGAACGGTTAATAAAGGTATTGTTAATCTAGTTGAGGAATATATGGCATCATTAAATTTAACAATTCCTATACCAACAAAATTATATGGATATAAATACATTGTAGTAACGAGAGATATATATAATACATCATCTGATAATATTAAATTATGTGGTTCAATGACACCTATACAATTTGTTGCATATCCAGAAAATAATTTAATACAAGTAGATACTAGAGGAAGTGATGTATATTATATAACATATCAATATAACAAGAGCACACCTACTTTATATGAATATACTGCTACACAGTGGGGTGCTAATATAAGTACAAAGAAAGCGGTACAAAATTATTTGTTAAGTGATTTACAGAATTCTTACGGAACAAGCCTTATACTAACAAATACAGATATGCCATATATATACAATGGTCAAACTCTTTGGACTTTTAAAAGCGGTATAATAAATTATACAATAGATGCAGGAGCTTATGAAACTGATATAACTAATAGTGTTGTAATAGGTGTAAATCCGTATTTGGAAGATACTCTAAAAAATCTATTAAATATTGATAACGTGGCAGAAAGTACGAATACAGATGCGATTGCTAGGGCAATAGATACGGCAGATATTGCAGCCGAAAAGGTTGGAACTGATGTTATTTCTATTGATCTAACGGATACAACTGCTGTTGATAATCCAATTGATACAGCAAACGAATGGTATGATGTTATTCTTAATCCTTTAAAAACATTTGCAAAGTGGTTGTTTGTTCCGGATAAGGTTGTAGTTACTGAATTGATAGACTCTATTCAAGAAAAAATGGATGAACAAGCAGGATTACTAACCTATCCTCTTACTCTTGTAATTCGGTTCTTAATGGAAGTGTCTGAACTGGATGTCACTGATTGTATCTTACATATACCCAAGATGGAGATATTCGGATATAAATTTTATGATGGCTGCTATTATAATCTTACTCAGGAAATACATAAATCAGATTATGCCGAGATTTACACGGTATATATGTATTTTACTGATTTTATAATGATTATAGGATTTATCAGTCTTTGCATAAAGAAAGGTGACGAAATGATGAAAGGAGGTATTAGTCCGTCATGATTGTTGAGTGGGCAATTAGACTAGGCAAAATGTTATTTGATGTGATCATGGTTTTACTCGGAGTACTTCCAGATATTCATCCAAGGGTCATAGAAGCTGTTGATATAGTATTCGGATATATGTATGACGCTGTATCATTGGTTGCTTTATTTATAGACTTTGATATGGTTAAGATATTAATTCCTCTAGTAATAGCAGTACTTAATTTTGATCATATTTATAGTTTCATAATGTGGGTAATCAAGAAGATACCAATAATTGATATTAAGTAAGAAGAAAGCTGCCGGATGATGCATTGCATCGCCGGCAGCTTCTCTTCTACTCGACCCGATGTCTAATAGGGGTCGAGTGGGTAGCTATAGCACCATTTATATGCTTTTAGAAGTTGCCTAAGGCTAGTATTACCTTAGGCAACCTCTGAGATTTGAGACATATTAAAAGAAATCCTTTAATTATCAGTATTTGAATAACGTAAAAATGTCTCAAAAGGGGTGAGACATTTGGTGAGACATTGCAACCTCTGAGACATTTTACATATTGGAGAGTGATAACATGGATGAAACAAAAGATACCAAAGCTAGAAAATATCAATTAACATTTGAAAATCCTGCTGAACACGGTATAAATCATGATGCAATTAAATCCATGATGGAAAAATTTAAAAGTATAATTTATTGGTGTATGTGTGATGAAATCGGAGGTAAAACAATGACATACCATACACATTTATTTATAGCTTTTAATGATGTAGTAAGATTTTCAGTAATTAAAAATCGGTTTCCTACTGCTCATATTGAGGGTGCAATAAAAGGCACTAGTCAAGATAATCGAGATTATATAACTAAGTCAGGAAAATGGGAAAAAGATAAAAAGAAAGAAACTAATCTTCCAGAAACATTTGAGGAATTTGGTCAAGTACCATTTGAAAGACCAGGTTATAGATCGGATATAACTGAACAGTATGACATGATAAAGCAGGGAATGAATAATTACGAGATCATGGAGCAATTCGAGGGGAATGTAGACCTTACAAGAATAGATCGCATGAGGTTAACGTATTTATCAGAAAAATATCGTAGTGAAGAACGTGATCTAAAAGTTATATACTGCTTCTCTCCTTCTTCATGTGGAAAAACTACATACATATTGAGATCGCATGGTTACGATAATGTTTACAAGGTCGATGATTGGCATCATCCATTTGATAGTTATAATTGTGAACCGGTCCTACTTCTGGATGATTGGAGACATACGCTAACACTTGTTACTGATATGCTGCATTGGCTTGATCGTTTTCCTTTAAAGCTGCCATGCCGATACGCAAATAGACAAGCATGTTATACAACGGTTTATATCACATCGAATGAACCTTTGGAGAACGTTTATAACGGTGAGAATAGCAAAGTATCAGAGGAGACACGCAAAGCCTTTCTAAGGCGAATACATGAGGTATGGGTATTTAAGCAGGACTATAGTCATGTGGAATATAGTAGAGAAGAATATTTTAGTAGAAAGGATACGGAATTTATCAGTATTGAAGAATATAATCAAGCTGAATTTCCATGGGAGGTTTAATGAATTTAAAGTGTAATATTTCAAGATATAAGTATTTTATGTTAAAGTATAGAACAAAGCAATTTATAGATCGTCGTAGATTTAAGATTATTAGATATCAGAATGATTTTTACTATGAAGATATATTTTCAGATTTACCATTTTATGAAGCAAATTAAGGGGATAATATGAAAACTATATTGGTGTTAATTTTAAAGCATTATAATATTCCAGAATATCAGATAGATAAGCTTTTGGGTAATATCTTTTATCAGAAGAAATTAAAGCAGATTAGAAAGCAAATTATCAATGATATTAGATGATTTATTGGAGGGTTAATTATGAATGAAACTGTAAGATTTTATTTTATAACTAAGGCAATGTCATATTTAATGATTATACCGGATATGGAGTTAGATGCTGCTTATGAGATTGCAGATCGCATGTATGACGAAGCATTGGAGCGTATGTATCATATGATAGAAAGTGAAATATTAGATGGATAATATCTATTAAGGTTTTAAAATGAAAAATTTTACTAAAGTAAGTTACGTGTTGACTAGAAAGAAAGACAAGGGCCCCGGATAGGGCTTTCGCCGAGATAAAAAGTATAATTTAGTTTGTGGTGATGCGCATTTTGCTGAAGCACGAATTAAATTATGCTTTTTGCTTATGAGGGAAAGCCCTATCCGGGGACGATCACAACATAAAAAATGGTTTTAAGATTTTTAAAGGGCAATAGCTTATCTGCTACTGCCCTCTTCTATTTAGGACCTAGAAATTTTTTCTTCCATTGCTTCGATGATAAAGCCTCTCATGCTCATACCTTTTGACTCTGCAAAAATACGGTATTTTTCGTACTCTTCCTTTTTAATGTCAAGTGGTACTCGTTTCAGATTTTCCTTTGCATATTTCATTGTAGCTTTAATTTGACTTTCTGATGTTGACATGTAATCACCTCCAAGGAGATTATATCATAAAATCATATACGTACATATATACATAATTCACAAATAAACGTACGTATATTTGTTTATTTCGCATATTGAAATATACGTACGTATATATTATAATAATATCATAAGGAACAGAAAATAAATAAAATGGAGGTAGAAAGATATGAGTAGTAATGAAATGAAAATATTTACTGAAAGAATGAGTCGTCTTTACATGATAGCATTAACACATTATGATATGGTGAACAGTAAAAAATTACAGTCTCAGCATAAACATGAAATGGCAATTGAAAGATATGATGCAGTGGTTTATACATATAGGCTCTTAACTGATGATAGAACATCATGGAAAGAATGGGATGAAAAAAAAGAAGATGAATGGCAGAATGAATATAAAGAACTTGTTAAATTAGGTTATAGAGAGTAATGATTAAAGGTTTCCGGTTAACCTTTAAAACCGGAATATATTAAAGGAGAATGACAATATGATAATCAAAGAATTAGTAAATTTGACATTTGAAAATATTATTATTTATAAATCGAGTGGTGATTATTTTATAGATTTATATAAAGGATGTAAAGAAAGAATTCCAAAGGATTTATTGTCAATGCAGATAGTTAACATAGGCATTAAAAGAAAAGGTTGGATGGACATTAGAATAATATCAAATTAATAATTTAAAGGGCAATAGCTTAGCTGCTACTGCCCTTTTTTATTTTTCTGTATGAGTTATATCGATTGTTCCAATTTCCTTTTCAAAATTCCTAATACATTCTTTAATTAAAAATTCTATTTGATCATTTCTATTTCTTGAATTGTATTTTGCTATGTAATCAAGTTTTTTAATAAATATTTCATCTGTTCTGAATGGATATTGTTTTTGTAAGTTTTTACCCATATATACCTCCTATAATTGTTAATAATAACGAAAATATATATAAAGCAGATAACTGCTTGATAACTGCTAATGAATGTGATAATATGACTTTAGCAGATAACTGCTTGATACCTGCTAGCTATCTGCTGGATACTTATTGTAATAAGTCCTTAAAGTAATATCGGCTCTAGTACTTTGAAAATTGAATTATAGTAAAATCTGGTAAATATTCGCAAAATAATTATATCAGATTATAGAAAAATAGACAATGGTTATAAAATGGTAAAATATAACGAATAGTGGGGTTTTATATGAAACGAGCTGAAAAGATTATCCTTCAACAGATAGATACTCTTTCAATGGACCGGATTGCGACACGAAAACATGAACTTGAACAAGCTATTACTTGGTTTTACTGGCAAGGAACATTCCGGACTAAAAAATACCATCAGCTGCTTGATTATCTTAATTATAAATATACAGAAATTATGGATAAATATATGCTTGAATTTATCCGTAAGGATGATCTTGAATATGAACGATTTAAGAGACTTTACAATATCGAAGAAAATGACAATTATACAACGTAACACATGTTTAACGAATAGTATGATTTTTTTATTGTCAAAATATCCAAGTGAAAGTCACAGGCTTTGCGAATCGCTTCAATACTATAGTTTTCTTCAGGAATTTGACCATAATCATGAGATAAAGCCATGCAGCCCATTCCTACCGATGATACATTTGTGAATAATGGAACTTCCGACCTGAGTAATTTTGATATTTACTATTCGATTACCGATAAGAAAAATACTGATCAGGTTGAAGGGTATTATCAGAAATTGGACGGCCTGTCGGTAAAGGCAGGTGATTCAGTCACTCTTCATTTTGATAATGATTTATCTCAGGCTGGTCACTATTATGGTAATATAAATGGACTTTATGGTACCTCAGCCAACGGCCTAACTTCCGCAGTTCAGCTGCATGCCGCCGGATATCAGCCTGCATCCTTTTCCGTTGATAAGGCTGATGGAACCAGCTGAAGTAGCCGATTAATCCGTATACTGTTCATTATTGATTAGCACTGTCAGCGATTCTTCTATCTGGCAGTGCTTTTTTGTCTATTTTATAAAATAATTATCACAATTTACAAATTGAAATCATACATTTTATTATATTAGATTACTCGAAATTTGGTGGAATAATGAAATGATTGACAATCTATGTCCTAATGATTTAATGGTTCTGGCAAGTGCACTTGCCATTTCACTTTCAGAAGGTAAAAGTGCAGATGAGCTTAATGTTCTAGGAAATCTTATTGTTGCAGTAGGAAGTCTAATGTTAACTAGTGCAGCTCAAATGCAAAATATAGCTTCAAAAGAAGAAGCTAATAAATCTAATTCTGAGGCAACTCAAAATAATAATGAAACAAAATAGATTATTGCTCATAAATTATATCATTAGAGCAGATAGGAGTAAAAATAAACTTTATATATATGCAAAGCCTAAGTTTCTGACACTTAGAACCAACTTGCAAAATTCAGTTGTCAATGTCCTGATGCTGGTGCTGGCTCTGCCTATCAGATATTTCATATATAATTTGTAGTAAAGGCTTATAGGTATTAATATTATAGGGATAAATTGCAAGATATCAAAAGTAATAATTTTCTCTTCTTTTATTCTGATTTTCTTGTTTTTACTCTCTTTTTGACAAACAGAAATGCAACTATTACAAAAATAAAGCCTAAGACAGTTACTGTAATTTTTGTATAAACATCGGTGCCTGCTACAATTTTATCCCATGATGCTCCTGCAGTTACTCCGAGATAATCCAATATAATATTCCATACTAAGGAACCAATTGCAGTCATTAGTAAGAATATTTCTAATCTCAATTTAGCCATACCAGCAGGAAGCGAATTAGATATCTACATTATATTAATCATCACTGAAGAAGTATCCAAGCACACAGTAATATTTATTCAATTCAATACTTACTGTAGAATTTTCTTAATACTCAATAATTTCTTTGATCTTCGAATATGTCTGTCGGCAATATAAATTGCTCTCCAGTAAGTAATACAAAACGCAATACATATTTTGCTGTTTCCCTAACAATTTCCTGTAAATTTTTCACCCAGCGCAAACACATCCTGCATCACTACATCCTCGTCAAACACTACAATATCCCCATCCCTGTCTTTTGCCAGTATACCTTTATTCAACCCCAGTATCTCTGCTGGAACCTTGGTAAGCATCTTGACCGATTCTATCATGCTAACGCCCACTTCCCGGGTCATCACACGAACCAGCACATCCGTAGTTGCAATACTACCTGCAAAAGCACTTCGGTCTTTCAGCTTGCACACACCGTCTTCAATGATAAATGGCACATTCAGCGTGATACCTTCTGTCACTCCGGTGCCTGCCAGTGCCAGACTATCTGTACACAAGGCTACGCGGTCTGTTCCCTTGATTTTCAAAATCAGCCGAATTAGTTCCGGTGGTAAATGCCTGCCATCCGCAATAATTTCCACATACATGTCATCATTTAAGTATGCAGACTCAATGACGCCCAACTTTCGGAACCCGAATTCTCTAGTAATGGTAGAGGTGCAGGAATACAAATGAGTCACTAAATTGCAGCCATTCTTCGCTGCCAGCTGCATAATATCGTATTTGGCATTGGTATGCCCGGCGGATGCAATTACGCCATGGTCTGTCAGAAACTTACAGAACGTGCCATCGGCATCATTTTCCGGAGCATAGGTCCAGCGAGCAATGACATCTTCTGCCTTCTCAATCAGTTTCTCGTATTGTTCCGGAATCGGAGGTGTAATAAAGTCCGGACACTGTGCGCCACACTGCTCGGCACTTAAATACGGTCCTTCCATATGTAAACCGATGATATTCGCCTTCAAGGCAGGATCTGTCATGGCCTTTTTCACTTCTGTCACAGACCTCTCCATCACCTCAAACGGCGCTGCAGAAATAGTCGGACAAATAGAAGTCGTACCATGTGCCAGATGGAAATTACATCCTTGCACCATATCCTGCGCACTGCCAAAGAATTCATGACCAGCACCCCCGTGGGTATGCATATCGATAAAGCCCGGTGCCACATAATATCCCCTTCGGTCATACTCTACATCATAAGGCAGTTCCTCCGTAGTAACTGCCGTTATTTTGCCACGAGCATTCTCCTCACATTCGCTCTGATTTCCGCCTTCAAAATACACATAGCCTGAGAACAACTGCTCTCCTACGATTATTTTATCGCTTTTAATACGTTTCATTATGATACACCTCTACAACAACGCCGCGCTGTCTGCGTCCAAATACAACACTGCTGACGGATGCTGTCTTAATACCGTTGCAGGACAATCCTTGTTAACCTCACCGTAAACCGTGGTCTTTACCGCATTGGCCTTTGTCATTGCCGGTACGATACAGAATAACTGTGGAGCTTCGATAAATACCGGACAGGTCAGGGTAATGGCACTCTTCGGCACGGAGTCGATCGAAGCAAAGCAGCAGTCATTTACCTGCTGCTGTCTGCACACTTCATCCAAAAGAACTGTTTTTACCTTTTTTGCATCCTTAAAATCTGCCACCCAAGGGTCGTTAAACGCAATATGACCATTTTCACCAATGCCCAGGACAATGATGTCCACAGGATTCTCCACCAGAAGCTTTTCATAACGCTCGCACTCTGCTTCCGGGTCCGCTGCACTGCAATCAATTAAATTTACACTCTTAAACGGAACCCTTCCAAAGATGTGGTCCATCAGAAAGTTACCGAAGCCCTGCGGTGCAGACCTATTCAGACCGATATACTCATCCATATGGAACGCATTCACACGATTCCACTCCACATCACTTTCTACCAGCGATTTCAGCACATCATTCTGAGATGGTGCTGCTGCAAAAATCATATTAATTTCCGCCTTTTTGCTTAATGCCTCTTTGATGGCTGCTATAATATCCGCCGCTGCCACCTTACCCATTTCGGTACGGTCAGTCATGATTTTTATGGTAAGTTTATCTGCTGTAAGCTCTCTCATTTTTAACCATTCTCCTTTTTTTACATTGTGTGTTTCTCCAAATTTCCTCAAACACTTCTCTGATTGCGCATGCCATAACTAGTCTCTACACTAAGATTTCGGCCAGTTCTACAATGTCCTTCATTTCTTTTTCCCTTAGGCAGCAATAATTTCTCTTAACCGCTTCAACGCATCCAAAAAAGCAATTTCCTGCGTCTCATATTTGTAAGGATTATTAAAGCTTCTGCCTACCAAAGCATTCAGTCCATCAAAGGTTTGCAGATGCGGCTCAAGAGTAATCACTATATCTTTATTAAAATCCTCTAAATAGCCGACCAGAATTTCTTTAATATGTCCCTCTCCGCATCCCGGCGGAACGACAGCTCCTGATGCAAGTGCGTCTTTGATGTGGAAATACTGAATATAATTTTTCAGCTTTGGATATGCCTCTGCGTATGGGTCAAACCCACCAAGCACAAAATTCCCCATATCAAATACACACTTTAAATCGCCATGGAATGTATTCAAAATATCCAGACACATATCCGGCGACTCTCCATAAATTTCCGCTTCGTTTTCATGGCAAAGTGTCACATCGAATTTCTTAGCCAAATCAATCATCCGCCCAAGCTTATCCAATACCTCGCCCCTGCATTCTTCACGACTTTTTCCTTCGTGCAAATAAAAGCTGAACATTCGCACATTCCGCGTGCTCAGTATATTTGCTATTTCATAAGCTCTTTTCGCTTTTTCCATGTGGGCATCAAAATCATCTTTAAGATTAATCTTGCCAAGCGGAGAACCGATGGAAGACACCTGAATGTCTCCCAACTTTTCTTTTAATTCTCTCGCTTCGGTTACGGATAGTTCTACAATATTTTTATCATTGACAAAACGTGGCTCTAAATACGGAATCTGCTGTTCCCGGCACAGCTGAATCTGCGTGTCAATATTTTTGCTATATTCATCTGCAAAAGCAGAGAGAAAAATTTTTGCCATTTTTAGTTACACCTCGTATTTAACAATCGGCTCTTCCTTGCCGCTCTTAATTGCTCTGTCTATTGCATTAATTACATAAACCGGAGCAAATATTTCCTCGTAGGATATCTTCTGATTCTGTATAAAAAGCAACTCATGGAACTCCATAAACTCCTCGTCTGCACAGCCTTCCAGAGAAATCTCCTCACCCAGGAATTTTTTCGCATAATCAATAGCCTGATAATATACAGAACTATCTTCTGCAAAAAATAATACAACATCAAAATCGTCATATCTTACTACGCAGGTATATGTAATTCCCTTTTCAAAAACCTGTACACTTCTTGGATTCATGCCGAAAACTTCCATCATGCACTGTACACCATGTTGGCTGTAGAAATGGAAATCACCGTATGGATTGCACTTATTCACAGGCATTCTGATGAAACCACCTAAAATTTTGCCGTATTCCTCTGTTTTTAAAGATTCTTTTAACTTCTTAATCCCCTTGGAAAATACCACCATAGAACCGCCGCAAACAGGCACCTTATTTACTTTTAACTCCTCCATAAATTCCTTTGCATCCTCTTCGGAATGAGTAATCGGCTTGTCAATAAACATCGGAATACCGCTTGCAATATAAGGCTTCGCATATTTGTAATGGTTGGAACCATGACGAGCCGTTACGATAAGACCATCTATTTTACCGACAAATTCATCATAATTCTGTGCTACATTTACCCCAAAGCGATCATGAAGCTTCTGTGCTGCTTCCATATCTTCGCTGTATACACCTACAAATTCAATATCCTCCACAACCTTCTTCTCCAACACTGCGGCAAGGAAGGCATCTGCATGAGAATTTTCACATCCCAGTATAGCCACTTTATACATATCTTTTTCCTCCATAAAACTATGAAAATTTAACCGGCAGAGGATTCTGGGCATGAACGGTTTCAATCACACCAATAATCTTTGCTGCCTGCTCTGGTGTTACAGTAAGAGGTGCTTCCTCTGTTAAGGTCTTGTACAACATTCTGTATAAACTCTCTGTACCCACATCAAAAGCGGTACCGTTGAAGGTTCCTTCCTCTTCATGGGTAATCAGCTTTTCAGAGCAATAAATCGGATACCCTTCTGCATCCTGCAGAGACTCTCTGATAACAGGTCTTTCCGTATTTTCACCCTCTACGATATACTTCATCTTGTAAGCGGCCGGCGTACACTTAAAGGTACCTTTAGAACCCTGAACTTTTAAATTATAATCGCTGAAGGCATCGGTAGCGTTGATTTCCACGTCTATAACAGGCTTGCCCGGTGCAGTTAAGATAATCTTTGCATAATCATCAGAATCGCCACTGGTTAATGCACAGTCAAGCCTTGAGTATGCCACTCTTGCATCATCAGAATAATCCAACAGATCGAGTGCCATACCAATTGGATGTGGACCTGTATTGTATACGCTTCCTGCCAGTTCACACTGTAAGGTCTGCCAGTCCCAACGTCTGCCTAAAGTATTATAGCGTATACTTACCTGCTTAATATCTCCCAGCTTACCGCTTTCGATTAATTCCTTGGTGAATAAATAGAACGGCGCCAAGAAGGTCTGCTGAAATGCCGCAAGCACCACACCATTATCCTTTGCCGCCTTAATAAGGTCAGCACACTCATAGTAATTTGCTGCAAAAGGCTTCTCTACCAACACATTAAATTTGTGCAGTAACAAATCCTTCGTAATGGAATAATGCATTTTTGAATAGGATGCATTTACCACAAGATCAATATTTTTTCTTCCAAAAAGCTCCTGATAATTTTCCACTACCTGACAGCCCGGATATTCCTGCAGTGCCCTCTCACGTCTGCGTGCATCTGCTTCCACAACTACCACCACTTCAAAGATATTATTTTTTTCACTTTTGTAAAAACCACCATGAATATCTCTGCCGCTTCGTCCCTGACCGATAACTGCAAGCTTTAACTTTTTCATGTCTTTTTCCTCGTTTCTATCCAACTTGTGTACATTCACGGTTTGTGATATATACTATATACTTTCATTATATCCACACCATACGCCATTTGAATTGTGTTTTTTCTTTATTATATTGCAAATAGTGTTTTCATTGCTTATAATTAAAACAACAAAAAGAAGAGAGGTCTAAGCTAAGCTATGAAAACATATTCTTCCTATTATTCAGATAATTTTGTTTTTAACCACATTCAAATAAATTCTCCACACGATTTCCAAATGCACAATCATGATATTTGTGAATTGATTTATCTGAAAAAGGGCGATGTTACTTATATAATAGAAGGAAAAATTTTTAAATCTTCCAAGAACTGCCTGCTTCTTACCAGACCTCTTGAAAATCATACTGTTACCTTTCATTCGTCTGCTCCATATGAGCGCTATAATATTTTATTTGATGAGAATAAATTGACATCTAACATTTATAGACATATATCCCCCAATACTGTGATGCTAAATTTCGACTCCAATACGCTTGTTTCAGAACTTTTTAAGAAAATGGATTATTATTGCGAAAACTTTGAAGGCGACGAACTGTATACCATTCTCATGCACCTGACCGAGGAGGTACTTTATAGCTCCGTACTGGTATCCCAAAATGCTGACCAAAGTGCAATCTATACTACAAATCCGATTATCCAGGCGGTACTTGAATATATTGACCGGAGTATCCATACTCCACTAAGTATGGATGCTATC
Organism: Bacillota bacterium; assembly: GCA_023415055.1. Classification (GTDB taxonomy): domain Bacteria; phylum Bacillota; class Clostridia; order Lachnospirales; family Lachnospiraceae; genus Mobilitalea. Next base: position 2,713 of record JAEZLZ010000021.1, on the reverse strand, counting down.
TGCAAGGAATTTTATATTTCCAAGAGTCATTTGCATCACCTTTTTATTAAGTATTTAAAACTTACACCGCAACAATATATTTCATCTAAAAAGCTGGCAACTGCCCAAAGAGAACTTCGTTCCGGACACAAAGCAACCACAGTCTATACAGACTGCGGCTTTTCGGATTACTCCACTTTTTTCAGAGCATACAAAAAATATTTCGGCCACGCCCCATCGGATGAAATTAATATGAATAGTATCCGTAAAATTCAATCCTAAAAGCATATCGGGAGCTCGGTTATCATGGTCACATACCCAAATATCATCGCCAACCTTAAACCTTCCGCGTAATCATATAAGTACTACTTTATAACGGTTTATCTTCATTTCTACAACTATTGTTTTTTTCTAATTTCAATATGATATCTTCGCATATATCATGGGTTACTAAACTGACCTCGTCCTGAATCATAAAAGCATTGACCTCATTAACATCATTCAGGAATCGGTCAGTGATCTGTTCAAATCCTCTGCGAAATAGCACTGATTCCCAATCGCCAAACTTATGTCTGATCTCCATTCCCTCTTTATATATTGTCAAATTATTTAGATCCTCTATAATCCTTTTTTCTCCAGGGCAGATAAATTCCAGACGTTCTTCATTTTTACCTGAGTCACGGTGCATAATTCCTATAGCAGTACCCCTTTTACCAATCAACTGAAGTGTTACTGAGGACAGTAGATCGCCTTTCATAGTTCCTTTGACTTGATAACTAATAATATCATCTTCCAATAAAAAACAGAGTGTATCTACCACATGGATAAAATCATCTAATATTACTGATCGAATATTTGATGGTAAAGCTATCCTGTTCTTCTGGATAATGACAATATCCGGCTTATCCAATTCCTTTAAATTCTTAATGAGCGGAGCTTCACGGATGTTAAAGCCAACTCTTAGAATCCGATCTTTCTCCTTCGCAAGTTGATAGAGCTGACTTGTGTTATATGCATGATACGAAATTGGTTTGTCTACATATACATGTATTCCTGCATCTAACAACTCCTTACAGATTTCAAAATGAGCTTCTGTAGAAGCATGTACAAATGCTGCGTCAATTTGTTCCGCAATTAACGCTTTAAGATTGGTTACAAATCTAAGACCATGGTAAGTTTCTGATATCTCTTTTAATTGGTTCGCGTTTCTTGAGCATAGAATAATCTCAACGCCCTTTTTCCTTGTCATGACAGGTAAATATGCTTTCTTGGCTATATCTCCGATTCCTATTATACCTATTTTCATTGTGAACCTCCTCAATTCTTAGCTAGAAAAACTATCACTACATCACCTCTATATTTTCTACGATTTAAGCAAAGCGACTTCTGATGATTTTGCAAACATACCATATACATAGCTGACGGTATTAGAATTCAATGAATTGCCTGCTTGCACAGCCTTTCTTCGTAAATTCCGAATTCAGAAAATCTATCCGGGTAGGAACAATACGTATCAGATTCATCGGATGTGGTAACTTTTTCAAAGCATCCACAGAAATCTTTTTATATTCTGCCAACATTATATACTCTTCTGAAAAAGGCTCAATAATTTCTGCAGTACCGGTTACCTGCATTCCCTTCAGCTTTCCAAATCCATCGTATTTATCGTAAATAGCCAGACAAACATTATGATTGTTTTCCAAAGCTGCGAATTTTTGCCCTCCCTCGGAAAGCATCCAAAATGCTCCGCCACGATATGAATACTCGATCGGCGTGCATCGAATAAAACTTCCGCATCCAGTTGCCAATGCACAAGTATTGTTTGACTGAATGTAATCTTCTGACATGCGTAACAATTCTGAACGTTCCATTTTCACGCTTTCAGAGTCTTTCATAGTCCAATATTGCGCTGCCTCCTGATATTCATTATGATTCATGATTTAAACCACACTCCTTACCGTTTGTATTTGCCAATAATACTTCCATGTTGTATGATATGTCCCTGCATGGCCTTGACTAAATCCTTTTTCTTAGCTGTACAGCCAAAATCTAAAAAACAATCGAGCATGTAAAACCGAAATATATATCTATGCGTATTGCTGACAAAAAAAGGCTGTTTCGGCTATATTCATCAGATGTGCGACCAAAGAAGAAACGTGGTGCAGGGGCACCTTCTAAGTCATTTACATTATAAATAAAACTATTGTTATCGTGTGTAAAGAGAGCCTTTGCCTGCATCTCCATAAGCTCTAGGTTATTGAGCATAAATCTATTCTCCTTATTTTAACATAACGCTGGAAATTGTACCATACTTTTACAATACATACTTTACTATTTAACGTTATTTTATCTAACTTTTGTTTAGAATAAGAGAATGCGTCAACTCGTAGTTTGCAGAAAGTTTGCACAAGAATTCTAAATCCAAGTCAAGTCACCTCCGAATTTGGCCATAATGTCACTTTGGAGTTGTCACAGGATATAAAGTTTGATTATATCATCTTTTTGGTTATTAACCACTTATCCATTGTCAAATTCCAGCAGATTTAATACTGTTGTTACACTGATACTTGTTACTACAAATGATAGTGCAAATATAATCAATGACAATACAACCTCAAGTGAAAACAATAAAAAAGCCCTAAATCCTTAGTTTTTGTAAGAATTTAGGGCTTTTGAAAGAAGCGATAACCAGATCCGAACAGTTTTGACACCTCGCCAACACATAGAAAGGAAC
>JAEZLZ010000018.1 GCA_023415055.1 Bacillota bacterium | reverse complement strand
GATCGAGGCCGTGCGGTCCGGCTGGACCGTGCTCCGGGCGCCGGACGGCCAGCGGTACTGCATCACCGACCGGCGGCCGTGACACCGGTAGGCTGCAGCCGTGGATCGGCCCGCGCGCGGGCCGTCTGCGCCTGTAGCTCAGGGGATAGAGCACCGCTCTCCTAAAGCGGGTGTCGGCAGTTCGAATCTGCCCAGGCGCACACAGGTGTTACCGCAGGTCAGAGGCGGTATCGGCGCCGCGGCGGCGCGGGGGCGTTGTCCGATTTGTCGGGCATTGGTCAGCGTGTGGTCAGCGACTTGTCTCAGGACGTGGACGGCCTGTCAAGGACGTGGACGGACGCCGGCGGACATGGCCCGCGGCGGCAACGACTGACGATGCCGGTGACCGAGTTGATTCGTGGCGTCTGTCGATCAAGGGAAGCTGACGTCAAACGTGCACTCACTCGTAACGGACCGCCCGGCCTCGTCTGTGAGAACGACGACGGCATGGTGGCGTGTTGTTCCGCTCACGCCGTTGTAGCGGTCTTCATCGGTCCGCGTGTCGAAGAAGGCCCTGGTGAGGTCGATCGGTTCCAGCAAACCGGGCACTTCGACGTCCTGCGTCAGCGTGATCTCTTGCGTCGTGAAGCCGTCGATCGTCACCGTGACGGTGGCCGCTGCGCCGCTGAAGCTGACCATGGCCCGTGGGTCGAAGAGCCAGCCGGGGCCGAGGGCGTCGTCGTGGACGGTCACGGTCGGCGCGGCGCATTCGTAGATCAACTGGGGAGGGGCCGGCGTCTCGGGGCTTTCCGGTGCCTCCACCGTTGGCTCGACGCGAGGCGTCTGCGTAGGCAGGGGCGACTCCTTGGCGCCCTTCGTCGGCTCTGCAGCCGGGGTGGGTTCCATCGACACGCCCGTTGGGTGCGAGTCGACGGGCCCGGAACAGCCCGCGGCTATCAACGTCGCCAGTACCGCGAGGCTCCTCAGCGCCGCCATCGACATGATCAGAACCTAGCGTCGGCCACCCACACGTCGGGCGTATCGGTGCCCGCCAGCGGGACCCTCATCCGCCGCGTGATGGGCCGGCAACCTGGCGGGCGTCTGCGTCATCGCTCCGACTAGCGCCTCTCCCAGTCGCCGGGGACGTACACCGTCCGCGCCCAGACATCACCGGGGCGCGGCGCCGGCATGGGGCGGACCGCACGAAGGTCGCGCGCGTGAACGCCGCTGAAGCCCCGCTTCCGTAACGTGGCGGTGGCGTCCATCCGTGACTCGGCGCAGACCACGACCTCAACGCCGCACGCGTACTCCGAGGCTGCCGGGCGGCTGTCGTTGATGACCGCGACGTGGAACACCTCCATGGCAGGGAACGATATGGCCCCGGGGTGCTGGGGAACTGCGTAGCGGAGGAACCCGCTCCTATGCTCGGCGACGTGACGGACGCAGGAACGTGGACGGACCTCGACGCTTGGGTCCTGATCTGCGTGCCGGGTCGACCGGGTCGCCTCCGGGGAGTTCTGTCCACGGCTGATCACTACAACCATGCTGTCCCCAACGAAGAGGACCTTGCCGCGACGCTCGCACGACTCGCCGCGAGCGGGCTGGTCTCTGCGAAGGGCGACCGCGTTGCCGCGACGGCGGCGGGGCTCGACGTCTTGCGGAAAGCCGGGCGGCAGGCGTACGAGCGCATACCTGAGGTCCGGGCCTTGCTTCAGGAGATCCCCCGGCGCGAGGGTCCGAGGGTAGTGTCACCGTCCGCGCTGGAGCGGGCGTACAGGAACCACGGCGACCCGTGGTGGCGCAGACTCTGGCGCCGCTACGCCTAGCAGTGAGCAACCCCAAAGGGGGAGCCAGCCGCCGCGAGAGCCCCTGCCGGAGCGAGTGCCCTAGGAGGATGCGGCAGCGACCGCTAGTGCCGAGCGATGATGAGGAGGCCCATGAGCCGTCTACATGGCTTTCGGGTCGAGCGCCGTTGGCTTGGGCAGGTCCTCGAGACCCGCGGTTGGGCAGAGGCGCAGCTCTCCGACTTCGGGGTGGACGGCGGCGTCTGGTACTGGTGGGCGTCGGCCGCGGATGCTCGGGCCGCCGTGGACTTGGGCGACGACGTCGCGGAAGTGACGCAGATTGGCGTTGTGGCCGACGCCAAAGGCGAGACAGCGTCGATCTGGGTGTGTCTTGTCGGCCAGCCTGCAGATGAGGGCGAGACCCTCGGCCGCGAAGGACTGCTCGCCCGGCTCGACGACATTGAGGCTTACCGACCCCGCCCGGTCAGCGACTCGTCTCAGGGCCTGGAGTGACGCCGGCGAACGGCACGGGGCCGTCCGGTTGTCGGCTCTACAGAGACCAGGGGGACGTCAGCTACACGGCGCGATCTGCGTCGACCCAGAAGAGGCCGACACCGATCCCGTGTAGGGCTGGAGTGATCGCGTCCACCTTCGCGCGGTGATGCGCGTTGTCCGGGAAGGCGATCGCGGGCAGGACACCGCCAAGCGATGCCCACTTGAGGGCTCGCACGACGGCGACGCCAATGTGGGAGCCGACCTGGTTGCCCGTGAAGGGCTGCCCGTAGCGCCTCGTTCCCTCCCGCGAACTGC
>JAEZLZ010000091.1 GCA_023415055.1 Bacillota bacterium | reverse complement strand
GATATATGGTGAGGAAATAAGCGCTTCCGTCACCATTCGCTCCGCTTCCATTTTTGCGGCAGATGCGGAATAGTTCGTACCGATCAGGGATTCCAATTCGGAACCGAAAGCTGCTGAATAGGCCTTATACCGGCCTTTGCCTGTACATATAGCTTTGTATATCCATACCTTCAGGGCAGGGATGCCGGAGAGCAGCGACATACGCCCATCTGAAAGCAAAAGGCAGCCTTTATCAAAATCAAAAGCCCACTCCTTGTAAAGGGGCAGGCTTTGGGCAGCTTTGACTTCGGTGATTGATAAAAACGGAAAGACAGCCATCAGCTCACGCTCCTTGTGCCAAGGATGAGAAAAGTGGAATATGCTTCATCAGGCAAAATGGCCACCTGCATGCCAACAGTTAAATTTGTTGCTGGGGCAAAAAGCTGTGTTTCTTCTAGCTGGATACCGCAATAGGCAATACGTAGAGGCGATACGCCCACCACTTCACCTATGCCCCAGGTGGGCGGGTTTTGAGCAGCACCCTGGTTGCGCATCAAATATATGAGAGCGGAAAATGGGTTTTCAGCAGAGCCGGGCATGGTTTCCCTCCTCACTGTTCTAACAGAATGACCTGCCCAATGGTACGGACATTCAATGCACTGTTGGTGCTGGTGCCGTATTTTTCCCAGGCAGCCCATGGGTTGGCTTGCGCAGGCGGCGGGGTACGCTTTTTCAATGCTTTCTTCTTTTCCTTGATCAGTTCAATTTCAGCGGTGTCCATCATGGCTTCAAAGGACAGCCCCAGCGAGATATGATGTTGACCATTGGAAAAATTGTGTGTATCATTGATGATATAAAAAAGCCCATGCAGCCCTATACTCGGTTCCAGCACCAACACGGCATTCCCGGTGATCAGATCCAGCGCATCCGGCCCACCCAGGATATCGGACAAGGCCATCTGGTTATCCGCGCCCTTCAGCAGATCTTTTGCCTGGGCTTTTGCGTCCATGCCGTCCTGTTTTTCCACGGAGGCTTGAAGTAGGCCATATTGTGTCAGGGTCTCGGCATCTGAAGTTGTAGCCAGGGTTTTCCCATTGCTATCCACGATCAGCACTTTTGTGATTGCATCTTCAATACTGGAGGACACTTCACCTTGCAGTGTATCGGAGGATGCTGTAAGTACCCGGTCGGCAACGGTAGCCCCCATTTCCATCATGCAAAGATTCCCTTCCACCATTCGGGGGATGTATTTCTTTCCACTTGCTGTGCTGACATGCGTCCAGGCTCCCATGATGGCCTGATAGGCGTTTTTGGCAATATGCGCAAAGGATAGGGATATTCCGGCATCTGATACCATGGTGCCCATGGGGATCCCCAATTCAGCTGCCACCTGCCGGGTCACGCCTTTGGCGGTGATCTTGGAGAAGTTCTGGGTGATGGATGACTTCAAAAGGTAGATCAAGCCATCGTAGATTTTGTAAGTCCGTTCTGTAGCGCCCAGGGTCTTACCAAAGGCAAAAACGTAGCCACGGAAAAGCTCGTCACCGAACTCATTGAAAAGCCGGAACATTTCTCCGTTATCAATATTGCCGATGACCTGCCGGGGGTAATCAGGATCTGTATCACTCCAAACCATGGATAACGTCAGCACCCGCGCAGCTTGCTGATAGTCTCCAGACCATGTGAAGGATTTTACTAGCGCCGACACATCCCAAGTGGTGCCGGAGCGGGAGGTGTAAAGCAAACGCATAAGCGCACCTCCTCATATGGATGCGATAACCAGTGGGCGAAACTCGGCAATGTCCATGGAAAACGCAACATCGCCAGGCTGTTTCCCCATGGTGATGGTCACCTGCTCCAAAAGCACCTGCATGTTCACGGATACAGCGCCACCGGTGATGAGCAGCCGCACCTTGCTGGCGTTTTCACACCAGGACTGCAGCTGCGCTGCTGCAACAGCAGGAGAAGGAATGGCCCGGTACGAGCAATTGCTGTCGTACCGGGCTGGAAAGTAGCTAGAGATGGCGAGGGTGCGAAGCTTACGCTTCCCACCCAGGATGATCTCGCCGATCTCCTGCAGGGTGCTTCTTTCAGTCCCATTGGCAGTGGCTACTGCAATTTCAGGGGGAAGCACCGGCAGGCGAAGTTGTATACCTTCGCTGGAAAGCCAGATTTCGATCATGCCACCCCTCCTACATGTTCAGTGCCACTTCCGACAACCGGTTCACCAAAAGGGAAGCCAACCGGTTCTCATCCATATTCGCGCCATTGACATTCACGGTCAGATTGATGACCGGTGCAGAGATTTTGCTATTGCCTGCGCCACGGAAAGCATCCGCTTCCCCGGCAGGCAATACAGCTTCACCCTTATGAAGTAGGGCAGGATAGTTGTCATGTGGAATACGCTTGATACCTGCTGCATGGGGTGTACCGCGTTCATCACGCACCGTAACCGTAGCGTTGGCGCTGCCGCCGCCGAACAGATTGATGAGCCATTGGGGGATCACGGATTTGATGGGTGTCCAGACATGCTCATCAAACCAGGTACTCAGGCTTCCAAAGGCACCGGTGATGGAATCCCAGATACCGGTGATGGAGGATACCACAGGGTTGATGACCGTATCGGCAAACCAGGTGGCCACTCCGTTCCAGGCATCGCTGATAGCTGTCCTGGTATTGGTGGCGGCGGTTGATATTCCTGACCATAACCCTGAAAATCCCTGGGCTATGGGCAGTACAATGCTTTCTGAAAACCAAGTGGTTGCTGTCGTCCACAGTACCGATACAGCCGTCCATGCCGTTGTAGCAGCAGTGCTGATACCATCCCACAAACCTGTGAAGAAACCTGCCACCGGCTGCACAACGGATGTATCAAACCAAGTGGCTGCCGTGGAGAAAGTAGTGCTCACACTTGTCCAGGTATTGGTAGCAGCCGTGGCGATGCTATCCCATAGGCCGGTGAAAAACCCAGCTACCGGCAGTACCACTGTTTCATTGAACCATGGGGATGCAGTAGAGAAAGCCGTGCTCACATTTGTCCATGCAGTGGTAGCGGCTGTACTGATCCCCGTCCACAGCCCAGAGAAGAAACCAGCCACCGGAGCGATAATGGTATCATTGAACCATGTGCCTGCATTTACCCAAGCTGTAACGATCCAGCTCCACGTACTATCAGCTGCAGCGCAGATGCCTGCCCACAGGCCAGTGAAGAAGGAAACGATGGGCTGGATGATATTCGTATCGAACCATGCTGCGGCATTTTGC
>JAEZLZ010000085.1 GCA_023415055.1 Bacillota bacterium | reverse complement strand
ACCGTACAGGTCCGCCTCGCCGGCCGCCAGCTCTCGCCCCGTGAGGTGCGTGTGGTGTCCGACGCTCGGGATGCGGCTCATGCGCTCACCTCCTGCGACATGCCGTAGCGCGTGCCCGCGAGGGTCGAGCCGCAGGCATCGCAGGCCGACCTGGAGAAGTCGTCCCACTCGCACTCGCGGTCCCAGTTGCAGGGCTCGTCACCGTTCGAGGCGTGGAAGTCGCAGCCGTCGCAGTGCTCCTCGGGCATCAGGCCGTCGAACACCTGCGAGTGGATCGTGGGGGAGCCGTCCTGAAGGTCGAACAGGCCCCACGGTTGACGGTCGTGCTCGTCCGTCTTGGTGTAGTCGCCCTCGCGGTACGCGAAGTAGCAGTCCGGGCACACCCACAGGGGGATGAGGGTCCGGGCGGTCACGTCAGGCGCCGTACTTCGCGCGGCGGACGTCGCGGCGGCGGAGGGTCTCCGCCTTGCCGGACGGCTGGGACTTGTGGGTCACGTACTTTGCCATGCGAACTCCTGAAGGTGAGTGCGGGTGAATGTTCGTGCTGTCCTTTGGGACAATCCGGCGGGGCCGGATCGGGCAAAGCTCGGGCACCAAGGCCCTTGTGCATGGCGCCGATCTGCGAGCGCACGCCATGCGACCTGAAGGGAGTCAGGCCGACTCGGAACGGACCGTGCCGAAACCAAGGCACGTCGGGCAGTAGGACAGGGGGGAGGTGTCCGAGCGCGGGTGGCGCGTCAGGTGGATGGAGTCCCCTGCCAGGAAGAGCCAGACACCCGGAGTGGGGCACAGGTTCGTCATCGCGCGCACTTCCCGCAGCGCGAGGTGCCGTAGAGCGCGGGCGCACCGCAGCGGCAGTGACGGATCCCGCAGAACGGGTTGCACGTCGGCGGGCACGTGTTCACAGGACCACGTGCCCGGAGGTCTGGAACTGCCCCGCCGTGAGGGTGTCGGTCGTCAGACCGAGGATGCGCCCGGACGGCGCGTAGATGGTGAGGACCGCCGGGGCCGGCGGGAGGGGCTGCGGGTACCACGTCTTCATGTCATCCTCCGGGATGAGTGAGCGGATGTTGCCTTCACCTTCAAGCCGATTCCGTCGGGACGGATCGGGCACAGCTCGGGCACCGTGGGTGCCGAGTACCGGCGCGCCGATCTGCGAGCGCACGCACCGGTGACCTGAAGAGAGTCAGGCGGCTCAGATTCCGAGCGATGTCTCCCGTTGTCGTTGTTGCCTTCACCTTTGAGACGATCCCGTGCCGGCGAACCGGCCACACGTCGGGCACCATGCCGTGAGCTTCGGCGAGAATCCACCGAATCGGCGCCGAAAGAGGGCGCCGGAAATTTTCACGGACCCGGCGCGCTATGTGCCGGAGCGTCGAACCCTCACCCTTGAGCCGTTCCATGCCGGCCCGCCCGCGCCCACTACGGGCACCAGGGGGGACGGGCCGGCTCAGCTCTGCCCGGTTTCGGGCACGCAAAAGCGGGCCGGACCCGTTGGGGCCCGACCCGCTTTGCGCTAGGTCTGCTAGCCGAGCAGCGCGAGCGCTGCCGCGCGTGCGTTCGTCGGGGCGACGGTCGGCGCGGACGTGAGCCGCTCGCGTGCGGCCCGCTCGCGTGCCTCATCCGCGACCATGCCGCGCGCGCGCCACTTGTCTGCGAGCGGTACGGGAGCCGTGCCGAAACCGGCGGCCATGGCCGCGCGGTAGGTCGCGCTCGCACGCTCGCGCGCGGCAGGCGACTCGATCGCGCGACGGACGTCCTCGGCGATGGGCGCGACGGTCGCGGACGACTCTCCCGCCCATGGGTAACCGCCGATCATGTCGCGCGACGAACCGAGCAAGTCGCGACGTCCCGCGCGCCCGTAGTCGCGCGCGTAGTCATCGCGCCGGATCTGATTCGGCGTGCGCGTGTACGTCTCGCGCTCGCGCGGTGTACGGACGCGGCCGATGGGAGCGCGGTCCCGGACGCGTGCGACCAGTTCGGCCGCGACCGCGTCGACGAATCGTCCGACGGTGGCGTCAACCGCGCGACGCGTGTCCGCGTCAAGCGTGCGGACGTCCGCACCGACGACGCCCGCACGACGCGCGAGCGACACGAGCGATTCACGCGCGGGACCGTCGATCCACGCCGCGACGATCGCGACGTCCGGGCCCACGAGCGACGCGCGAACCGCGTTCATGGCGTCCGCCATGACGTCGAGCACGCTGGGCGACGGGGTAACGCCCGGGCGCCGGTCCTCCCAGTCCCACGCGGACGCGTCAAGGATCGCGTCGAGGCTCACGATGGTGAGGTTGCCGACCGACGCGCACGGGCGCGTGTACTCGGGGCGGACGGTGGCCGGGATGCCGCACGCGCGCTCTGCGATCGCGTCAAGGTGTCCCGGGTGCTCGCTCTGGACCTCTGCCCAGAGCCGTGCCCGCTCGCTCGCGTCCGTCGCACCCATGATCGCGTCCGCATAGTGCACGACGATTGCGGCGTCGTCACGCTCGTCCGCCATACGGTCGGTAACGAGCGCGGGACGGTACTCGCCTGCTTCGTCGTGCGCGATGGGTGCGACTGTCTGTCCGATTCGCTTGCTCATTGTCTTCCATCCTTCGGGTCGATTTCGTGCGTTGCCTTACGGGGCAAGTGTCGTCCCGTAGCGGCTCACACTTGAGCCGCTACGGATCACAACTAGAGCACGAACAGATCACGAACAGGCATCGAACGGGTGTTCGAGCTCCGCCGCGCCGGCCCGGTTAGTCGAACAAGTGTTCGAGCCGGCAGGGGAGC
>JAEZLZ010000006.1 GCA_023415055.1 Bacillota bacterium | reverse complement strand
ATCGAGGTTAACTGTTCAATCTCATAGGGTATCGGAATCTCAGGGTTAACAAAGGTACTGTAACGATCGATAATCTCGCCCCTTATGACCTTCACCGCTCCGATCTCAATAATCCGATCATTGGTCTGACTAAATCCGGTGGTCTCAATATCAAAGACTACAAAGGCATCATCCAGACTCTGGCCCTTCGTATTGGACACAACCTCCTTTAGATCATCTACCAGGTAAGCCTCCATTCCATAGATTACTTTAAAGTTCTTTGCTCTCTTCTGCTCCTCTTCCTCCTTATAATCCTTCGGATTAATGGCGTGGTTGGCATCCGGAAAGGCTTGTACTACCCCGTGATCGGTGATAGCAATCGCAGAATGTCCCCACCCGAAGGCGCGTTTTACCAGCTTCTTAACATCCACTACGGAATCCATATCACTCATCATCGTATGAGCATGAAGCTCCACTCGCTTTACCGAAGCGTTATCGTTTCTGGAGTTGCTTAGGAAATCACTTATGGTCTTAATACCTACCACGGATCCTATGGTGATGTCTCTCTCATAGGTATCATTCTGTGCAATCCCTTTTAACGAGAAGAAGCTGCCCGGCTTTAATAATGCAGTAATCTCTTCTACTTCGATTGTCTTAGCATAAAGCTTCACCTTGATCGAATCAGTATAGTCCGTCATAACAAAGGTAATGATACTCTTCTCATTACCGATGGTTCTGGTATCCGGTTTAATCAGCTTTCCTCGTATAACAACTTCTCCGATATCTGCGATAATATCACAGATTGGTAACGCACTGCCTTCAAAATTCCTACCATAAACAACGGAAGGATCCTGAGGCAGCTTCCGGTAGCTGCCCTTTCCCTTTTCATAAGCACCTTTACCAGAGCTTTTATTGGCTGCCTGCTTGGGCGCTTCCACCTTAATAGCTGCTTTCGGTAGTCCTGTCTTCGCTGTCTCCGGCTGTGCCAAGGTCAGTCCATTCGGTCCATCCGAGGGATTTGATTGATTACTGGTTACAGTCGTAACTGCATTAGGCACACCTTCGGAAATCGAATCAGCTCCAACTACCTGATCCTCATCACCGGCGAGATTAACCACAAAGCCTTCCTCTTTGGCCTCCTTCTCGGACATACGAAGCATCTGCGTTCGATATTCCTGTTCATAATCCTTATTCTCATCCTTTGGTTCAACATAATCCATTGAAACATGTACGGTATAATCAAACCGTTCCTGGAACATGGTTTCCAGAAAATCCTTCAATTTTGTCATCTTTTCCTTTGCTACACAGCTATCCGTAATACGAATTGTGAGCTTCATACCCTCCACACTCACATCCGCTGTGGAGAAGAGATGATGGGTTACTACGCTTTCCTCCCTCAGCTCCTCCAAAATACTATCCCGATAAATCGCAAACAGCTTCTCCGGATTGTATTGGGCAGAAAGCTCAAACCTAGGCTTTATTACGGCCTTATTGCCGGTATGTAAAAAGAGCTGCCGATTCAGCAGTTCCTCCATCTTTCTTATTTGCACTCTGCTAATCAGTCGATTACTTCGAATACAGACGAAGATTTTCTTCGTCTGCTTCGAAGCAATCACCTTACTTACATCCACCTCGCTAAAAAGCGACTGTAGCTCCTGATTGGCAGTTACTTGATCAAATGCCTCAAAAAACAACATAGCTAATCTCCATCCTGCTCATTCTGGCTCAATTACCTCATAATGCGAATCAATGCATTTTTTTAATTCGTGTTATGCCAATTTAGCAATTCCTTTCGTAATTCCACTAATAGCTCATTCTCGGGAACCTTTCGCAAAAGCTCACCCTTTTTGATAATAAGACCTTCTCCCCTGCCTCCTGCGATACCGATATCTGCTTCTCTGGCTTCTCCCGGACCATTGACCGCACAACCCATTACCGCAACCTTGATATCCAGATCCATATCCGCTACCATTTCTTCCACTTGGGTTGCCAGCTTTATCAGATTGATTTGGGTTCTTCCACAGGTAGGACAGGATACCACCTCAACTCCACCCTTTCGATATCCAAGGGTCTTCAAAATCAGCTTGGCAGAATGAATCTCCTCCACCGGATCACCGGTTAGAGATACCCTGATAGTATCCCCGATTCCCTGATAAAGAATCATGCCAAGACCAAGGGCGGACTTAATGTTTCCTGCATTTACTGTCCCTGCCTCGGTAATACCCACATGTAAGGGATACCTTGTAAGTGGTGCTATCATTTCATGTGCCTGCACACACATTAACACATCCGAGGATTTGATGCTGATTACCAGCTGATCATAATCCATATCCTCTATCCGTTTTACCTTATCCAAAGCACTGTCCACAAGGCCTCTAGCTGTAACCTTCCCGTATTTTGCGATAATTTCCTTCTCAAGAGAACCACTATTTACACCAACGCGAATTGGAATATTCCTCTCCTTGGCTACCTTTACAACTGCTCTTAGCTTTTCATCACTTCCGATATTCCCGGGATTAATACGAATCTTATCCGCTCCCTTCTCCATAGCAGCAATGGCCAAGCGATAATCAAAATGAATATCCGCTACGAGAGGTATCGTTATCTGCTTCTTTATCTCCTGAAAGGCTTCCGCCGCCTCCATTCTGGGGACCGTACAACGGATTATGTCACAACCGGCTTTTGCTAACCGATTGATCTGATCCACTGTAGCCTTAATATCTTCCGTTCTTGTATTCGTCATCGATTGAATTAGGATCGGGTTGCCACCACCAATTACCCGATTACCAATCTGTATTACCTTTGTCTTTTCACGGTACATAGCTTTACCACCTTTCGTACAGACACCGCTCAATGTTCCATATCATATAAGGTCCTATGGGAAACATTCGAAAGCTTGTTACTTAATCAAATTTACTGAAATATATTGCGGATGTCATTAAACAATACAAATACCATCAAAAGCATAAGTAATGCCATGCCCACCAGATGAACCACAGCCTCTTTCTCCTTAGGAACCGGTTTTCTTCGGATTGCCTCAATGAGAATAAATACAATCCTTCCACCGTCCAGTGCAGGAAGAGGAAGCAGGTTCATAACACCTAAATTAGCGCTGAGCAATATACTAAATTGGGCAAGGGAGAGTAAGGTGGCACGAATACCATAATCCTCTGATTCTGATACGATATCACCTACCACGTTGACAATACCGACGGGACCGGATACCTCCTTCATACTCACTTTTCCAACAATCAGATGTCCGACACTCTTAATCGTGTTTACGATATTAAGCTTTAGCTCATAGAAGCTATATTTTACTGCCTCGAATGCACTCACCTTCTCACGGTAAGGATTAACATTCCAGCCCAGATCATAGCCGCTTTTTACCAGCTTCGGATTGACCGTAATCTTATTCTCCTGACCGTCTCTTAAATAAGTCAGTGTAATCGCTTCCTCCGTTAGGGGGTTATTCTCCAAATAATCTGCCAGCTCCCTGCCGGTTTGAATGGTCACGCCATTAATTCCAACGATAACATCCCCCTTCTTTACACCGGCCTGAGCCAGGGGATATCCTTCCACAACCTCCTCTAGTTCTGCCGTCGGCTTTGTAGAGGTATAGGTACAGCCCAATTTGTAATCATCATACCAGGTCGGAGTTACAGTCTTGGTTATTTCCTCTCCGTTCCGAAGAACTTTTATTTCAATCGGCTCCTCGGATAACTGATTAAAATAAAAATAATACTGAATATCTCTCGAAAAATGGATTACAGAACCATTGATCTCTGTAATCAAGTCATTCTTCATCAAGCCGCTTACTTCGACCGGACTACCCTCGTTCACCTTCTCGATATAGGGCTTATCAACACCGACATCACCAAGAACGATTAATGCGAGTACGAAGGCCAGTATAAAATTAAAGAAAGCACCGGCAAAAATTACTGAAAATCTTGCCCATACCCCCTTTTTACCAAAGGCGCCTTCATCCTCGACGCTATCATCCTCCCCTAGCATCATACAGGAGCCGCCAAAGGGCAAAAGCTTAAGAGAATATCTGGTTCCCTTATGCACAAAGCTTGCTATTCTGGGTCCCATACCAACGGAAAATTCTGTTACTGTAATTCCATTTGCCTTCGCAAGTAGAAAGTGACCAAGCTCATGGATAATTACGATAACACCTAATATTAATACAGCTACAATTATATTCATAAATAATTCAATCCTTTCCCATCCCCGAAGCACTGATGTAAATCCTAGATCTAGTCCTATGATCTGTCATCCATCAGAGTTCGGATCTTGTAAAGCCTCTTACAAAATCATATGTCTCTTGTTCTGTGTTCAGAATTTCTTTTAGAGTAGGGTTGCTGATCAATTTATGCCGTTGCATGGCCTTCTCGATTAATGTAGGAATCATCAAAAACTCGATATTTCCCTTCAGAAACTCTGTCACCGCCCATTCATTGGCCGCATTATATACCGTCGGCATACTTCCACCAAGGTCTCCGGCCGTATAGGCCAATCGAAGCCCAAAGAAGGTATTCATATCCGGCTCCTCGAAGGTAAGCTGTTTAAGCTGAAAAAAATCAACCCTTTCACCCTGTAGTAAGGGTTTGCGGGTAGGATAATATAAGGCATATTGGATCGGTAGCTTCATATCCGGAATACCCAGTTGTGCAATAACACTTCCATCAATGTATTCTACCATGGAATGGATGATACTCTGCGGGTGAACAACCACCTGGATATCCTTCAGCTCCATATCAAACAGCCAGGCAGCTTCCATAACCTCCAGACCCTTATTTACCATAGTTGCAGAATCGATGGTAATCTTTTGTCCCATAGCCCAATTGGGATGCTTTAGGGCATCCTTAGGAGAAATATTCTTTAATTCCTCTGTTTTTCTACCGCGGAATGGTCCACCGGAGGCTGTTAAAAGAATACGGTGAGCCTTCTTCTTATCTTCCCCATTTAACGATTGAAATATTGCAGAATGTTCGCTATCCACAGGAAGTAAGGACACACCCTTTTCCTTAATCAAAGGCATTATAATGTGTCCGGCAGTTACTAAGGTTTCTTTATTGGCCAGTGCGATGTCCTTACCGGCTTTGATTGCTTCAATCGTGGGCTGTATTCCAATCATACCTACCATTGCAGTTACTACGGTCTCAGACTCTGCTTCTGCGGCACACTCCATTAAGCCCTCCATTCCGGTTACAACCTTTACCGGCAGCTCTCTGATTCTATCTCTTAAAAGCTTTGCACTATCTTCCTGATATACGCAAACAAGGTTCGGCATAAATTCACGAACCTGTTCCTCCAATTGCTCTATATTACGATCAACTGCCAGAGCAGTAACCTTTATGTCCTGCTTCTCTCTTACTATGTCCAAGGTCTGGGTTCCAATGGAACCCGTAGAACCGAGAATCCCAATCCGTTTCATTCCAAGTCCTCCAAATCGCTGCCTTATGACAGCTTATCTATACTATACTCCATTCCGTCAACAAATACAAATAATCCACAAAACTTTAATAAATACCCAAGAAATAAAACAATATAACTTAACCTCTTTATCTAGTTCTCCGTCTATATCAAACACCGTATCATAACACATAACCAACTCTTATTTACGATGGTATTATTCTTATATCCGCCTAGCTATCTCTTATCAAAAACGTCTCAGATGCTCTAACAAATTATATTTATCGTAGTCTGCTATATCATTTTTGAAGCCAAAAAGTATTGATACGCTTGTAATCGAGTGTTGGGTGTGATTTTTGCGCAGATCGACCGACTGAGGGGATTATGCTTTGTCAAGACTCAAATAATCATGCTGTTCCAATGGACAGCGTGATTATTGTTCTGAGGCTTGTAAAAAGCATCCCGACAGAAGGGAAAGACAAGCAAAAACTCATATCTTACACTCGATTACAAGCATCATTGCCTTTCCCTCTTCAAAAATGATAAAGCCAACTTATCCTAAAGCATCGTAGCCAAATAATACACAATCGGAGCCGTAAAAATAATACTGTCAAAGCGATCTAAAATGCCGCCATGGCCCGGAATTAAGGAGCCATAATCCTTGATCTCATGATTTCGCTTAATTGCTGAGGCTGCCAAATCGCCTATCTGAGAAATAATACTGGAGGCCGCACCGATAATTGCAAAGATTAACTGAGGATTCTTAAATTCCTTCAGGTGTCCTCCGATCATCGTTGCATAGAGAAGGCCGATTAATGCTGCACCGACAATACCGCCGACACAGCCCTCCAGCGATTTTTTGGGACTTAGCTTTGGTGCAAATTTATGCTTTCCAAAAAGGACACCGACTACATAAGCACAGGTATCGGAACCCCAGGCACCGATAAATATCAACCAGATAATCCACACGCCCTCCTCCAGAATACGAACCTGATATATGTAGCTTAGCATAATACTGACATAGAAGAGCCCGAAGAAGGAAACCGCGATCTGTTCGGTCTGATATTTCGGAAAGCCAAATACATAGGCAAACATCAAAAGCATTAAGAATATAATGAAGAGCATCAGCTGGTACTCAGTCAAACCAAGATACAGGAGAATATAATAACCAAGACAAGAAAGATATCCGAGTATACCGGGAATGGCCAGATGAACATTGACAATCTTATATAGCTCATATAAGCCGATCATTGAGATCACTAACAGAACTCCGAAAAGCACATTGCCTCCCAGAATTACAACAGCAATCGTAATAGCTAATAATACAATTCCACTGATTAATCTTGTCCTAAACATCCATATCCTCCCGTGCCGCTTGAGCGCCGCATCCAATATATTCCACTTCATTGACGTCTTATCCTGGTTAAAGAAGTCCTTTACCTATCAATAATATGTGTATGAAGGTCTATGATAAACCGCCAAATTTTCTGGTTCTTCTGCTGTAATATTCCACCGCTTTGATTAATTCCTTTTTATCAAAATCCGGCCATAATACCTCTGAAAAATAAAACTCCGTATAGGCTGACTGCCAGAGAAGGAAATTCGAAAGCCTCTGTTCGCCACTGGTACGTATGAGTAGATCCGGATCCGGAATTCCCTTTGTATCCAGGTATTTTTCAATAAGCTTTTCATCTATCTGATCAATTTCTGTAATATTCGCTTTTACATCCGTAGCCAGAGCCTTTACTGCACGCAGCAGCTCATCTCGGCCACCGTAATTAATTGCAACCTGAAAATTCAGCCCCGTATTATCCCTTGAGGCTTCCTCCAATGCTGCAATGCTTTTTCTTAAATCCTCCGATAATTTAGAGATATCTCCAATGATACGAACACGCATATTGTTCTTTGCACTCGTCTTAATACTTGTTTCCAGATAGGTCCGAAGCAGCTTCATAAGGGCCTGCACTTCTTCCTGTGGCCTTACCCAATTTTCTGTAGAAAATGCATATACCGTAAGATATTCGATCCCCATTTTATAAGCTTCTTCGCAGATTTTCTCCACGTTTTTACTTCCCTGGGTATGACCATAATTTCTGGGCATTTTCTTCATCTTTGCCCAACGGCCGTTACCATCCATTATGATTGCTACATGCTTCGGTACATTCAACCCATTTTCCTGCATCTATTTTCTCCTATTAATAAGGGTGTCTCAAAAGAAGACTTTATTCATCCTCAATTCACTTGCCATGAATAAAACTTTTGAAACACCCCAAAATCCAAATCAATATATTATACCTCAAATAATATTTCTTTAAATAAATTAAACTGTAAGAATTTCCTTTGATTTATCTTCCATCACTCGATCAATTTCTGTGATATAATGATCGGTAAGCTTTTGTACACTGTCCTCAAGAAGCTTAAATTCATCCTCGGAGATCTCACTGGCTTTATTCTGCTTCTTGAACATCTCGTTTGCATCTCTTCTGATATTTCTGATCGCAACCTTAGCGTTCTCGGCCTTTTTCTTAATATCCTTTACTAATTCTTTTCTTCTTTCCTCAGTAAGCTCAGGAAATACAAGACGAATAATCTTACCGTCATTGCTCGGTGTCAGACCCAAGTCAGAATTGATTATTGCCTTCTCAATCTCACGGATAAGTTTACTTTCCCATGGCTGAATCTGAATAACTCTTGCCTCGGGCACGGAAATATTCGCTACGGACTGTAATGAGGAAGGCTGTCCATAATAATCCACTCTAAGTTTATCTAAAAGATGAGGATTTGCTCTGCCCGCACGAATTGTAGAATACTCTTCCCTTAATGTCTCCACCGTTTTAATCATTTTTGAGCCAAATTGTTCCAGCTTTGCATCCATTTTCATCCCTCCATTAAAATAAATTGTTATATTATATTGTCATTCTGGTACCGTTGGATAAGCCCTTGGCTGCTTTGACAATACTCTCCTCTTCCGATAATCCAAATAAAAGAATTGGCATTCTATTCTCGATACAAAGTACAGTAGCAGTCATATCGACTACCCCAAGCTTTTTATCAAGGACATCCTGTAATGCAATTTCATTGAATTTTATTGCCTCTGGATTTTTCTTTGGATCGCTATCATATACACCGTCCACCGCTCTTGCCATTAATATGATGTCACAGTCTAATTCCACTGCGCGAAGTACGGTCGCTGTATCCGTTGAGAAATAGGGATGTCCTGTTCCACCCGCTAAGAAGGCAACTCCACCCTGCTTCATGCATTCGGTAACATCATCCTTGGAGAACAGCTCAGTCATGCTGCCACAGGCAAAGGGAGTATATACCTTTGTCTTCATTCCCACATGGCGAAAAATCTCGGAGACATAGATACAGTTCATAACCGTTGCCAGCATTCCAATCTGGTCTGCTTTTGTACGGTCAATTGTCTCGCTGGTTCTCCCTCTCCAGAAATTGCCTCCCCCAATAACAATACTAACCTGAATACCCTCATCGACTAGCTGCTTTACCTGCTGTGCAACCAAAGTACAGGTCTCCTCACAGAAACCGGTCTTTTTATCGCCTGCTAAGGCTTCTCCGCTTAGTTTAAGCAGAACTCTTTCATATGCTTTCATATTATCCCTATCATGCCTTCCTTTAATGTTCGTTTTGTGCCAGCGAAAGTACCGCTCAAAGCATACTCAAAACATTCTATAATAATTTACCACAAAACATACCGTATTACCAGAACAAAATGTTGAAATTAAAACTATTCAAAGATATTATCAACATCAACAGGAGAGTAGCTTAAGGAGCAGAAGCCCTCAATTACAGCTCCATTATTAATCTGTACAGATTTGGCTTTAATATTACCTTTAATGATTGCAGTAGAATCAATAACAATGGGTCCATTTATGTCAACTTCACCCTTAATCGCTCCTGCGATTACACCGGAAGTAGCCACGATATCACCGATAATTACGGTACCGAGGCCAACCTTGACACTACCCTCGCTGGTAATGGAGCCTTCCAGTCGCTCTGTATTTACATAAACCTCAGCAGCGGAGGAGTTACCAACAATTTTACCTGTAATGGATAACTTGCCCAGACACTCCACATCACCGGTTATCGTACCGTTAACCTCTAAGGATCCGTCAGAGGAGATACTTCCGTTAATTGTGGTTCCCTTCGTGATTACTGTAACATCATCATCACTCGCTACAGCCATGGAACGCAATTTTGACACCTGTCTTTCATTCGTGTCACTGACCAGCTCCGCTTCCTCATCAGCGTTTAATGCCTCTAATAATTCAATATCCACATTATCATCCATGTTTTCGCCCTCTTCTTCCTCTAAGTTTAATGTATTTTCTTCTAAATCAGTTAATTCCGGTTCATCAGAAAGCTCGTCCTCCATAGGAATGTCATCACTGTCCATATTCTTAGTCTCTTCGCTGACAAATTCCTCCAGCCATTCCTTCATCTTCTCGTTATCCGCTTCCTCTTCTGAATTATTTTCTTCTAAGTCCAACGTATTCACGAGTTGTTCCTGTACATCCTCTTTCCCCGTTTCTTCCTCCGGCAATAATTCATTTACTGCCTGCGATAAATCCTCTTTAAAATCTTTAAAAAAACCCATTCGTTAAATACCTCCCTGTTTCTGGTTTTATTTGATTGTATCGGCTTTAATCATTTGAATCGGTTTGACATCCTTATCTAAGGGCAAAATCTGTGCTCCCCCCGATATTAATTTATCCAACAAGCCGGGTAATGAATCTACCGTGGTTTTCTTTGTTTGCGAATCATGTAAGAGAACAATGGATTTATCCCTGAAGGCTACTCCATCAAGGACATTTTGAATTAACTGCTTCTTCGTATATGTAACACCTGTCGCATCTCCGTTTAATACATTCCAATCAAAATATACAATGTCAGCTTCATTCAGGTAACGAATAAAATCCTCCATTCCATTTTTATTGACTTTGTTGTCACTTCCCCCGGGAAAACGGAATATTGAAGGCTTGTACCCAGTAGTATCATATAACAATTCCCATAGTTTTGTAAAGTCCTTCGCAAAATCTTCTACGGAATTGTAAATTTCGGAATATCGGTGTGAATAGGAGTGCATTCCCAGGCTGTGTCCTTCATCAACTATTCTTTGATAAAGCTTCTTCGAACGACTGTCCGTCTTACCTACCACAAAGAAGGTAGCTTTAACCTGATACTCTGCTAGTATATCGAGTATTTCGTCCGTGTAAACACTTGGGCCGTCATCAAAGGTCAAATATACCTGCTTGTCTTGATATATCCCCACACGTTCATCGGTTCTATCCCAAGCTGGCTCCTTTGCTTCATCAATCGAATTCTCCTCCGGTTGCAACTGCTCCTCTTCTACAACTACTACCTCTTCACCACTTTTAACCTCTTCTTGTGTTTGATCCTTCTCAACTGCTGCCGAGTCAGGAAATGTTTCTTTATTTGGATCTTTATTTGGGTCCGTTATTGCATCTTCATAAGAGGCATCGGCCTCGGTGCCTTCCTTCTCTGCTGCTAAGGCATAGCCATCCCCTCCTTGGCTATTGTAGCCTGAGCTGTATTGACCATGGGAACGAAGCAAATCATTCACCTGATTTTGTAGCCTGTTCACCTGAAAGCCCAAAATAATACAGCAAATTGTCGGTAATATAAGAAGGGTAATGACAAGTATAACAATTGCTGTTTTTATATGATTTACTCTTTTTCTTCTATCTTTACAACTTACGTTGTCCGTTTCATTATTTAAGTAATTACTCTTATCATGTCCCGGCAAAACCTCACCCCTATACGCTCTAATTTCTCTAAATTATTCTAACACATCTTGAATAGAAAAAAAACTGATTTTCAAAAAAACAGGCAAAAAGGTAACCAGCAGGAGTAGATCATTCCCTTACAAAGAAAAGAATAATTTTAAGCAATGATCGACTTACCATATGCATAAATCGTATCCCTTTCCATGAAGCCCATCCTAGAATACAGACGAAATGCTCCTTCGTTATCGACACGAACGTTAATGCATATTTCACTAACCTGCATCTGCTCCAGGTTATTGATTGCTTTCTCCAGTAGTATACTACCGTAACCTTTCCCTCTTTCTCCTTCCTTCACATGGAGAAGTATTATCTCACCCATGGTCTTGTCGGAGGTCACTTCATAGAAAACATATCCTTTCACTCGACCCTCATGATGCAGAAGCAGCAGCTCGTTATTATCTGACAACTCTTCTATCAGCTCATCCAGTGTAAAAAACACTCCCTTTGGATGAACCAAGGCCAGCCCTTCTTTATCCTTTGACATAAAGGGTCGAATCAATATCTCTGCCAGATTAGAGTTGTTTTGTTTTGGGACTTCTCCCCTTTTACTCGTATATAACATGGTACGTTCTGCATTATACTGTTCAAAACCATGCTTCTCACACCACTGCCTGCACAACACATTCCGATCAAAAAAAGCAATTCTTACCTCTTTCATATCTTCCGGTATATCCTTTAAGCAACACTCATACAGCAAATCAGCATATTTTTCAAAATATCTAGCAATAATAATCGGTCCGAGCAGTCTCACAACTCTTTGCTCGATGGATAGATAAATTCCCATACCCCCAACAATCTGTCCTTCTTCAAAGCAAAGGTAAAAGCTCTCTTTATTAAACCTCACTAAATCTTCATAATTATCCGGAAGCCATGCAATATAGCATTCCTTCTTCTGATTGTGAAGCGATAAAAATTCAATGAATTCCTCTTCATATACCTTCGATATTTTTCGAATCATAATACCCCCACATAGCTTGATGCTAATATCATACAAGAATTATTATCAAGCCTCCAATCATTTTCCTATACAATAAAGCTATCTGACCTCACCTCTTTTATTGTAACATACTTTAGGTAATGAGTATAGGACACCAATTGAATATAATTTCCATGGGACAAAAAGAAATCTATAGGAAATAAATATACGGCTCATTAATCATAGCGGTCCGTAATTATCATTTCCTATTCACGAGAGCTCTTAAAGCTTCTGATCATAGCCCATTCGATTATTTTAAGGATTCCGCCGAATTGAGTATTGATGTACTATAAAGAAACAATACATCCTGATCCTTAAAGGTGATATATTCAGAAATTAGTTGACTTGCCATATACCGAATGTCTATCAGAGTGATTTTAGAATACCCCTCAATTAACAATGGTACTAGACTACTACCAAAGGAATCTCGAAAAACAACCAATTCCTTATCCGTCTTTGCCTCCGGATTATCGATTACAAGCATTGCACTTGCACCGGATAGATACAAATCATAGGGATCTCTTCCACTGAGCTTTTTTGTATCATATACCGGACCTGTTTGGTTCGTTTCAAGATTATACACACTACTACTTTGAATGCTGGAATTCACCAGGTATTTTATAGCATCCGGCTTTATCGGTAACGCAGACTGTCCGTAATAAACTCCGTAAAAGGGAAGCTTAGGCTCTAAGATATCATATTGGAAGGAGAGCCGGTCCAGGCATCCCAAAGAAGCACCAAGCTTCTCGGCTACCTTAATGAGATTTTCCTGCTTCCAATGAATATCGCTTCGATAATAATCCTCCAGCTCTAACAGCTCGAAGAGATCAATATACTCAGCATACTCCGTATTACTGCGAAGCAACTCAAGCATGCGTTGATAGTCCATGGAAGGATAGCCATATTGATCCGCCAGAAAATATCCCTTATCCGGAATCACGGATAGAAAGATCCGGCTATCACTATTTTTCAATAAGGAATTATAAATATATCGGAATTTGTCCAAGGCCAGCCTAACGGAGGCCTCTCGCAAAGGATATTCCAGCTTTGCTGCATGACCTTTTTCGATATAAATATCATTGTTATCCTTATTTGCAAGTACATAAAAGCTGGTAATTGCTTTCAGCCTTCGAAACATAAAACGCTCCGGAAACTGATCCTGTGCGTAGGGTTCAAAATCCTCCATGAATTTACCTGAGAGGATCGATTGAAGCTCAGGCTTCGGAAATTGTGCCAGCTTTCTTCTCTCACTGATTGAGATCTGTGTAGGTGTCTTAACCCAACACAATAAGGCTAATCCAAGCCAAAAGATACCTACAAATATTACAAATAAGGTACCTCTACTGATCTTATTCATATTCCTTCCTCCTGTTATACTCTTAAAAACGGAAATATAGAAATGGGTTATAGGATCCATCCACCAAATATCCCGTAATGATAAAAAGCAATATCACACAAGCGATCGGTCCTAAAAAATCAAGAGCTCTATCACCCCATTTTGTAGCTCGTAGACGATCGATTCCTTTTTTCATTAAAGGTGTACTGCCGAGAATGGCAAATAGCAATATCATTTTATAGCTATTAAGATAATATAAGGTTTGCGTGCCAAGTAGCGGTATATCTCCTAAACCAAACATCGCTTTAATGGAATGCAGCGCAGAGCTTAGATTGGGTGCGTCAAATAGGACAAAGCTAAGGATGACAAAAAACAGTACATAGATATGGGAAATCACTTTAGGAAGCTTAGTGAGTAGAGCGGAAAGCCATATTTTCTCGATGATGAGTAATATTGCAAACATCAGCCCCCATAGAACGAAATTCCAAGCCGCTCCATGCCAGAAACCGGTCAACATCCAGACGACAAGTATGTTTCGTATCCAACGCCCTTTACTAACACGGTTGCCTCCCATAGGGATATAGACATAGTCTCGAAACCATGATCCAAGTGAAATATGCCATCTACGCCAGAATTCCGTAATGCTTTTTGAAATATATGGGTAATTGAAATTCTCCATGAAATGAAAGCCGAATATGCTACCCAGTCCGATTGCCATATCACTGTAACCGGAGAAATCATAATAGATTTGAAGGGTAAATGCTATAGCATAAATCCAATAGAATAGAACAGTTTTCTCATCACTATCTGAGAATATAGAGCATAACAAACCGAGTGAATTAGCCAAAATCACCTTTTTCGACAGTCCAATCATAAACCGTCGTATTCCATAGCTTATCGCCTCCATATTATGCCCTCTCGCTTCGAGACGTTCTGCAATGTCTGTATATCGTACAATCGGTCCCGCAATCAGCTGAGGAAACAGGGCAAGATAAGTCGCCAAATGTAATATATTCTTCTGAACCTTTGTATCTCCTCGATAAACATCGATCGTATAGCTTATAATCTGGAATGTGTAAAAGCTAATGCCAATAGGAAGTGCTATCTTGAGCAATGGTAAGGACAGCCCACCAAGGGAATTCAAGTTAGCAATAAAAAAATTGGCGTATTTAAAATAGCCGAGTAAGGCCAAGGATATTGAAATTGCTAGAATTAAGTATCCTTTGCATTTCTTTTCCTTATTATTTTTACGATTTTTATCAATCAATAACCCGGCAATATAATGAACTACAATCGAAAGCAGCATCAAAAAAATTAACCTCGGCTCACTCCATCCGTAAAACAGGAGTGATGCAAGGAGCAGGACCGGATTTTTATATTTCTTTGGTACTGCGAAATATATCAATAAAGTAATCGGCAGAAAGTAATAAAGGAATGTGATACTGGAAAATAGCATAACAGCCTCCTAAGTAGAAACCTGTTCTCCTCAGTGATTTATCACCGATAAGAACAGGTTTTATTATTGCAACAAAGACATTATTAATAATTATTTCTCAAGTAATATATCCAGCTCTGCTTGGCGAACCTCCTGGAATGCATCTACAATATCCTGTGATGTGAGGGCATCTTCAAAGGTGGAGGATACCATTATCAACATAACCACATCACCCTGAGCTGCAACCTTTAAATCATCCGCCTCAACACAGATCCACTTTCTCTGATCTATGCCCTGTAGCATTTCATTGGCAACCGTCTCGGCATCCTCTTGCTGGTTTAATTTTACAAGCACCAGTGAATAGGCTTGAGATCCCATCATGGGCTCAGAAACGGCTACCTCCTTTATCTTTGATACGTCCGAAAGTCCGGTAAAATACTTGACTGAGTCGGGATCATTTAAATCTACCGGTACGTCTCCAACCATAAACTCTGTACTCTTAATCTCATATATTTTCTCAATTATTGATTGAAGCTCACCCGAGGTACTTTCCGATGCATCATTATTCACATCAAAAATCTCCACCTCCGGGTTCTCCTGCTCTACGTTCTCCTGCACTGTGTCCTGTTGCTCTGTGTTCGTATCTGTCTGCTCTAAGCCTCCGGCTGTGTTTTCATTAACAGTACTGTCCGTGGTAGGAGCATTCTCCTTCTTACATGCGGTAAATCCTCCGACAATAATAACAATAATAAGTAAAAATAGTTTTCCGTGTTTCATTTTTTGCCTCCTGTTTAGTATATTATTTTTACCTTGATTAGACGAGCTCTTTAAAAAAAGGTTCCATAATATTTAACTGTTAATATACGGTACTAATTTATAGGATTTCCATTTTTCTAAGATACATCCCTGTCTCATAAAATGTTTATCTTATAATCCCCTATTTATTGACACAAAAACGGAACTTAAGATATAAATAATGACTTTTTGAATGCTTTATGACTTTCAAAAAGTCTATATCCAAATATCGCATAGACACAAACAACATAAAGAAGGCTATTCGTCCAGTGCGGGAGCATGATTCAAGGAATCACACCCCATAGCTTGACAAATAGCCAATGCATTATGGGATTTTATAAGAATTAACCCATTCTATCTATATTACTAAATCAATATGATATTAAAAGCTTTGTTTCCTAAATAAACCTCTTCTTATATGGTTTCCCCTTTTACTAAAAGATAATCTAATAGTACCACCTCTTGAGTACTTTTCCCATTGATAAGGTCAAAGAGCAGATTCACTGCCTTTATAGCAATTTTTTCTACTGAATTATCTATTGTTGTCAGTCTTGGTGTAACATAGTCTAAAACATCAATATTATCAAAGCCCATAATTCCATAATCTTTTAGTGCTCTTTTCCCGAGTGACCTTAAATACTTCATGAGCTCCAAGGCAAACATATCACCGGAGCAGAAAAAAGCAGTTTTCACTCCATCTACTAACTGATCTGCACAAGAGCTTAAATAGTCTAATTGATCTATTACAACTGCCTCAACTTCCGTTGAAGACATCATTGCTTCTTTAAACCCCTTTTCTCTTTCTTCATGAACATAAATATTCTCTTTTCCACGGTCAAATAATGGTGGACAAACAAATACCACCTTTTGATAACCCCTTGAGATAATCTGAGTCGAAGCTACTCTTGCTGCCTCTCGTTCATTAATTCCAACAAAAGGGATATCTTCCTCAATTTTATTATCGATGGTTACGATCGGAGTATTTAAGCTATGTAGATACTTTTTATAATCTACTCCTTGATTAACAGAGGATAGAATAATTCCTTCCACATGATAATCCACTAGTCTTGCAATCTGCTCTTTTTCTATGGCTGGGTTGTTCTCATGTAATGTGATGTTAACGAAGTATCCTTGTTTTCTTGCCTCTACTTCGATTGCACTTAACATCTGCGCGAAATATCTATTATTGACATCAAGTACTACCACACCAATGTTGTAGGTCTGTCCTTTGACAAGGCCTCTTGCTAACAAATCCGGTCGATAATCATATTTTTTCGCTGTTTGTAGTATAAAATCCTTGGTCTCTGGATTAATCCTTCCAGTATCCGATAACGCACGATGTACTGTTGTACGTGATACTCCGCATATCTTAGCAAGGTCTTTTGTCGTTATGCCCATAATAGACAAATCTCCTTTATACCGTTTCTTACTACTATACCATAAAAATAACAAATATCGATATATAAAATTACTATTTTAACTAAATTCTACCACTTATTTGACTTGAATGCGAATCATATTGAAGGAAAGTGGTTGAAGCTTTGCTTTTATGGATCCCTCAATTAAATTAGAATCCTCTACTTGATATGGCTTAACTTCATTATGATTCTTGAGATTTGAGGCCTTCTTATCCGTATGACTTAATGCAAGATGTTCCGTCATACACACTGCTTGGAATTCCTGTAGCATTAAGTGTAAATCAACACTTTCTTCTTCGCTTCGGTTCACTGCGAAAATTACCAGTTCATTTTTTTCATCATTAAATACAACCACTTCGTCCACATAAGGAACGTTCTCAAAGCCTTCACAGGAATAGGATTGGCATTGTAACAAATCCTTCATCACAACACCATTGCCATACTTCGCCATCCACGAGAAGGGATAGAAAATAGGTTGTACCCAAACCTCTCCACCTCTTTTCGTCATTATGGCTGCACTGATATTAGTCAATAAAGACTGGCACGCTATTTTTATTCGATCCGCATGCTTGATAAAGTTCATCATCATACTGGAGAACAGTAAGCAGTCCTCCATGGTATAAATCTGTTCACTTAGATGAGGTGCTATCTGCCAGGGCTTCTCATCCACTTGAGCGGCTACCTCTTTATCCGGAATGGACCATACTCCCCACTCATCAAAGCTGATATCAAGAGCCTTATTAGAACGCTTCTTTGCTTTTACAACATCACATGTTGCAATTACTGTATTGATATAATTTTCCATATCAATGGATTGAGCAAGAAAATATTTTGTTCCCTTCTCTTGATTTCCGTAATACTGATGAAGAGAGATATAATCTACATAATCATAAGTGTATCCTAAGGTAATCAGTTCCCAGTCCGGATAAGTTATCATGTCAGATTTACTGCTCCCGCAAGACACCAATTTGATATCGGAGTCTACCTGCTTCATCGCTTTTGCTGTCTGTTGTGCCAGCTTCCCATAATCCTCTGCTGTCTTATGCCCAATCTGCCAATCGCCATCCATTTCATTACCAAGACACCACGTTTTGATATGATATGGCTGCTTTACTCCATGCTCTCGCCTTAAATCGCTATAATAAGTTCCTTCATTCATGTTACAGTACTCAACTAGCGATACTGCATTCTCTATTCCTTTTGTACCTAGATTTACCGCAAAAATAGGTTCAATATCTGCTTTTTTTGCCCACTTCATAAACTCATTGGTTCCGAATTCGTTGGTTTCGATTGATCTCCAAGCAATTTCCAAACGCTGAGGACGATCTTGTACCGGTCCAACTCCATCCCTCCAATCGTAGCATGAAACAAAATTTCCCCCAGGATAACGAATGCCTGTTACCCCCATTTCCTTAACCTTCTCAAGCACATCCCCACGAAAACCATCTTCATCCGCGGTTGGATGCCCTGGTTCATAGATACCGGAATATACAACCCTTCCCATATGCTCTACAAAAGAACTATATATTCGCTTATCAATTCTTGCCTTAACATAAGCTTTATTTACAATGATATCCGCTTTCATGTATAACCTCCATATAATTATTCTTTTGTACCAGCAGTTGCTATTCCTTCTACAAAATATTTCTGACAAGCTATGTATAACACCAATAAGGGTGTAAGTGAAATCATAGTTGCAGCCAAGGTAGGTCCATATTTAATTACTTTATTACCTACCAATATGGCAAGTCCTGCAGATAATGTCCTCTTATCCGGTGAACTAGTGAGCATCAATGGATAAAGAAGATCATTCCAGTTGTTCATGAAATGGAATATTGCAAGACTAAAGAGTGCTGGTTTGCAAAGTGGTAGCATCAAATAACGATATATTCGAAATTCTCCCATACCATCCATTCGTCCAGACTCCTCTAAGGATTTCGGAAGCCCTACAAAGAAGGATCTCATCATATAGATACCAAAAGCGCTGGTTGCTCTAGGAAGAATCAATCCAAGATATGTATCCAATAAATTAAGTTTATATATCTCAATATAAAGCGGTGTCATAATAATCTGAAATGGAACCATCATAGTTAAGAGGATGATGGAAAACAAAAGCTTTGACCCTTTAAAATTCATTCTTGCAAATGCGTAGCCTGCCATTGAATCGAACATTACACTAATTAGAGTAACACCACCTGCAAATAGGATTGTACTTTTTGTCATATCAAAAATCGGAATACTTTTCGCTACATAGAGATACTGGGATATGGTCCAATCCTTGGGGAAAAATAAGGGTGGATACGATATTACATCAGAATCGGTTTTGAAGGAGGAAACAAATAGCCAGATAATAGGCACTAATACTAAAATAACCATACCAATAGTAATTATAAAACCAATGACTCTACCGAGTGTGATTTTTTTCTTATTCACTTGCTTCCTCTCCTTTCTCCAGAACATATCTTCTTAGTATAAATGTTATCGTAGCGATGATGACGAAAAGATATACAGAAATCGAAGAGGCATATCCTAGATCATATGGAGCTGTCTGAAAACCTCGATCATATATGTACTGTACTAGAGTCTCAGTCTTATTCAAAGGCCCACCCTGTGTCATTACGTATGCTTGATCAAACATTTGTATCGCACTAATTGTTGTAGTTACAATACAAAAACTAATGGTTGGCCATATGCTAGGAATCGTAATACATGCAAACTTCTTAAATATATTGGCTCCATCCATATCTGCTGCCTCATATAAGGAAGCTGGTACATTAAGAATCGCTGCTGTGATAAGTGTTAATGTATAGCCAAAGCCTTTCCATGCACTAACCGCGATAATGGTAGGCATTGCCAGCTTAGGATCCTTGAGAAATGATATACTCTCAACTCCCATTTGCCGTAATACATAAGGTAGCATCCCAAGATTTGGATCTAAAAGCATGGACCAGACAATACCGATCGCTGTCATAGAGCATACAAAAGGCACATAGTAAATGGAACGTAAAACTTTTGTATATCGATTATTCTGCGCAACATACATACTTAATACTAAGGCAAGCCCAATCTGTAAAGGTACCTCAAACAATGCAAAGAATAAACTGTTAAACGTAGCATTACTAACTCTGCTATCGTTAAATAGCTTTATAAAATTCTTTAAGCCTGCAAAGGAGATATCATTCATAAAAATGTTCATATTTAGCAGGCTTATAATAAAGGATGCAATGAGCGGAATAAAAACGAATACTGCAAGTATTAACATCGAAGGCAGAATAAAAAGATACGCACTGTTTTGGTTATGTGTTTGAAATTTTTTCTTACGATTCATACTGTATCCTCTCTTTATTAAGATAACTCTATGTCATCTAGGTTTCTATTCTTGTGAACTGATGCATATTATAATTACACCAGTTCACAAGATACATATGACCATAGAGTTATCTTTCTAATATAGTACAGTCATAATCTTAATTTATGATAAGATAACCTACCTTGATATTTACTGCGCTAATACTTTATCCATAGTTGTTACAGCTTCCTTTAAAGCATCTGCTGGAGTTGCGCCACCATTAATTACCTTTTCAAACATAGGAATCATGACATCATTATCAATCTGACTTGCCAATGAATAACCCAGATTATATGCTCGTCCAATCTCAGTAGCCACAGATATAGAGTTCAATACCTCGTCATTCTTTATATCATTATCTTCTGCAAGTGTTTTAGACCATACAGGGAAACCATTTCTTTGAGACCATTCTTTTAAAATATCATCACCAAGCCAATATTTCATAAACTTATAGGCTGCTTCCTTCTTGGCTGAATCGGTTCCCTTTGGAATGACATAGCTACATCCTCCTGCCGGTGAGAAAGCACCTGCACTACCTGCTACGCAAGGAGCAATACCAAAGTTGATTCCTTGTGTTCTTAAACCATTGATTTGCCAAGGTCCACTCATGTACATAGCAATCTGCCCAGCCTGTAGCATCGTATCTGCATCAGCGCCTGTAATATTGAGCGGTGTTACTTTCTTGTTTACCGTTAAGTCTTGAAGCCATTCTAAGGTTTTTAGATTTTCTTCTGAATTTAACAGATTTGTATTAGTATTCGGATCATCCGCGTCACCACCATTTGCCCAAAGGAATTGCATGTATGTTGCGTTGGTAGGTAATGCCAGTCCATATTGATTCTTTGAAGGATCCGTAAGCTTTACTGCATAATCCGCAAGCTCCTCTAAGGTTGTAGGCGGTGTGTTTGGATCAAGACCAGCTGCTTCGAACAAATCTTTATTCCAATATAAATAGCTAACGTTGTATTGCATCGGTGTACCATATAACTTACCATCTACATAAGATAATTCCGTTACATTTTCTAAAAAGTTGTTCTTATCAACACCGGTCGTCTCCCAGAAATCACTGATGTCCTCCAGTGAGTCATTGCTTACATAAGGTGCAATATTCTCCACACCGAATAAAACTAACTCCGGTGCAGTATTTGTTGCGATAGCTGCCGGCAGCTTCTGTTGTAATGTGTCATTGGGCATGATGTCCATCTCAATTTTGATATTATCCGTATTCGTTTCATTATACTTGTCTACAATTTCTCTTAGAATGTCTCCATCCGACCCTGTGAATACATTCCAGAAGTGAAGTGTGATAGGTTCCTCTGATACTTTTTCCTCAGTTACTTTTTCCTCAGTTACTTTTTCTTCAGTTACTTTTTCTTCAGTTGTTGTGACAGGTGTTTCCTTATTACTACACCCAATTAGTAACATGGAAATCATTACTGCTGTCAATGTCAAACTTAACAACTTTTTCATAATACCTACCTCCTAATGATTATGCTTACATATGTTACGCTATGTACACGTGTACGCACCCTTATAATTTAGGAGAAATTCTTCCACTATATCTAAAAGTGTCTTTCATTCTCCCTTTGTATCTTACATTTGCGTTCTCGTGTACTCTTTACATTTTTATTGTACATAATTATCTTGTTTTTGTCAATATATTAATTATCAAAATTTGATTTTTTATGACATCTTTTGATCTTTTGGAATTAAAAAAAGAACTTTATTTCTGAGTAAATGCACCCACAAAAAAAGTGCGTGCATTTTTATTAAAAGAAGTGATTATTTATAAAATCCCACTCTTCCTTCATAAGATCGTCATGATTTTGGTTCCATCCGCATTCTTTTCTCCACTGGCATTTATTATATAATCTTTCAGCATCCTAGGACATATACTAAAAACATCCTTGTTGTTTTGGCTGTTTAAGTTCCAGCGAAGCATATATTTATTGAAATCAGCCTCCAAAGCTTTTACTCGTAATCCGTTCAGAACCTTTGTGTTTTTGAACATTTCATCTTCTGACAATTCTAATCCCAAGTATCTCCCATCCTCCATCTCAAGACCAAATATGGGGCTCCGACATCGCTCCCATAGGAATGTATTCGTAATTTCGCATTTCCTTCAGTAGTATTACTTTTGTCGCGCAGTTAAGAGTAGAGGGCAACGACGAAGTCTTGGATTAGCTACATGTCAGTCCAAAACTTCGTCCGCACCCTCTCTCATTTATTTAATAGGTTTTATCTTTAAGTAAGATCGATATAAGAATTTCTTATATACAAAATATTTGTAAGATTTAAAACCGATATCCGTTATTCGGGTCTTAAGCAATGGTGATGCCTTCGTCAGCTTGAAACCGATATAACACTCTGTACATTTTCGAGGATACAATATATTCATAATATAATGTATGGCATGGAGTATATTTATCATTGAATCCTCTCCTACATCAACTTTTGTCAGATCAATATAGGTCTTGTTATCCGTGATATCTTCATTGTAACGAAGATCCGGTATATCAATCTGATTACTATTAACCCAAACATATAACATTCCTTTTATCCCTTGGTCCAATTGAAAACATCGTTGTTTGTGAAAAAAGCGTTGAATGATCTGTATCGGTTTCTCCTTCATAATTTCGCATATGAAATCCAGATCATCTAAATAAGCTTCATTTATTTTATAATCCGACTTATTTTCCGCTAGAACATCCAACGAATCTTTGTTCAATTCCCCGCTT
Organism: Bacillota bacterium; assembly: GCA_023415055.1. Taxonomy (GTDB): domain Bacteria; phylum Bacillota; class Clostridia; order Lachnospirales; family Lachnospiraceae; genus Mobilitalea. The sequence goes on along the minus strand of JAEZLZ010000006.1, from coordinate 90,829 downwards.
GTATTAACACAGGATTTATCACATATCGCTGCATCCTGTCCGATGCAATCGAAGACGTTTTCGACAACAAGATACTGTTTCATCTGATATATGCTTTTTGCTAATTTTTTCATAATTTCTTGGATTTGATTATATACTATAATCCCATTTAATTTCCTTAGACAACATATCATATCCCTTACGAAACTACCTGTAATGAAATATTGTAAGAAGCCTAAGACACCGATTTTCAAGATATTATAAGCTTTTAGTTTTTTAGCACTTTTTATTACCATGGTTCTAATGATATACATATAATAAAAAATTAGTGAATATCCCGAAGTTAATGGAGCAACAAATTCATGTATGATATTTTTGTTATCCGTCCATTCCGATTTGTACCTTGCATATCCTAACCCAAAATCAAACACCAGCATCTCTTTTAGAAAGCAAGCTTCAATTAATTTCATAAGAATTATTTTACCTGGACCATAAACCGAAAAATCATTATCATGACAAATCCGGTAAAAATAATAGGTTCCGTTGCATAAAAAACCAAATGTAAAAGCAATTAATCGCTTTCCAAGCTTCATGCCATATACATAAACCTGAAAGGATAGATTCTCTTTATTAGCAATATCCCTAAAGAATTTTCTATGCTCCTTTTCAGAAAAGTTACTCGTATCATATTTTCTTTTCCATCTCATTTCGTGTAGTTGAAAGCAATCATCAATTTCTGAACTATTTAGCTGTTTATATATTACATTTCCAGAATTTTCTATTTTATTTTTACTTCTGATTAATGTTTTAATTGAGTTATATTTGGAACGACATTTAAAATAGGATGAAAAATCTGAATGAATGTTAAAATAAGGAGCTTCAAAATTTCTTATAGAGAACTTAGTATGAATTTTATCAAAATAATTCTTAAGTTTTTCGAGCGCATAGGATTCTTCAACGAAACCATGTAAATGAAAGATGTATGAACCATGTAAGCTTCTAATATATTCTATGGCTGCCTCTACACCGTCAGCTCTTCCTTCACCGGTAAGGATAAAATCCATATAGCTTGCTTCCGGATATCCAACGAATGTTATTTCCCGAAAAAGCCTTCTCTTTCTTATCATAAATGGGCAAATCCCAACTACTCTTTCTTTCACCTTTAAAATTATGATAAACAGGCTATGTCTTATCCCTAGATAATTCCACCAATTCTCGATCCAATCATATTCAAGAAAAGGATTTGTATTCTGATTATCTGCAAGAATTTTATTCCATACCTCCTTATATTTACTCAGTTCTTCCAGATTTCGAATCACTTTGATTTCAGGTAATATTGGGCAGTCCGGGTGATCCTCACCCTTTCTATGCTTCAATCCTATCCCCTCCTTTTGCAGTGATATAATATCTTAGTAAGTGTTTATTATGAAAAGAAAAGATACAAATAGACTATCTTGCACCTTTACCTGTGAGTATTACAGCTACCGTTTTTAGAATTATTACTAAATCCAACCATAAGGATCTATTCTGTATATAATAAATATCCTTTTCTAATTTCTCCTGAGGTGTATGTTCATATCCTCCAGTAACCTGTGCCAATCCGGTTAATCCACTTTTCACTTTAAATCGATCTTTATATTTAGGAATCTCTTTACTGAATTTCTTTACAAACTCCGGCCTTTCCGGCCTCGGTCCTACAAGGCTCATATCATTCTTTAATATATTTATCAACTGTGGTAACTCATCGATTCTAGTTCTTCGCATTATTCTGCCCACCTTAGTAATTCTGGGATCTTCTTTTTCTGCCCACACAGCACCCTGTTTTTCTGCATCCATATACATGGATCTTAATTTATATATGGTAAAGCATCTCATATTTTTGCCTATTCTTTTCTGAAAGTAAAAGCATCCTCCAGGAGATTCTATCATGATAGCAATACAAAAAATCAAGATAACAGGTATTACAATTAGTAACGCTACGAAGCTAAAAATTGTATCAAATCCCCTTTTGACTATTTCATACATAATAATCGAACGATTTTTGTTCACCTTTTTCATCATGTTCACCATTTTCAATGTTACGTATAGCTAAATTGAGAATTCCTCTCAATACAGTATCTAATATAGAATATGATAATAGGATGAATTATGTCACATTAGGTCGATATAGACTAGAACAAAAATGATTAGATCAAATTATTTCTTATTCTTAATTTTCAATAATAGTGTATAAAATCTGACGAGTATACCCACATCAAATATAAATATTGTTATAATATAGAATAGGACACACAAAAAAGCGGAAAAAAATTGCCAGTATATGCTTGTACTCAGTTGTTTTAGTCCAACTGCTAACAATGTGATACAAATAGTGCATATGATCGGTGACGTGATATTTTGAATAAATCTTCTGATTCTATGCTTCATAATAATACTTGCCACGATCAATCCCGGGATGATTAAATCGAGTCTTGCCAATGCTCTGGCATATACCAATGATCTAAATCCGTATTTTGTGCTTAAAATACAGACAGGAATAATAATAATTATGTCCAGCACCTGCAATAAGAATGTTAGCATTGGTTGTCCGACCGCCCTAAATGCTTCCATGTTAATATTTACAAGAGTTATTTTAATAGCTGCAGTTAATGCATATATTCCTATGATAAAACTTGCCTCTGACCATTTTTTTCCTAGAATGATGCTTGTAGCAAGATCCCGGTATAGAAATATCCCTATGCCGATCGGAAACAAAAAATAGGCTACGCTCTTCTGACATTTTAAAAAGAAAAGATAAAACTGTATCTTATCATTCTGCATTCTGGATAATGTTGCAAATAACACCGGTATGATTGCGCTTGTGATTATAGACATCACAGCATTTACCATATTATAAGAAGTGATATATAATCCAAGATAATAATCGCTGAATACATTCCCAATCACGATAATATCAAACCAGGTTGTAAGCCACAAAAAAAATCCTTCCAAAATGGACCATGCACTAAAAGAAAACATGGCTTTTGAAATTTTGAGACTATAAAAAAATGAAGGTCTCCATTTTGATTTCACAATAAGTACTGCTGTACCAATAATTGTTCCAACGATTGATCCTATTATAATTGACCAATGTTTAAAGCCGAAACAAGCTAATGGAATTGTGACCAAAAAGGGAATGAAAGCGGATAATAGTTTGGAAGTGAAAATATCCTTGTAATTAAAGCTTCTTATATAAAGAGCTGTCAGTATACTATTCAATGCATTCACAGGTAACTGTATGCAGGCGATTACTATCACGTGGGATAGGTTGGAGTTACCAACCAATGCTGCAATCGGATACTGAAATAGGATAATGAGTACCCAAAGAAGTAAAGAAAACACAAGAGTAGTCCAAAATGCTACATTAGCATTGTCTCTTTCATCCTCTTTATTATGAAATTCATGTTGCACTAAGTATTTGGGAAATCCTGAATCGATAATAATATCTGATAAACTTAGAACAACTGTTGCAGTAGCAACCACTCCAAAACTTTCCGGGTCCAAAAGTCTAGCTAATATGATATTTGTGATAGGTGAAAATAGTTTCGTAATTAATTGAGTAACCGTAGACCAAAAAGTTGCGTTTCTAACCTTACTCATAATAGCTTGATCTTTCACCATGATCCCTCTTTTCTGGTCATACCTGAAAATTAAAGTTTCTTGCTTTTTTTAAACTGCAAAGTATCTATCATATTAATAAATTCAAGATTTCTGAATCCTTTCTTCGCCTTTTTCAGACCAGATAGAGCTCCTTTCACTGGGACAACTGAACAATTTAAAACAGAATTTACCAATGCATCGATCAAGGTTCCAAATAATGCCCAGTTCGTTGATATCGTAAGCCTTCGTCCCATAAGTCCAGAAAACTTATATTGTAAGTATTTTATATAAGCAGTCTTGCCTTCATATCGTTGAAACAGATTTGGTTTTCCGACCCGGTGTTTCATATGATAAGCAATGGCCTTGGTACATATTACCAGATTGGCCCCCTGAAGGCTTACCCTCATCGAAAATTCTTTATCTTCACCCAGGGCATATCGGATTAAATTTTCATCAAATTTGGCATTTGCGAGTAATTCCTTAGTGTAAGCAGTGAAACCTCCACTTAACACATCCGTCTTCGTGTAGAGAGCGAATTTATGAAACTTTCTATATACTCTTCTTCTTTTATCTTTGATATAGCCTACAAAGAATAAATCCGTATATAGTTCCTTCAACCATCCTTCATCAGCTACATTTTCAAGCATCACACCGGATACGCCGTCAAACCCTTGCTCGAATCCCTTCAGGATTCCTTGAATAAAACCCGGCAGTAAGATAATATCATCATCAAGAAATAGTACGATCTCACCGGATGCTCTTTCTATTCCAATATTTCTCGCCTGGGTTAAGCCCGATAAATTGGACAAGTGATAATACCTTATATCATTTTCATCAGTTACCAGTTTAGCTACTTTTTTAAGTAATTCTATGTCATCCCGGGTCATAGGCTTTTCTGTCTGATCTATTATAATAAATTCGATTGATTCAGATATCTCTTGTGATATAAACGATGACAAAAGATTTTTCAAAATTTCCTGTCTGTTTTTCGTTGGAATTACAACAGATAATTTTACCCCCATATTAAATTCCTTTTCTATCTGATAAATATAGATTCACATATTTCTCGGCCATTCCTAAGTCACTTAAATAAATTCGAGTATAAGTATCGTTTAATTTCTTTGCAATATCTTGATTCGTCTCACTAACTCTATATACATTTTTCTTGCCAATCATTTCACAGATGCCCCCAACATCCGCTGATAAGATAGGTACATTCAATTCGATTGCTTCCAATATAGTTTGCGGCATTCCTTCACAAATCGAAGTCATAAGGAGTAAATCAAAATCCGACATATATTGCTCTACTTTATCTCGAAATCCTATAAAAAAAACCTTGTCAGTCAGTCCATATCTTTCTACTATCGATGCAACCCGGTTCATCAATGGACCATCACCGATCCAGACGAATGCGGTATTCTCCTTTGGATATAAATAATAATACTCTTTTGCTATTTCAATAAACCTTATCGGATTTTTAACCTCATCAACACGAGCAACATTTCCTATGATCTTTACATCCGGATTGATGCTTAATTCTAATCTTAAAGTACTATGTGTCACTTCCGGTACAGTTAAAGAATTATAAATTAAATTGATCTTTTGTGGATGATATATCTTGAATTGCTTCGCCATCTCGATATCATGCATCGACAGAAAAACCATATCGGTTGTCAGCTTTTCCAGCATTCTTTCGATCAGGATAGCTGCTTTTCTTTCTATGCCATTGTATTGAAGTATAGGACATAACCCATGAACCGTATAAATAATCCTTTTTTTATTTAGCCTATAGGCTGCAAGTCTTCCAAGAATTCCAGCTTTCGTGGAATGACAATGTACTACATCATATCTCCCTATTGAAATCGTTTTTTTTATTTCCTTATACCCTTTATAGTCAATGATCGGATTGATGTCATGCTGTAGCCAATTGAGAATATGAACTCGTATGCCCAATACTGCAAGTTTATGAACTAAGAGTCCATTTTCGCCTACGGCTACCTCTATCTCTATCTTGTCAGAGTGATTATCCTTAATATACTTACAAATCTCATAAACCACCCTCTGTGCACCAGCCCAATCAGCTTTCGTTATTACCTGCAATATCCTTAATTTATTCATTTATGCAACACGCTTACCTAAAAACTGATCTACAACAGATTATGTTATGAGAACCAAAGGGTTCATAAAAAGGAGAAAATTATTAGTAGATAGCTCTACAAATAATCTACTCCTCACTTTACCCTATAAGCCCGTGAACTTTCTTCTTACGATCTCCTCAAGTTTGATCCAGCCCTTCAATCTGGCAATGAACATAAACTTACCATCGCTTCGGTAAACAGGCATCCTCTTAAGCTTGAAATACTCCTTTTCCTCTACCCTGTTATTAACTGCTACACCCCCAAATATCAAAACTCCGGTTTCATAAAACTCACTTACTATTTTCTCTGCATTCTCATCATAGATCCCCTTTGGGTAAGCAAAATGTATTATTTTAGTGCTTAGCTTTTCTTCCAGTATCTTCTTAGATTCTTCCAGTTCTATTCTGAGTGCTTCACTGTCCAAGGTATCGATATCATAATGATTTAAGGTGTGAGAGCCTATCGTGACTAAATTACTATCCTTAAGTTCTATCAGCTGCTCCCAATTCATCAAATTACTTTGGCCTACCCCTAGATCCCAATCAAAAACTTTATCCGTTTCGATGTATCCCGGAACTAAATATAGAATGGCAGGATAGTCGTAGTTCTTTAAAATCGGATAAGCAGATTCATAAAAATCATTGTATCCATCATCAAATGAGAGAACGATATATTTTCCATCAATTGTTTTATCCTTTATTCTTTGATATGCCTCCTCCATTGATATTACTTTGTATCCTTTTTTATCCAGATACTTCATCTGCCAATCAAATCTTGCCTCTTTCACTGCGATTGCTTGATTTATTTGATCGTTTACTCTATGATACATTAATATTAGAATTTCATGCTTAGGCTTCTTTAAAGAGTATATGATCATCCCAAGAAGTGCTAACATATTCCTGATTAGGTGGTACATCACCTGTCTCCATACTTTTCCATGTTTACGCATAGATAATAGCAGCTTATTGATTTCAGCCTTCCAATCAAAGCTGTGATTAGGAAGTCTCTGATAATCACTCAAATAGGATATACTTAATCCAATAAAGAGCCATAGGTGTCTCCAATGGAGAGTATCAATGACCAGGCTATTTATTAACAAAGAGATTACTATAGAAATATAGATTGAATTCACAGAATGAAGCTCTTCTTCTTTGCGTCTCCGGTATAATTTGATAATAATATATCCAAAGGCAAGCATCAGTAGTATAAACCCAAATATACCATTTTCAAGTATAATTCTGGCATATAAACTGTGTGCGGAAAATTCTTCTCCCTTTATTTGCATTAAAACATATTCATACTGTCCTGGTCCATATCCAAAGATATGATCCATGGACTTTGTAACACCAATCAGCTGGGCTGAAAATCTGTCCGAATCGTAGGCCTGAATACTTAATCGTTCAAGAAAAAAATTCTTTGTTTCCAAGCTAAAAACGTTAACCCATAATGCATATCCCAATGATATTATTAAACCAAAATATAGGATTATTTTTTTGTAATTAATCTGCTTTATATTAATTAATATCAGGACTAAGATACCAGCTGCAAGAGAAACCCAGGCACCTCTGGAATAAGAGATGATAATTCCTATGGAATTAATAATGATCAGAATGGTATAACCTATGATTTTATAATTAATATATTTAAAAAGCTTTAATTTCTCCAGCACTTTGTGATCCTTCGGATACATAGTCCGAGTCTTGATATCTCCCAGTAGTAGAATGACTGCGGGAACCAAAAAGGCTCCGAAGACATTTGGATCTTTAAATAATGATTTTACTCTATATGCATCAAACAAGAGATAATCGGAAAAGCATCCCAGATATCCAATCATACCCAAGACAGCAGCTAATGTACTTGATATTACATAAATTCGCAGAATATGAATATAGTTTTTTTTGTCCGTATAAAAATAGATAAGTAAGCTATAAATGATTAGATATAAAGTGATTCCATAAAAACGAAATCCCATATAGTAAGCCTTCAAATTAATTAAAGACAGGGAGGTGATAACTATATAGAATATCAGTAACCAGATAATAACTCTCATTTTACTGTATTTTATTTCAGTAAATCTCTTTTCCTTCACGCAGAATATTAACAGTGACAAAAATATGATATCGGAAGGAGATGGTTCTATTAATTCAATACAAAGTAAGAATACATTTGCATAAAATAGATGATCAATATTAATTTGATTTTTATATATAAGTAGGTTAAAAGAAAAAATCAGTGTGATAATAGTCAGTATATTTATTAATGTAGGTTCAATGACATAATTCATTACGCACCTCAATTAGTAACATTCCATCGAAAAGACGATCGAATATTCAGTTTCATAATTACTAACAATATATGAAGCTGAATCGTAAATGCGATTTACGTATAGAATAAGCAAACGCTGGAAGAATATCAGAGTATTCGGGATAGAACGATTGCGAGACCAGGATATTCCGAACATCAGACCGGTCTCGCAATTGATAAAGGAACAACAGATGATTATACTCTCAAAGAAGCATTTGAAGCTACTCCGGAAGGTATCTGGCTTGCAGAGTATTCTTATCTTTATGGATTCATTCTTCGTTATCCCAAGGATAAGGAATATATCACCGGTTATAAATATGAACCGTGGCATTTTCGTTATTTAGGAATCGAAATTGCTACACAGGTTTATGAAAGTGGACTTACTTATGATGAGATCTGTGCCAGAACCCTATCGAACTAACTATGGTTCAACTAAGTTTTATCTTACTTCCGTTAACATAATAGTATTTGCAGTCAATCTCCTGATCATTTAAATAACAATAATCGATATGACGGATTCGATCAATGTGGAAATTCTCCAGCAACTTAAGTATCTCTTCCCGATTCGCATAAAAATGTGGGACATCCTTTTCCGGACCATCCTCCTGATTGATTAAGGTATTCTCGTCAATTTTGGGATAGCCGGAATACAGATACTCACCTGAGTACTTCGAGCTGATCGATGTATATACTTCACCGCCGGGCTTTAACACTCGGTATATCTCCCCAATGATTCTTTTAATCCCCTGTGAATCGGTATGTGAAATCGTATGATAGGCAAAAACACAATCAAAAGAATTATCTTCATAGGGCAGTGAGACAATATCTCCTTGCTGTACATCAATGGACAAAGCCTCTTTTTCACTCCAGGTCTTCAGATGCTTCATTGCATACTCTGAAATATCAATCGCGGATACCTCAAAACCCTGTTTAGCAAAATATATCGAGTGTCTTCCTAGTCCGGCACCCAGATCCAATATTTTATGAAAGCCTGCCTCAGACCATTTGTGTGCCAGATAGTAAACGTCATCCGTCGGCTTTAGCCAAGGAAGCTGATCTGCCTTCTCCCATTCCCATCCTTTTGAATCAACCATACTCCAATCTCCTCCATGAATTTTCAGTTTTCAACAAATTTTAACTTATTATACCATCCTGTTTTTCATAGAGCAACCCATAATTTTCCACTGATATTCATCTTGTTACAGTAACAGAAATTTCCAGACTGTGAAAAATGCGCCCATCAGGCACACATGTTAAACAGGACCGCAACTGATATGCAATCAGCTACGATCCTGTATGTGTATTATTATTTTATTTAAAATTAGGATCCATTTTCTCTTGTAATATTATCTTTATCTCCTGTAAGGTTTCTTTGTCAATGAGCTGTGAATTCTCGAGAATAGTTAAACTATCTTTAAGCACTCTCTCTGCCTCAGCTTTATCCATCGGCATTTCCTTATCGATAAGAGCTGCGAGCTGCTTACCTGCATCACATATCTTCGAAAATTCCTGTTTGGTAGCCGCAAAGTTTTCGATCTCTTTTAATGTAGAATCCCCTAATTTACCATCACCAAGCATCACTCCAAGGAGCTTCTCCGTAATCATTGGTACAATGACCTTTGCTTGATCCAAGGAGTATAGCTTCTCTGCCATTTCATCAATCGTCGCTTCATCAAGACTTTGAACAAAATCCTTCGGTGTGATGTCGGAGATGTTTATCACAAGCTCATCCAAAATATCCTTCTCCTTCATAAGAGTAGAGAATTCTGTCAGTGTTTTTATATCTTGATTAAAAGCAGCCAGAGAGGAATATTCCATGTTCGTCAGCATCGACTGCAGCAATTCATTATCGGTAAGAATTGCTCCTTGCTTCAGCACCTCATTTATAAAGGACAGCTTCTCCTCTTCTGTTCCGACGATAAGCTCATTAGCCGAATACTGTTCCACCATTACGTTCAGCGAATTCATATATTCCTCATATTCAGCCGAAGATGATCTCTGGCTTAGCCCTTTTTTCATTACTTTGGAGGCATGATATACCTTAACCAGAGATGGAATATATTGATCAGCGGATATGGTTGTGGTATCAATCTCCTTCTTTGTTAAGGATTGAAACATCAAATCACTTAACTGCTTCGAGCCCGTATATTTATAGAAATAATAGGAGGGTGTGCTATGATATCCTACTGCTGCATGATAGCGGTCTGTACCTAACAACTCTGATACAGTCCCTAATTTTCCTCCGGTTACCGCAGCTTTCTCAGTCTTCTGTAACAATTCCGAGTAAGCACTAACCGGCATAAAAAAGATCGCGCCAATCATGATGGCATAGACGCCTCCTAAGAAGGCTCCTGCGATGCAACTTTTCTTAGTCGGGCTCGGAAAAAGCTTGGTAAGTTTTCGATTAATTATGTATCGATCCATTAAAATGTAGATTCCAAAGGTGACAAATTTGAAGATCCAAAACAGCACTACATAAACAAAGGGATTTAAAAATATCGTAAACATATTAACTGCACTCTCTTTAAGGAAGTAAAATCCGCCAGGCTGCACTCCGGTAAGATTGTACATATAATCATAAATCTTATCTGTTACCATCAATTTTCGAACAATTATCTCAACAATAGGTGAGGTTGCGTATAGTGTAAGCACGGCAGCACCAATCAACATCAATGTACGGATCAGATTACGACGAATTCCTCTCTCATAACCTATCATAGCTTCTAATGCAATGATCAGAATCGTAATTATAGTTGTAATAATACCGATAATTAGTGTCATAATACCCCCATTCTGCCTTTTACCTTTGAAGCATTTACCGGTAAATTGCAAAAAGATTAATTCAAGAGGTATATTAACACATTACGATATCTCCGTCAATGTTCCACCTCACTAGTAAATCTTACTTTTTTCTGACAAAAACCTGTTACAGATATCATAAAACCGGTCAAATTCAATCGGTTTTGAAATAAAATCATTCATACCGGATTGAAGGCAACGTCTGCGATCTTCTTCCATCGCATATGCAGTCATGGCAATAATCGGTGTTTTTTGATGCCGTTTATTCTCACGAATGTATCTGGTCAGTTCATATCCGTTCATTCCGGGAAGCTGGATGTCCATAAGTATCAAATCCACATTATATGTTTCCAAGAGCCGAAGAGCTTCCTCTGCATTATAGGCACTTAGTATATGATAAACACCGTTTTTACCGATAGCTTGGATAATTTCTTGGTTAATCTCATTATCTTCTATACTGAGGATTATCTGACTGCCGTAATCTATTTGGTCAGGCAGCTTAGCAGATTTCCCGCTACTCTCTGTCTCAGATTGGCTCAAGGCTTCCTGTTCATCGTTCTTGACGGTTTTCTTTAATTTAGGCAGGCAGCAGCTCACATGAAAAGCACTCCCTTTTCCCAGTGTGCTTTCCACGTAAATATCACCGTTCATTAATTTGACCAGATTTTTCGATATAGCAAGTCCGAGTCCTGCACCCATACTTTTTTTCTTGGCAGTCAGCTCTCCCTGAACAAAGCTTTCGAAGATTCTATTCTTATCCTGCTCCGAGATGCCGATACCGGTATCTTCTACTATGAATTCAATTGTTTCTTGATAATCATCTGAATCGATTAGCCTGACCTGTAGAGTAATTGACCCTCGATTCGTGAATTTTACCGCATTGTCGACGAGATTAAGTAGTATCTGCTTCAATCTTGTTTTATCCCCGATCACCATATTTTGTATCGAGGAATCAAATTCATATTTCACTTCCAGCTTTTTGGCTCTACTCAGCACGGATAGCTCATTATATAAATCAACCGACATCTTCTTAATATTGAATACCTTTCTCTCAAGTTCAATCCTCCCTGCATCAATTTTTGATATATCCAATAAATTATTGATGATAATCTGAAGTCCCTCAACCGATTCATTCAGCATATCGATCCATTTGATCTGATTTTTATCTAATTTTGACTTCATTAGTAGGTGTATTAGACCGATGATACCATTCATTGAGGTTCTTATCTCATGGCTGATATAAGAAAGAAAGTTTGTCTTCGCCTGATTTTTCATTTCCGCTTCTCTTTTAGCACTCTCCAGCTGTTTGCAATATTCCATAATTCTTGTAATTAAACAATCTTTTGCTTCTGTCTCTGTAATAATTTGCTCTGTTATTTCTTTCGTTTTGAGTAAAGTGACGTGATCCGTTGACGATAGGATACTATTTTTACTATATTCATCATTCATTAACATTTCCTACTCCCTCCACCAACCACTTTTTTGTCATATGATGCTATATTTATACATAATTTGTATTATTATAGCATATCAAACCTATTTTCGACAAATAAATTAATGTAATTGTAATCGTTACTGATAAATATTGTCGCAATATTCGTTATGTTATATTATTATTCGACATTTTTATATCATAGCATCAAAACAAAGCTCTGCTGTCAAAATCTCAACTTCCTACCTTTGTATTAGTCATCTAAACTCCAATTAAAACGAGGGGGCGTCGTATAATAGATATACCTGAAGAAGGAAGCTTATTCAGCTTCCTTCTTCAGTACAATTCATTTTCAACAGCCCCTCTATCTAACGTCCCCTTCCCCGTCGGCCCATTCCCATACCCTGACCATTGCTTGTTGCAATTGAGTTCAGAGTAATCTCATAGGACTGATTGCTACAGATCAAGGTATAAGTCTCACCTTGAATTAAATTTGGCGAGCTGATCACTACCGATTGATATGTCTTATTCGGAGTAAAGCTTATGACTTCTTTGCCTTCCTTATCCTTCAAAGTAACAGTAGAGCCTCCTGCGGCATCCGATGATAACAGATACAGCAAGGAACACTGTGTTGAGGTGTCATCAAAGCCCTGTGCCATACCCGAACTACCCACAGCTACGATACTACCTCCGGTGATCTTGGCAGTGCCATTATAGTCAAGACTTCCATTTCCGTTATCCGTGGGTCCGTTCACATATACCGTACCACCCGAGATATAGAATGAGCCGTTAGAATCGATACCATCACCCTTTGCATTTATCGTAATTGTTCCGCCTGAGATAGAGATATAGCTGTTCTCATCTACCCCATCCGGCGCCTGACCCGGCTTCATTCTACCAGGACCTCCTGACTGCGAAGTATCATCTCCTGGTTCCGGAGTTTCTATCGTCGCACTGCTAGTGATTACCTCATCTGTCGCTGTAGTAACCGTGATATCTTCTGAGCCTAATGTTTTATTCATGCTCATTGTGGCTGCCTCCGATGCAGAATTTGAAGTCATTGTTGTATCCCCGGCATTGTCTGTAGCTGCTGTACTGCTTGCACTTGCTGCATTCAGGCCATCATCTGATGCATTGATTATGATCGAACCATCTTCAATCATAATTACGGTACCTTCGATACCCTCATAACAATTGTTTATGTTAATAGTTCCTCCGCTGATATAGACATATCCTTTTGTAGAATCATCGCTGTTCTTAGATTGAATACCGTTCCCTGTTGTAGTGTTTAAGGTAAAGCTTCCGTCTTTTATTTTGACACAATCCTTACCGTTGAGTGCATCCTTCACCGCTGTAATATTATAACTTCCGCCTGTAATTACCAAATCATCCTTCGAAGCGATGCCATGCTTGTAGTTGCCTTGTATTGTTAAAGAGCCGGTACCGTTCAATGTCAGATCAGCCTTACTGTAGATAACCGCATCCACTTCGTTTTCATCGGTTTGAATGTAATTTGCTCCGTCGGCCAAACTATTCTTGCTTCCTTCGGTAAGTGTAAGAAAGACCTTATCTGCATTCTTGATATAGATGGGGGCATTCGAAGAACAGGTGATGAAAGCACCGTTAAGAATTAACTGTACTTTATCCTTATCACCGGCATCTATGACGTGCGCCCGTCGGGCGCATTACAAAAAAGACACCGGCTCTAATCCCGATGTCTTAATACTCTACTTCTTAATTCTGTTGGTTAAAAGGTTACCAGAAAATCGATTGATTTTCCGTCGTCACTATGAGCGGTGATTTTACCATGGTGGGCTTCCACAATTGATCTTGCTATGGATAAGCCGATACCGTAGCCTCCGGTTTCCCTTGATCTTGATTCGTCCTCACGGTAAAAACGATCAAATAATCGATCCAAGTTCTTCACATTAATATTTGTAACCGTGTTCGAAACAATAAGTCGCGTCCCTTTCTTTCCCGCAGATAGATTTACCTTGATTTCACCCTTAGGATTGGAATATTTCATAGCATTATCTAACAAGGTAGATACTAATTGCTCCATACAGCCCTCATCTCCTTGCAGCATGATTCCAGGCTGTATCGATAAAGTAAGTCTTTTATCCTGTTTCTCAGCCACCGCCATAAAAGAAGATGCAATCTCTTCCACGCAGCTGCTCAAATTAAATTCCTGATATGCAAGTGAGATCTTGCCTTCCTCAAGCTTTGATAAAGTAAGTAGATTCTTCACTAATTTATCGAGGCGGGACGTCTGATTACGGATGCTTGTGATCCATTCACTCTCTCCGTTCGTAAGCTCCAGAACATCGGCATTGGCCGAGATGATAGCTAATGGTGTCTTGATTTCATGACCGGCATCGGTAATGAATTGCTTTTGCTTCTCCATATTATTAAGGATAGGATTGATCGCTCTTTTGGAAAACACGGAAACCAGAATAAAAACCAAGAGTAGCGTTCCAAGTGCCGTGGCACCGGAGATAAGGAGAAAATACATCACTGTCTGCAGATCTCTTCTGCAATCCAGGAATATCACAAGGGCTCCGGTCGAAGTATCGACTACTTTATATTTATAGATTCCTTTATATCCGTTTGCCTTTCCTCCGTCTAATATAGTTTCTGCATAGTTAAGCGCGTCCTCTGAGGTAATCGCAGAGATGTGACTGGTATCGATCTTCGCCGCTATTCCCTGTTCATCCAACCAGATCATAAAATATCTGGTCTGAAACCTGGTTTCTTCATTTAAGGCAAACCCGGTATGCGGTTCCTTGGGCGGCAGCTTATCCTTCTTAAAATCCGGAAATTGCCCCTGGTTGTCCGAAAGCATCCGAAGTATGCCCTCTGCCTGCTTGTCGGTCTGATAAAAACTAATGATATTAATGGTTGCCACTAATAACACCATAACCAGAAACAAGGAGGACATCGTTATCATGATGAATTTACGTTTTAATTTATTGATCATTCATTTTCCTCCAGTGTATAGCCGACTCCGCGG
The DNA here is from genome assembly GCA_023415055.1 of Bacillota bacterium. Classification (GTDB taxonomy): domain Bacteria; phylum Bacillota; class Clostridia; order Lachnospirales; family Lachnospiraceae; genus Mobilitalea. The sequence continues at coordinate 75,528 of JAEZLZ010000006.1, read as the reverse complement.
ACTGCCTTGAGCTTTACCGTGGCATTCATTGCTTCCAGCTTCTTTCTCAGATAAGATACATAAACCCATACTACATTGATCTCAGCCTCCGCATCATATCCCCAGATCCGTTCCATGAACTGCTCCGTTGAAATCAACCGTTTTGGGTTATTCATCAGAAGCTCTAGCATCTGGAACTCCTTATTGCTTAGTCGTATGGAACTATCCCCATTGGATAATTCATAATTTTCTTTATTTAAGGTAATATTACCAAGAGTGATCAGATTTGGAGTAAATTCTGCTTTCCGGCGTGTCATGGCACGGACCCTGGCTAGCAGTTCCCCCATTGCAAAGGGCTTAATGAGGTAATCATCTGCTCCTGTATCGAGGCCCTTGATGCGATCCTCGATCTGTGACTTCGCTGTCAACATTAGAATCGGAATATGCACTCCCTTGGCTCTCAGCTTCTCTAGTACCTCGAGTCCGTTCATCTTCGGCATCATAATGTCGAGAATGATTACATCATAATTTTGTGACATTCCGTATTCATATGCATCAGCCCCATCATAGACAGCATCTACCGAATAATTATTATGCTTTAGGATTGCCTCTAAAGCATTTGCCATCTCCTTTTCGTCTTCCGCCAGTAATATACGCATTTCCATTCCTCCATCGAAAGTACTTCTTTTATCATAGCGATACTATATTAAAAAATCAAATATTCTATACTAATAGTTTTAACACTGCTCATTTACTATATTATTATATATTTCCAACTTTAAAGCAACTTAAAAAGACTCTTCAAAACGGTAGAAAATACTTTCACACCATATTTTTCAGAGTCTTGTTAAATTTCAGCATGGTTTATATTGGACCAATATCCATAGCGTAAAGTAGGATGAACATTATACCAAATCCGCAGGATAGATATAAATCGGTAAGGGGAACCAGGATTGAAGGAAGGAAGGCATCTGATTACGTCTCGGACTATAGTTATGGAATAAGACTTCCATCGCTTGTGCATGAGATAGTTCATAATCCTCATGTTGTTCACTCTGTGTCACATTGATCTGATGGTTCTGAACCTGAATGTGAATCCGTTCATCGGCTCTCCTTCCGTGAATCAGCAATGTCACTTCGCCGTCCATTAATGAATCGCCTAGCGACTTCAGCTTCAGGAATGCTTCAATGACCTTCTGATAATGAAATACTGAGAAGTTTTCAGCCACCTGAATTGAAATGTTCTCTGCCAGGTCTACCAGTTCATCGATATACGTTCTTTGAAGCTCCGGAAATTCAAAGCTTACTCCCTCTTTTCTTTCCTTTGCAACAAATGCGGCTACGACCTCCCTACATTTCTCCGGGTTGACAAGAAGGAATTCCTTCACTGTTGAATTATCATAAAGTACTAAATAACCGGCAAATGCATTCTTCTCATAGATAGCATAAACAACCGGATTCCAGGTCATAAGAATATCATAAAGCTTCTCTTTGCTGCGAATATAATGGAAGGTCTGCTTTTCCTGAAGAGAAACAATATTATCAAGGATTTCGTCATCTTGCTCGTTCACCTTAACAAATTCATAATCCGCTGAAGCCTCCCCGTACTTCGAATGCTTCACATTACTTCCGTCCAGCCATAAATGATAGATTCTACCTGCGATTTCATAAGAAAAGTAAGAATATCGATTACGTCTACCGGTCAGTACTGAAAAATCCACGTCTTCTTTTATCATATCCTCAACAGCCATGTTCAGAAGCTTATTCATGTATCCCTTAGATCGGCTGTAAGGGTTTACTGCTACATTGCCTATACCATAGTAATTAAGAGTAGTACCGCATATCGATAGCAGACCGGGAAAGGAACCGACCGCTGCAACGATACGACCATTTTCCAGCGTCACATAATTTGCTTCGCAGGGATGGCTTTCAATTTTATATAGCTTCGGAAGCAATCGATAGAAATCATTATCTTTCCCGTTCATATGAAATACATAATTCAAAAAATCAATTAATTCTTCCTGCATTGCATCATTACCCTTTAAAAACTCAACCTTCTTCTCTTCCATATCATCCTCCATTCTGCCAATGACCCTGGAATATATATTAAAAAACTCTACTTATCAATAGGGGTGGCAGCATCATATTTACACTCTCACCACCAATTCTATCATTTAACCTTTGCTTGGTAAATACTAATAAATCTATTCCCTATTGAACTGTGATTCATGTTTCTGAAAAAAATCAACCCGGGACTCCAGATATTTAAAACAATGAGTTTCTCTATTTATAACAAGCTCCTCCAATGGATCAAAGATATGCTCCCAACTCCACAGCTTCTCATCAACGTTCAGATATTCCCGAATCATCTCACAACCCTTCGGTGTAATCGGATGCAGCAGACTTACTACAGTACGAACAATATGAAAGGTATCAATCAGGACCTGTTTACGACGTACATCATCCTCTGTCGTTTCAGCGATGCGTATCTGATTCACCCAATACTTATTTCCATTTCTGATATAGCTGTCCAGAAGCTCCGTCAAACGATGAAACTCATGATGATACATGTATCGTTCATAGGTGAGAATTGTGTTCCTTGCTTCATTTCGAATCTCTTCCTTGATCTCCCCTACCGGAAGCTTCGAATCATAGTACTTCTGTGCCGTATAGAAGCAAGAACGTACCAGACGGTTATATACGTTTGTCAGCAGATTTCCTTCCTTTAATACGTTGTCCTGCCCTACTTTATCCTGCATATATACCTGCGGCATAAAGCTTACACTTTTCGTATCCAGACCAAGACTAAGAAAATGCATCCTAAGCTGCTCCGGTGTATAATGATCCAAAAGCTCCTTCGCCATAGGCGGCTTTATCTCAGAACTTGAACTTGCCTTCTTATCCATAAACAGAACATGGTTATTTGCAATCAGATGAGGAAGCATCAATTCTCCCTCCTGTGGCATAATATTCGGCTGCTCTGATTGTAAAGCCATGAACATGGCCATCTCGGCCAGTCCATAGAAATAGATATTGTCCTCTCCGATAAACTGATACACCTTAGAATCCTCAGAACACCACCACTGTTTCCATTCTTCCTCTGCCCGATGAATGCTCTCCAGATAAGTTTTGGTGAAGGAGATCGGCGCCCATAAGGATTCAGGCCATACCCAGAAGGTCAGATGATCCGCTCCCTCCTTCTGCGGAACCTTAACGCCCCAGTCAATATTACCCGACAGACGAAAAGGTACTAGAGTCTTGCCGGTTCGATAATTAATTCCATGCTCACTGAGTATAACCTCTGCCTGTTCTCTTTCACGCAAGGTATCAAATTCAAGAGTAATCGAAGCTTTATTCTGATCATCCATTAAAGTATACTGAGGTAATTGCTCTTTCATCGAATCCAAGCGCTCAACCTGATTCTTTTTAATATATATCAAAGGCTTTTTCAGAAACTCTTCCATAGCACTGAGCTGATATTTCCGTGAAGTTGTTTCCTTTCGAAGATATACGATATAGTCAGACAAAAGATCCTGAAACTCATCCAATCGAAAATACCAATTAGATACCTGAATTACTTCGGGTGTCATACCGGATAACGTACTCTTGGGATCAATGAGTTCGCTTGGCATATACTGATGCCCGAGAGAGCATTCATCTGCATAGCCTTTCTCTGAAGAACAGCCTTGAATCGGGCACTGTCCAACGACTTGTCTTCCATTCAGTAAAACCTTATACTCCGGATCATAGAATTGTGGTGTCGTCAACCTTTGAAGATAGCCTTTTTGATATAAAGCTTCAAAAATCTCCTCGGATACCCTGGCATGCACCTCCCTGCTCCTGCCTAAAGCGGAAGCCCCATAAAGATCAAGGCTTATTTGATACATCTCCAGTGCTTCCTTCTGTTTTACATGATTGGACATCACGTATTCTTCAATTGTTATTTCCGAATCTGATTGCTCCTTCCATTTTCGATAGCTTTCCAGAATAGGAGAACCATAACAGTCAGTACCCGATACAAAAATTACATTCTCCTTGCCGATCCGGTCTCTTAAAAATCGCGCAAATACATCCGCATGAATAAAAACACCTCCGATGTGTCCGAAATGCAGCTCTTTGTTTCCATATGGCATTCCTGCAGTGATTACGGCTCTCTTCGGAAAAACAGGTCTTTCCTCTTCTTTCCTCATTACATCCTACCTCCTGACATAATATTTGGATTATATCTCTGTACGAACGAATCAAAAACGCCCCTACAGAAGCTTCTGTAGGGGCGATATCCATCTTCGCGTTGCCACCCTAGTTTATTAGTATGTTACCATACTAATCTCATTGAGTACATATATACTCTAGTTCTGTAACGTGAACTCACGTCATAGCATCACCTGTGATAGGATCCGTATGCGGCTCCGAGGCTTGTTTCACTACTTTTCCGGTTATTCCTTCTCAGCAAATGGAATTCTCTGTATACCCTCATAGTAGTTACTCTTCTCATCATAGCTCTTGATTTGTTTTTAACAGTATATTCACTCTATGTAATTTTGTCAAGGTATTAATTATTAGCTTGTTTTTTATTCTTATATTAATTATTAGCTTATTTTTACTTCATCGTGAAGGTGTTCTCAGTTGCTTCCGTATAGTAAGGAACGATAATAAAGTTCCCTGCATGTATCTCATCAGAGATCATACCGTTACTGCTCATAATCTCTGCTATATATTCGTTCATGTCATCATATTCATCCGTAAAATACTCTGAAGCTATACTCCACAAAGAGTCGCCCTTCTTCACCTCAATGCAGGTTACCAGCTTGGTTCGATCAACCGCTCTCTGTGCTGTCACTGTCTTAGTAATAAAGAAGATAGAAAAAAGTACTACTATAAATAATAACGCAACTCCAATTCTCCATATTCTCTTCTTATTCAGGTGATAATATTCGCTGTGTTCCATAATACGATCTGCTGTTCTACTCATCCTTCATACCCTCCCAAGGTTTTATCTCTTAAGTAATCTTTCGTACTGCTCCGTTCAACGCCTGCCGGATAAACCTGCCGCATAGACGGTTTTTACCTTCCTGCTTTTTCTATTGTTAAGAAAACGCTGTTTGCAATCTCTTATTAATCTCAGTATATTATGGGTTATGGTCATTCGATGTCTAAGTAAATAATATTTTTCAAAAAATGCGAACATATGATACGAACATACGGTACGAACACTTGTTTCTATATCTTGATTATACATAGCAAACATATGTTTGTCAACAGCTTTCGAACATATATTTTGTTTTACAAACATTTTTTCGTTTTTCAGAACATAAGTTTTGCATTTTATAATCGTATATGTTATAATAAAGCAAAGTTAGTACGATTTGAGCCTGTTTGATGAGATATAGTCCAATTCAGGAAGCAGGTAATTGTTTTTATTCATAATATGTGGTGTAAATAGGAAATGGAGGCTGATACTTATATGGGCTATGGGAGAATAAGCAATAAGCAGAAGGAAATACTTGAATATTTAAAATCTCAGATTATTAACAAGGGATATCCGCCGGCTGTTCGTGAGATATGTGAAGCAGTGAAGTTAAAATCAACCTCTTCCGTACATTCTCATCTGGAGACCTTGGAAAAGAACGGCTATATCCGCCGTGATCCCTCCAAGCCGCGTGCGATTGAGATTATTGATGATGAATTTAACCTGACAAGACGGGACCTGGTAAATGTGCCGGTTGTAGGTACGATTACCGCCGGTCAGCCGATCCTTGCAGTTGAGAATATTGACAGCTACTTTCCGATTCCTGCAGAATATATGCCAAATGAGGACACCTTTATGCTTAAGGTTAAGGGTGACAGCATGATTAATGCAGGTATCTTTAATGGGGATAAGATCTTAGTACAGAAGCAGTCCCATGCGAAGAATGGTGATTATGTAGTTGCATTAATGGATGAAGAGGTAACCGTCAAGACCTTTTATAAGGAGAATGGCTACTATCGCTTACAGCCGGAGAATGATACCATGGAGCCCATCATCGTATCAGATCTGAATATTCAGGGTAAAGTCATTGGATTATTCAGAATGTTTTCCTAAGAATATAGAATCAGAAAAGCCTTTCTTACTATCGGAATTATGAACTGACACCCATAAGTTTGATTTTTAGGTCTAACTTATGAGAATCACATCATTACTTCCAGATATCAGAAAGGCTTTTTTACATACAAGTTATTTCGGTAATGATAGTTTCCTATCCTCTTCTGTTTAATCCTCGAGCTGTTCCTTGCTAACGGTCTTTCCATCTCTCCAGATACGCTCCAGATTGTAGAACAGACGATCCTCCTTGGAGAATACATGTACTACTACATCGCCGTAATCCATCAGAATCCAGCTTGCGCTTCTTACGCCTTCGATACGTTTCGGCTCAAAGCCCTCTTTGCCAAGGGTCTGATTTACTGAATTCACAAGTGCATCAACCTGTGAGGAATTTGTTCCGTTCGCAATAATAAAGTAATCTGCAATGATGGAGATATCCTTAATCTCGATCACGGTGATATCTTCACCCTTTTTCTCTTCCAATGCCTGATAGGCAAGCTTAACCATTTTCTTTGAATTGTCCATTGCAATCCCCTTTCTATCTCATAGCCGTAAAGATAACACGTTTACCGGTATCCTCATTTAAGTATTTTTTCGTTCTTATCCGATCCATGCCCCGCTGACAAAGTCGTTTTGTAATATTGATAAGTATCTACTGTCATTGTATCGATCTCTTCCTTTGATTGTTCCAGATAACTCAGGGTATTCTCAAGAATGATAAGCACCGCCTGATCCAGATCCGTATAAGCCATCCATCGTATCTCATCGATTCTTGGCAAAGGTCTCCGGTAAGGCTCAATATAATCCGCAGTAAATATAATCTTCTCGAGTAGACTCATATTGGGTCTGCCCGTAGTATGATATGTGATGGAATCAATAATTTCCGGATCTGTGATCTTGTACTGGTCCTTTGCAAAAGCAGCACCCACCTTCCCATGAAGTAAAAACGGGCAACGTACCTCAATCTCCGTAACCGGAAGCTGATATTTTTGACAATAGCAAAGCAGTTCCTCATCGGATAAGTTCTTGGCACAATCGTGCAGAATACCTGCGATACTGGCCTTTCCCGGATCATATCCATAGATAACAGCCAAATCACATGCTACTTCCTCCACACCGATACTGTGAAGGTAACGTGGCTGTTTTAAATTTTTTTTCATACTGTCTTCCAGCATCTGAAGATCCATGCTTGTATTCCTCCGGTTAAGCACGATAAAGCTGGTGCTTCTCAATGTATTCCATGACCTGCTCAGGCAAGTAGTATCGTATCGTCTTATTTTGTGCAATTCTGCTCCGAATATCCGCCGAGGAGATCTGTACCAAAGGCATCGGTGTAAGGAGAATGTCCGCATGATATCGCTCCTTCAGTTCGTCTGCACAACTTTTCAGTCTTGTAATATCCACTTGGTCTCTGGCTGCCGCAACCACGGTACACAGATTGAATATGGTCTGAGGCTGATACCACTGATGCATCATCAGCAGAGAATCCGCTCCAACGATAAAATAATATCGGACCTCCGGGTGATCCTTTGTAAGAATTGTCAGTGTATCAGCAGTATAGGTAAGTCCATCGCGTTCCAATTCAACGGTTGATAGGGAAAAATGCGGATTTTCCCGAATCGCAAGCGAGATCATATCGACTCTCTGCTGATCCGTAACCGTATCCGGTTTTGCTTTATGCGGAGGGTTTTTTGACGGCATAAATAGTATCTCTTTTAGGCCGATCTGCTCATAAGCATTCTCGGCAAGAAATAAATGTCCGTTATGAATCGGGTTAAAGGTTCCTCCCATAATTCCTATCTTCTTCATCTGTTCATCTATCCTCCGCGTGGCTTCTTTCACTCAGGATAATATCAGTTACTCCTTATCCTTGCTCTTCGATTTCTTTTCTGCCGGAAGTTCAATCTTTTTCTTATCCTTTGATTCCCGATATAAAACAATCTTCTTACCTATCACCTGAACGACCTCAGAGTGGGTACGTTCTGAAAGAATCTGAGCCATCTCCTTCGGATCATCCGAACAATTCTTCAGCACGCTGATTTTAATTAATTCCCTTGCTTCCAGTGCTTCCGATACACCCTGTGTAATCTCAGGTGTCAGGGCAGATTTTCCAATCTGATAGATCGGATCTATTGTCATTGCCAAGCCTTTTAAATAAGCTCTTTGCTTCGTTGTCATCTGTATACTCCTTTCAAAAGTAACAATCATCATTATTCATTACAGCTTCTATTTATAGTAGTCAAAGCTTAAGCCATACATCCTAACCGTATCACCTTCCGCTATTCCCAGTGCCTCCAGCTTTTCTAGGATGCCATTTTCCTTTAAGAACTTCTGGAAGAACTCAAAGCCCTTCTCGGAATCTAAGTTTGTATAACCAAGCATTCTCTCGATGCGAGGTCCTTCCACCGCAAATAAATGCTCCTCTTCCTTCCATACGTCAAAGGGCAGGTTGGAGTTAGCCATATCCTCAGGGAAAAATTCCTTCTCGAATACCACCGGCGTGTTGTCCAGCTTCTCGAGCATTCCCTTCACATGATATAATAGTTCCTTCATTCCCTTCCCGCTGACAGCAGAAATCTGAAATACCGGAATACCCTGAGGTTCAAATTTGTCACGAATCCTCTGTATGATCTCCTCTGCATCTTCTTCCATTAATACATCCGTCTTATTCGCAGCTATCACCTGAGGACGTTTCGCCAGCTCCGGGTTATAAGCCGATAATTCTGCATTAATCTTCTCGATATCCTCTATCGGATCTCTACCTTCGGTCGAAGCAGCATCTACAAGGTGAATAATTACCTTGGTACGTTCGATATGTCTTAAGAATTCATGTCCGAGTCCCAGGCCTTCGGAGGCACCTTCGATCAAACCGGGAATATCTGCGATTACAAAACCGCCTCCCTCTAAATCAACTACGCCGAGATTTGGGCTTAACGTAGTAAAATGATAGTTACCGATCTTCGGTCTGGCATTGGTTACTCGGGATAGCAAGGTAGATTTGCCTACGTTCGGAAAGCCCACTAGGCCAACATCCGCAATCACCTTAAGCTCCAAAAGCACATCCATCTCCTGTGCTTTCTGACCGGGCTGTGCATACTTCGGAACCTGCATGGTCGGTGTTGCATAATGCTGATTTCCTTTACCGCCACGCCCACCACGAAGAATTACTTCTCTTTTATTGCCATGAGACATATCGGCAACCACTTTGCCTGTCTCCTTTTCCTTTATTACCGTACCCTCCGGAACCTTAACAATTAAATCATTTCCGTCCCTGCCGTGACAGCGTTTCTTCATTCCGTTCTCGCCGTCCTCAGCGCTGTACTTTCTTACATACCGAAAATCCGATAAGGTATTCAAGCCTTCATCCACTTCAAAAATCAGATCTCCGCCTTTTCCGCCGTCGCCACCATCCGGGCCGCCGGCCGGTACAAAGATCTCCTTACGAAAGCTTACATGGCCGTCTCCGCCTTTACCGGATCGGATATGAATCTCAGCTCTGTCTGCAAACATTTTATCACCTGTTTCGCACATCGAATAATTCAACATTAAAAGTCTGCATCTTGAAACAAACCGTTCCTATTAATTCTGAGTTATGAATGTGCTGTCCTCTCTATTTAAAACTATAACCATATTGTTTCCAAAATCTATCATGCTTATTATAATCAAAAATTCTACGAAAAACAACCCTAATACCGGACTAATCACGAAGGCCATAGGCATTGTTGATGTGAGGCATACACCCTGCAAAACATGATATCTTACTTCTGTGTGCCTCTGTAATAGCATATCCTACTGATTCTAGTGTTCGATTATATATTATAAAATCTATTGATCTGCATCAGTACACCCTTAACCTCTGCAGCGATTATTTCATACTCCGGATAATCCACCAGTCGAAAATACAGACTTTTTAAAAATGTCTGTACGTTAAATTCCATCACCAAATTCTCCTGATCGGCACCGGTTTTCTCTATTGTCTGAAAGCTTCTGATCCAGGAAATTAATTGTTCCTGCACTATCATCTTTCGTTCCAAAACCGCTTTTACAGCAGTTATCATGCGTTCTTCTTCAAAATGAATATATCCGTAACCGACTATATTAACCTTATGATGAATGACCTCCAGAATCATCCACAGATCATCTTCCATTATCTCTGTGCATCTTGCTAGCTCATCCAGAGCATCTGCTCCATGCGCTGCCCCATGTGCCCAGCCCTTTTCATCAATATATCCCCTGACGTCCTTATCCTCCTGATAAAAGGTAAGAACCTTATGAAGAGTCTCCTTTAGTTCACTTTCGGTAAGAAAAGCGTCAGTTCTATGCCGATAAACGGCCAGTGCAACCACCAATACCGAGAAGGTCCTGCAAAATACAGTATCATCCCGATCACCTATTCCTTTGAAAAGATGCTGCTCATCCAAAGCGATAAACAGCAGTCGCTTCACTTCTTCTTTAGACAGAACTCCCTCCACAATCCAATTCGAGAGATTCGAAAGGATTAAATCATCACGAAGCTCCGGATCCAAATCGCCAAGGTTGTTCATCATCTCGATTGATAATTCATAGGGATACTTTCCCTCAGGTATCGAATAATTGTTTTCTCTGATTGTTATCAGTAAATTTTTAAGTTCATCTCTCCCCATAAATGCCCTCCATACACAATCACCTTCTGCGAATTTGTGATCCATATAATGCCAGAAGAACGAAGCATAAAAGAACCCCAAATCCTGTTCTTAGAATTTGGGGTCAATCTACGAATGTTTAATTATTTTACTTCTGCCGGATAAACACTAGCCTGTTTCTTGTCTCTACCCTTGCGTTCAAATTTTAAAACGCCGTCAACTAAAGCAAATAATGTATCATCGCCACCGCGTCCAACGTTTACTCCGGGATGGATTTTCGTTCCGCGCTGTCTGTAAAGAATATTTCCTGCGAGAACAAATTGTCCGTCTGCTCTCTTAGCGCCCAATCTCTTGGACTCGGAATCTCTACCGTTCTTGGTAGAACCAACACCCTTTTTATGAGCGAAAAATTGAAGGTTCATTCTTAACATGTTCTACACCTCCTACAATTCAAAATCAATTGATCTAAAGTTACTGTGTCTTGACCTGAGTGAGCTTAATATACTTATCACTATACTCCTCTTCGATCCCTTTCAGCCCTAAAGCCAGAGAACAAAGAAGCAAATGTGCATTATTGCTCATCGGTACTGTCACATGAAATTCTATAATTCCTTTTTTCTCATCCTGTTCCAATTGGAATTGATCCGAGGTAAAAGTCTCGATAGAATTTATAGTGTTGATTACCAATGCAGAAACCGCTGAACATACAATATCCTTACCTCGTTTGGCAAAGCCGGCATGTCCGCTATATCGAAAACCGGTAATCACACCATCTGCATTTTTATATATGGATACGTCGATCATATCACATCTACCTATGCATTAATCTTTTCAATCTTTACCTTGGTATATGGCTGTCTATGTCCATTCTTCTTGTGATATCCAGACTTTCTTTTGTATCTGAAAACAATAACTTTCTTGTTTTTGCCTTCTTCAACAACAGTTGCAGAAACCTTAGCGTTAGCTACTGTAGGATTTCCTACAACTAACTCACCCTTATTCACTGCAAGAACCTGATCAAAAGTAACAGCTGCTCCTGCTTCTAAACCGAGCTTCTCAACTTTAATGATATCGCCTTCCGCTACCTTGTACTGTTTTCCACCAGTTGCAATAATTGCGTACATATTGGCACCTCCTATTATCATTACTCGCCAACTACGGTGCCTATATCGAAACAACCTATTCGAATAATATATTACTAAAATAGTACGTTTCATATAGAGCTTTTACCTCGTTGTGCGGCACACTAAGTTATAATATCACAGATGAATATATTTGTCAAATAATATTATTTCCAGAATCATCATAAAAACATACTACTTTTCTTCATCCTAACCCTTCTTCAACCTTTTGCCGGTAATCTCGTTTACCGTAAGCTCCATCACTTCTGTCATCTTAAGTACCTGCTCCGGGAAATTACATTCATTTTCACCGTGATACTGCTCCATAATTGCAGTGAGTCCGGATACCTTCTCGCCCTCCTCGACGAGGCGCAGTGTTCCGTTACCGCAGACACTCTCATATTCCATGGTGCAGGAACCGTTATCTCGCATAACAAGATTATGATTACAATCCATCGCAAAGGCCACCTTCGAATTCTTACGAAGCAGGTCAAGCTTGGTTCCTTCCTTGGCTGAATGAAAATACAGCTTTATCGTTTCCCCGTCGTAGCTCACGCCGAAGTTTAGGGTAATAACATAGGGGTAGTCGTCATTATGGAAAGAGACATGACAAGCGTCACATTTCTTCATAACACCAACTATTTCATTCCTATCACTTATCTCTCTGTCCTGTCTTCTCATTGTTTTCCCTTGCCTTTCCATCCAATAGTAAGAATCTCGTCCCATACCCTCTGATTATATGCTATCCATAGTAAGCTGTCAAATAAGTACGAAACGCTTCCATACAACGCTTCCATTCCATATAATTTTCCTAGTAATTTATTGACATCATAGCATAAAGTAACTATAATTTAACTTATCATAAAAAAAGAGAGGATGGTTTGTTTGTTAAGTGTGTCTGTAATGGAGGTTACAACTCAATAGTTGTGGTGATGCAGCAATAAAGCTAGCCTATATTAACAAAATGTCGGTGTTGCTTGCGGAGATATCCGCTTTATTTTTGTTGCTTTTTTTACCATCTGCCTTACAGATTGCTTCAAAACCATCGAATCCGAGTAAAATGCGAGTCGTGGCATTCTTTGTCACGATTTTTTATTCATGACAAGTGAATTAATTTATTAATTCATCTTGTTTCACCGAAATTGGGTCCTATGAAAGTCACGAATAAAAAGCACTTCGTATTACAAGCCTTAGTTCGCAATTGGGTGCACACTCCCATAAGAGAAATCTCGGTTTATTATGGATATTATTATATGCCCGCAGGAGCAGAATCTGAATCTGTAATTGTTACAGGTTAGGCAGAGGTTGTACTGCGGGCTTTCTGATTCATATTATGACTTATTTGAAAGGAACGAATACTACATGAATATCATTGAGACAAAAAATCTCACAAAAACTTATCAGAGCTTTACCAAGGAACCAGGACTGAAGGGTAGTATAAAATCTCTGTTTCGTCGGAAGTTCATTACAAAAATAGCCGTAGCAGATTTTGATCTGAGTGTTAATGAGGGAGAGTTTATCGGACTGATCGGACCGAATGGTGCAGGAAAGACCACACTAGTTAAGATGCTTACGGGTATCATCGCACCTTCTTCCGGTGAGATATATGTGGCCGGGCATTATCCGAATAAACTGGAGAACTCCTTTAAGCAGCAATACGCCGTTGTTATGGGACAAAAAAGTCAGCTGTTTCTTGAACTATCAGCCGCAGATACTTTCCTGCTTTTCAAGGAATTATACCATATCCCTGAGGACGAGTATCAAGAGAATTTGAACTATTTTGTAAAGCTCTTTTCTGTATCGGATCTCTTAGATGTTCCGGTACGTACCCTTTCTCTCGGTGAACGTATGAAAATGGAACTGATCGTTGCTCTGCTTCACAATCCAAAGCTCTTATTTCTTGATGAACCGACCATCGGCCTCGATGCTATTGCTCAGAAGCAGATTCGCGGATTTCTGAAAGAGGTAAATGAGACAAAAGGAACTACCATATTACTGACCTCGCATTATATGGAAGACATAAAATCATTATGTAAACGTTGTGTCGTTATTAACGGCGGTACTAAGCTCTATGATGGAGATACCGATCAGTTATTTACAAAATATCAGACCCATAAAAAGGTCACCATTTCACTTGAGAATGAGGAACGCTGTTCCTTAAATCAGGAACATATAGTACTCGAAGAATCGCTCTATAAAATATCCTTGTTGGTAAAAAAGGAGCAGGCACAGGAATTATTAAAGGATGTTCTTAGTCGTTACGAACTAAAGGACATCTCAATTGAAGAAGAAGACATCGGCAATGTAGTGGAGCGTATCTATAATGATAAAAGCGAGGTGATGGCATGAATAAATATCTGGAAATAACGAAGATTACCTTTAAAGCACAATTAGCCTGGCGTTTTGATATCGCAGTAAATGTTGTCTTTACGGTTGCTAAAATATTATTCGCATTTATCTTATGGAAGGGGATCTTTGCACAGCGTAATATGGTTGCCGGTTTTACCTTTGATTCCATGCTCTCCTACTACATTATCAACTCATTTTTATCACAGCTTGATATGTCCGACAAAGTAAGCGGTGAGCTGAGTGACCGAATTCGTACCGGTACCTTTTCAAAATATATGGTAATTCCGGTGAATATCCAGGGTTATTTTCTTGCCCAGACAGCCGGAGCATCGATATTCTATCTGATTTTTAACCTAATGGCTGCCGTCGTATGGATCTTTATCTTCGGAATTGATTTTACCTTTGCGACGAATCCATGGGTAATATTTGCTGCAGTCCTTATGACCGTACTGGGATTGCTCTTTATGATACAGTTGAATTACTTTCTGGGATTACTGACACTTAAATTTCAGGACATTTATTTGTTTCTGATGATTAAAAGTAACATCATTGCATTTATTGCGGGTACCTTAGTACCTTTGTCCCTGCTTCCAGAGTCGGTGCTTCAAATTATGCGTTTCTTCCCGTTTTATTACCTTTCCTATCTTCCATCCATGCTATTAATTGGAAGAGAGGCTGATGAGGCCGGACCTGGAATACTTATTCTTCTGGTATGGATCATCCTATTTAATCAAGTCAACAAAACTACTTATAGAAGGCTGCGCGTCAGATATGACGGGGTGGGAATTTGATGAACAGAGAATCAAATAAAAATAAGAGTTCTAATTTGAGTTTCCTCGGCGCACTCATCCGAATGAAGCTGTCAAGACTGATGGTCTTTCGTCTGTCCTTCTTCGGGGCTTTCTTTGTGGATGGTACCTTATTTTTGATGCAGATTCTATTCTACCAGGCAATCTATGCTAAAGTGGACTCAATCGGAGGTTGGTCCGGTGGAGAGATGATCATCTTCATCGGAACCTTTTCCCTAATCAATGCATTGAATATGATTATCTTTTTCTTCGGAACGAATGATATCCCGAATAAAATAAAGAACGGTGACCTGGATCATTATCTAACAAAGCCCGTAAATCCACTCCTCCGCTTATCCTTTGAAAGTGTGGATCCCGGTTCTGTGCCTCTTGCGATCGCTAGTATCGTCTTAATTCTGTATGGTGTAAAACAGGCAAAAATCAGTATCACATTTCAAACCCTTCTTGCTTACTTCGCCTTGGTACTGATTATGACTCTGCTTTGGTATGATCTGCAGGTGATCACCCGTACCATCCCATTCTTTACGATCCAAGCGGGTAATCTTGCACGGATGAGTGATACCATGCTGGAATTGTGTATGAAGGTACCCGGTACTCTGTTTCAGGGCGTGTACAAGATTATCTTTTACTTCTTTCTTCCTTATGGTATTATGGCTACCTATCCCACCGAGCTGATTGCCGGAAAATTAACTTTTCCGGAGCTGATTTATGGGATTTTTGTTGTGATTCTATTCACGTTCTTTACTCTATGGTTCTGGCGCTTTGGGTTAAAACATTACAAAAGTGCCAGCAGTTAATCAGCATAATAATTTTTAGAAAAACCCCTTGACGATGGTTCGCATTTGATTGATATGCTGCACAATTCGCCAAGGGGTTATTTGTTCTGATTAATGTATTGACTTACTGTATTGGATGATAGTAATCCTACTTTCTATTCTGTAATATCACATAATTCTGCTTCAATATAATTGACCAGTGACTCTCTCGGGATGCATAACTGGCAACCTCTGATTCCGGCGCTGACTGTAATCTCGTCAAAGAGAATCGCCGTCTCGTCCATATAGGTGGGAAATTTCTTCTTCATACCGATGGGGGAACAGCCTCCGCGGATATAACCGGTCGTCGCCAGCAGTTCTTTTACCGGAAGGAGCTCGATCTTTTTATCTCCAAGCACAGTGGCCGCCTTCTTTAGATTCAACTCCAGATTCACTGGGATACAGAAAACTACGATTCCCTTCTTCTCACCCTTCGTGACTAAAGTTTTGAACACCTGCTCCGGAGGCATTGCGATTAGCTCTGCCACATGCTCACCGCCTAAATTATTCTCATCTACTTCATATTCCATTGCTTTATATGCGATACCTGCCTGATCTAACAGTCGCATTACATTCGTCTTGATCATATATGACGCTTCACCTCTTCCAGTTGTTCATGTAAGGGTTTACGTACCTTCTTACGGGTTACCTCTACCAGGCCCAGAGCAGTCATATCGACCAGCGTTGTCTTCACCGGATCCTTCTTAAAATACTCCTCCAACTCCGACATAAGTAACTCTTTATCCTTCTTGAGTTCCATGTCAATAAAATCTATAATGATGATTCCGGAGAGATTTCGAAGTCGTATCTGTCTGGCAATCTCCTTTGCTGCTTCCCGATTCACCTTAAGAAAGGTCTCCTGAACTTGTTTCTTACCTGCTACTGCTTTTCCGGTATTGACATCAATCACGGTTAATGCTTCCGTTGGCTGAATCACCAGAGAGCCACCCGATTTCAGCCAAACCATAGGACGAACCGCATCAGTCAGGCGATCGTTCAATCCATAGAGACTAGTCAAACTTAAAGTTGCATCTTGATAGTAGCGCAGCTTACCAAGATCCTCCGGCTGATACGTTTCAAGAAACACCTTGATGTTCTCATATAACTCAGCATCATCCGTAATAAACTCATTTACATTTTCTGAATAGCTGTCCCGAATATCGCAGATATAATTCATTGGTGTCCGGTAAATCAAGGAAAAGCAACTTTTATGAACACCATATCTTCGAATATTCTCATATGCTTCGATCAGCTTCCTCATCTCGCCTACAATTACATCCTCCGGGATATATGCCGCATTTGTACGGATAATAAAGCCATATTCTTTTCGTTGATGGCTCTTTGCAATATTTTTCAGCCGCTGTCGTTCCTTCTCATCTTGAATCTTGGAGGATACTCCCACCGCAGGCTTACCATATGTCAAAGCAACATACTTCCCCGTAAAGTTCAGATTACTGCTGACGACTGGTGCTTTGGTCTTTACATCCTCCTTTACGACTTGAACAATAAGCTCATCACCGATTTTTACCTTGATTTCTTTTAACTTAGCATCTTCTCTTTTGTACTCCTGCTCCGATACCTGAATCGGATAAAGATTCTCACCCAAGGAATAGTAACACATTCTTCCGTCAGCGATTTCTATAAAGGCTGCATTGATGTTTTTGACGATATTCTTAACCTTACCAAGATAGATATTTCCTAAGATACTATCCTCTTCCGAAGCGTTTAAGGAGACCTGTACCAAGTCCTTTCCTTCAAAAGCAGCAGAAATAATTGTATTTTCATTTTTTGTTATTACAAGCTTGTTTTCCATCCCTGCTCCTCTCCAGTATGCAGTATCTTATGTATCTATAAGCATCACGCAAAACAATTGTTCATCCACCCTTGACAATATGATCCTCCTACAGGTTTAGACCAATCGTAGTGTTGATAGAATATCATGCCTGGGTATGCTGATGGCGCTGACCGGCCGAATGCGGAGTCCTATCCCGCATGAGGGAAAGGCAAGCCAGGTGGATGCCTGGGCATGATATTCACTTCACTATATTCTTGACTACTTAGCGGTCAACCTGATCCAGTCCTGCAAGCTTTCCCGTTTCGATATTTCTGGTATACACTTCCAATCGATGGGACTGCCATGCAAACGGATTATATTCGATACCTAAAGCTTCATAGAATGCCTCCATGACAAGCTCCGGCTTTAGATTGGAGGCGCTGCCGGTATCAAGCTGAAGATATACCTTAATACCGTTCTCATAGACTTCTGCCTTGCTTGCCGGCTTAACGAAATTTGCCTGTGCCTCCGGCGTCCGAAGGTGCTCCTCCAGTTTTTCTCTTCTCTTTGTCTCGTACTCCTCTTCCTCAAAAGCAACAAGTGTGATCATCGGCTTGATATCAACATCCTTTTCACTCTTCTTCGTTTTCTTACCGATGACGATCTCCTCTGACTGCAAAAACTTTGTAAATGCATTGACAAAGCTTTCCTTTATCGTAATCACTCCACCGATTTCATATCCGTCCTTTAAGGATACCAGATAATCTGCTGAGTTAACCAGGGACATTGCTGTCACCGTTTTGGTATTTGGCTCTGCCTCCAGCAAAGGGTGATACCCGATCACACGAAAGCCTTCCGTTATCGCAGAATTGATGCGTTCAATCATGACCTCCGGTGCATCTGCGCTTAACAGCTGAATATCCAGATATTCACCATCGCTGGTCAGTCCTACTCCGAGAGGCGCTGCAAAGGACATAATCTGATGAGGGCTGAAGCCCTTACTATATTCATTGTCAATTCCCGCACGACGAAACACCTTTTGAAAATATCTCATCACATCCAGATGACCGACGAATTTCATCGAACCATATTTCTGAAATTTAATTCTTGCCTTCATCAGTAACCTCCTCAAAATCAATCATACATAGATCCTCTTCAAAACAGACGCCTCCACCGAAGCCCTTTGCTCCGCAGTTTGCACAGGCTTGTCTGCAGTTCGGGGTTACTTTCTCTCCCTTGGCTCTCTTATACTCTCTGTAAAGAAAGGCCTTGGTTACACCGACATCGATAAAATCCCAAGGCAGAATCTCTTCCAAATCACGTTCTCTACCATTGTAGAATGACATATCGATACCGTTTTTCTCAAATGCGTTCATCCATTTATCATAGCTAAAATGCTCCGACCAGGAATCATAAAGACATCCTGCCTGATAAGCATCATAGATTGCATTACCAACTCTACGGTCTCCTCTAGCAAAAACACCTTCCAGCTCGGTAACCTCTGCCTCATGCCAATTATATTTGATACTTTTAGCATTTAACTGGTCTCTCATTTTACCCTTCAGGAATCGCTGTTTCTGCACATATTCCTCTCCTGTAATCATTCTTGACCATTGGAAAGGAGTGAAGGGCTTCGGTACAAAGAAGGAGGTACTGGAGGTGATACTCACCTTACCATTTCTTTGATCCTTGGGGATAGTGTAGTATTCTCTGGCGATACGATCCGAGAGGATGGCGATTCCCTCTACATCCTCTTCTGTCTCCGTCGGAAGCCCCAGCATAAAATACAGCTTAACCTTATTCCATCCACTTTGGAAGGCCTTCATAGCACCACCAAGAATCGCTTCTTCGGTTAATCCCTTATTGATGACATCTCTCAACCTCTGTGTTCCGGCTTCAGGAGCAAAGGTTAGACTGCTTTTACGTATATCCTGTACCTTGCTCATAACATCAAGAGCAAAAGCATCAATTCGAAGAGACGGGAGCGAGATATTCACACCCTTTGAGCCAAACTCCTCGATCAGAAAATAAACCAGCTCCTGAAGGCAGGAATAATCACTGGAGCTTAAGGAGCTTAGGGAAATCTCCTCATGACCGGTGGAGGACAGCATCTCGTATGCACATTTCTTCAAATATTCGATGCTTCGTTCCCTGGTCGGACGATAAATCATACCCGCCTGGCAGAAGCGGCATCCGCGGATACAACCTCTCTGGATCTCAAGAACAACTCTGTCCTGGGTTGCTTTAATAAAAGGAACCAGTGGATTAGTCGGATAATAGGTTTCGCTTAAATTCATCTCCACCTGCTTCTTTACTGTCTTCGGAGCATGTTCATTATTTGGCGTAAAGCTTGCGATCGTGCCATTTTCTTTATATTTTACATCATAAAAAGCGGGCACATACATTCCTTCGATCTGTGCCACGCGTTCCAGATATTCTTTTCTTGATTTACCAGCCATCTTATATTCCTTATAGGAATCTAATATCTCATGATATACCGTTTCTCCTTCTCCGATATAGAAGAAATCGAAGAAATCGGCGATTGGTTCCGGATTGTAGCTGCAGGGACCTCCTCCGATGACAATCGGGTCCTCCTCCGTACGATCCTTGGCATAAATCGGGATGCCGGACAGCTCTAGCACCTGCAGGATATTGGTGTAGCACATCTCATATTGCAGGGTGATTCCTAAAAAGTCAAAATTCTTTACAGGGTCCTGGCTTTCCAGTGCAAACAGAGGAATGTTTCGCTCCCTCATCAGCTTGTCCAAGTCAACCCAAGGTGAATAAACACGCTCACAATAGGTATCCTCCCTACGGTTGAACATGTCATATAGAATCTGAATCCCCAAGTGAGACATACCAATCTCATACACATCAGGAAAACACATACAGAATCGGATATCAACCTTCGAAGGATCCTTAATTTTCATGTTTACCTCTCCGCCGATATAGCGGGCAGGCTTCTCTATGGTTAATAATATTTCATCGGAAAGTGCTAATTTTCTCATTCTATTGTCCTTTCAATTTACTATCCGTTATTATAACTGATATATTCTGAAATTACAATGAACAAAACCAAATCCCTTATTCCTTTAACAGTGTAACCACAAATTCCTCCAGCTCCTTTAAGCTATCCTTGCCAGTCACATATTCCTGAATCGTACCCGGTGATAAATTCCCGATTTTCACGTCAAATTTATCAATCAGAAATATACTGAGGAACAAAAGCAGAGCGCAAACCATGCGCATCACAAGAAAACGGAAGGAAGCAATTTCCCTCTGGTTCTCTTCCTCCGTTGCTATACCAGCCCCATCCTGAAACAATCGGTTCGGTTTCGTCTTCCGGTTCGGCTCCTGCCCGGCATTCTGTATGGCATTGTCCAGATAATAGCTGTCATATGCTCTGGCACTGCTCTGCATCGTACTTAACTGTCTTAAACAGGATTCTCTTGCCTGCCTTATATATTCCGATCTGGATACCGGAATGACAGGGTTATAATAATCCAGAGAAATTAGTGGATTCTCCTGTTGTACAGCCTTATCCTCCGGAACGGCTTTCCATAGACCCACAGCAGGACTCTTTTTCGGTTGTTTATCCTTTTCTAGGATATGCCCGTTAAAGTTCAGGCTTTCATCGATATTATTATGCAAATTTTTCTCAATCTGCTGTACCATCTTATCTTCGATCTTTTTATCCATTGGGTACCTCCTCTCGGAAAACAGAAATGAATACAAGCTTAAGCTATCTGATTCATTATATTGTCCGAAGGAGTCAGTTATGACTTACTTCTATTATTTAAACTTCATCTACCATTCGGTAACCAACACCGACCTCGGTCACGATATATTTCGGTTCCGCAGGATTCGCCTCAATCTTTCTCCGAATATTCGCCATATTAACTCGGAGTGTTTGATTTTCATTAATATATGGCCCCCAAATTTCTTTCATGATAAAATCATGGGTTAATACTTTCCCTACATTTCTGGATAAAAGTGTAATAATCTTATATTCAATAGGGGTAAGATGAATCTCTTTCTCATCCAGCTTAACAATACGTTTATCATAATCAATCGCCAGTCCGCCGATGACAATGCGATCGGTCTCAGGATGATTTTCATCCGCTATCTTGTGACTATGTCTTACTGCTGTTCTGATACGTGCTAGAAGCTCGGAGGTACCAAAGGGTTTTGTAATATAATCATCCGCTCCAAGATCAAGTGCTTCTACCTTCTCGCGTTCGTGCCCTCTCGCTGATACAACAATAATAGGAATATTGCTCCAATCTCTGATGCTTTTCAGTACCTGAATACCATCCATATCCGGTAACCCCAGATCCAACAGAATGAGGTCCGGGCTGTTTGCTGCAGTAAGTCGGATTGCCTCCTTCCCGCTTTCGGCTTTTAATACCTGATAATCATTATGCGTTAATATAGTAGAGATAAAGTTACTGATTGCCAGTTCATCCTCCACCAATAATATTACTAATTTATTACTCATTATCGTTTCCTCCCTCTAATGGTAAGCTAAACCGGAATACAGCCCCGCCTTCTGGCTGGTTATAGGCTTCCATCTTTCCCTGATGTGCCTTGACAATTGACATACATATGGATAGCCCGATTCCCATTCCTCTGGAAGAATCTGCAGTTCGAAGTCCGTCCGGAACATAGGATTCAAACAAATACGGGAAATCCTTCTCTGCGATCCCCTCTCCGTGATCACTCACCTCGAATACCGCCATGTCCTTCTCTTTCTTTAAGATAACCGTGATCAGAGAATCACTTCCTGAATGCTTGATAGCATTCTCTATAAGATTGATAATCACCTGTTCGATTAAGGTTCCGTCCATAGGTACCATCAGCAGTTCATCCGGAACCGCTGATGAGATATTCTGCTTCGGAAATCGGTTCCGAATCCTGCTGATTGCAGCAGCTACAATCTCCTCCGCTGCTTCCGGAGCCTTTGTAACGTTCGCCGTGTCTTTATTGATTCTCGTCACTGAAAGCAAATTCTCGACCATACGGATGAGCCACTGGCTGTCATCTTTAATATGAGAAATCAGCTTGTCCTGCGTCTGCTGATCCAGCATCTCCCGATTCTCCAAGATCGCTGAGCTGGCACCAAGTATTCCCGTCAACGGAGTCCTAAGATCATGTGAGATCGCCCGAAGAAGGTTGCTTCTCATCTTCTCCTTCTCGGTCTCGATCAGAATCTGTCCCTGTTCATCCGATAATCGCTGTCGTTCCAGTGCCATGGCAACCAGAGATCCGATTCTTCTTAAAAATGCTCGATTACTGTGATTTAGTATCTTTCCAGTTGGACAGGACACTCCGATTACTCCGAGTACATTTCCCTGGGATAGGATCGGTGCATAGTATGCATCCGATTCCATAAAGGTATCCGTACCGGCGCCGGCGCGTTTCTGATTCGCAAATACCCAATGTGCTACCATTCGTTCTTTCTCTGCCTGTAACAAATCCGCCTCTTTCTCATCCTTGCTAAGCATCACAGTACCGCTTCCGCCAAGAATCGGATCCTCCGTGTAGATGATAACCGAATGCTCCAGAAGTTTTGTTATATATTCACCGGTGATTGCCACTATATTCTCCATGCCTCTTGTCACCAGCAGTTTCTTATTGATCTCATAAAGTATTTCAATTCTTTGCTCACGATCCTGTGCAAATTCTGCCTGAGTCTTAATTCGATGCGTCATCGTGCTGGTAATTAAGGCAGTAATCAGCATAGCGAAAACTGTGATGGCATTATCCTTTCTAAGAAACTGAAAGGCATAATACGGCTCCATGAAATAATAATTCTGCAATATGACACAAAGAATAGAAGCAACAATTCCATAGATATATCCCGAGGTTACCCGCGAGATAAATAATACCGCGATGATATAAAGCAGTATAATATTCTGGCTCCCAAAGCCAAAATCAGTTAGTACCCACGACAAACAAGTCGTTATAATTAAAATTCCACTCATCTTCAAAGTATCGATCAGTGAAAAGGAAACCCTTTTATTATACAGATGCATTTGAAGATGAAGCAATTTTTTCCTATATTCATTATCAGGTATAATATGAATCTCTATATTATCCAGCAATGAAATCAGTTTATCTTCAAAATATGGTTCAAATAAGGTCGGAAGTATCTTCCTTTTCCTGCTTTTTCCTACAACAATATTGGTTATCCCGGAGATTTTTGCATACTGCGCCACAGTCTCAGCGATGTCCTTCCCATTCAAGGTGGCTATTTCTGCACCCAATTGCTCTGCAAGTTCCATATTCATCTGAAGACTTTTCTTTGCTTTTTCACCCAGCTTATCCTGACGGTTATTCTCCACATAAATGACTACCCAGGGAGCATGGAGTGCCTCAGCCATTCGAGCGGTCCAACGAATGCATTTTGCAGAAGAAGGGGAACTGCTGATACATACGAGCAGCTTTGTGTTTGTATGCTTATCCGAAGGAGAACCATTATGATGACTAATCCAGTCCGCTGCCTTACGCATGGCAATTTCACGTAATTGCCGCAGGTTATCCTTCGTTAAGAACGCATCCTCATTACGGTGAATAATTTCATCCGGTTCCATGTCAATTAACTGCACCCGGTCCGCTTGATCAAAAATATAATCAGGAACCGTCTCCACTACATTGACATGGGTTATTCCTTCCACGATATCATTCAGGCTCTCGATATTCCATACATCTACTGTAGTATAGACATCTATGCCTACATTCAATAGCTCTTCAATATCCTGATAACGCTTTCTATTTCTATATCTCGGATGGTTCGTATGAGCTAATTCATCGACGATGATTAGCTTTGGTTTATGCTCCAGCGCAGCATCCAGGTCAAACTCATCTGAACAATTATAAGAAAGAGAAGGTATACCCTTCTGTAATTCCATGGTTTCTATGCTGGTATTCGGCTTTATATATCCGATAATGACATCCACTCCGTTTTGATATTGTACCCTTGCATCATCTAGCATTGCATAGGTTTTTCCTACTCCGGCTGCATATCCAAAGAATATCTTTAGATGTCCTCGTTGCATTGATACCTATCTCCTTCCACTAGTAGCTTTTGTCAGTTATAGTTTCTCACCAATTTCCTTATTTGGCAAGTGCCAGTTCAAGCTTAAAATTTACATGAATATTTCTATTGTTGAAAAATAAAGGGTAATCATTTATAATGTCTTTAGTTAATGACTAACAAGGAGGAATACCGATGTCAACCAATGTTTATGACATATTACAGGAACGTGGGTTTATCGAACAATGTACCCATGAAGAAGAGGTTCGCGAACTATTAGGAAAGGAATCCGTAACCTTTTATATAGGTTTTGATGCAACTGCCGACAGCTTAACTGCCGGACATTTCCTTACTGTTATGGCGATGATGCACATGCAGCGTGCAGGTCACAAACCGATCGCTCTTTTAGGCGGAGGCACCACGATGATTGGCGACCCCACAGGTAAGTCCGATATGAGGACCCTGATGACCATAGAGACGATTCAGCACAATGCCGATTGTTTTCAGAAGCAGCTCTCCAAATTCATTGATTTTGAGGATGGAAAAGCAATCATTGCCAATAATGCGGACTGGCTGTTGGATCTGAATTATGTAGAATTCTTAAGAGAAATCGGAATTCATTTTTCCGTAAATAAGATGTTGACTGCCGATTGTTACAAGCAGCGTATGGAAAAGGGTCTTACCTTCTTCGAATTTAATTATATGCTGATGCAGTCCTATGACTTCTGGAAATTAAATAAACTGTATGGCTGTTCTCTTGAGCTCGGCGGTAACGACCAATGGTCCAATATTCTTGGCGGTGTAGACTTAATTCGCCGTAAAGAGCAAAAGCCTGCTTTTGGCTTAACCTTCAAGCTGCTTACCACCAGTGAAGGAATCAAGATGGGTAAAACCATGAAGGGTGCTGTTTGGCTGGATCCGAATAAGACCTCTCCTTATGAGTTCTATCAGTACTGGAGAAACATCGAAGATGTTAAGGTTGAGGAATGTCTTGGACTCTTAACTTTCCTTCCGATGGATGAGGTAAGGAGGCTCGGTGCATTAAAGGATGCCGAGATTAATCATGCCAAAGAAGTGCTTGCTTTTGAAATCACTAAGATTGTTCATGGCGAAGAGGAAGCAACCAAAGCGCAGGAAGCAGCCAGAGCATTGTTTGGCGGCGGTATGAAATCTGAGGACATTCCTACAACCACCTACCCTGCTTCCAGATTCGCAGAAGGAATCGACCTGATCACTATGATGTGCGACGCAAAACTTGCAACCTCCCGTTCCGACGCCAGACGTAATATCGAACAAGGCGGCGTTACGGTGAATGATATAAAGGTTACCGATTTTGCATCGGTATTCACCGCGGATGATTTTGATGGTGAGGGTGCTCTTCTGGTCCGTAAGGGTAAAAAAGCTTTCCATCGTTTTATGGCTGAATAAATATTTGGATTTCTGTACTTCTATAAAATATTGAATGGAGTTGAAATTATGCCTTGGTGTCCAAAATGTAATGCCGAGTATCAGGACGGATACACGGAATGCTCCGACTGTGGTGTAGCACTGGTAGACAGCTTAGAGGAAGGCGTCGAATTAGTACCTTTTTTTCAAGCAGAAAATAGAAAAATAGCTGATAAACTCGTTAAATATTTTCAATACTCTAATCTTACCTCAGAGGTTTCCTTCGACGAAGAAAATCAGGTATATGTGGTAAGTATTCCGCCGGATATGGAAAAGCACGCCAGAAAACTTTATCAGGCCTTCTACTTTGTAGAACGAGAGAATATTGCAAGCGGAATGTATAAAGACGATGCAAGTTCAGAATCAGAGTCTCCCCTGGAGATAATGGACGAAGCTCTTGATGGTGAAGCGGATGCTGCAGAGGATCCGGAGCCTGAATTAGAGCTGATCGATGAGGATGCAGAAGCTCCTATCGATGAGGAAGCAAACGAAAACGAGGATGCACAATTTCCTGAGGAAGAACCGGAGGAGGAAGGAGTCATCGGCGGAGCTTATGTGTTTAAGGCTGACCGATACCGCGATCTAGCCGGAACTGTTTGGATCTTCCTATTTTTCGGTGTTATCGGATTAGGCTTCGTACTTCTCAATGTAGCAGGTATCCTGACCATACTGAATGGTTGGATGCCGAATCTTATCATGGGTGCCTTATTCATCTTCTTTTTGTATGTGGCTATCAGTACGAATCAAAAAGCAAAGACAATTCGTGCGGAAATCGAGGTTGAGAATAAATTAACCGAAGAGATAAACGCGTGGCTTAATGAGAATGTCACCCAGGATTTTTTGACTTCGATCCACAATGACAATGTTTCAGAGGAGCTAAACTATATAAAGATGACGGATACCGTCAAGGAGCGATTGACCCAGAAGTTCGGTAATCAGAATCTCTCCTATCTGGATCGTCTGGTAGAGGATTTCTATAATAACAATTTCTAAATCAGAGAAAAACCTCTCTTTCACCCTAAGTGAAGGAAACAGCAAAGGATCAAATACTTTCCATGCCACTACAATGGAAGTATTTGATCCTTTTTCATTAAATTCATAACCTATCTAACAATAAAAAGCAAGGAACTCCATATCCCTTGCATATGCTAAATCATATTTTCAATTGTCAACTCTTGTACTTGATACAGTTGACAATATTAATTATTGTGTTATACTAATGCATAGTAAATTTACCTTTGTTTATAAATCATCAACTATTCCTATAGGAAAAGGACAATCATATGGAACTAAAACATCATATTCTGAAAATATTAGAAGAAAACCGCGGTAATACCATAAACGGTGCCAAGCTGGCAAGTGAACTGTTTGTTACCCGCAGTGCTGTCTGGAAGGCAATGAAAGCCTTACAAAAAGACGGTTATCATATTACGGCGGTAACCAATAAGGGATATTGTCTCCTTTCTCAAAATGACATTATCTCAGAAGAAAGCATCCGACCCTATTTAAAAGATGCTGCTGTAGGCTTTGCGCTGGAGGTGAGGCAGCAAGTCACCTCAACTAATACACTAGCCAAGGAGATGGCTGCTAAGGGTGCTCGAGAAGGAACTGTTCTTATCGCAACTGAGCAGACACAAGGGCGCGGACGCATGGGCCGAACCTTCTATTCTCCGCAGTCTTCGGGTATCTATTTTTCAATTATACTCCGTCCGAAATTGAGTCTTGAAGATTCCCTGCTTATCACAACCGTAACGGCAGTCGCAGTAGCTCAGGCAATCGAAACAGTAGCCGGTGTAAAGGCCGGTATCAAATGGGTCAATGATATCTATGTCGGCGAGAAAAAAGTATGTGGAATATTGACAGAAGCCTCCATCAATTTTGAAAGTGGCAGTCTGGAATATTCGGTTGTCGGTATTGGTATCAATATCGAGACGAAGGATTTTCCGGAGGACATAAAACATATTGCAGGTGCATTGTTCGAAGAAAAGCCGGAAGACTCTCCCATCACCTCCTTACTCGTGGCAGAGGTGCTCAACAATATGGCAAAGTATATGAACAACATCACGGATCCCGAGTATCTTGAAGCATACCGAACCCGTTCTTTCCTGATCGACCGGGATATCGTTGTTCTGAAGGGAAAGGATACTCAGTATGCCAAGGCAATCGGTATTGATGAGAAAGCCCGGCTGGTCGTTCAATATGAGGACGGACGGACCGAAGCCTTAAATTCCGGAGAAGTCAGTGTTCGTGCCAAAAGATAGTGTTTTTACATACTCTTCTTCTGGCTAAAGAGAATGCTTCAAGCTTCTACCGGACAATAATTTTGACAGCATTATATTTAACTGACTCAATACTATTTAAGAAAGGATAGGTATCAAGGTGTTATGAACCACTTTGATACCGTGAATATCACATGGCAAATACAAGCACTACAATAAAGCAATCACAACGAATCAGCACTAGAGACCTTGTTATGACCGGTATGTTTACCGCTATCCTATGTGTTTTAGCACAGATTTCAATCCCTGTTCAGCCGGTTCCCTTTACCCTGTCCCTCTTTGCTCTGTTTTTGATCGGCGCTCTGCTCTCTCCCAGATACGCATTTCTAGCTGCGCTCATATATCTTCTTATGGGAGCCTTCGGCGTACCGGTATTCGTAGGTTTCAAAGGCGGTCTGCCTCATCTGACCGGAATGACCGGGGGATATCTGATGGCATACCCGTTGATGACTCTGATTACCTCACTCTCCTACAAATTAGGAAAAAAGTATAAGCTCCTCGCTTTAGGAGGAGGTATGTTAGTATCCTTACTATTATGCTATCTTATCGGGACCCTTTGGTTTACCTTCATCTCCGGCAAGACGTTCTTCGTAGCGTTGACCTTATGTGTATTTCCCTTTGTATTGTTTGATATTGTGAAAATAACTCTTGCGGTCTCAGTCAGTGCACTTATAAGGAAAGCAATCCAAAAGCAGTCCTAGGCCATATATCGCAAGATCGTGTGCCCACCGGGCACACCAAAAACAATAAAAAGCACGCTTCGCGAACTTTCAATAGTCATGAATGAAAGCTGCACATAAGCCTGTATTTCAGTGTAAAACAGCATGAATGGCAGCCTTCCTTTTATCAATTTTTCTGCCAAAGAAAGCCTTAATAACAGATACTAAAAGAAAGGATTATGTGTCAGTAGTCCGATCCAAGTACCTGATATTAAGGCTTTACTATATGCTTTACTAAATACTGTACTATACGCTTTACTACATGCTTTAATAATACTTACTGTCTAGCAGATATTTAAGAAACAAAGTTACATTGGAGCAAACAATTCTTCCAGCTCTTCCTTGGAAAGGGAGTTAATAAATACTTCCTTGGAGCTGATGATGGAATCGGACAGCTCCTTTTTCCTTCTTTGAAGCTTGAATATCTTCTCTTCAATCGTACCCTTGGTAATCAGCTTCATAACATGAACCTTATTTAGCTGTCCGATACGGTAAGCGCGATCCGTCGCCTGGTCCTCCACTGCCGGATTCCACCATGGATCATAATGAATCACCGTATCTGCTCCCGTTAGATTAAGACCGGTTCCACCGGCTTTTAAGGAGATCAGGAATACCTTACCTTCACCGGAATTAAAACGCTTCACATAATCATTACGATCCTGAGTCGCGGTGGATCCCTCCAGGTAGAAGTACGGGATATCCAGATCCTTTAATTCTCCCTCGATGATTCGCAACATGGAAGTAAATTGTGAGAATACAAGGATACGATGATCATTTGCAATGGCTTCCGGAATTAATTCCATCAGAAGCTCCAGCTTACCACTGCCCCCCTGATAATTATCCAAGAAGGTAGAGGGATGGCAGCAGATCTGTCGTAATCTGGTCAAGGCTGCCAGTATCTTCATCCGATTCTTCTCCACTCCGCTTTCCTCTATCTCAGAGTGCAGTTCACTTCGAATATTCTCCAGGTAGGACAGATAAATCAGCTTCTGTCCTTCGGACAGATCCGTCAGCATCTTCGTTTCGTACTTATCCGGAAGCTCCGTCAATACATCCTTCTTCATACGACGAAGAATGAAGGGTTCGATATGCTGATGCAGATCGCTCAGAGCTTGCGTATCCTCTTTCATGATCGGCTTTTCATACAGCTCCACAAAACGAGTATGAGTATAAAGATATTCCGGCATGATAAAATCAAAAATAGACCATAGCTCTGATAAACTGTTCTCGATTGGTGTACCAGTCAGGGCGAATCGGTGCTTTGCACGAAGCCTCTTTACTGACTTAGCATTCAGTGAGGAATCATTCTTGATGTACTGTGCTTCGTCGATAAATACTGTATGAAATTCTAATTTCTCATAGAAAGTAATGTCACGGCGAATCAAAGGATAAGAGGTAATCAAAACATCATATTCCTTATAATTCTCAATCGCCTCCTGACGCTCTGACGGATTACCTGTAACAACTAAAGCCTTTATCTCCGGTGAAAAGTTTTCAAATTCATCCTGCCAATTATAGATCAGGGAAGTAGGACACACGATCAGATGATGCGATTCTGGATCTGCCTGTACACTGGAGGTGATATAAACGATGGATTGTAGTGTTTTACCCAGACCCATATCATCTGCCAGAATCCCTCCCAGATCATTTTCTGCCAAAGTTTTCAGCCATTTAAAACCGGTCAGCTGATACTGTCGAAGATTCGCCAGGATACCCGGAGGCAGTACATGCTCGGTCTTGGAAGGATTCAGTATCCTCTCGGTCAAAGCCATGAAATCTCGATCCCGTTCAAAGATGAATTCCTGATCTGAAAATGCCTTCTCAAGGTATAATGCATGCTGTTTCTCTAGCAGCATAGCATCTTCACGGGTGTTTTTATCCTTTACATTCAAAGATCTTAGGATATTTGAGACTTCGTTGATCGTCTTATCCTCCAGATTGATGAAACTGCCATTCTTCAGTCGATAGTACTTCTTCTTAACCTGATAGGAATGCAGTAATTCCTTCAGTTCCTCCTTCGGTACCTCGTCAAAGGAAAGCTCAAGCTCCAGCATATTGAATTCCGAATTCATACGAACGCCTGCCTTGAAGCTTCCTGGTGCGCGGATTCCAAGCCTGCGAAAGTCTTCGGAATAATAAAGATTTGATTTCTCCTCCAACTCCATCACTCGGCCGGACAAAAACTCATAAATCTTATCTTCATCCTTCAGCAGATAAAAGTTTTTATAAGGGACAAAACCGAGCTTTAAAAGCTCTGATATAATTTCATCCTCCTGATTTCTCTGTCGTACGATAATGAATGCTCCTGCAGAAGCATTCGCGAAGGAATTAAATTCATAGTCTCCGTATTTGAATTTTAGCTCTGCTTTAATTCCGTTCTTATATTTATCAAAATATAGTTTCGATTCCATATCACAGGTGATATACCTGCTCCTAAGCTCCTCTGGTATATCCAGTTCCATGGTTTCACTGATACGTGGCAATACATGCTCCAAGAAGCCGTTTTTATTCTCGCCCCGGAAGGTCAGTGGGTCCTTGTCCTTACCAAGGCTATTATAGAAGGGCTTATAATTACGGATGAATTTCTTATCCGGCATATAGATTGCTCCGTCATAATAGAGTAGCTCTCCCGTCTCTGTTAAGGGAAGTACCGCTTCCTTACCCTGATAATCGATCGTAACAGAATCCTCATCGATCGACAGCTGGTATGCAATCTTTGGATTATCCCGAATAAACACTACCTCCGGATATAGTTTTCCGTAGAGTTCCAATGTAAAGGGTGTTCCATCCAATATCTCAAGCAGTTTGATCAGTATATTCTTTGTTATGAACATCTGAGACTTTGAGAAAATTTTGGAAAAATGAGAACTATCGATTACCTCTTGAATCTCATAAATGCCGAGAAGGTAATCAAGCAATGCGAGCGAGGTGGTATCGAAGGTACTTTCTCCACTGACATATTTAAACTCCTTCCCGATTGCAAAGCTCTCCCTATGATAGATATCAGCTAAAAATTTCTTAATTGTCTGAATCTTATATTTACGGCTGCTTCCCCCGCGAAGCGAAATCATTGCTCTTCCACTCTCACCTTTTAAAATTGATGGAATACTGACGATCACCTCAATCTGAAAGGTCTCACCGACTAAAACCGTGTCCTCCTGTGACATAAAATAATCCAGTAGCTGCATCACCTTACGCTCACCTGGACTCTTTGATTCCGTAATCAACGAACGTTCCTGATATTTCAAAACAAATAATAAGGCTGCAACGACATGCTTACAGGCTCCCTGGTCCTTTAAGCGGGATGGACAGTTACAGCTGTAATCAAAGGAACCGTCCTCCTGTTCATCAATTGTAACCGAATAATTATAATTTCCCCGAACGGTCAAACGATACTGTTTGCCGGTATTTGAATAAGTCGCATTCACAATACGATTATCCTTATAATATTGTAAGCCGCGAGCATAAATTGTATCGTTCGAAGCTAAATTTCGTATTCCTGTACGCGAAATCTGAATCATATACGCACACCTTTCCTGACTTGTATCTTATAATTATACCACAGGAGATAATAAATGTGTTAAGTATTTTGATATTTTCAGGCAGAAAGTCAGCATCGCTTACTTTTCTGTGAAATTATTGGGTGCAATTTTTTATGATGATTATAGTTTCATAAGATGCTGAACACCCTTTTACGAAACAATTTATTGATATTCAACTAAGCTAGCAATCATAATAGATTGTTTTATAAATGCACCGAAGGTGCATTAAGCACCTTCGGTGATTATGAATTTAATTCCTATAAGACCTTGATGCAAAAAGAGAGTATCTATATTTTTCATAGATACTCTCCCTATAATATTAAATTATTATTCATATTCTTGTGGTACATGCCATCTCATCTTCAGAATTGCTTTGAATTATATCGCAAAGCGCTTGGTGGTCCTGTACCAGCTTATAATCTGTTTGAGGTGTTCCAACTAACGAGTTTGGTGGTCTGTACCTTCCTTTCTCTCTTATTTCGTTTTATGGTATTACATTACTGCTTCCGGTGGTCTATACCATCCTTTCCCATATATTTAAAAGCTTCTATTGTAATCCCCCGTTACTTCTTAGGGTCATTACCGGATTGTGAGTTTGAAAAATTATCTTTTCAATGGACTCATTCCTTTCTTTTGAATTAGCTTCCTAAGCTTTAATTAATTATCTTCTCTGTTTATGAATTCATTTTACAATGCAATATAGTATTTGTCAATACTATTGTCTGTTATTTTATTTATTTTTTTATAATATTCCATATACTGTGTAATTATCTGTTAATTCACCTATGTGCTGGATATTATTTCTATTATTTGGTTGTACTGGATTATAAATATTTTAGCTAATTTCAAAAAAACATATTGCTATTTCAAAACTTTTATATTATTATATTTAGTTAAGGAATAAAAATCAGACCTATGAATCATTCCTGTTCCATTAACCAATTACCATATGGAGGTGTCTATGAGACATATTATCAGTCCGACTGACCTTACTGTTTCTGAGCTGGGCGAGCTTCTTGATTTATCAGAGCAAATCATAGCTGAACCCAAGAGATTCGCTGATGTGTGCCGAGGTAAGAAGCTGGCTACACTATTCTATGAACCTAGTACACGAACCCGGCTAAGTTTTGAAGCCGCAATGCTTAATCTTGGTGGCAGTGTCTTAGGATTCGCATCCGCCGATTCAAGTTCGGCTGCCAAAGGTGAAAGTGTTGCCGATACCATTCGAGTTATTTCCTCTTACGCAGATATCTGTGCTATCCGCCATCCCAAGGAAGGCGCCCCATTCGTTGCTTCTACCTATTCTTCTATTCCAGTTATCAATGCCGGTGACGGCGGTCACAATCATCCCACTCAAACCTTTACCGATTTATTAACCATTAAGAATCTCAAAGGGCGATTAGATAATTTAGTCGTTGGCTTTTGTGGTGACCTAAAGTTCGGCCGTACCGTACATTCTTTAATCCATGCATTTACCAGATATCAAAATATCACCTTTGTACTGGTATCTCCGGAGGAGCTTCGCATTCCAAATTATATTCGCGAAGAATTACAAAGTACAAATAATGTTCGTTTTGAAGAGGTACGCAGCCTGGAGGAATCCATGCCGAAGTTGGACATCTTATATATGACCAGAGTGCAGAGAGAACGCTTCTTCAATGAAGAAGATTACATTCGATTAAAGGATATCTACATCCTTGATGCCAAAAAAATGGCTCTTGGAAAACCGGATATGCTTGTGCTTCATCCTCTGCCCAGAGTAAATGAGATTGCTACTGAGGTGGACGATGATCCTCGTGCCGTATATTTTAAACAAGCTCAATTCGGCGTCTATGTACGCATGGCTCTGATTATGAAACTATTGGAGGTGAAAGTATGTTAAATATAGGCGTACTGAATCAAGGAATTGTAATAGATCACATTCAGGTTGGCGGTGCTATGAAGATTTATTCCTATTTGGATCTGGAGAATAAGGATGTCTCTGTAGCTATTATCAAAAATGCAAAGAGTAATAAGATGGGTAAAAAGGACATTATCAAAATTGAAGGTACCTTTGAAGATCTTGATTTAGATATTCTTGGCGCACTGGACCATCAGATCACGATAAATATTATAGAGGACGGCAGAATTATCGAGAAGAAGAATCCAACCCTGCCGGAGCAGGTATCTCATGTGCTGAAATGTAAAAATCCCAGATGCATTACCTCTGTTGAGCCTGGCTTAGTTCACACTTTCAAGCTGACTGATCGTGCCAACGGAAAATATCGCTGCATCTATTGCGAGCAATCCTTTGATCGCAGACAATAGGAAACATACGCCTGCGGGGAGCATGTAGAAAAGGACCGTAGTAAAGAAATTTTACTACGGTCCTAATATGATTAACATGTCAAAAGCAACTTCGGTACTTTCCTGATACATTATATTACAATAACAAGATTGCTTGTATCGTAAAGTTAATAATTCATCCTCTCTCCCACAACCCGCCAGTTGATGTTTTTCATAAAAGCATTGATATAATCTGCTTTTTTATCCGCATATTGAAGGAAATAAGCATGCTCATACATATCCAGCACCAAAATCGGAGCCGAATAAGCAATGTTTCCAACATCATGAGCATCTAAACTGATATTTCGAAGCCTCATACTTCTCTGATCCAGGCATAGCATTGCCCAGCCCCGGCTTGCTTTTGCAGTTGCTATAAAATCCTCCTGCCACTGTTCAACGCTATGAAAATCCTGCATGAGTTGCCCCGCTGTCATATCGTCGGGATCAGCTTTATTGCCTCCGATATTCTCAAAGTATAATTCATGAAGGATAACACCATTAAGCGCAAAGGTCTCACCCCTCTTCAGCTCACGATACCAGCTAAAGGTAGTATTGGATTGTTCTCTTTGAGCATCGCCCTGAAGTAATACCTCGTCGATCTTATTAATGTTTGTAATATATCCTTCGTAAAGACGCATATGGGCTTCAAATTGCTCCCGATTAATTACAGTGATATCCTCTGTATAGACAAACGGCACCTTTTCTATCATTACTTCCTCCATTCCTGCGCATTGTGGACGCGAATAAGATCAGCCTGTCCTGACATCCTCTATATCATACGAAGGCTTATCCCAATTTATGCAAGAAATTACGAATATTTCATTTAGTACCCGTTTGAATTATATCTATAATACTATCTGTCGAAGGTGCTCTATCATCATAACCGCCACTTCGTCCGAACGATAGTAGATCTTGTGACTTAATACTTATTATTTCTCTAAAAAAGCCCGGTTATCTTACCATTCTCGTCGACATCGATTCCTTCGGCAGCAGGAACCTTCGGGAGACCCGGCATCGTCATCACTGTACCGGTAATCGCTACGATAAAGCCCGCACCCGCAGATACATATACCTCTCGAATATTGATACTAAAATTTGTAGGGCGGCCGAGCTTTGTGGCATCATCCGATAGGGAATACTGGTTCTTCGCCATGCAGATCGGAAGCTCTTTATAGCCTAAGGCTTCGATAGTTTTAATTGCACTGTCAGCCGCAGGATCATAGGTTACATCCGAAGCTCCATAGATTTCAGTCGCAATGGCCTTAATCTTCTCTTTGATCGATAGGGTTACATCATAGAGAGGTTTATAATTATTTTCCTTCGTCGAGATCGTATCCATAACCTTCTTTGCGAGATCTAATCCGCCTTCTCCGCCTTTTTCCCAAACCTCACAAAGTGAGAATTCACATCCCCTGCTTTCACAGAATTCTTTAACATAGGCAAGCTCTATTTCTGTATCCGATACAAAGCGGTTTAGGCTCACAACTACAGGCACTCCGAACTTCTGCAGATTCTCAATATGCTTTTCCAGGTTTACGATACCCTTCTTTAAAGCATCCACATTTTCAGTGCTCAATTCTGTCTTAGTGATTCCGCCGTTATATTTAAGAGCTCTTATTGTTGCAACAAGTACTACCGCATCCGGCTTAAGACCTGCCATACGGCATTTGATATCCAGAAATTTCTCCGCACCTAGGTCCGCCCCAAATCCTGCCTCCGTCACTACAACATCCGCAAGCTTTAGTGCTGTCTTGGTAGCTCTGACGCTGTTACAGCCGTGAGCTATATTAGCGAATGGTCCTCCGTGAACAATCGCAGGGGTATTCTCCAGTGTTTGAATCAAATTTGGTTTTAAAGCATCCTTCAGTAATGCAGCCATAGCGCCAACCGCATTCAACTGCCTTGCTGTCACCGGATTGCCTTCGTAGGTGTATGCGACAACGATACGTCCAAGTCGTTCCTTCAGATCCTGCATATCCTCAGCCAGGCAAAGTACAGCCATAATCTCAGAAGCCACTGTGATAATAAAGTGATCCTCCCTTACCACACCATCCGCCTTACGTCCCAGCCCTACTACGATATTACGCAGAACTCTATCGTTCATATCAACGCAACGCTTCCATACGATCTGATTCGTATCGATTCCCAGCATATTTCCTTGTTGGATATGATTATCCAGCATTGCCGCAAGAAGATTATTTGTAGAAGTAATCGCATGGAAATCTCCAGTAAAATGCAGATTTAAATCTTCCATCGGTACAACCTGAGCATTGCCGCCACCGGCTGCTCCACCTTTTATTCCAAAGCATGGTCCGAGGGAAGGCTCACGAAGTGCGATACAGGAACGAACCTTCATCTGTCCCAGTGCCTGTCCAAGGCCAACCGTCGTTGTCGTCTTTCCTTCTCCGGCAGGTGTGGGGTTAATCGCTGTGACCAGAACCAGTTTACCGTCCGGGTTACTTTTTACCTTATCCCATAGCTCATCGGATAACTTTGCTTTATACTTACCATAGTACTCCAGATCCTCCTCTAAAATACCCAGTTTTTCTGCAACCTCTCTGATATGCTTCAGCTGCGCCTCCTGTGCTATCTGAATATCTGATTTCATTCCTATGCCCTGCCTTTCTCGTTTTGTAGTTCTTTTATATTATTGATTTTAGCATTTTTGATCGATTTATCAAGATGTCGTTCTTATTTCACTTATTATTTATTTTAATAATCTGTATCATACACTAACTAAGAATATTATAGCTGATAGTGCGAATCGTTTCAATATACCAGCTTATGCAATAATTAAATTAAAAAACACTTGCGTTTAGAAATAGGGGAAGCTATACTATTTATAATCAAAAAACTGATTATTTTACCCTGCATGAATATAGAAAGGATGTACCTTATGAAATATAATACCGTGATTTTTGATTTAGACGGAACCTTACTCAATACTTTGGAAGACTTACGTGACAGTCTGAATGATGTTCTGACTATAAGAGGGTATGCTCCAAAGAGCCTGGAGGAAGTTAGGCGTTTCGTAGGGAACGGTGTCAGAAATCTGGTTCATATGTCAGTTCCGGAGAATTGCAGTGAGGAGGAAGTTAATTTCATTATGGAGGAATTCAAGGAGAACTACAAGCATAATATGCAGAACAAGACTCGTCCCTATAACGGAATTATGGAATTGTTGCTGGATCTCTACCGTTACAATTATAAGATAGCGATTGTTTCGAATAAATATGATGCTGCAGTGAAGGAATTATCCAGAACTTATTTTGGCAATCTGATTCCGGTGGCGATTGGTGAGACAAGCGAGATTAAGCGTAAACCTGCTCCGGACAGCATCTATACTGCGGTAAAAGAGTTAGGTTCCAGTCTAGACTCCACGATATTAGTTGGTGATTCCGAGACCGATGTACAAACCGCAAAAAATGCCGGCATTCCCTGTATCGGAGTAACCTGGGGCTTTCGTTGCCGTGAAGTGCTTCGCGGTGAGGGTGCAGACTACCTCATTGATACACCGAAGGAGCTATTGACATTAATCTAGATAAAGCATATAAAATGTTCTACATAGAAAAAGATGCCCTGCCGTAATGCAGAGCATCTTTTTTGTATCATACGAGGAAATTTCGACCTATGCTACGACAGAAAATATATTATATATCCTGTTACAGTACTGCTGCTTCGATAATTGAAAAGGACTTCTCCTCACAATTAATTTCTGCCAATGCGCCGTAGGGAAGACAGAATTTTGGTTCCGTATGACCGAAATTCATATTCACCAGTACAGGAAGGTCTTCACGGTGGAACTCTGCCAAAACTTTTACTATCACTTCATTATATTCATGATAATTTTCTTCGTCCTGGGGCTTCGCAAACAGGATGCCTCGAATACGACCAAGGATACCGTTAATCCCATAGATACGAAGC
This sequence comes from Bacillota bacterium, assembly GCA_023415055.1. Lineage (GTDB taxonomy): Bacteria > Bacillota > Clostridia > Lachnospirales > Lachnospiraceae > Mobilitalea. Next base: position 36,706 of record JAEZLZ010000006.1, on the reverse strand, counting down.
GCGACCTCAACAAACCATACCGGGGGCTTATCCTCCGAGGTCTCAAGGAAAAGTATTGCGTGATCAAAGGCAGATAACTCCGGAAACAGCTCCGTACCGCGAAGCATATCAAATACTTCTATACAGCCTCCAATCAATCTACCCTGTACACATCCCTTTCCCTGTAACAACTCATAGCCTTGATTTATCTTTTTCTTTCTTTGAATATTTTTGTTCTCTCTCCTCCAGGGCAGATACTCACTGGTCCATTCCTTTGCGGGAGGTATGATACCGACCGGTTCTTCGGAAAACAGAGTTTTCCTAATAAATTCTATTGTATAATCATCCATTGCCACATTCTCAGCAAAATCCACAAGTAAAGTAGGTCCATAAACACTTGAAACACCGGCCTTATAGCAGATCAGATGAGTTGTGGTTGAGTCAGAATATCCCATAAAAATCTTCGGATTGTTATGAATCACATTAAAATCAATAAAAGGAAGCATTCGAATACTATCAATCCCACCGATGCAGGCAATAATTGCCTTAATCTCCGGATCTAAAAAAGCATTCATCAGATCTTCTGCTCTCTTTTGCGGATTCTCATAGATATAATCAGAGCCCTTTAAGGTATGCTCCATCTCCACAACCTTCAATCCGAATATCTGTTCCAGATGCTGTTTCCCTTGCTCATACCTCCATAATATCTCCGGATCTCCTGCTCCTCCCCAGGATAGGCTGACACAGGCAACCTTATCTCCTCGGTTCAATTTCTGTGGTTTTAATAATTCCTTCATTTCTTCTCCCCCTCCTGCATTAATTTACTTCTGATATAGAACAAGTAAAGCTCTACAATGTTGATCTCTGAACATTGATACAGCATTCTGGATCCAACAACATCTTCAATTTCGTTAAAAATCAATTCCCCCATATCACCAATAATAAAATCAATACCAACCAGACCAAAATCAAATAAATCGATAATTTTTCGTACAACCATAGTCTCGGCTTGATTTAACTGATACAAGCGGACCTCTCCTCCCAGAGAGTAGTTAGATTTGAAGCCTTCCTTCGCCGTCCGAAGTACTGCTGCAATGATATCCTTCCCTATGACATATACTCTCAGATCCTGATGTTTTGATCCTGTGAGTGGTTGAACTACCACATCACTGCTTCCTATCCCGGTTATCACGGCAGCCCTCTCCGACTCTGAACTATTATCCGAAAGTAAAAATACCTGGCTGCCTCCATGCCCATCCACTGCTTTTACAACATTTGGTTCTTCCAGCTGTTCTATTATCGTTTGAATCTGATAATTACGATAGAAGGAGGAGTCTACCATCCGGATCCCAGTCTGTGCCAGATACTGATATGTTCTGGCTTTATCATTACAGATCTCCGAGACATAGGAGCTATTGAACACCCGAATTCCCATGTACTCCAGCTGCTTGCTAAGTAATGGATATATCGACCGGCAGATTGCAAAATCCGGAAGCTCAGGCTCTACACCCTGATAAATGAGAAACCAGCTTCCATCTCGGACACCGAATTTCATTTCTTCGATCAGCAGCAGCTTTACATCAATCCCCTGCTTTTCACCTTCATCGATATAAAATTGTATATATTTTTGATTATAGATTGAACTATCACGATGATAGATGAGCCATGCAACCATTTTCGTCACCACCTGGTTTTATTCATTCTGAACCTGCTTCTGTATCTATCGATATAGCTGAAGCAAACGCGAAACCGGCAATAAATGCCATTATCAATATCTGAAGCAATAATTATCCTAATAATTTGTCAACATTTATCCCTGGAGCTTACAAAGAATATGCTCCATAATCGCTTCCGCTGCATTTACACCTGTACAATCAAAGATGTTCTTAAAATGTGCATTGGAATTCACTTCACATACAATGGGTTCATCCCCTTCTCCAAAAAGCAGATCCACACCAGCAAAATCCAGACCGATTGCTTCACAGCAGCGAATCGCCAACTCCTTCTGCCTTATCGTAGGTTCGTAGGGCTGCATCTTTCCGCCGATCGACAGATTCGCCCGAAAGTCTCCATTCTCGGAATAACGGTACATGCCGGCTATCACCTTTTTGCCTACCACCTGCAGGCGAAGATCTCTGCCAAAACTGGTCTGAAGGAACTCCTGAAAGAGAACCGGTCTGGTTCCAATGCTCCTCATGCGTTCCCTGGCTTCTTCCAGATTATGAACGAGATAGACCTGTTGTCCGAAGGAGCCAAAGCATTCCTTAATCACCATTGGGAATCTCAGAAGCTTTGCAGTTTCCGTAAGGAAATCATAGTTGGTATAACCAATATTATCAAAGGTCTTCGGTGCAATAATCGTTCGTGGCATAGGTATATCTGTATTCATCAGTGAAAGGTGCGTCAGTGCCTTGTCATCGCAGATCTCAATAGCTTTCGAATTATTAAAAACCGGGTAACCCAACTTCTCCAGGAAGGAAGCAAGCTTTACGTCCTTATCCCAGAAGAGGACAAAATCAGTTAATTTCTCTTTCTGATCAGATGATATATCGATCAAAAGTTCTGCATTGGTTCGCAGTTCCATAGGAATCTTGTTCTTTTTGGCAGCCTCTAACAACCAATTATGGATCTCATTAAATTTATTTGAAGCCAGGAATTCATTTACGACTAATAGTCCCCTCAAAATCAACACAGCCTTTCTTTTTATACGTGCATCTACCATCCCTGCTACAGGAAGATAATGTATTTACTACTTATTTTATCGCCAATTGTAGCACACATTCTCATTGAATACCAGTATAAAAAAACATAGCTAAGGAATTCTTTGCTTCGATTGAATTAGTTTGATGCATAGTTATTTATAATCTTAAGGGAAGAACAACAAATACTACCCACTTTCAGATTGATGGACATCTCACTGTTTTGTTAGCTTAGATAGGCACTACTATCTGCTATCGCTTTACAAAATCAATAAATTGTCCGCCAAATAATGCAAAACAGGTTCTTTGTTATTCTTCCCTTGGCTAATAAAATATGTTCAACAACAAACTCATAATGAAATATTTCTATTTCTAATATTCTTCCAGGTATTGTTCAAACTGCTCCTGCGACATCATAATCTTTCTCGGCTTGGTTCCTTCCTCCGGTCCGACGACTCCGGCTTCCGCAAGCTGGTCCATGATTCGTGCAGCCCGGTTGAAGCCAATCTTATATACTCTCTGCAGCATACCAATGGAGGCCTTGTCCTTCTCGATGATGAATTTACCTGCTTCCGCAAAGTATTCATCTCTCTCGTCTCCACCTCCAACCGCACCGGTATCTCCTGCCTTTGCATTGTTGATCTTATCGTGAATATCCTCACTATACTTTGCTTCATTGTTGTTCTTCTTTAAGAATTCTACAACAGAGCTTACCTCTTTATCCGAGATGAAAGCACCCTGGATTCGAACAGGCTTCGGATATCCTGAGGGGAAGAACAGCATATCTCCCTTGCCCAGCAGCTTCTCTGCTCCGCTTCCGTCAAGTATTGTTCTGGAATCAATCGCTGAGGATACAGCAAAGGCTACTCTGGATGGAATATTGGCTTTGATAAGACCGGTAATTACGTTTACGCTTGGTCTCTGTGTTGCAATAATCAAATGGAGTCCTGCAGCTCTCGCCATCTGAGCCAGACGGCAGATCGCATCCTCTACCTCACCGGGCGCTACCATCATCAGGTCCGCTAGCTCATCGATGATAATTACAATCTGCGGCAGCTTCTGGTAGTTCTCGTCGTTCAGATATGCTACCTCAGATACCTTCTCATTGTATCCTTTCAAATCTCTTACACCGATATCCGCGAACTTCTTATAGCGCTCCGTCATCTCCATGACAGCCCAGTTAAGAGCAGCGGAGGCCTTCTTCGGATCCGTTACCACCGGAATCAGAAGATGGGGGATTCCGTTATAAACGTTGAGCTCTACTACCTTCGGATCGACCATAATCATGCGGACATCCGAAGGCTTGGATTTATATAAGATACTCATAATCAAGGTATTGATGCATACGGATTTTCCGGAACCGGTTGCACCTGCGATTAATAAATGCGGCATCTTGGCGATATCCGTAATGATGGTCTGTCCGCCGATATCCTTTCCAACTGCAAAGGCTATATCCGAAGGATGTCCGGTAAATTCTTTGCTTTCAATCATCTCTCGAAAAGCAACCATCGAGTTTTCTTTATTCGGAACTTCAATACCGACAGCTGCCTTACCGGGAATCGGTGCCTCGATACGGATATCCGCCGCAGCCAGATTAAGTTTGATATCATCCGCTAAAGCTGTAATCCTGCTGACCTTAACACCCTGTTCCGGTTGGAGCTCATACCGGGTAACTGCCGGACCGCAGCTGACATTGGTGATCGTAACATGTACTCCGAAGCTTTCCAGCGTAGTTTGCAGCTTCATTGCAGTTTCCTTCATATCACGATCTCCCGAACCAGTCTTACCTGACTTAGCCTTAGGCGCAGACAGAAGATTTAAAGGTGGGAAGATATATTCCTTTTGATTCGGTATCTGTGAAATTCCAAGTTCTTCTACATCAGTAGTCTCAAAACTTGATTCTTTTTTCTTCTCCACAGGCTTTGGCGCGTCCATCACCACAGCCGTAGAATCAATCATTTCCGGCTTTTCTTCCTTTTCATCCTCCGCTTCGATTTCTGCTTGTCCAAACTTATCACGAAGTTCCTCTTCATAGAGAGGAAGAGTCTCATTTTTATTGTAAGCTACTGTATTCTGAGAAGTGCCCACGTCTTTTGCAGGTTCTGCGATTGATTCCGGTTCCTCCTCAAAAAGCTTATGAAAATCCAGGAAGGGTAATGGTTCCACTTTCTCAGATGGTTCCTTTTTATTCTTATGTTCCTTCATATTAAATACATTGTCTGATTTTGCTTTTGCCTCAGCTGTAACTGCGTTCTTCTTGGTGGAGTCTGCTTGAGCGGCTGAGGTAGCCGGATCCAGGACAAAAGTCTTGGGTGGTCTTCTGCCTGTATCATTCGCTTTGACTATAGCATCCAGCTCCGCCTGCTGTTCCCTTCGAAGCTTCTGATATTCTTTTCTCTCCGCAAGAGAGCTTTTGCTTTGTTTTGCTATGTAAGTTAGCAGTGCTTTTCCGGTAATAACGATAATAGAGATCAGCATCACTGCAATCAGGATGATATATGTCGCTACCTCAGCAAATAAACCGCAGAATATCATGACGAGAATTCCACCGATGATACCTCCACCGCTTCGGTCTCTCATAGAGTTCAGATAATATTCATAAATTTTCGTATCTGCCTGATAGGAATGTGCGACTAATTCGATGAAGGCAGCCAGAGCGACAAAGAATACCGAGGCACTCAAAAGCTTTCTGCCCGCCCTGCGATTACCCATATTAGAGATGTGAAAGGCTGTCATAAAGAATATGATAAAAGGCAGTAGGTATGCCTCTACGCCGATCATACCGAATACAAAGCTGCTTACGACCTTTCCAGCTTTACCGCTAAGATCAAAATTACTTAAAAAGAGTAATATGGATATCACCAAAGCAATAACCAGGATAATCTCATCCTGCATAGCTCCGCTTTCCTTTACTCTCATCTGGCTTTCCCTGCTGCTTTTCTTACGTGTGTTTGTAGTCTTTCTCTTTTTCTGTGTTGGAGCCATTGACCAAAGTTCCCCCTCTATATTAGCAAGATTTCTCCCAAATTTTATTATAACTGTTATAAAAATGTTATGCAAGCCAAAAAATCCATATTGGCAATGGTATCATCGTTATCATCCAAAACAGCGGTATTACTCCTGCCGGGCATATGCATCAAGAGGCTGTTGCAAAAATATAAGATTTTGCAACAACCCCTTGGTACTCATTCATATTTTGATGTTCTTCCCCGGAGAATAATCTGTCTTCAGATAATCCTGCATATCAGTAGAATACAGCTGGTCCACTACATAATTCTCACCTTCACGCCGGGTTATCACTTTGCCATACTTTAAGGCAACTTCGCGATATTCCATAGAAGCTGTCTCCTTTGGTTTGTCCTGCTTAATGTCCGTATAGCTGGCAGGACGAGCATAGATTCTCTCAAGAGGTCTTACTGTATAAAGCATCGGATTTACCTCCCCTCCATATTCGCATCGATCATCTCGTTTATCTTGGCTAAGGCCTCCTTGATGCCCCCTACCTCTTTGATGATGCCTTTCTTTACGGTCTCCTCGCCTACGAGAATCGAACCGACATCCTTTGCAAGCTGGTTGGTATCTAGCATCAGATCACGGAAGGAATTATAGTCGATATCGGAGTGATTTACCACAAATTTGATGATCCTGTCTTGTATCTTCTCAAAATATTCAAAGGTCTGAGTAACACCAATCACGGTACCATTCATTCGTACAGGATGAATAATCATCGTTGCTGAGGGTACGATATAGCTGTAATTCGCAGACACTGCAAGGGGAACACCGATGGAATGCGAGCCTCCAAGTACCAGGGATACGGTTGGTTTACTTAAGGAAGCAATCATCTCCGCGATTGCTAAACCGGCCTCCACATCACCACCTACGGTATTTATGAGTATCAATAAACCATCGATATCCGTACTATCCTCGATCGCCGCCAGCTGAGGAAGTACATGTTCATATTTTGTTGTTTTGTTATGTTGGGGAAGAACCTCGTGTCCTTCAATTTCACCAATGATGGATAGCAAATGTATTTTGTGGTCCCGTTTTCCATTTTCCAGAACCGTTTGACCATATTCACTGATTTTTTGATCCTTCAGATCCTCGTTTTCCTTTGTAACCTTTTCTTTTTCCTGTTCCTCCTGAGTATTGCGCTTTTGCTTCTCCGGAGTCTTTTTTGGAGTCTTTTCTTTACCGGCTTCCTGCATTGTATCCGGTGTTTCTGTTTCCATATCTAAAAAATCCTTTTGCATGAATTGTCCTCTTTCCTTTCACAGCATATATTATCTCACAAGCTATACTCTTGTTATTATGTGAAATGCTGAGGTTTTTATTCCGATTTTCATGAGCTTAATCCCAATAAGCTTTCATGCCTTTTTCGTCAATTTCAAGAATAAAATTTCTTTTTAACATCAGAAAATATTCCAGTTCCTTCATTATCTGATATAGAGTTGCACGATTTTCGAATTCTTCTCTGGTTAGCGGAAGCGGTTCAAGACGGAAATGCTCTTTTAACTGCTCCAATATGGTAAGCAGTCCGGTGATATTATTACGTTCATGGAAGGATGCAGCAATATGCCTTACAAACTCTGCAAGTGCATCTGCTTGTGTTGGAAGTACCGTGATCTCTTTAAGAGTGGTAGCGATATCCTTTATCACTCCGATCTGCATCTTCCGCATCTCAAGATAGGACACCAAATACCTGGTATCGCTCAGAAGTCGGTTGCCGGCTTCTTCATAAGCACTCTGGATCAGCTCCTCAACATGGTGCTCCAGTGATGAAAAATCATACTCCGTTTTCTTGTTTTGTAAAACACCTTCTATGTTCCCTAAGGCAGTCTTCATCTTCTCCTCCAACAGTGCCTGCTCTTTACGGATTCGAGTAATATTACGCGGCATCACTAGATTCAGAAGAACTCCAATTCCCATACCTATGAGTAAAATACCGATCTCATTGAACACCATAGAAAGTTCCATGTGCCTTTCAATCAGAAAATGAGTCATAAGAACAGCATTCATTGAAATACCATCCTTAAGATCCAGTATAAAGCACAAAGTAACAAACAGGGTAACAAAAGCCCCAAAAGCGATAGCGGTATAACCGATTCCCTCAAAAACAAGATAGGATATTACGATTGCAAGTACAAAGGCTTCTACTCTTTTCACCGCGATTTTCAGTGTATCCCTTTTTGTATTCTGCAAGGTAAGGAGTGTAATAATTCCCGCAGAAGGACTATAGAGTAAACCAAATAGATTGGCAAGCAGAATTGACATTGCCGAACCTATGCCTGTTTTAAGAAGAAATAATGAATTTATGGATTTCATTTTATGATAGATTTTCATTTTTCACCTCGATCTATGATCACATTAATATATATAATTGATTAATCTGCGATTAATAAAGTGAATAATATCCACCTGAAGAATACTTACGATTTATAATTCCATAGTAACATTGTGTCAATGATATCGCAATTGGCTATACTGCTAATTTGCAACCGTTTTAAAGTTCCGGATTCGAGATATTGCCGATTGCTTCTAATATGACGTTGTATTGTCATATTCTATCTGATACAATGAAACAGGGTGATGATATGCAAATAAGCAGACTATTTGAGATAGTATATATACTGATGAATAAGAAAATTTCTACTGCCAAGGAGCTTTCTGAGCATTTTGAGGTATCGCAGAGAACCATATATCGGGATATTGAGACACTCTGCCAGGCGGGAATTCCGATTTGTACCACCAAGGGAAAGGGTGGCGGTATCACTCTGATGGAGCATTTTGTTCTGAATAAATCCGTACTTACCCAACAAGAGCAGAATGAAATTCTCTCGGCGCTCAGTAGTTTTCGGGCTACTGCGAACTCAGATACAGATCAAGTACTTCACAAGCTGGGTGCTCTCTTCGGCAATACGGAATATGACTGGATTGAGGTCGATTTCTCTGATTGGAGCAGCAATGAACAGGATAAAAATAAGTTTCGAATAATACGAGAGGCCATTCTGAGTCATACTGTTCTCTCCTTCCATTACTATAATTCCTACGGTCAGAATTCACAACGCACCATTGAACCTTACAAGCTGATGTTCCGAGGACAATCCTGGTACCTCTATGGCTTTTGCCGCAGCAAAAATGAGGCTAGATTTTTTAAGATAACCAGGATACGAGATTTGCAAACAGAAGAAGATGTCTTTTCTGTCGATCCAGTTGTTGCTAAAAATATTCCGGATTCTTATACACATAATTCCTTTTCCATGATACCTCTTACTTTTTTGGTTGATAAACAGATGGGTTATCGTGTTTATGATGAATTTCCTCCGGACCATATTTTTAAAAATGAGGACGGCAGTTTTCTCATCCGGACCGAATTACAGGCCGGCAGTTGGCTAACCGGTTATCTCATGTCCTTTGAGGATCATATTCAGCTTCTGGAACCGGCATATTTACGCGAGGAGCTTTTAAAAAAATATAGATCAGCCTTATCGAAAAATTCTGGTTAAAAATTATATAGATTATTATAATATGACGCAAAGATGTCATATTAACTATGATATTCTGTTTCTATCAAATAACGATGTACCTTAACCAATCAGAAAGGATGAAACAGAATGAATAAGATAAATTTTATAAAGCATTACAAAGACTTGTATGCTCCGGGGACAGAACCTGCTCTAATTGAGGTACCTTCCATGCAATTTATTATGATAGAGGGTCATGGGAATCCAAATGACACCGATGGGGAATATCAAAAGGCTGTGGAGCTGCTCTATTCTCTCTCCTATACGATAAAAATGAATTGTATCGATTACAGCGATACTTCTGCCTTTGAATATTCGGTTCCTCCCCAGCCGGAAAACAGAAGAACCATTCTTCGACATCCAATCCTGTGATCCAGAAAGGAATCCAATGAAAACGATACCGGCAAAAACCATTATTTCCACAAAAAAAGACAGTGACTGGTTCGGTACGGAATATAATATGAATCTCTATAAAGGCTGCTGTCACGGCTGTATCTACTGCGACAGCCGGAGCGACTGCTATCAGATATCCGAATTCGATACGGTTCGTGCAAAGGAAAATGCACTGGTTATCTTAGGTGAAGAACTGCGACATAAAACAAAAACCGGAGTCATCGGAACCGGTTCTATGAGTGATCCCTATAACCCCTTTGAGAAAAAACAGGAATTAACAAGACAGGCACTTGAGCTTATCAATACTTATCATTTCGGTATTGCGATAGCGACTAAGAGCGCCTTAATCGTAAGGGATATAGATTTATTATCAAGGATAAAAGTTCACTCACCGGTGATTGCAAAGATAACAATAACCACATCCGAGGATGAATTAAGCCAAAAGTTGGAGCCCAATGTCAATGCATCCTCAAAACGGTTTGAGGCAATCCGGCAATTAAGCAATGCCGGTATTTTCACCGGAATATTAATGATGCCCCTTCTTCCCTACCTTACCGATACACCGGAGAATGTTCTCACGATCATCAAGCAGGCAAAGGAAAATGGCGCTCGTTTTATCTATCCTTTATTTGGTCTTACCCTTCGTAACGGACAGCGGGAATATTTCTATCAAAAGCTTAATGAACAATTTCCAGGTCAAAAGCTCGTAGAAAGATATATTAAGCGTTATGGTTCCTCATATGCCTGTCATAGTCCGAGAGAAAAGGAGCTGCAAGCTTTGTTTACCGCTGAATGTAACCGCCTCGGAATCTTATATCGAATGGATGAAATCATAAAGGCTTATCGTGGAGATTATGAGTACAAGCAATTCTCCTTTCCTTTGATATGAATATAGGACGAACTTTCCTCATACAAAAATTAAACCCTCTTTGCTTGGGAATATCTGGTGCAGCAAAGAGGGTTTTGATTCCTTTAGACTTTAATCATGCAATAAATGTCTCTGTTCAATTTCTGTCATCTCCACAGGTCTTGAGAAGTAATAGCCCTGCCCGATATCACATTGAATCACCTTTAAATAATCCAGCTCCAGACTATTCTCAATTCCTTCTGCTATGACATTCAGCTTAAGATCCTTACAGAGGTTGATAATCGTAGATACAATCGTCTTTGCTTCCTTACTGGTGGCAATACTTTGAACAAAGGATTTATCAATCTTAATACAATCAATCGGAAGCCGAACAATGTAACTTAATGAGGAATATCCAATTCCAAAATCATCAATTGCTACACGAAAACCCATGTCTCTTAATAATTGAAGGCGTTGAATGCTCTCATCCACATTCTTTATAATAATACGCTCCGTCAATTCAATCTGAATATAGACCGGATCCACCTCGTATTCACGTACCAATTCCATAAGATCGACGATAAATCTCTTGGTCTCAAAGGTTTTGGTGGATATATTAATGGAAAGTAATACCGGAGTTACATTCGTGTCCTTCCATACCTTCAGTTGCTTACAGGCAGTCTCTATTACCCAGTAATCTATTTCAATGATGGATCCCGCCTGCTCTGCGATATCGATAAATTGGTCCGGATATAAAAGCCCTCTAGTCGGATGATTCCACCGAATCAGCGCTTCCACCTCTGCAATCTTTTCATCTCCAAGATAAAAAAGTGGCTGATATACGAGGTTGAATTGATTCTCACGAATGCCATGAACAATATCCGCCTGAAGCTCTAATGATACGGACAGTTTATTATAGATAGCCTTGTCATACTTCTGAATCATATTGCTGCCTTGAAATCTGGCATAATTCTTTGCATGAGTAACCGCTTTGAGTGGCTCCTCTGTTCTGGTATTATCATTCCATAGAAATAAACCGATGCTGAAGCGGATATCAATCTCCCGCCCGGCTACCACATAATTCTCCTTGATTTTCTGGAGGATATGCTGTGCCTTCGCCTCTAGATCTTCCTCGGTGACATTTTTATTAGCAAGCACGACGAATTCATCTCCCTTATATCGATAAATCTGATAGTTCTCATTAAGACAGATCAGAATTCTTCTGGCAACCTCACATAAAACAATATCACCGGTGGTATAACCATAGTTTTCATTTACATGACTAAATTTATCGATTGCAATCATGATCAGCGAAAAATTGGTTTGTTCTTCACTTTGTTCCAGTGACAGAACATCTTTTTCTAAAACATACTGATTTAATAGTGTTGTTAAAGGGTCATACTGGGTCAGAGTCTTGATCTTATCCATCATACGATTAAAGCTGACTCCGAGACGTCCAATCTCATCCTTGGATTTACGTGTAAAACGAATCGTCAGATTTCCCTTGGCACCGAGAGAAAACAAATGCTCAAGCTCAAGGATCGGCTTGGAAAACCGGCTGACGAAAATATATGCCAATAATAAACTGACCGTAAGAGTTACTCCTGTCACCAAGAAGAATAATCGCTGCAATCCGTTTAGGTTCGCTAACGCATCCTCTTCATTGGTACCGATAAAGATCTTCCAATTGGTATTCTCGACCGAAGCATAGCCCATGAGTATCCGGTTGCCGTCATAGGTGTATTTGCCGTAGCCAACCTGACTATCCTTTGTGGATTTGATAAATTCAGCCAAGGATGTATATTCCTTATCAGCATTAGCCAGGGAATACAGATTATATTCATCCTCATTTTTTTCACTCAGGGGACGTGAAATGAAGGAGCCTTCATCACTTATTATGTAGGCCTTACCATGCTCGCCATAGCCTCGGGTTAATGCATAATCTGAAAGGAAATCCACATCCAATCTGGCAATTAAAGCGCCCTTTATCGAATCTTTTTGATAGATCGGAGCTGCTACCATGATGACCGGTTCATTCGTTTTACGGCTGATGATAACTTCAGAAAAAGCTAGTTTTCCAGACAAAGCTTCATGAATGTAATCCCGATCGCTGATATTTAACGTAGAACCATCAATATAATGCGCAATTCCATCCATATCCGCAACTGCAACATTTAAGTAGAACGAATTAATCTGATTGTCCAGAACCTCTTTCTGAAGGTCAAAATCCATACTGGCGATTCTCTCATCTCTAGCCAGACTCAGTAGAGGTGTCACAAATTGCTCCATATAATTTGAAAGATGAGAAGCTGATTCCGTGGCTACACGTTGTACCGCATGATTCACTTCACTCACCAAAATTACTTTAAATCGCAAGTAATCACTAATTCCGATTGCAGAACCTACAAATAATATGATAGCCAGTGAGAATACCATTCCCTTTGTTTTAATGCTTCTCATTTGTTCTCCCTATAGTTCATTTATATAGTAAATACCGGAATGCATTCCGATACTCTTATGTATCATATCATTTAATACAATCCTATAACTCTCACATTTCAACCTTTTCTCTATTTACAGAATCTCCAAGGTAAAATGTGACCCCATGATTAATTATAAAACAGGAACGATATTTCGTCTATAGTAAAAGCCTGATAAACGACATTTTTATGCAATTTTTCGTACAATTTGCAAGGATTTTATACAATAGAAAGTTCGCTTCGCGAACTTTCTATTGTCATGTATAAGAAAACACGGCCGACAAGCATTCGTCCGGGATCATAAAGCCTCCCCTTCGTCAGGAATGTCAAACCGTGTAAATTTATTAAGATGATTAACAGGAAACTTTGTTCAGTGCCTGCTCTATATCCGCAATAATATCATCAACATTTTCAATACCAATCGACATACGGATGAGGTCAGGTGTAATGCCGGCATCGATTAGCTGTTGATCAGTCAGCTGACGATGTGTGGTGCTTGCAGGGTGCAGAACCCCCGTCCGATTATCGGCCACATGAACGACGATGGCAGCAAGCTTAAGACTGTCCATGAACTTGATCGCCGCTTCTCTTCCACCCTTGATTCCATAGGAGATTACACCACAGGAACCCTTTGGAAGATATTTTTTCGCTAAAGAAAAATATTTATTCCCTTTCAAATCAGGATAGTTCACCCAGGCGATTTTATCGTTTTTCTCAAGATACTCGGCTACCTTCAAAGCATTGCTGCAGTGGCGTTCCATACGAAGATGCAGCGTTTCAAGTCCGAGATTTAATAAGAAAGCATTGTTTGGAGCTGGTGCAGACCCAAGGTCACGCATCAATTGCACTCTTGCTTTGGTGATAAAAGCCGCTCTGCCGCAGTCTCTGGTATAAACCATTCCATGATAAGAATCATCCGGTGTTGATAATCCCGGGAATTTACCGTTATCCCAATTAAAGTTACCACTGTCCACAATTACTCCGCCCAATGCAACCGCATGACCATCCATGTACTTTGAGGTAGAGTGTACTACGATATCTGCACCGAATTCAATGGGTCTGCAATTAATCGGTGTTGCAAACGTATTATCGATATATAAGGGTAATCCGTTCTTATGGGCAAAATCAGCCAACTTCTCAATATCCGTAATTACAAGTGCAGGATTTGCGATCGTCTCCGCAAAAACCAGCTTTGTATTCTCTCTGATTTCTCTCTGCAGCTCTTCAATGGAAGCCTCAGGATCTATGAAGGTCACCTCAATTCCCAGTCTCTTTAAGGTTACTGCGAAGAGGTTCGTAGTTCCTCCGTATATGGTACTGGTGGATATCATATGATCTCCGCTGCTACATATATTCAACACAGCAATCAGGCTGGCTGCCTGACCGGAAGAAGTACACAAGGCACCAACTCCGCCTTCCAGAGCAGCAATCTTACGTTCAACGCAGTCCACCGTCGGGTTTGCAAGTCTGGTATAGAAAAAGCCTTCCTCCGTAAGATCGAACAGCCTTCCGACCTGTTCGCTAGAGTCGTATTTAAAGGTAGTGCTCTGATAAATCGGTAATACTCTGGGTTCCCCGTTCTTCGGATCATAACCCTCCTGGATACATTTCGTCTCAATACGATAATTACTCATTTCATCCGCCTTTCCAGTACTGACTATGTATTATTATTCAAATATTGTTATAAGAAATCATATAACCGGGGGATACATTTGTCAACCTTAAGCTAATATATTCTATAGATTTTAATACAGATCTTTTATAATAGAAGATCCGCAAAATACCACCCATAGTTCAGAGTAAATGAATCTCTTACGGAATGGTATTTCACGGACCTTCTTTATTCAATGAGAAATAAACATTAAATTAGTTGTTCTCTGTCACTTCTATCTTTCTGATTTCTCTGGTTCTGATCTCTTTACAGATTGCATCTACAAAATCAACAAGTGGCTTCTGACCTTCATCTCCGAGGAAACGGCTTCTAACGGAAACGACACCCTCTTCCTCCTCCTTCTGTCCTACCACAAGCATATAAGGAATTCGGTCCAGTCTTGCTTCTCGGATCTTGTAGCCGATCTTTTCTGCTCGCTCATCTATGGTAACCAGTACATTGTTTCTCTGTAGCTCATCCTTTACCTTATTTGCATAGTCATGGTATTTTTCGGAGATCGGTAAGATTCTTACTTGTTCCGGACATAACCAGGTCGGGAATAAGCCGGCGTATTTCTCGATCAACCAGGCAAGGGTTCTCTCATAACAGCCCATACTTGTTCTATGAATGATATAAGGACGTACCTTCTCGCCATTCTGATCTACATAATACATATCAAACTGCTCTGCAATCAGTGCATCCCACTGTACAGTAATCATCGTGTCCATCTTGCCGTATACGTTCTTTGCTTGGATATCCACCTTAGGACCATAGAAAGCAGCCTCGCCCTCTTCTTCGTAGAAGGGGATTTCAAGTTCCTGCAATACCTTACGGATTCTACCCTGTGTCTCTTCCCAGACCTCTTCGGTTCCGATGTATTTCTCTTTGTTATTCGGATCCCACTTGGACAAGCGATAGGTTACATCCTCTTCTACTCCTAATGTCTTTAAGCAATATCTCGCGAGGTCCAGACAACCCTTAAACTCTTCATCCATCTGATCCGGTCTAACAATCAAATGGCCTTCGGAAATCGTAAACTGACGAACTCGGGTTAATCCGTGCATCTCACCGGAGTCTTCATTACGGAACAAGGTAGAGGTCTCACCATAACGAAGGGGGAGATCACGATAGGATTTCTGACTGTTCTTGTATACATAATACTGGAAGGGGCAGGTCATGGGGCGAAGTGCAAATACTTCCTTATCCACCTTTTCATCTCCCAGAACAAACATACCCTCTTTATAGTGATCCCAGTGACCGGAAATCTTATATAAGTCGCTCTTCGCCATTAATGGAGTCTTTGTTCTGACATATCCACGGCGTTCCTCTTCATCCTCAATCCATCTCTGAAGAGTCTGGATGATCTTTGTACCTTTTGGCATCAGAAGCGGAAGTCCCTGTCCGATAACGTCAACGGTAGTAAATAACTCCATCTCACGGCCTAACTTATTATGATCACGCTTCTTGATATCCTCAAGATATGCGAGGTACTCCTCTAATTCTGCGTTCTTGGTAAATGCGGTACCATAGACTCTGGTCAGCATCTTGTTCTTCTCAGAGCCTCTCCAGTAAGCACCGGAGGAATTGATCAGCTTAAATGCTTTAATATTTTTTGTGCTCATCAAGTGAGGTCCGGCACATAGATCTACAAAGTCTCCCTGCTGATAGAAGGAAAGCTCTGCATCCACCGGCAGATCCTCAATCAGTTCTATTTTATAGGGCTCGTTCTTTGACTGCATCAGGGCAATCGCCTCGGCGCGCGGCAGAGTAAAGCGAACCAACTGCGCACCCTCCTTAATAATCTTCTTCATCTCTGCCTCCAAAGCATCCAGTGCTGTACGATCCAGAGACGGGATATCAAAGTCATAATAGAAACCGGTATCAATCGAAGGTCCGATGGCCAGCTTAGCCTCCGGATATAATCTTTTTACTGCCTGAGCCAATACATGGGAGGTGGTGTGGCGATAAGCGGCTTTACCTGCTGCATCATTGAAGGTTAATATATTTAAACTGCAATCCTTGTCAACGATGGTACGAAGATCTACCACTTTACCGTCAATTTCTCCGGCACATGCCATTCTTGCCAGGCCTTCGCTGATATCACCCGCAATCTCAATTACACTCATTGCCTTGTCGTAATCTTTAAAAGATCCGTCCTTTAATGTTATTTTCATATTAAAATCTCCTTTCAGATTTGAATTATTATTGATCTAATTTCATAGGACGAAATTTCCTATGAAATGATAGAAAGCACGCTTCGCGAACTTTCCATTGTCATAAATAAAAAAACTCCTCTCTTTCGATTGCACTCTGCATATCGAAAGGGACGAGCGTATATTTCACGTCGCGGTTCCACCCTTATTGGTGTATAGCACCCACTTAATTAGATGATAACGGCATCACCGGACCGGATTGGGGTCACTCGGAGCTGGTCTTCCTATATATCATAATAAGATATTCGCACCCTGCATATCTCTCTCTGAATTATTCTATATAGTACTCTTCTCGTCAACGTTTTAATTACATGTATTATTTAAAATAGATTGCAAAAAATAATCAATTGCTAACGTTAATTATAGCATTCCTTTCCCGATTGTCAAGCCATAATCGATAGAGTTCGTCAAACGAAAGGCTGGTATTCTTGGATAGTTCATGAAATACCTGTGGCAAAATACTGCCTGCTATGATAAAATGAGACCGGAAAACGAAACAGCTAAAGGAGGAATTGTGATGTCAACCTATAAATTAATAAATGATATCTTAGCAATTGAGGTAGATGATAACGGTGCCGAACTGACCCGGATCTTTCAGCAGAATACAAAAACCGAATATCTGTGGAATGGAGATCCTGCCTATTGGAAACGCCGTTCTCCTATCCTGTTCCCGATTGTAGGCTCCTTGAAGAACAAGTCTTATACCTACCGCGGACAGACTTATTCCTTACCGCAGCACGGTATTGCAAGAGACTTAACCTTTACAATTATGAACCAATCGGATAAGGAACTCTGGTTTTATCTTGATTCAAACGAAGAAACGAAAAAGGTATATCCCTTTGATTTTCGCCTAGAGCTTGGTTATCAGCTGCAAGAAAATCATATTGTCGTTCTCTGGAAGGTCATCAATACGGGGGAGGATAAGCTTTACTTCTCCATCGGAGGTCATCCAGCTTTTCTGTGTCCTTTGAGGGAGGGTGAAAGACAATCGGATTATTATATTCAATTCGATTCCGATAAACCGGTTCACTATCTTTTAGTTGATGAGAACGGATTGGCAGTACGTAAGCCCTTTGAGGAACAGCATATCTTGACCACCGAAGACGGTTTTCTTCCGATTTATACCCATCTTTTTGACCGAGATGCACTCATCATCGAGGAGAAGCAATATCACTGTATCTCCTTAGCTGACAGCGCGAAGAAGCCCTATCTCAGTGTAAGCTTTGATGCTCCGCTATTCGGACTGTGGTCACCGGCGAAGAAGAACGCTCCTTTTATTTGTATAGAACCCTGGTATGGCCGTTGTGATGCCAGTGATTTTGATGGAACACTTGAGGAAAGGGAATATGGCAATGAGCTTGCTGCAGGAGATGTGTTTGAGGCCTCCTATACCATAACAATTCATAACTAATCCGTGAGTTACCACAGATATATTAAACCATTTCACATGTATTTCATAGGACGAAATTTCCTCGTCCATAAAACGTTAGAAAGCACGCTTCGCGAACTTTCAATTGTCACGAATAAAGAGGATAGAAAATCCGCTATTGTAAGACTTCGGATCTCCTATCCTCATATTTTATTTATTTCCGGTAGGTAAAAACGGAATGAGCGTATTGGCAACGCTGATTACCGGCATCGTCTGAAGAATAATCCTGCCGGGTCCGGTTACCACCGTGTTGAAGACACCTTCCCCGCCAAAGAACATATTCTTTAATCCAGGTACTGTATGGATCTCCATCGTGCAACTCTCCGTCATCGCCGCCAGATATCCTGTATCAATAACCATCTGTTGTCCGGGCTGAAGGGTATATTCGACTGCATATCCATCGATCTCGATGAATGCGATTCCTCTGCCGGAAAGTCGCTGCATGATAAATCCCTCACCGCCGAATAACCCGGCACCAAGCTTCTTCTGAAAATGCAGTGATAATTCAACACCTGCTTCCGATGTTAAGAATGAGGATTTTTGAACGATCATATTGTTACCGGGACCTATTTCCAGTGCCCGGATAGATCCTGGAAAGCTGGAGGCAAAAGCAATCATACCCTCCGCACCTATCGCCGTGTATCGGTTCTGAAACAAAGAATCACCGGAGAACATTCTTCCGAGTGCTTTTCCTATTCCGCCATTGGTTGATGTCTCCATCTTCATATTCGGACTCATCCAACTCATAGAGCCGCGTTCCGTGATCAGCGTCTCACCCGAGTTAACATAGCAGGTAACTACAGGTAATGGCTCACCAACGATTTCATACCTCATTCTACTACCTCCCAATGATATAATTTTTATGACTAATACTCTAAAATTTTTTTATCTACATCCTTTAGGTTTCCCACTAAGGAGACCGATGCTGTAACCGGATTCAAATATTGATTGGCAAAATCAATAATTTTAGTTCTACTGACCCGATTAATTCCTTCAATCAGTTCATCTATCGGCATTAACCTACCACGGTTGAGTAATGCTTTTCCGTTCGAGTTCATCCGGCTCTTGGCACTTTCGTTACCCAGAATCAGTTCTGTCTTGATTTGCTCCTTGGTCATGGAAAGTTCCTCCGCCGTCACACCCTTCTTTTTAATATCAGCCAAAATCTGATAGATCTTCTTAATCACAACCGGTGTCTGTGATGGGTTCATCGCTGCATAGATATGAAAGAGTCCCGTATCCCGGTAGGAACTGCCATAGGAGTATATCGAATAAGTTAATCCGCTGTTCTCTCTGATCTTCTGGAACAAACGGGAATTAACACTACCGCCGAGAATCGAGTTCAATACGGACAGCACATATCTGTCTTCGGAAAGATAGGATATACAGTCAAATGCAATATTACAATGAAGCTGTTCGATATCCTTATGTCGCTTACATTGGACACGGTTATATTCCGGCATGCTTCTTTCCTTATTTGCCTTTGAGCTTTCTGCTTTTATTGAACCAAATTTCTCTTCTAATAAACTTATGATCTCATCCTCATTAAAATGCCCTGCCACCGAAATAATCATATTCTCGCCGACATAATAAGTATCCATAAAATCCAGTATCTGTTCTCTTGTTACGCTGCGTACTATCTTCTTCGTACCCGAGATCATATAACCCAGGGGATGATCCTTCCATATTCTCTGCTGCAGCATCTCATGTACCAAATCCTCTGGAGAGTCATCATACATATCTATTTCTTCAATGATAACACCTTTCTCCTTCTTGAGGGCTCTGTCATCAATCAATGAATTAGTAAGCATATCTGAGATAATATCAATTGCAATCGGTAAATGTTCACTTAGAGTTGTAGCATAATATGAGGTGCATTCCTTACTGGTAAATGCATTCATATTTCCGCCGATTCGAGCCATTTCATCTGCAATCTGCTTCGCACTGCGGTTTTTTGTTCCTTTAAAAAGCATATGTTCAATAATATGTGCAATACCGTTATTGCTCTCATTTTCGTCAGATGAGCCTGCTCTTATCCAAATACCTAAGGATGCACTTTGCAAATATGGTAATACTTCTGTTACGACTGTAACCTTGTTGGATAGCTGATTAATCTTCGTCATATAGGTCCCTTCCTATTCTTAATGTTATTTAACCACACAGCGAGCACCATATACAAACCTAATTCCTACTATTTGTTAATCAGACATAACATAATTC
Organism: Bacillota bacterium; assembly: GCA_023415055.1. Classification (GTDB taxonomy): domain Bacteria; phylum Bacillota; class Clostridia; order Lachnospirales; family Lachnospiraceae; genus Mobilitalea. The sequence goes on along the minus strand of JAEZLZ010000006.1, from coordinate 16,274 downwards.
CGTATTAAGTTTTACAGCTTTTCTTCTTTGCGTAGCAAGTATGTGTAATGTCAGTATGTCGGTCTTATTAATATGATTCTATCATATTCCCTTATTATTTACAACGGCGATAAAAGAAATAAGGTGCTGTTGTAATCATCCTTTCAAACACTGCAAAATTCTCAGAATGAAAGCGATGTATTACCACATCACCTTATTATATTCCCGGTTACCGGGATTCCATTCACAACACGAATGAAAATACTATTTTATCTGTGTGATTACATAACCCTTATCGGACAGAATATCAATAATATTATCATCCCCAAGATAATGACCTGCTCCGACAATCACATAATAAGTGTGTCCACCCTCTGCCTTCAGAAGTGATTCAATGTAAGCAGCCATCGTTTTATTACGAATGATAAAAAGCTTATCATAAAACTCGGTTAATACCTTCTGCTCTGCCGCAGTGGTATCATCGCTGATCATATCCTTGTACTCATAATCGAAGCTGGTATATTGCTTAAAGCTTTCTGCATCTCCGGTACGCCATAGTTCCAGCATCTGGTCAAGGCTGTCAGAATTGCTGTTGTCTGTTCCCTGTACGGTTTTATTCAGAGAATCGATCGTCTCATTCACCAGATATTCACCAAGCTCGTCGGAAAAGCTCTCCAGCATATCTCCCTGTCCCTTGTAACCTTCTACTTCAAGTATCGGCTTGCCACTAAGATAGGCATCCGTTAAGAAATTCATATCAATACCAAGATTAGCACTGGTAGCTGCCTCCGTGGCTGTACCAGAATCGGTCATGGTCATGGAATAGAAGGAAATATAAATATACCAAGGCTTTAGCATAGCCATCTGTGACTCCGGATAACCAAAGCTTGCCCCCAGAGCAATTACTTTATCATAGGTCTCCTTGGATACATGATCCTTTAAGGTGGTTCCGTCGGTATAGAAGGCTCTGTTTACAAGGCCTAAGGCACCGGCCTGATCAAACAGGTTAACCTCTACCGCTAAAGCATCTGCGCTGTGATATGTATCCAACAGCTTATCACTTAGAGGATAGATATCTGTCGATGCAAGATGAATGGAACCAAGCATATAAACAGTATTGCCGTTCGCCTTTGCTTCCCAGAAAAAGCCTTTTGCACTAGCCTCCAGCTTATCATAGATACAGGTTACAAATCTGGTTGCAATAACACAAGCCTGCTCAATGGAACAAGGTTGCTTCAAAGAAAGCTCACCGTTCTTGCCGGTATAAATTCCGTTGTCCTTCATGAAGGTAACAGCCTTGGTATTCTTAAGAGCAAGATCCTTGGTAAGGGTATAAGAAGCAGCTGATTGATACAGCTGATTGATAACCTCTTCTACCGTTAGGCTTTTTGTATAACTTTCCGGCGATTCCTTCACGGATTGAACATTCTTTGTATTCAGCATCTTGTTTCTGAAACCGGCAATCAGTATGGATAAACCGCCTTTTGAAATAGGTGCAGTCATATCCTTTGTAAACCAGGTGTCCGGAAACAGTCCATAGCTCTGTGCCACAATCAGGTCCCGATATGCCCAGTCACTATACGGCTGAGCATTTGCAAGTGTCTGCAGCTCCTCGCCCGTCTGTGCCTTCGATGTTGCAGCCAATGCCTGTTCATTCGGTATCAGAGTGATAACAAGGAACAGCACCAGCAATAAAGATAATAATCGTTTTTTCATAGTTTCATCCTTCCTAATATACTTTTCATCCGTTATTACATAGCCTGGCAGCGTTTCCTTATCTACCCGTCGTTGTAATAATTTCACAATACTAATCATAATATTCCTAACCATCAAAGTCAAGTTAAGGGAAGATTAAAAAACACTTAGTATCCGACTTCAACTGCAACAGGTGACAAAACATACCTTTCCTAAATTAAATCCGCTCTGGCAACCATTCTTAGTGTCTTTTTCCTGTTCTAATTTATGTTCATGTATTGTTTTGGATCTTGCTTGTATCCTTACTTAGGTTTTAATAATAATTCCTACTCATATTCTAACTTATGTTCTTACCTAAGTCCTGATCAAAAAATAATATCCATATCAATTTATTCTAGTTTGTGCTTATCTATATCGTTATACCCTTTTTCAATTATATTAATTTCTCCTCATAAATCAACTTTCTTCAACAGTCCATTTGTCTGACAGCAGGGATTATTGTACATAAACTTATGTTAAAGGACAAATGCCGGAGCAGATATAAGTACTCATAAATGTATCTCGTATGCAGAACAGCAAAGCTAAAGGTCCGCAAGGGATCAACATGTATCACTTCACATGTTGATCCCTTGCGGACCTTCTATCTCAATGTACTGAATCCAAAACTACATATGGGTGCTTGTATCTACCCCGGCATCAGCCAATCAAACCTATCTTTTTCTGTTACAAATCCCTACTGAGCATCTTTGATACTGAAGCTGATTCTTCCCATCTTGTCCTGTCCAAGGCATACAACCTTAACGACATCGCCTAAGGTAAGGACATCCTCTACATGCTCAACTCTGTGCTTCGCGATCTTAGAGATATGAACCATACCTTCCTTACCGGGAGCAAACTCGATGAATGCACCGAAGTCCTTAATGCTTACGACCTTACCGGTATACTGCTGTCCTTCTTCAAACTCGGTTACAATCATCTTAATGATATCCAATGCCTTCTGTATGCTGTCTTTATCAACACCGCATACAGATACTGCACCGTCATCGGTAATATCGATTTTAACACCGGTCTGATCAATAATTGCATTGATGGTCTTACCTCTCTGACCAACAACCTCACCGATCTTAGAAGGATCGATCTTAATCTGAACGATCTTCGGTGAGTAAGGACCAACCTCCGGTCTGGGCTCAGCGATAACCGGTGCCATAACATCATCCAAGATATAAGTTCTTGCTTCTTTGGTTCTATAGATTGCTTTCTCGATAATCTCTCTGGTTAAGCCATGGATCTTAATATCCATCTGAATAGCGGTAATACCCTTATGAGTACCTGCAACCTTAAAGTCCATATCACCAAAGAAATCCTCAAGTCCCTGAATATCAGTTAAAATAATATAGTCATCATCGCTCTCTCCGGTTACTAAACCAACGGAGATACCAGCTACCATTGCTTTAATAGGAACACCGGCTGCCATCAAGGATAAGGTAGAAGCACAGATACTACCCTGTGAGGTAGAACCATTGCTTTCTAATACCTCGGATACAGTACGGATTGCATAAGGGAACTCTTCTTCACTGGGAAGTACCGGAACTAAAGCTCTCTCAGCTAATGCACCGTGACCGATTTCACGTCTTCCCGGACCTCTGGAGGGTTTTGTCTCACCTACAGAATAGGAGGGGAAATTGTAGTGATGCATATATCTCTTACCGGTCTCATTCTCGTCGATACCGTCCAATCTCTGGGTCTCAGCAAGAGCACCTAAGGTAGTTATGGTAAGTACTTGAGTCTGACCACGAGTAAACATACCGGAACCATGAGTTCTGGGTAATACATCAACCTCAGCTGCAAGTCTTCTGATCTCGGTGATTTTTCTTCCATCCGGACGCTTCTGATCCTTTAAGATCATCTTACGAACGGTTTTTTTCTCAAATTTATAGATTGCTTCACCAAGTAATGGAAGCCATTCCGGATGAGTTTCCTCATAACGTGCAACTAATTTCTCAGTGATTTCTCTGATATTTGCTTCTCTTACCTGCTTCTCATCTGTAAATACTGCGACTTCCATTGCCTCGGGAGTGATGAAATTCACCATATCTTCGTAAAGATCTACGGGAGTGTCACAAACGATATAATCATGCTTCGGCTTACCAACCTCTGCAACGATGGTATCGATGAAAGCAATGATCTTCTGGTTCAGCTCATGTGCTGCGAAGATAGCTTCAATCATCTTAGCTTCCGGTATCTCATTGGCACCGGCCTCAATCATGATAACCTTATCCTTGGTAGATGCAACGGTAAGGGCAAGAGTTGATTTCTCTCTCTGAGTCGAGGTAGGGTTAAATACAAATTCATCATCAACCATGCCAACCATAGTAGATGCGGTCGGTCCGTCAAAAGGAATATCTGAGATACAGGTTGCAATTGCAGAACCTATCATCGCAGTAACCTCCGGCGAACAATCCTGGTCAACGCAAAGAACCAAATTGTTCAGTGTAACATCATTTCTATAATCCTTCGGAAATAAAGGTCTCATCGGGCGGTCAATTACGCGGGAGGTAAGAATCGCATTCTCGGAAGCCTTACCCTCTCTCTTAATAAAACCACCGGGAATCTTGCCTACTGCATATAATTTCTCTTCATATTCTACACTCAAGGGGAAGAAATCGATTCCCTCTCTCGGCTTATCAGATGCAGTTGCTGTGGATAATACAACCGTATCACCATAATGCATCAAAGCAGCACCATTTGCCTGAGCAGCAACTCTGCCGACATCTACGGTAAGTGTTCTGCCTGCTAAATCCATTGAATAACTTTTGTACATAGATTAATCTCCTTTTCTAATTAAATAAATATTAGAGTCGGAGGTACCGAAACAACTGAAAAACCTACCGATCACCTATGATTTCGATAACCTTTTCAGAAGTCTCGGGATGTCCTCCCGCCACTCTAACTTCATTATTATACCATTATTATAACCAATATGCTACAAGTTTTTTCTCAAATTGAGGAAACAAGTTCCAAAACCGTTAATGTTCACATCGCGATCTAAAATATAGCAGATTGAGTTTGATTGGGGTGCGAACAGCAACACCTTCTATATTATACCCTATTAATCTTGATATTAATAAAAAAGATCTTGCCACAAAACGAATTACTAGTAAAAAGGAAGAATAATCGTGCATTATGAAATGCATATTATTCTTCCCTTTTACTTAACCATGTACTTTGATAACACTCTGACATGTCACTTATTTTGAAAATATCCTTGAAGTATTAGTAATTTATATCTCTGCGCGAATGATCCCACGGGCGATTATCGCAGCATTCATGCTTATGCTCTTTTTTGATCGGATCATTGATTAAGGTTGCTGCTTCGAATGCATGACGATGATCATCATTTTCGGTTGTAACAGATTCAATATAATGAACATGTCTGTCCCCGACGATTACTGCAGGACCGGTTCTTCCTTTGAATTCATGATAATGATTATCAAAGAAATCCGTCTTAAAACAGACCTCATGCACATGCTCGCCTTCTCCAATCGGGATCGCTTCTTCTGTAACCGTACAAAAACGATGGGTATGAGGATCATCTTCATCTGCAACTTTTACGGCTCCTTGAAGCTCGTGTACATGCTTTTGTTTATTATGGCACATCTCTTCACTTACTCTGGCGCCCATATAATTGCTTTCTCTTTGATCCACATTGTTATTATAATTATTATTTCTCATTCTATAAGCCAAACGTTTCACTCCTTATCATGATATTTTCTGACCAATTACAGCATCAGTTCAAATGCTTTAAATCGCATTCAATATAATTTATGATAATCAGAGCTGTTTGGTGTCATATTAAGAAATATTTTGCATAAGTCATTGCTTTTCATTACCATCATAATCCACATCAGAATAGATTTATTATGCAACAATATTCTTCAACCATTTCTTCTTACGGTACCGTAGCATGCCGAAGATCAGCTTATAGATCTCCTCCACCGTGATCATCGCATAGACGAAGTAGATTGGAAGGTGAAGAACAAGTCCGCCAAGCACTGCCATCGGAATCCCGATCAACCAGACACTGCTGACATCCAGGAACAACGCTGCCTTCGTATCTCCACCGCTTCGAAGAATTGCCACGATAATCAAGCAATTAAGCATTCGAATCGGAGTATAAAGTGCAAAAACTATAATACAGTAGCGAATATATTGATTAACCGTCGATGACATGTCAAAGATACCGATTACCGGCTCCTTTACGATTAAAATGACAGCTACACCGATCAAGGATAATCCAAATAATAACACCATATAATACTTGGCGTGCTTTTCCGCATCCTTCAGCTTATCAGCGCCCATTTCATTGCCTAAAATGACAGCGGCTGCATTGCAGATTCCAAAGAAAAATACTAAAGCAACCTGTTCCACCGTACCGGTAATCGTAATTGCTGCTGTTGCAGCATCACCCATTCTCCCATAAACAAGCGAATACATGGTAACACCCAATCCCCACATAAACTCGTTGGCGATGACCGGTGCTGCTGTTCCGACGTATTTATTTACAAAGGAACGGTGCAGGAAGGCAACTCCGTTCTCTTTGGCTTTCACATATTTTGTATGTACAAAATCGCCGACACCACTGTCCCCTGCCTTGTGTGAATATACGATGATTAACAAGGCACTTACTTCGACCACTCGTGCGAGCAGCGTTGCTATTGCCGCGCCGGCAACTCCCAACTCCGGCATACCTAACTTACCGAAGATTAAGCCATAATTAAATACCACATTCACTACAATCGCAATCGATGTTATCACCACCGGAAGCTTAACATAATTCATACTGCGTAGCACCGCCACATAGCAATTTGTTACCGCTGTCAGCGGGTAACTGATGGCTATGATAATTAAATAGGCAGCACCGATTTTAATCGTTTCCTGTGATGGGGTAAAGATTCTCATAACCACTTCGGGAAAGAATACACCCGGAATGACAAATAGAAAAGAGGCTCCTACTCCAATCATCAATGACATTTTTAATACTCTTTGTATATTAACCAATTCCCGCTTACCATAATATTGTGAGGCGAGTATCCCGGAACCGCTGCAGATTCCGAACATTAATAACGAAAAAACAAAGAATACTTTATTTGCCAGTCCGACCGCAGCAACCGTTGTCTCACCCAAGCGGCCAATCATCAACGTATCAACCAGATTCAAAACATTATTTAGTAAGTTTTGCAAAGCAATTGGAACAGTAATCGCAAAGGTTTTCGAGAGAAACGCTTTGTCCTTTAGCATATCATTTATCAGTCTCATATTCATCTCCAAACTGCCGCCGGTAGCAATATTATGAACCGGTGTTGATTTTTAGTATAAAAAAACTGCCCCTGTTTGAGCACGAGCGGCTATAACAAGGGACAGCTTAAAGTAAATTTAGATGATTACTATTTTCTTAAACCTAAACGCTCGATGAGAGTACGATATCCATCGATATTCGTTTTCTTTAAGTACTCAAGTAAGCCTCTTCTTTGTCCAACCATCTTAAGAAGACCTCTTCTGGAATGATGATCCTTCTTATTGTTCTTCAAATGCTCAGTTAACTCATTAATTCTCTCTGATAAGAGTGCGATTTGAACCTCCGGTGATCCTGTATCCTCAGGTGTTCTTCCGAAGTTTTTGATGATTTCCTGCTTTTTCTCTTTGCTAATCATTGTAATTTTCTCCTTTCATTGAAACGCCTAATACTAAGAATAAGGTCGGAGTGTCCAAATTCCTGGTATTGGCTGGTTATCACTATGGAATAATAACATATTTAAGTCTTATTGTAAACATTTTTTTGCAGAATAAACACAAATGAGCACAAATGAAAGAATTTCACTTAAGCTTCAGATTACCGCTTCTTCAACTTTTACCCGTATATTCTGTTTTATCGATCAGATTACCGCAGGCAACCAATACTAATGCAGCGATGAGAATACATAAAATAGAAAATGGCAGGGTGCATAAGAAATCCAGTGCATTTGGTAATATAATTGCGGCTACAACAGAGACACCGATTGCAGGTCCCATAACAGCAATCAATATTCCAATGCTCAAGAACATCTGTACAAGTTTATTCGGCTGTCCACCCAGTACTCTCTGATAAAGAATCGTCAGTGCCACGAACACAGCCCCCGATGAGGTATAGGCAATCGCGGATAATAATCCGGTCAGAGGATCCGTGCCTCCGGTCAGTATCAATACCAAAAACATTAGAGTTCCGTCTATTCCGTGTTTAATCAACGAGGACAAGGAAGCCATAAATACTTTTTTTATTGATTTTTCCGGTATCAGAAATATATACGGCTTTAACAGTTCTGTTTTCAGTTTTCCCATCATCGAGAAGATAAATTGTAAATAAACAGCCGTTCCAAGAATAAAATAGGCTGCCTCAGAAGGGGCATCAAATCGATTAAAATAATATCCGGCAGCTCCTGTTCCACACATTAGTAATATGGTGTAAGTATCCACAAAGACAAATCTGCTCTTTCTACGAAGCTCAAGAATATGTTTATATAAAAAGGTGCTTGCACCCATCCCGTGCTTAATCCCCTGCTCGCTATCCTTAACCTTTATTCTTCTTGCATTAGCTTTCGGAATACTTCTGCCTTCCTTAGCAGCACTCAGGGTCTGATATGTTGTTTCCGTTGAGACAAGTACATCCTCATAATAATCAGCCGTGCCCATGGTAAGAAAGGATACAATCATTGCACCTGCTACAAAAAAAAGTATAAGCGGAATGAATATCATCGGTACAGAACCATGAACAACACCCTGGAAGAACATACTTACCCAGCCTGCAACCGGCAGATAACCAAACCAGCTCTGATCGGTCAGCCTTAATATAGCCTGCCATAGTCCCATCTGCTCATGCCTCTGTATCATCAATACCCCAATCACAATTATTCCGTACAGGGCATAAATCAATATACGGACAAGCTTCTTACGATTCTCATTGCCATTAGAGAAGATATAGATTCCAATTGCCAGCAGCTGGCAAAACATTACCATTAAGGCAAAAATCAAAAACAACGCAAGTATTTCTTTAAAGCCATATCCGAAATTTGTTTTCAGATTTCCGATCTGATAAAAGATAAAAATTGAACCAAGCAAGGATTTCCCCAATGTATTAATCAAACCGTAAAATAAGATCTTCTTCGAGGAAATCGGTGCCACAAACAACAAGCCCACATCCGGCATAGTGAATAAGCTTGATCCTGTTGATAAGCCGGAGTTAGTAAATATCCATAGATATAATAATCCCAGTCCGGAAAGAATAAGAAGCAGGATACGATCATCCGCATAATTTATCTGCTGCATATCCCTATTTGAGATCAGTAAAATAATCACTGAAAAAGCAACACAGGCAATAATAAACAGATAGAGTATCAGCATTGCAGGCTTCTTCTTCAAAGATAGAATCCGGTTCTTGATACGTGTAATCATTAAATAAGCCAACGCCTTCATATTTACCGTTCTCCTTCCGCTGTAGAGTTCGGCTTCCTGTCCACACCTGTTAATTCCTTCGATTTTTCTTTCTCTCCTTCGGTAATGTTAAAAAATAATGCTTCCAGATTTTCTCCTGAACCCTCAATTTCTTTGCGAGTTCTTCTTGCTGCTATTTTTCCGTTCATCATTATGTTCGTACTATCCCAGAACTCTTCCACACTGTCAAGCATATGTGTGCTGATTAGGATGGCCGCTCCGTTGTTGCGAAGCTCAAGGAACATATTCTTCAATTCCTTAATAGCATGAGGGTCCAGACCAACCAGAGGCTCATCAAACAGGATTACCTTCGGTTCCGGCAGAAGACCACAGCAGATACTTACCTTTTGCTGCATACCCTTTGATAATTCATTACCAAGCTTTTTCTTCTTGTCCTCTAATTCAAAACGCACCAGAAGTTCTTCTGCTCGGCTCTTCCAATTCTGAAGAGAATAAGCTCTGGCTATGAACTCCATATGCTCCCATACCGTTAGCATATCGTAAAGTGCCGGAATTTCAGGAATATAACCCAGCTCTCTCTTTGCCTGGATGGATTTATTCTCACTCCCATTAATCAGAATATTTCCGTCAAATTTTAAGAGTCCTGCAATACATTTAATAATTGTTGATTTTCCTGCACCGTTCGGTCCAAGAAGAATGGAAATCTCCTTGGAATTGATATCAAAGCTGATTTGATCATTTGCAATCAGCTTACCATATTTCTTAGTTACATTATTCACTGATAACATCATTCCTACCCCCGTCACTTATATTAATCATTATTGTGAAGCATTTAACTAAGTATACAATACAAATCAGTATCTTGGAATTATTTTTCCATATTTTTAATTATATTATAATTAAGGGATAATTTGATAATAAGATGTTTCCTTAATATGGAGGTTTTAGTTTAGGTCAATATGATTTTTATTTTAGATTTTTTTACGTCCCTGTTTTTTTGTACACTCACCGTGTCAAAAGACACAATACACGATGAATCGTGTATTGTGCCTTTCCGGAAGGAAACGATTGCTGTTGCAAGCCAGCTTGCAAGACAATCGTTTCTTTCCGGAAAGCACCATAGGTGCTTTTGACACTCGATACTTCACCGATTAATAGCTACTTAACAGTCGAATATAGTTTATATCAATTTTAACAAAACTCACGATCTTACATCTTCTGCCGTATCCTAGATATAGTTCCGCTACTACAAAATTGCCCCGGCCTGCGTGATCAGCTTCGTATAAGAAGTCATCCGCCAGCTCAGGGCAATAATCTAAAATTTTTTTAAATAATTCTTTGCAATAATCATATCTTCTCTCATCTTAATGATTAGCTCTTCGATTGAATCAAATTTTAATTCAGGTCGGATATAAAAGTATAATTCTACTTCAATCATCTTACCGTAGAGATCCTCGTTAAAGTCAAAGATATAAGTCTCGACACCAATATATTCTTCTTCTCCAACCGTCGGCTTATACCCTATGTTCGTTACACTGCCGTAATGTTTTCCGTCGATTAAGGTCGTAGATACGTATACTCCGCAGGGCGGCAGCAACTTCGAAGTAGCCGGGACCAGGTTTGTCGTAGGCATACCAATGGTGCGGCCAATACGGCGGCCATGCAGGACCTCACCCCGAATCATGTAGGGCTTGCCAAGCATGATGTTAGCAGACTCGATATCACCCTGCTTTAGTGCTTTTCTTATTGCTGAACTGCTGATGACTTCATTCTTCCAGGTACGTTTCTCGCAGTCCACTACTTTGTAACCATAGGCCACTTCTCTCTGCTTCAGGAAATCTACATCTCCCCTTGCCCGGTATCCAAAGCGAAAATCCTTACCGACAACGATCACCTTGACATCCAGCTTTTTCACAAGTATTTCACTGATAAACGCTTCCGGCTCCATGGATCTGGTCTCCTCCGTAAAAGGGTACGAAATCAATACATCAATTCCGGAGTGATTTAATTTGGATACCTTTTCTTCCTCCGTATAAATAAGTTCAAATTCCTTGTCGGAAAAAAGATTACCCGGATGCATCAGGAAGCTGAACATTACCGCCTTGAGTCCCTGTTGTTTGTAAGCAATCACTTGATCAATTAATTCCTGGTGACCAAGGTGCAATCCGTCAAACTTACCAAGGGTTACAACCGTATTTTTATATATAAAATCTGTATTTCCAGCTATATATTCCATCGTATCCTCCAGATTGCAGACATTCAAATCATAAGAACATTTTTATCGGTTTAAATACCTTCTCTTCCGAAAGATACGCATATAACCCGATAAAGCGTTCCTCGCTGTCATATACCCGAACCGTATCGGTCAGTTCCTTATCATTTAATGTAGGTACCTGTCCCGTGGTAAATATATTACCGTTATAGATTCGTTTTTGAGTCTCTCCTGTCACAACCAGTTTTGAATAATGGGAAAAAATTGTATCAATTGTATGGATATGTGGGGTAAGCATGTCTGTTTTCACCAGTTCTTCGATTTCGGAAAGCTTCAATGCTTCCTCCAATGAGAATACTCCTACCTTGGTTCGCACAAGGCTCTTCATAGCGGCTCCACAACCCAGAGTATCGCCGATATCATGAAGAAGGGTACGGATGTAGGTGCCTTTTCCGCAATCTACAATCACACTGAATTCTTGATTGTCAGCTACATATTGAAGTAATTGGATATCCCGTATGACGACCTTGCGTCTCTCCCGTTCCACTTCTTTGCCTTGCCTTGCCAGTTCATACAGCTTTTTACCATCCACCTTGATGGCAGAGTACATGGGAGGCAATTGAAGATATTCCCCTATGTAGCTGTTTATCACCCTGGATAACTCCTCATAACTAATATCAACTTCGGATGATTTGATTATCTTTCCGGTCATATCCTGGGTATCGGTTGTGATCCCGAGCCTGCCTACTGCATGATAAGTCTTATCCTTCTCGGTAATCAGATCTACAAGCTTTGTAGCTTTGCCAATACATACCGGTAAGACACCTTCCGCATCCGGGTCCAGAGTTCCCGTATGCCCGATTTTTTTCATTTTTAAGATACCCCTCAGTTTTGCAACAACATCAAAAGAGGTATATCCTTTTTCTTTATAAACATTGATTATTCCATCAATCAATTTTCAGTACCCCTTATCAAAGCTGGTTCTTTGAGTCTTCGATTTCCTTTAATTGTGCTTCGATATGTGCAGTTAAATTATTGATAACATCATGTACCGAGCCATGCATCGTACATCCGGCAGCCTTGATGTGACCTCCACCGCCGAAATACACCGCAATCCTGCTTACATTAAGCTCACCGTTGGATCGCATGCTCACCTTATATTCATGTACGTCAGTCTCATAGATAAAGATAGCAACTTCCGTCCCCTTCGTTACCCGAAGTTGATCGATAATACCATCCAGATCCGCCGTGGTAGCTCCGTAAAAGTCTAGCATTCTTCGGCTTAGAGAAGCAAAAACGACTTTTCCTTCCAGCACCAGCATGCTTTCCATAAGGCAGCGTCCCAGAATCTGATTCTGCATATAGGTTTTGGCATAAAAGGATTCATCAATCAGATTAGAAAAATCAATCCCCTTTGAGATGAGCTTTCCTGCGATATTCATGGTTTTCTCTGAGGTATTACTGTGCTTGAACACTCCGGTATCATGAATGAGTCCCACATATAAAGCTGCAGCTATTTCTGCTGTGATCTCTTCCTCATCCATTAAGGTAAATAAGACCTCACAAGTTGAGGATGCATCGGCCACCACATGGTTCACCTTAGCAAAAGCCTGGTTGCTGATGTGGTGGTCAATGTTAATTGTTTTCTTAGCTGTGTTATAAAATTTTAATGCATTTCCTAACCGATCTAAGCTTCCGCAGTCCAGTGAAATAAAAGTATCGTAACACTCTTCTGTATCATAGGAGTGTTTGATCTCATCCACACCGGTCAGAATACGAAATTCGTTCCCAAAGGGTTCCAGATATACGTCTACCTGCTCAAGACCCAGCTTTTCTTTGTTCTGGCTCAGATACAGGTAGAGTGCCGTACAGGAACCAATACAGTCCCCGTCCGGTCGGATGTGTCCGGCAATTGCAATTCTCTTTGCACCCATTACTTCTGCATTAATCTTATTCATAGGCTATTATCCTCTTCTATGAGAAGTTTAATCTTCTCTCTCTACGTCATCCTCTGTATCTTCCTCATCATCCAAATCATCCATAAGGCCTTCGTCATGATGAGTGGATTTTCTGTTGACCTCATCAATCAGCTTAGACATATTAACTCCATATTCAATGGAATTATCAATGATAAAGGTAAGTTCGGGAGTATTTCTCAGGTTCAGAGTCTTTGCCAATTGTCCTCGCATAAAGGAAGCTGCACTCTTCAATCCCTTGCGGGTGGATTCCTTGGATTCCTCATCGCCCAGGACACTGATGTATACCTTGGCAGTCTTTAGATCAGGGGCAACCTCTACGGCTACCACACTGGTCATAGGATTAATTCTCGGATCCTTGATCTCCCTGCTGATTAAGGTACTCAGCACCTTCTGAACTTCACCGTTTATTCTGGTGTTCTTAATACTGTTTTTCCTCATAACAACCTCCATACTGCCTATGAAAAGCAGCTCCATGCTCCCGGAAAGAACTAGCGGGGCACTTCAACCATTACATAGAGCTCAACCTTATCGCCTTCCTTGACATCATTAAATTTTTCAAATACAAGTCCGCATTCATAATTTGCAGCAACCTCTTTGACATCATCTTGGAATCTCTTCAGGGATGCTAAGATTCCTTCATAAATTAAGGTATTGTCTCTATATATTCTTGCTTTACTTCCTCTGATTACTTTACCGTCAATTACATAGGAGCCTGCAATCGTACCAATACCGGAAGCCTTAAAGGTCATACGTACATCTGCATGGCCAATAATACGCTCCTCAAATACCGGATCTAACATACCCTTCATCGCTGCTTCAATATCATTGATGGCATTGTAAATAACACGGTAAAGCTTAACATCCACTTTCTCGCGGTCCGCTGTCTCTTTTGCTGCATTGTCCGGTTTCACATTGAAACCGATGATAATAGCATTAGAGGTGCTGGCAAGAATTACGTCGGATTCATTGATGGCACCAACTCCACCATGAAGAACGCGTACTGCAACCTCTTTATTGCTAAGCTTTAACAAGCTCTGCTTCATTGCCTCTACAGAGCCTTGAACATCTGCTTTGATAATAAGGTTAAGCTCTTTGATATTACCAGCCTGAATCTGAGAGAACAGACCGTCAAGTGATAATTTTGCTTTTGTATCTGCAAGCAGTTTCTCCTTACTTTGTGCAAGATATGCATCAGCAATTGATCTTGCTTCCTTCTCATTATTGGTAGCAAGCAAGGTTTCACCTGCATCCGGAACTTCATTTAAGCCGAGAATCTCAACCGGTGTGGAAGGTGTTGCTTCCTTCACTCTTCTTCCCTGGTCATCATTCATGGCACGTACCTTACCGAAAGCTGCACCGACTGCTACATTATCACCGACACGAAGTGTACCCTTCTGTACCAGGATGGTAGCAACCGGACCTCTACCCTTATCTAGCTCTGCCTCAATAACGATACCTCTCGCATTACGATTCGGATTTGCTTTTAATTCAGTAACTTCTGCAGTGAGCAGTATCATTTCCAGTAAATGGTCAATACCTTCCTTCGTATGCGCGGAAACCGGAACAAAGATGGTATCTCCACCCCAATCCTCTGCAATCAGCTCATACTCAGTCAGCTCTTGCTTTACTCGTTCTATATTGGCACTTGGTTTATCTATTTTATTGATTGCTACAATAATTTGAACACCGGCTGCCTTAGCATGATTAATTGCCTCGATCGTCTGTGGCATTACTCCATCGTCTGCAGCAACAACCAAAATTGCGATGTCAGTGGATTTTGCACCACGTTTACGCATTGCTGTGAAGGCTTCGTGTCCAGGTGTATCTAAGAATGTAATCTTCTCTCCATTGACCTCTACGACATACGCACCGATATGCTGCGTAATTCCGCCGGCTTCTCTGGAGGTTACATTACTCTCGCGGATGGCATCCAATAATGAAGTTTTACCATGATCAACATGGCCCATAACGCATACAACCGGAGGACGTTTTTCCATTGTAGCAGGATCCTCTTCCTCTTCCTTCAAGAGCTCCTCGACTTCATTTACCGGAATCTCTTTCTCTGCAATGATTTCATATTCCAGTGCGATTTCTTCTGCTTCTTCAAAGGTAATCTCCTGATTCAGGGTTACTATCTTACCTGCCAGGAATAGCTTCTTAATTAATGCTGCAGAAGGCTTCTTCATCTTTTCTGCTAATTCCTTAATGGTTAATACCTCGGGAATGGTAATGACCTTAATCTCTTCCTCAACGACCTGAATCGGCTTCGGTTGGATAAACTGGCCCTTCTTCGGAAGCAGCTTAGCCTTGATCTCATCATTCTCGCGTCCTGCCATGACACGATCCTTATAACTCTTTTCTTTATTGATACGATCTCTATTTCTCTTGTTACTGTTATCGTTCTTTTCTGCAACCTTCTGATCTAGAATCTGCTGATCAAAGTTCTTACGTTCACTGCCGCCTCTGCCGGTGCCTTTCTTAGCAGCCGGGCCGCGGTTACCGTAGCTAGGCTTATCATCGTCATCCTTACCCATGTCTTCAAAACCACGAGGATTAAATCCGCCTCCCGGTCTCTGTCCATTGTTCGGTCTGTTATAACCGCCTTGACCTCCATAATTACCTCTGCCCTGCTGTCCGCCCTGTGCATTGGGTCGATTGCCCTGGTAGCCTTCTCCTTGAGGTCTCGGTCTGTAGCCCTCTCCTTGTGGACGGTTGCCCTGGTAACCCTCTCCCTGAGGTCTCGGTCTGTAACCCTCTCCCTGAGGTCGGTTGCCTTGATAACCCTCTCCTTGGGGTCTCGGACGGTAACCTTCTCCTTGGGGTCGATTACCTTGGTAGCCTTCTCCTTGGGGTCTCGGACGGTAACCCTCTCCTTGAGGACGATTGCCTTGATAACCCTCTCCTTGGGGTCTCGGACGGTAACC